>CAIOKE010000049.1 GCA_903858815.1 uncultured Planctomycetaceae bacterium | reverse complement strand
TTGATTCTGTGACTGGCAGCCTGCAGACACTCAGCCAATTGGCTGCCAACGAGATCACAAGTGCACACCTGCCGCAGGCCCTGAATTATCTGCATGACGCAGAAAAACTGGCATTTGTTCGCAGGGACGAGCTGCTGAACCAGGTCAGCGAACTGCTCGCAGCAGTCCGCAAGGCTGCAGAACTTGAACCACGATTCGCGAAGCAGCTGGAATCTGCGCGGGATCGCATCACTCAATCGATTCATCTCAGACCTGATTACTGGCGGCAGCGGGAGGCGAATCTTTTGCGGGAGTTCCCGGAAATTGTCTGGCAGCGGCAGCTGCAGGGGACCGTACAGCAGGCAGCGCTATCGCCGGACAGGAAATATCTGCTGCTGGCAACAAAGCGGCGCGGGTCGGAGTTGGTATTCGTTTGGGATTTGCGAAAAAATGTGCCAACCAGCTGTTATCGAAACGTGCAACTGACCGTCGGGTCCTTTCATGCCTTCTGGGCTCCGGACAGTCGGTCCTTTTTTATTCTCACGCAGGCGCCGGGGGGCCATTACCTCAAAATGCCCGCCCAAATCCTGCGATTTGACGCTGAAAGCGGGGCAGTGCTGGGACAGCCGATTGAGCATGCGGGAGTGGTTCAGAGGGCCGCCTGTTCAGCTGACGGCCGGTTTCTGACGGTTGTCAACCAATTCGACGGTGCCGCAAGTGAGCTCCGTACTCTATTGCGGTCGATGGTCAGCGGCGAATTATCTGCGGAAGGAGAAACGCTGGTCAACGATGGCGTACCGATCAGGGCGTCAATGGTGCGCTATGATTTGCAAAACGGAGAGGTGACATTCCGCCGTACGGTGCGTTCCATGATTCATGCCAGCGCGCAAACTGATGACTGGGTTGCTGTTGTTTATGAATCTGCGAGCGGTGTGATTACAAACCGCCCATCTGACCTGATTACTCTAATCAATCTCGCCACTGGTCAGGAAATGTCGCATGGTGGGGTGCTGAGTTTGGGTGGTGTTGGGATGTCATCGGACGGAGTGTATCTGGCGGTGTCAGCTCGGAACGGTAGTTTTATGCTTCTGGAGCGTACCGATGATGGGCTTGTGCAGCGGGCACGGGCGGGCACGGGGCCACTGAGTGATCAGGTGCTTGTTTGCAGGTCGATGAGAACTGACGATGCAGCCGGTTCGATAGACATCATCTTCGGAGAGAAGCAGCCACATTCCAGCGGCGTAATTCTCGGGGGGCGTCAGAATCTAACCTGCTACAGGTATGAGTGCGAGGCGCGAATTCTGCAGGTGGTTTTTTTGGAATCGACAGAGAGTCTGATTGGGGCGATCGCTGTTGGAAATCCGGGGTATGGCAACGCAGTGATTGCAGCCGCCATGCATGATGGTTCCGCCTGTATCTGGCAGCAGAAACCCGCTCGGCCCCTGACAGGAATGCTGCGTCTGCGTTCTGCCTGTGTGCTGATCGAGTTTCTGGACACCAGCAATGCCGCGCCAGGCCACGCTGCGGAATTTGTGACTGTGACTGCAGAAGGCTGCGTGACTCTGTGGAATCCTGGCAGCAACGCATTGGGTGAACCAGCAACGCAGGAGACGATCGGTCGCCAGCGGATTCTGAATCTGCTGAACGCGCCGGCTCACAGGTTGTCGATCTGGCAGGCACCGGATGAGCAAACGCAAATCTTGTTCTCCGGCGACCCTGATCTTGCTCAGGAGATCGCCATCAGGAATGTACAAAGAGACTCGGAGTGGCAGAGAATTGATGTCGGAATGTCGGTTGAACGAGTTTTCTGGACCGACGATTCGAGTTATGGGGTCCTGGTTGCGGGCTGGGACGACTCAATCGGAACTCGGACTATGGCATTTGGACAGAATACTGCCACGGAAGATCAGCAACGGTTTTGGGAATGTGGAAGTCTTGTGGTGATTGACACGCAGTCGCGGAGTCAGTCCGGCGAACGGCTGACATTTGATGGTCCCATCGTGGGATCGCGAATGTGGCGTGGTCAGCACAGTTGCGATATTGGTGTGTGGTGTGCGGCAACGAAGCGCGGCAGGATATTGCGGCTGAACTTTGACGACCAATCTGTGCTGGAATTCGACGAGGAACTGCCATGTTTCAACAGTTTCGCGGCTTCGCGCGACTTTACCACCGCAGTGATCACCAATGAGAGCGGCATGTCGCTGTTGTTTCGGCGGGGAACAGACCGCAGAGTGCTCACGGTCAAAGGGAGCGACGGATTTGGGTGCGACCGAGTCTGCATGCTGGATACGGAAGACGCCGTGATTCTGAGACCGGCGAATTACCAGAGCGAGCGATTGCTGATCGCTGATCTTCAATCCTGCAGCACGACGGCAGTGGCGTTTCTGAACTTCGATCAACCCCCATTATTGACTCCGGTTCCGGGTCAGAAAGCCTTTGTCACAACAACCGAGTCTTCGAATCTGGCCGTTGTTTGTGGGATGACCGGCGTTGTCCAGCACACCATGGACGTGGGTGCGCGAGCGGTAGAATTTGCGTTTTCGGCTGATAAGTTGTTGATGGCTGTGCGATGCATCAATCATGTCATTCATGTGTTTGATGTGACGCACTGGCAGTTGTTGTTTCCGGCCATTGACATCACGACAATGTTTTCCGGATTTTCGTTGATCAATACAGGGAATCGGGATCAGCTGCAGTTTTCCTCACTGGGGAATCTGCTGGTTTCTCGTGAAATTCCGCTTAAAGCTCGATTGGCAGGTCCGGATTCAAGAGTATCGATGGAGCGCTGGATCAGACAGTACGGTGCAATTGAGGTTCAGGAGGCAGGCATCGACTTTGCCGCCAGCGACTGGTTTGACTTGTATCAGTTGGCCATAAGTATTGCGGAGGACAATCCCGCTGCAGCGTTGTCAACGCTGACGCGAATCAGTGTTGGCGATGTTCCAAACGAGGCGATTGCGGCAAGGTGGGTATTGCTGCAGCTGCGACTCTCGTCCGAGCTGAACGATTTTTCGGCGTGGCACAAGGCCGTAGACTGGTATCAGGCTACGCCAAATTCATTGCAGCTCACAGAAAAGGAGTATCTGATTTATGTGCTCCGCAATATCCTGTTCCGCTCCTGTGAACAGGCATGGCAGACGTATCAGGCAATACG
>CAIOKE010000048.1 GCA_903858815.1 uncultured Planctomycetaceae bacterium | reverse complement strand
CACCCCGCTGGTGGGGACACACCCCGCTGGTGGGGACACACCCCGCTGGTGGGGACACACCCCGCTGGTGGGGACACACCCCGCTGGTGGGGCCACCCCCCGTTGGTGGGGACACCCCCCGTTGGTGGGGACACCCCCCGTTGGTGGGGACACACCCCGTTGGTGGGGACACACCCCGCTGGTGGGGACACACCGCGTTGGTGGGGACACACCGCGTTGGTGGGGCCACCCCCCGTTGGTGGGGACACCCCCATCGGTGGGGACACCCCCATCGGTGGGGACACCCCCATCGGTGGGGACACACCCCGTTGGTGCATCGATGCCGGGAGCGATGGCGGGGACACACCCGTACACAAGGACACATTCGACTCCGGTTTGGGCACGACAAGCGACCCTTGATTCGTAAAGCTCCTACGGGTTCGCAAGGGGATATGCCGGGTTCAGAGGGAACAGATCACAGCCATGACGAGGACTCAGCACTTGACAACAGTCGACGACGCGCCAGAAATCCTGCAGATTCAGGAGTTTTTTATCCGGTATCTTTGCGGCGTGCTGCCAAATCTCAACGTGACCGATCGTGAGAGAAGTGCGTTCCGGGTGGTCAGAGCCTGGCAGGGATGAACCACTTCGGCCATGCAATGCAGGACTCGAATCACGTCGTTACCTGCTTCGAATTGCTTGACGGCGGGGCCTCATGCGGCCAATTCCGGTTCCCGTTCCGGTTCCCGTTCCGGGCGGTTGAACTCGCTTGTTCAGGATAAGTCGTGAGAAACGGCTTCGCCGCGAACGAAGTCGCCCGTCGGATTCCGCCTTGAGTCAAAACGTGTATGTGTCAGAAACGCATTTCATCCGGTTGACCAATCGGGACAGGAATGACCCAGGGAACAAAAGGCGGCGTGAGTCCTGAAACTGACTTCCCTGGGTTACAAAAAAGCGGGGTGTTCTGAGGTATGGTGTGGGGAGTCGGTCCGGGCTAAAGCTCAGTCTACGTTTCTGTTGTCAGCCTCAGGAGTAGTTGATCCACGTTCAAACCTGAGCTGCTGGCGTGTCAGGGTTACCGTCACTGGGCAGAAGTGGCTTTTTCGACAAAGAATTCGAAGACAAACCATCCTGCGAGGCACAGCAGGAACCACAGCACACAGACTGCGGCAAGTTTTCCCAGCAGTCCAGAATTCTCATTGCTCATTCCTCGCTTTTGCTTCATCAGCAGTCGTACAGCAAAACCTAGCGCGACATAGGTCAGAACGTGATTCCACGGACAAACGGGACACAGGGCTTCCAGTTGCAGCAGCAAACGCCAGAACCAGAGACTTGCCAGCGATGCGGTTGACAATCCAACCACCAGAACGCGGGTCACAACAGGGTTGTTTGTGGCAGTCAACCTGCGTCCTGCGATCCACCAGAGCAGGGCTGTGGAATAGAAACCCAGCCCAAGGACCGCGTTTGGAACGATAAACGCACGAGCCTCAGGAGTCTGCAGCACTCGATCGCAATCAATCCCAGCAGACCACGAACACAACCCGGTTCCCGGAGTCGCCCAACCGGCGTACAGCGCAGCAAAACGCCATGTCAGGTAAACCGTATTACAGACCATAACGGCCAGCACCGTGGTGAGCCAGCGTTCTGCTGACCCACCACGGTTATCGGGCGGCCAAAAAGACATTCAGTGATTGTGGTGGAACGCCGGTGCCTTGGCATCGCCTCCGGAAAGGAGATATGCCAGCAGGTCCAGAATCTGTTCCCGATCCAGCGTATTCAGCAGTGCCGTTGGCATGATGGACACGTTGGATGCCACCTGATCGTCAATCGAGCTCTTCGGAATACTCACCTGCTTCGGGGGACTTCCTGACAGCAGTGTCAGCGTCTCATCGTTTTCCTCAGCAACGACCCCGGTCTGGGTTGTTCCATCTTCCAGCGCGATCACCAATTGACGGTACTTGTCTTCAATGTTTCGAGAAGGCTCGAGGATCTCGCGCAGCAGAGCACTGGCATCCTGCTTGTACTTCTTTACGGAGTCATCAACATTTGGACCAAGA
This sequence comes from uncultured Planctomycetaceae bacterium, assembly GCA_903858815.1. GTDB lineage: Bacteria > Planctomycetota > Planctomycetia > Planctomycetales > Planctomycetaceae > SXXK01. Next base: position 32,272 of record CAIOKE010000048.1, on the reverse strand, counting down.
GCCTGTCCCTGTGCCGCCGAATCAGCTTTACTCATCCGATGGCATTGTGCACAGCCAAGAGTCGAAAACAACTGCTTGCCTGCCTCGAAATTGCGATGCTGTCCAACGCGAGTCAGATCTTTTTCGAAGTCTGCATGCTTCCATTCGGTAATCCGCATTTCGTTCTGCGGGTTACGTTTCAGAAAGTCCTGCAGGTCGTTGGTCACATACAGCATACCACGCATCAAACGATGATGGCCAGGGAATGAACACAGGTACGGGTAGGCTCCCTCTTCAGTCGGCGCTGTGAACTCAATCACCTCTTCCTGACCAAAATCCACCAGTTTGCTGTGCCATAGAATCTCTGTTGAGTCCGGTACGAATCCAACGTCAAATCCCTTAGCGCCGAGGTTTATCGCCGCGAGACCTACGTCGTCAGCTTTCCCAGGTTTGACCAGCATGATGTTGTGCGGCATGAAATCGTAGTTGGCAAAGGTCAACTGCACCCTGCGTCCGGGCTTCACAGCCAGTTCCCGGACATCGTACATCATTTTTTCAGGGATCGTGGCAACGCGAATGGTTGTCAGTTCCGGCGTGTCACTGAGCACCCCGGATTTTTTCGCCGAGGCCATTGCGGCGTCTGCAATCTTTCCACCGCGCATCGTTTTCTCAACGTTGACCCAGAAGTGTCGCACCGTGCTGGCGGCCACTCGAGCATTTGGTTCAGGTGAATTCAGAACCAGATCCAGTAACTGATAGTCACGCACGTTGTGCTGCTGATGCAGCCATAATGCCTCCAGCAGATGGTGGGCATCTTCCGGTTTCTGCGGATCGAACTGCTTGATCCATTCGCGAGTTGCGGAAATCACTTCCCGAGAATCCCGCTCACTCAGCTCAACTCGTGTTCTGTGGCGAATACCATCGATCGGCGACTTCAGATTTTCCAGCAGAGCGACAATCGGCTGGCCGTCGATCGCTGGTGACGTCTGCAATGGACGACCGACCGCCGTAATTCGATACACTCGACCATGCGCATGATCCCGATTCGGATCGCGAACATTATGCTGCATGTGGCCGATAATCGCGTTATGCCAGTCAGCGACATACAGCGATCCGTCGGGAGCAAAAATCGCATCCGATGGACGAAAATTCTTGTCACCACTCATCAGCAGACCGCGAGACTTATCGACCGTTGTGCTGCCATCGGCGTTGGTTACGGTCACCGTCAGATCGCCACCGGCAGGTTCACCCCAGACGGTGCCCGCTTCCCCATTCCGCACAAGGTCGTAGTGTTTGATCCCAAGAAATCCAATCACGTTACAGATCAGGAAATCCCCCTGCATCGAATCGGGGAAATGGGCACTGCTGACCACCTCACTGGCAGTCACCGGACGAACTTCCTTTTTCAGCAGTTCGTGCATCCGGAATCCATTTCCCTCCGGACGCACCTGGAACGCGCGACCACCAGTGCCGTCGGTTGCATACTGATAGCCCCAGTAGTCAAACGATGTGCCATGAGGATTTGGCGAGTTTTCGGCATGCATGGCAATGGTGTGGCGACGGGGATCAAAACGGTACATAGCCGAGGCTGTGGACTGCAGCGATGGCCCCCACGGATGCTCATGGTTGTGCACCATAAAGACCCCACTTTGCCAATAGATTCCACCGTCTGGTCCAAGAATCAGATTGTTGGCCCCGTGGTGAGTATCCGAAGAATCCAGTCCCTGCAGCAGATGAGTTCGCACATCGGCCACGTCATCACCGTCGGTATCTTTCAGAAACAGCAGATCCGACTGACAGGTCACAATCACTCCACCGTTCCAGAATTCAAACCCCAGCGGATTCTGTACCTTAGCAAACTCAGTCACTCGGTCTGCCACACCGTTATGATCGTCATCGTGCAGAATGATCAGGGCATCATTCATAGCACCCAGTGGTTCCCACTTGGGATACGTCGGCCAGACCGCGACCCAGAGGCGGTCCTGAGTGTCGAATTGAATCTGAACGGGGTTTGCAAGCTGCGGGAAACGTGCTTCATCGGCAAACAGACTGGCCTCAAAGCCGTCGGCCACGGCCATTTTCTTCAGGCCTTCCTCCCCACTGATGTATTCAAGACGCCCCTCCTTTTCAGCACTGGAACTCTGGCTGCCACCGCCGACATTGGAAATTACGGGCACTGGTTTTGGCACATTACTGTCGTCTGCAACAAGTTCGCGTCCGGCTGCACGAGCCCACACGACGGCGTCACGATTGGCTGTCATGACGTCCAGCATCGACAACTCTGGCTGCAGGACGTCCGCATTGCTCTGATTGTTCACGAAGGTCAAAGTCGAACGGCCACCCCAGATGTCGTTCCCGTCTGATGCACGGTAACGGTTCCACCAATGCAGATTCACGTCCAGAACCGCTTGTCGAAGAGGCTCAAGCGACGGCGAATAGCTGACGGGTTTTCCCAGAAGCTGGCGAGCTATCACTTCGGCAAGTTGACGATTGCCTTCAGTTGTCAGGTGCACGCCGTTGATCGTCAACGGCTGACTGGACTTTGCGTACAGTTCCAATGTCGGGTGAAACAGGTCCACAAAGGCCACACCGCATTGTTCGGCCGCTGCCGCTGTGGCCTTAGTAATCGCAGCAAGTCGAACATTCTGACTTCGACCATCCGGAAAATTCGGGCTTTTTGTATCTTCAAAACCGATGGGACTAAACAGCACAATTCGCGGAAACTGCTGTCCGTCAGGCTTCGCAGCTCGAGTCCTGCGCACAAACTCCACCAGCTGTTTCTGATAGTCCTCAGGTGAGGTGTCAAACGATTCGTTATAGCCAAAGAAGGCCAGCACCACCGTTGGGCGGACCAGTTGCAGATAGGCTGTCATGGAAATCTGACCAGAACTGCGCGGGTACGAGTTTGGGCGATCACCACTGGTGCTCATGTTCCGGAAGCGAATCTGCTGGTCCTGCAATTGTGACTGCAGCAGTGTTTCCAACCAGCCGTCATGCTGCATTCGGTCTGCAAGACCGTTTCCAAGTAATGCCACAACATCAGTCTTCCTGAACGAAAACGGCAGCGCGTCCCGGTAATCTGCGGGTACCTCAACAAGCAGGTCTTCGTCCGTGCTGTTGCCGTCACCTGCCGCTGCGAGCATGGGCTTGCGACCGAGAGATTTTCCGGGTTTTCCATCAAATCCCAGATACGAAACAGCACCACCGGAAGCGATGTTGATCTCCATCACCTGCGGCGCTTCGATGTCTTTCTTTGCGAAGACCTCTTTTCGGTCCTTGTTCAGCAGGACCAACCGGAATCCAGCCAGTCGTGCCTCAAAGCCGGCACGATTCCAGACGGAAATTTTATCGATTGTGGCCGACTGACCCAGATCAAGTTCCCACCACGCGTTCTTCTCGCCGTCGTTTGATGTGTGGGTCTGACCTCCCCCGCCATATTCAGGGTTTTTATTTCCATCAATCGCACGTGATGCCTCGGCCCCACCGTAGGTGCTGGACTGACTTGCCTTACCGCTGGCTGCGATGTTTTTCCCACCACTGAAGACTTCCACTTCTGCCAGTGTCAGGATCCGGCGGTTGCCCGGCAACTCGATTCGCACATAACGCACACCTGTGCCAGCTGCTTTTTCATCAAATGGCATGACGACCGGGATCGCCGCGCCTGCAGCAGAAAAGTCTGTCGACGAGACCTCGCTGCAGATTTCCTGAGTGTCTTTAGCCGGCGTTGCTGGTTTCGAATCCGCTGCGACGATCGCCTGCGGTGCCAACTTTGTCGTATTTCCTGGAGCCGCAAAGCGTTGCCAATCGGCAAAACCGATCACTGCTACCAGCAGCGAAAACACAAGTCCCAACAACTTAGTCACAGCAGACATGCAATCAACTCCAGGGCCGTACGACGCCGGCGGTCAGGCAGGAAGAACCTCACGAAGCGTCAGAATAATGAATTTCATGGCCCGAATGTACTCCAGGCCACGTCTGTTTTGAGGTCATTTTGAAAAGTTTGGATCGCCGTTGAATCAGGAGCTGGACTCTCAACAAGGCTGTACGGAACTGAACCGGTCTCGGCCGATTTCGCGAAAACTCAATTTGACGTGTCTTCCGAAGACACCCGGAGCGAAAAAGCACTCGGGCAACCAGTCAGCGGAGACCTTTTCCGGATCAACGAGAAACTAAATGTGCACCTGCAGGTTGCAGTCTAATGGGGTTGGCGAAAATGCAGTGGATACGGCTTCCGTGAAATGAAAAACACAACCGCTCAGACGCAAACGACTACACCCGTCTGCTTGCGCTAACGGCTCGCCTTTACGGCGGGGTGGGCGTTCGGCTCGGCAGGAGCCTCGCCCTCCCGAAGGGGACTTCCGTGGGACCACCGAGCACCGACTCGGTGACAATGCTGACGGTCCACTTATGCCTGGCGGTTAGCAGTCAGGGAAGCGGCCGAGCGTCTGAAAACGTCCGCCGCTTCGCGGCTATATCTGGGCAAAAGACGGCGGGGCAGGAATGACACGAGGGACAAAAGTCGTAGTCTGGGCTTCAGCCCGGTCACGAAATTCTCGTAACCGTCGAAATCTCCAGTGTTTTTTCATGGAGGGGGCCGATCAGGAATGCTCGGGCTACATTTTGTCCTCGGCGTCAGGAATTCCCGGGCTACGGTTGTCGGCGAGCAACGACAACTGAACACTGACAATTGACTTCGGCTCGGCAGGAGCCTCGCCCTCCCAGGGGGGACTTTGCGTGCTATGACCACTGACCACCGTGTCCTTCGGTAATGCAGAATCACCAACACTCTGACGTTATTGCAACACCGCGCACAGCATTGTACTTAGAGCCCGTTGTTCACCCGCAACGTGGAAGTCTGTTCGATCCTGCCGGGGCACTCATGTCTCAGCGAGCCTTGATCGTCAATGTCGCCTCCGTGAAATGCTGCTGGACGCCTGACCCCGTCGTGGCGCGTACGGTCAACGGCATGTTGAAGGGCCCCGGCACAGCCTCGCTGAACTGCAGCATCAATGTCCCCGCATCCCTGTTCGACGGTACGGTCACGGGCTCACAATTCAGTCCTCGCATATGGGCGGGAATGATCAACTCAAGGCGAACGTCGCCCCTGATACCAGGCTCCTGAAAAACCTGCACTGACAGGGGCACAGCCCGTCCTGGGTTGACCAGTAGTGAGTCCCGCTCCAGTCGGATGTTCATGCGACCAGGGTCAACCAGCACAATGACCTGATCATTCTGCTCGAATGATGTATAGCTGACCGAATGCATCTGCCCATCTTCGGTCGCCACGAATCCCGTGGCCATCAGGCAGGTGCGACTGGTGCGACCGATTTCCATCCATGGAGGCAATCGCACCGGGTACTCAAACTCGTCTGCCTCCGCTGGAACAACCACAACCGGCCCGGTGACTCCCTGCAAATGCCGAGTCTGTCGTTCGGCAAGTGACACTGTAAGTGGGCCCTTGTAATCACCGCGTTCGATTCGGTAGCGTCGAACAAATATGGAACCCCGCGGCGCATACTTCGTCTCGAATGCTCCGACAAACCGAAACGGCGTTGGTACACAAACCGATAGCCACAGTTTCTCTCCTGCCTCATCGTCCGGACGCTGACGCTTTACCGTGGCTGTGGCCTGCAGTAGCGCATTTGCCTTTGGATCCGCAGGATCCGGTGCCTTCGAGGAAGCGGCCGCTGACGCATCGGTCGCTTCCCGCAACTCGCGACCGCGGATTGTTACAGGGGACAGCGATACGGCAGCATCCTTCGGCGCCTTCAGAATCAGCGTCGTTTCATTGCCTCCCGCCTTGATCAGATTGCCCTCAACCGCCACTCCCGCGGGCAGATTCTCCGGAATCAGCTCAATGGCTCCCTGAAACTGCCCGGTGCGAATTGTCGTGATTTTCAACTTCGCCTCTCCGCCGCGAGGCAGGGACAGGGAATCAACTGGCAGGTCAAGTGAAAACCCCGGAGCCTCGCTGTTGGCCGAGCGGATCATCAACCGGTACCCAAACTGCACACCGCCACGGTCCGCGAAACGATCGGCCACACACACGGTCCAAATCCCCGCCTGGCTGGCGGTGAATCGCAACTGAGAATCTGTGACGCCATTTGGCAGATCGTCAGATTCCGCAATCGGCTTACCGGCGGGATCAAGGACGGTCAGCACACTGTCGAGCGGGGATCCCAGTCTGGAGGCAAACAAATCCAGTATCACGGTTTCCTGTGCTGCCAGACTCAGTTGCCAGCAATCTCGCTCACCGGCCTTCCGAATCCTGCCATTAGCTATCTGCTCAATTTCCACTGTCGCTGCGGCAACCACTTTTTCGTCATCTTCCGGCTCCATCACCTCTGGCAGATCTGATACTGCAGCCCACAAGTGATGCTCGGGCAACTGATACCGTGTTCGCTCGCTCCCACCAATCAGGACCTGCGTTGTAGTCAGCAACTGTGGCCCATTGTAAAGCTGAAATGCAACAGTTGAATGACGCCTGCCACCCAGCGGGTACATGCCGTCGGCTTGCAGTTCCGGGACAAGTGAAAGTCGGTAGACATAGTCCTGCAATCCACCAAAATTCGCATCCTGCAGGTGCACCTGAAATTGCCCGGTCACAGGCGCGATAAAAGCGATTCGCGGATCGGTCCCATGAAAGTCATCAGACTGCAGCAGAATTCGGCCATCAGGACCGGTGACCCAGAGTCTTGCGTCCAAAGGTGATTCAAGGCCAGCCGCGAGGACCGTACAAGTCACCGCTTGCCCCTGCTGCAGAGGAAACGTCCAGATATCAATATCTTCCCGTGGGAAAATCCGTCCATTGATGGTTACGGGTAACTGCACAGAGACCGGCACCGGGGCGCCATCGATTTCCTGCTCCACAATCTCCGGAAGTTCGCCAACAACAAACGGTCGCGACAGCGTCACGCCCTGTGATGTACTGACACGCCACCGTCGAATTCCTGTCTCTGCGTCGGCTGCGATTGTTACAGAGCCCGCATGGTCAACTGGGTAGTCTTCTTTCTGCTGGGACTCCTGCAGTGGAATGACAGGCCCCTCGAACCACACTGTCGCGTCCGTGCGTTGCAGATTGCTGACGGTGGTAATTCCCGATCCCTCCATCTGAAAACGACAGCGATCGTGCAGATAGTGTCCACCAACATGAAAACGAACGGTTGTCCCGCGCTGACCGCCAGCAGGGAACACGTAACTGACAGTTGGCTCATCCGCGAGGACACATTGCCCTGCGGGATTGGCTGCGAAAAAACACAGCAACAGGCAGACCTTTAATCCCTGCATCTTTTGCACCCGCCCCGTCCGGATTGGAGAATACGCCCCTTGAGCAGATTTCAGGCACACTCAGGCAAATAGTGGCTGTATGACACGGCCTGTTCCCGGGACGATTGGTATCGGACGTCCCTCAGCCGTGTGGAACAGAGTTTTGGGATCAATTCCCAACACGTGATAGATGGTGGCGGCCAGATCCTCGGGCCCCCACGGTTCAGTTGCTGGCTTTTCCGCGCGGGCATCTGATGCTCCGACGACATTGCCGCCCCGTATACCACCTCCACCGATGGCGATCGCTGTACTGGGCCCCCAATGATCACGGCCTGCATCCTTGTTGATCCGCGGAGTTCTGCCGAATTCGCCGGTCACAAGTACCAGTGTATCATCAAGCAGCCCACGCTGATGCAGGTCCAGAAACAATGTGCTCATGGCGCTGTCAAGATGCGGCAGCAGGTCATCCTTGAGCACGCTGAAATTTGAGTAGTGCGTATCCCAGTTCGTGTGGTCGATCAGCACGGTTCGCACTCCCGCTTCAACCAATCGCCTCGCCAGCAGACACGATTGCCCGAGGGAATGCCGTCCGTATGCATCCCGCAGAGAATCTGGCTCAGCCGAGATCTCAAAAGCTGATTTTGTCGACTCGGACGTCATCAGATCGAATGCCTTCTGCTGGAACGTGTCCATGGCAAGGGCCTTGCGATTGGCGGCAAGCTCGGCAGACTGACGAAATCGGTTAATCTTCGAGACGAGGTCTCGTCGAGCCTCAAGCCGATCGGCACGTACCGTCACAGGCGGCATCAGATCGGGGACCGTAAATCCGGGGGCGTTCGGATCAGCATCCACAACAAACGGCGCGGCCGATGATCCAAGATATGAAGATCCACCGCTGTTGTGCATGCGCGGCAGACACACATACGGAGGGACCGAACCGCGTGGTCCCAGCTGTCGGGAAATCACCGCGCCATGAGCGGGTTTCTGGTTGTTCGGCTTCAAACCTCCGTTAAAGCCCGGTCCTGGACGGTACCCCGTCAGCAGATAATGGTCGGCCGGGCCGTGATCCGAATTTGGATTCGTGAACGATCGAACCAACGCAAATTTATCGAACTGCTGCGCAAGCCGCGGCAGGTGTTCGCACACCTGAATACCCGGTACATTGGTACTGATCGGCTGAAACTCGCCGCGGAATTCGAGAGGGGCGGCGGGCTTCATGTCCCACGTATCAATTGTTGACAGACCACCCTGCAGGAAAATGATGATCAGCGACTTTTTGTCACTGGCGGTAAGTGCCCTCGCTGCATTTGCCTCGTCGGCAGCCAGTAGCCCCGGCAGAGTCACTCCGCACGATCCGATCCCCGCTGCTCCGAAATGCAGCAGGTCCCGTCGCGTCACGCCATCACACCACGCTCGCTTGTTCACAGCAGTCCCTTTCTCAGGTCCCAGCACCTCAGTGGTTCAGCAGAAACTCAGGGGAATTCAACAGACTCCATGCCAGATCTTCGACCGCTTCGGTTCGCTGCGAGTTCTGTTCCAGATGCTTGACGGCGACTGCCCGTTCCTCAGATGCTGGATACCGTCCATAAAACGTCAGATACAACTCGTCAACCAGTTCTTCCGGGTCCGGCACTCGATCTATCAAGCGGGCCAGAAGACCGTCTGCGTGTCTCAGGCGACTTTCAATCTGCGGGGAATTCAACACGTGCAGAACCTGAGCCACCGTGGGCTCGCTGACTCGTTCGCATTCACACGCAGTCTCTCGGACCGGACGACCGAACAGTTCCAGAAACTGGTGCGGCAGGTGACTGTCCCAGACCTGAATGGCCCGAGTCCCTGCGGGCATGCCCGGGAAGATCTCAGGGACACCGGTGGTCTGCGACACAGCGTCCAGCAGGACTTCGGCGTCCAGTCGCTTCATCGGATAGCGAGAATAATTCTGCTCGTCCGCGGCATTGCTCGGCAGGGGCTGAGTCGATCGCTGGTAAGTTTCTGACAGCACAATGGTGCGGACAAACTGCCGCAGATCAAATTGCACCGTTGTCAGATGCTGGCTGAGTGATTGCAGCAGTCGAGGATTCGTCGGCGGATTCGTGAGTCGAAAATCGTCGACAGGCTCAACCAGCCCACGCCCCATAAAATGAGCCCAGATACGATTTGACAGATTGGCCGCGAACCATGGGTTCCGGGGCGACGTGATCCATTCAGCGAGCAATTCCCGGCGATCGCCGATCGGAGTGACGTCCGGCATTGGCTGGTCGAGTGCGTGAGCATGAATCAGTTGTGAGGTACGCGGATGCCGCGTTTCCGTTGTTGCAGTAGTCACCAGCGATTGACCGCCCCCACTGGATTTGAACTGCACCTGAGTAAAAAATGCCTGCATCCCGTGATAATCGGTCTGCCCCCAGCGATCCCACGGATGATGATGGCAGCGCGCACACTCCATGCGGATGCCAAGGAAGACCTGAGAGACCGAATTGACCATTTCATGCGGGTCGCTGACAGATTTATAAAAGTATGCGGCGGGCGTGCTGTGCAGTGGCCCGGAGGCCGTGAGCAGCTGGCGAGCGAACTGATCAAGGGGCAGGTTGTCTGAGATGCTGCGATGGATCCAGCCATAGTAGGCCTGGGCACCCTTGCGACCCAGCGTTCGCCGATTCACGCGCAGCAGGTCGGCCCACTTCATGGCCCAGTAATCACTGAACTCTGGTCGCTGCAGGAATGAGTCAACCGCGTGAGCCCGTCGCTGTGGGTCGATATTCGACAGAAACTGACGCGTCTCAGACGCCGTTGGCAGCGTTCCCAGCAGATCAAGCGAGACTCGGCGGAACCATGTGGCATCGTCGCAGTCAGGCGCGGCAGCAATCTGCAGCTGTAATAGTCGCTCTGCGACCGGTTGGTCGATCACATGCGCAGACTCAACAATCGCCTGCAGATGCTGCTTTGCATCGGCAGCCAGAGGCTCGGCGTGCGGGATCAAAGCCTCGAAAACATCCACTTTTCCGAGGTACCCAGCCATAATGGCAACTGTCCCGGGGACCTGACCGATCTGCACCTGACCATCCTCATCAACGGTTGCCAGTGCCTCGTTGTTTGTCTGAAATGTCGCTAGCGGTGTGACATCTTCCTGCCGTCCGTCACTCCACACAGCGGTTACTGTCAGTTGCTGCTGCTGGCCCATAGTCATCTGCCGCTCAGAGGGCTGGACTACGATGCTTAGTAACCGGGCGTCCGTCGCTGTGCCAAAGGGCATGCCATCTGCGATCCAGTCACGCAGACGACCGTATTCCACTTGTGCTGGATCGATCCGCTTGCCCCCTCCGTGTGGAATCTGCCCGGCAGCCTTTCTTAACAGCAGACTGAACTCTGGTGCAGCAGGAAAGACGCGGCGATTGCGCGACTCGTGAGCGATCGCGGCGTAGTCGGCCTCCGGGTCAAATCCGAAGACCGACAGTTTAAACCCGGCCTGTCCTTCGGCCTTCCCATGACACCCGGACATGTTGCACTGAAAGCGTGTCAGGATGGGAACGATATCGTTTTCGAAATTCCACGGGCGACGATCTTCCCCGCAGACTGGCCATGTCAGTACCAGTGTCAGCGCGGCAGCGATGAGCGGCTGCATTGATAACGTGCGGTCAGACGGCTTCGGCAGCACAGCACGGATCCTGAAGGAAGGGAAGTCATCACCTCTGTCCACTGAAACGCGGGTATGGACAGACAATTTTGGTTGTGAAGAGCTGGTATCGGGGCGGGCAGAGTGTAGGCTGTGCAAGGGGCTGCAACTCATGCACTATCAAGTGTGAACCTCGGAAGTACAAGCAAAAACTTAGCGAATTACTGCATTCGATGTCAACGCTGGTGGGTTTGGCGGGCGTCTCGGCAGCTTCCGCAAGCGTCGATGACAGTTCTGCTGACAGGCCGTCAGGTACCGGATTCAACTGTCACCGCTGGTCTGATAGCATCGTGGCGAGCACCGCTTGTTTTTGTAACCGCAGAGAGATTTGGTATGCCTTACACCGCCTGGACGATTGTGGTTCTGTGTCTGCTGCTGCCCCTGTTCTGTTCACCGCTCACCACGACCGCCGCTGATACTCGCCCAAATCTTGTGGTTATTCTCGCCGATGATCTCGGTGCGGCGGATCTGCAGTGCTGCGGAGCACCGGATATGCGAACTCCGGCTCTGAATCAGTTGTTTGCCGCAGGAATGAAATTCCGTAATGCATACGCAAACAGTCCCGTCTGCTCCCCAACTCGCGCAGCGTTACTCAGTGGTCGTTATCCCGAGACAACGGGTGTCCCGGGAGTCATCCGGACGGATGCTGCCGACAGCTGGGGGTATCTGTCGCCCACTGTTGAACTGCTGCCGGTCGCTGCCCGGAAAGCCGGCTACCATACCGCAATAATCGGCAAGTGGCACCTTGGCCTCGCACCCCCGAATACTCCACTGGAACGCGGTTTCGACCATTTTCATGGGTTTCTTGGCGACATGATGGATGACTACTACACGCATCGTCGCCACGATCACAATTATATGCGATTGGAACAGGCAGAAATTGACCCCGCCGGGCATGCGACCGACCTGTTCGCCGACTGGGCCGTGCAGTTCCTGAATCACCAACGCAAAGATGCTCCTCCCTTTTTTCTGTATCTCGCATGGAATGCTCCACACACACCGATTCAGCCACCAGCGGAGTGGCTGGATCGGGTTCGGCAGCGGGAACCCGGTATTTCAGACAAGCGTGCGGGACTGGTCGCATTAATTGAACACATGGATTCCGGAATCGGTCGAGTGATTTCTGCGCTGCAGGCTAACGGTCAGTGGGAAAACACGATTGTCGTATTCACCTCAGACAATGGGGGTCAACTGGATGTTGGGGCCGGTAACGGGCAGCTTCGGGATGGCAAACAGAGTGTTTATGAGGGGGGGCTGAAGGTACCGCTGTGTATCACATGGCCAGGGAGGATTCAGGCTGGCAGTCAGACGGACTTCTCGGTGATGTCCATGGACATTCTGCCGACTCTGTTTGCAGCCGCAGGCGTCGCTCCCGCCAATGGATTGGACGGTCGTAGTTTCCTGCCGACACTCCTGGGCGAGCAGCAACCGGAGTTGCGCACTCAATGGTTTTTCACGCGACGTGAAGGAGGACTGCGCTACGGTGGAAAAACAATCGAGGCGGTTCGTGAAGGGCCGTGGAAGCTGCTGCAGAACTCACCATTCGCACCTCTGGAACTTTATAACCTGCAGCAGGACCCTCTGGAGTCTCAGAATCTGGTGGAAAAGCATCCGGCGATCGTCAACCGACTGAACGCTGCTCTGCGCAGGCATCTGCAGCGGGGTGGAGCCGTTCCCTGGCAGCCACCGATGCCGGCAGATAGTCAGTGACTGTTCCGCAGCAGGCCAGAATTGTTCGATCCATACGGCTGCATCGAATGTCGGTGGGCGACCCGCCGGTGCCACTGCTCGATGCCACCCGTTGATAGCAGGGCAGGGCAGGGCAGGGCAGCAGAACTCAGTATTGACCTGAGTTTGCATCTCAACCGGTACAGACCACAATTCATGGGCCCTCCGTCGGTGTCGGCAGCTTGCAGTGGAGTTCAGCCCGAGGGATGTGCTTCAGGTTGCAGGTGAGCGACAGAGCGAGAGGGAATCATGTGAACCATCGGGAGCGGCGATCGGGGTTGATTGCTGCTGCCGGCTGGATCCTGAACGGGCTCCCTGGCTGTGACGTCATGCGATGATTGACGGCGACCGGCACACATCCTGTGCCTCGTCCCCCGGGGTGAAATTTGTCTATGCCTGTCGCACCTGCCACTGCAAATCACGTTGTGCCTGCGAAATCAGCAAAATTCGCCGTTTTTGTGGCCTCCCGCTTCGTCCCCAGTTTACCAGTCCCCAAATTTTCTGCACTTCAGGTCGTCCGAGGATGGATTCTGATTGACTTTTGCTAAATTGCTGACGCTACAGCCTCAATCTGTCCGGCGGACGGCGGGCATCTGGCAGTGGTTTAGAACGTGCGGCACTGGGAAATCCTGTTTTTCCCATGAAATCGAATGAGTTTCTGCATTCGAGGCTCGATGCCCAAACGGTGGATGAGAGTGCAGTGACGATTCGGAGCGATGAGTTGGTTGCGATCCCGGACTGTGGGCACTGGAGACCGTTAAACGGCCTGCAGAAAATGATGCTGCGATGGGAATCTTTCCATCCGTTGAACGCGGCGCATCTGCTCACCCTTGCTGGTCAGCCGGACGTTGCCTCGGTTCGAAGTGCGATACACTCTGCGGTGCAGTGGTTTCTGCCAGGGCCGGTTGAATTCTCCGGGGACGGTTGCAGTTTCCGATGTCTGAGCGAACAGTCACCGCAGTCGTATATTCAACTGGATTTTCACACCTCTGATCAGCAACCGCCCGAACAGTTCACAAATGCTTTGCTGCAGACCGAATTGAATCGCAGGTTTCCGGAGGAATCTTCCAGTCCATTTCGGTTCCATATCGTTACCACAGGGGCGAATCGCTGGTATCTGCTGATCATTTATCGTCACGTGATTCAGGACTCTCGAGCGACCACAGCGCTGGCGAGATGCATTCTGCGGCATCTGCGAGGAGCGGTGCCAACTGACGCAGCACCGCCGGGATTCGCACGAGAGCTCTCCACACTGATCCCCAACTTCGATCGTGATGGCTCAATGGGGAAGACGCTCCCACGAGTTTTGCGGGAGATTTGCTGTGGCTGTATTTCGTGGCGCGCTCCGCGATGCTTTGCGAAGCCAGATGTGCTGGTTCCAGACACTGACAGCGAATTACTGCCACTGAGCGACGTCCGACTGACGGCTCGCGATTTCGGTGTCACTGTCCACGATTTATTGCTTTCCGCCACTCACGAGGCTATCGAAGAGACTGTCTGCGGGTCCGGTTGGAGACGTCGCATCGGGCTGTACACGCCTGTTGACCTGCGGCATGAAACGATACCTCCGGTTCCCGAAGCATCCGGTCAGATTCTGGGGGGCTATACTCTGAGACCACGTCGGCGGCGAGGTCAGTCGTTTGCCGATTTTGTGCGGCAGATGGCCGCCGAAACTCAGCAGATCAAACGTTCGGGGGTCTACCGTTTCTACGAACGGCACCTGGAATTCATGTCAAATATCTGGGACTGCCTGCCACGCTGGGGGAATCGAATTGCCGGTCCTGGACTTGTGCCCGTTTCGGCACTTGTCTCCAATGTGAATCTCAACACTTTTCTGTGCGATGAACTGTCCTCCGGGCAGCTCCAGCGATACTCCCGCTACACCGGCACCGGGATTATGACGTCTATGATGCTGGGACTGACCACATGTGGAAACACTCTGGAAGTTTCCTCCACTCACCACTCCGTGTTGTTCAGCCATGAGCAGGCTGCAGCGATCCGCCAGCGAGTTCGCTACCGTCTGTTGGGCGGCAGAAGTACCTAGGAACTGCAGTTCTGGCTGCTGGGAAAGTGGCCTTGTGCAGATCATTGAGGGTAGATAAAAACGGGGTTTGCGAGAAAGCACGTTAACCGTGTGACCATGGAAGGAAACGCCACCCGTGGGTCTGCGACTGGTACGAACATTCGCCCTCTGCCTGCTGTTCAGTGCCTTGCCCGGTTGCCTTGGGATGCAGGTACATCTCAGTGGGATCCCTTACGGCGTACCAGAGACCCGGACACTTGTTCATCGGCAGTTTGGCCCTCCGGAAACCTTCTCGACGACGACCCTTGTCAACCGCGACACGGGAGAAACCCGCCAGTTCGATGTGGAGCATTACCGCGTACATCGAAAGTTTGCGCCAAGATATGGCCCTGGGCTTTATCTTCCCTTTCCGGGTTATGATCTACTGTTTGTGCTGCCCGTGTCGCTCTGCGCAGCCGCCAGTGAAATCATCAAAGGGCATACGCTGGAGTTTGTCTATGCTGACGACGGTCGCACCATAGGCACTCGATACCCGATTGGTTTCATGTCAGAACGTCCGAGTTTGCCGGCGGAACGAGAGTACCGGAGTGGTTGGCACGAAGCGACCGAGGACGGCACGGTTCCACCGGAGCGGAGACCAGGGATGACAGCTTTTGAGTCGCCGTGATGACCTGAGAATTCGCCGAGGTTCTGATTTTCCGATCGGTTCAGCAGCGGCGTCGCATGGACTTCATCGACCTTTCGTGAGCTGCTGGCGAGCCGTACTTCGCTTCAGAACGGGCCCATGCCTTCCGCAGCGATTCTTCAATCTGCGGCGTTTTGCAGGCGGTATCGCCGTGGTCAACCTTAACGCTTCCAATTCGCTTAGCCGCCGCCACCACTGCCTTACGCAGGGCCGGACTGCGACCACCAATCGTGATCAGAGTTCTGTTCATGTCGCTGCGGACTGCGTTCGCCACCGAGTGAATGGACTTTTCGATCTCACCAATCCCGCGCAGCAGCTCCTGCTCAGAAAACGATGGATCAAGGTCCGAAAGCCTGCCGAGCAGTGTCCAGCCCGAGGCCAGCAGCAGGGCATTTGAAGAACCCAGCCAATCTTTCAGTAACACCCTCGCATGCGGGCCCTCGGCAGCCAGAGTGGCAATGTAAAGATTGCACATACGCATTGGATTTTCAATTGCCCACTGAGTCAATTCGGCGGGTGTCATGATGGCCGGGTCAGCGATTTTCATTGCCAGATTGCGAGCATCAACATTACCCGTGGCCCATAACTGTTGTGCCAGCTCATGATCGACATCAATACGCTTCATCAGCTTGTAGAGTTCACCGAACAGCACTCCAAACATCGGTTCCGGGGCACCGTGACGTGTCCATGTCCGGCGCGTCTGTTCAGAGCCGAGGGATTCAAGAATCGCCATCACCTCGACAAGCGTCATCCGGCCGGAAGTCTGTGTAGTTGCTGAGGACTTGCTGGCCGAGACAGGTTTCTTTGGGCTTTTAGGGGCGACCGACTGAGATTTCTTCGCGGGCGTCCGCTTTGCTGCCTTTGGAGAAGTTGTGATGGATTTCGTGGTCTTTGCACGCTTCTTCATTGAATTTTCACGCAAAAAAGTCGGTGGACGTCCGCAGGCTCTATTATCATCCCGCGCCCCGGTCACTTCGGCAAGTCATAGTGGCAGGGGCCGGGCAAATCTCTCAGTGAACCCCACACGTTTTTTTGATCACCTGCACCACGCGGAAAGCAAGCATGTCTGGTTACATCAAGACGCCTCAGATGGCACTGCGAATCCTGCTCTGGATTGGCGTTGCCTATTTCTGTTGCATGTCAGTGGCTCATTTCTTTGGGCTGAAGTACCCGCTCCTGTTTATCTACTACGATGTACCATTTCACGCATATCAGGACAAAATCATTTCCTTTGCAGTGGTCTCGTACGTTTGCCTGTTCGTGAACGCGGCACGCGATCGAGCTGCTGTGCCGGCTGCTCTTACGGCACTCGTTGTTACCGTACTGGGGCTGAGTGCCGTCAATCTTTCTGATGCACTGGCAGACGTGCTGGACGGTCGGTCCACCGCCCCATATTGGCTGCAGACGGCATTTATTGCGATCTATTGCACACTAATGGTTGCCCTGCACCTGAGAAGCCACCGGGCAGAGCAAGGGTCGAATCAGGTGGTGAGTGAGCTGTGAGTACCACGGAGATTGCAGGCGTTTACAGACGCCTCGCAAAATGGATCTGGCGAGCAACCTCCTCGAAGCCGCAGGAACGATACAGGTGATTGCCCACCTCGTTTTGCTCCATCGTCTCGATGGCGGCCCACTCGAGGCCCGCACCGCGGAAATACTGTAGAGCATGCTCGATCAAACGACGGCCGAGGCCATGTCCGCGAAACTCTGCTGAGACTAAAAGATTGGGGATCCGACCTTTACCGGACTCACGATCGATTCGAGTGGAAATGTAGCCGATGACCATGCCGTCATGTTCCGCCACAAAGATACCACTCGGGAAGAGTGTCGCATCATCATCGATGTGACGCGCCTTGCGCCACCGCCAATCATGCCCCGCAAGAATTCCGAGTGCGTGTTCGACGTTCTGTTCAAGAGTCACTCCGTCGAATGCCGCAACGGTCAATACCCGCAGGATTTCCAGATCTTCCCCTCGATAAGGTCTGATGTCGATCGACATGCGGGATTCTCAAAACGCTGGGTTGTGATAAAAGCTTCGATGTTGGCAACTTCCGCAGGCTCGCACGACGACGAGCCAACCGATGCTTCGGTTCTCATGGGACTATTAGAACTGAAGCGGGCGGGGATATCACGCATTCTGCTCAGGTTTTTGTGGCTGCTGCTGACTTTGGTTCGTTGCGTCGAAACTTGCAGTCGGGATGTACTCATGATCTTCCCACTCGCTACAATTGGTACTCGACGTAGGTTTGGGGGCACCGACAGTTTCACCGGATGGATCGATGGAACCAGGCAGACAACAGGAAGGTACTGCTCCCGTCCTGCCGGGGCATTTACCCATTCCAGTTGAGACCAGATTGTTCTACGCCACATCCTGTGCCACGGCCTTCCTGGTGGCGGTCGGGGCCATCTGGCGGTTGACTGAACATCCCGATCAGTTTTCGTTGCCTCTGCTGACGGCGATTCCCGCTGGAATGCTGTTTGCTGACTTCGTTTCAGGTCTTATTCACTGGTTTGCAGATACGTGGGGCAGTGAGTCGATGCCCATTCTGGGCAAGCGACTACTGCATCCGTTTCGAGTTCATCACATCAATCCAGGCGATTTTCTGCAGCGAAGATTCATCGACACCAATGGCGATGTTGCATTTCTGGCGATCCCGTTCCTTCTGATTTGCTGCTTCATGCCCCTGAAAACTCCATTTTCGTACACGGCAGCACTCTTTCTGACGTCAAGTTCCTCAATCGGGATGCTGACAAATCAGATCCATCAATGGGCGCATATGGGGCGTGCGCCGTTGCTGGTTCGTTATCTGCAGAATTTCGGGATAATTCTCAGCCATTCGGCCCACCAGCGGCATCATAATCCGCCCTGGATCGCCAACTACTGCATCACCACTGGTTGGTGTAACCGACCATTGCAGGCAATTCAGTTCTTCAGGCGGTTTGAACGGCTGATTACGCATGTGACGGGGCTGCAGGCAAGGTCAGATGAGCATCAGTTTGGTCGGTCCATCAGCGGGAAACAGTCGTGACTATGCATCACAGCTCAAGCGATTCCGATCCTGCACTGACTGGTGATATGCCACAGTCAGCAGATTCCAGCTCGGATGATTTCCCGCGGCTCGCCCTGGAGACGCATGAGCCGACAGTTTTTGGACGCGGTTGGATCAGTGGAATCATCTCGGCGGTGCTGGGTATCGCTGCGTTTGGCGCTGTCATCTGCTTTCGCTTTCCTGGTTTGACGGTGGTGCAGCTGCGTGGGCATTATCCGGTCGATCTGATTCGCGCACTGCTTCACATTCTGCTGGTTTTGTCTTTTCTTTTCGGAACAATCAGTCTCTGCCTGCGGCGGAACAAGGTCTTTGGGATTGTGGGAATTGGTGCTGTTTTACTGGCCGCTGCACTGGGCGGTTCCACCGTGTCGATCGGTGGTGACATCCAGAATACGTGGCTGGGCCTCGACTGGTTTGTGCTGAACCTGATGCTCTACTCGGCCGTTTACATTCCAACTGAACGATTCTTCGCTCTGCATCCTCGGCAACCGACGTTCCGCAGAGAGTGGACCACGGATCTGTCGTACTTCTTCCTCAATTCCATCCTGGTTCAGGTGCTTGGGATGCTGACGATGAAGCCTGCAATCACTCTGTTCGATTGGGCACGCGTCCCTGCCGTGGTCAACAGTCTTTCAAGCCTGCCGATTGTCCTGCAGGCCGTCCTGTGCCTGCTGGTTGCTGATCTGACTCAGTACTGGGTACACCGCGCGTTTCATCAGATTCCGCTGCTCTGGAAATTCCATGCTGTTCATCACTCTGCAGAAGCAATGGACTGGCTTGCTGGTTCACGTCTGCACCTTGTCGATGCCGTGGCCACACGCAGCCTGACCTATCTGCCGTTGTTCGTACTTGGCTTTTCCGAACCGGCAATTGCAGTTTACGTGGTTATTGTTGTGATCCAGGCAACATTTATTCATGCGAACGTGCATTGGCAGTTTGCCGCGGTTCAGCGCTGGATTGCAACACCCTGTTTTCATCACTGGCATCATGCGGCTGAACCGGAGGCCATCAATAAGAATTTTTGCGTGCACACTCCGATCTGGGATCGACTGTTCGGGACGTGGTATATGCCCGGACGGTGGCCGGCAGAGTATGGACTTTGTGGATCACGTGATGTGCCCAGCGGTTGGTTGAGCCAGTTCCTGTATCCTTTCCGGAAGCTGTTGTCATTCCGAAAGCAGAATCCCACCAGTTCCTCAACCTGACGAATTGACGAACGATGGTCTTTCAGGCTGAAATGTGTGCAATGCGAAACCCGGGCACAATCCTGTTCGCCAGATTGTTTGCAACCTGTTCAATTTGACCTGTGAAAGCAGCATGGACGTCGTTTACTACGATCGATACCAGAAAAGGAACCTCGTTGAGAAGATCTACGGCGAGCGATCGTTGCGCTGGGCCTATGGGACAGTCGCTGGCCGAGTCTCGCTGCACGTGCTGGTTAAGCGAGCGCTGTTTTCCAGATGGTATGGCTGGCGAATGGATCAACCAGCGTCGAAGCGTCTGATTGCACCTTTCATTCGGCAGTACGCGCTGGACGTCAGCGAGTTTCGAATGGCCCCTGATCAGTTTCAGACATTCAATGAGTTCTTTTTTCGACAGTTGAAGGTCGATGCACGCCCGGTGAATCCGGATCCCAAAGTTGTGGTGTTTCCTGCGGACGGGCGTCATCTGTGCATTCCGGACCTGTCTCGTTCTCAGGGATTGTTTGTAAAGGGGCAAAACTTCAGCCTTGGCGAATTGCTGCAGAACTCAGCGCTGACCGAACGCTACGCTGGTGGCAGTTTGCTGCTGTCACGCCTCTGCCCTGTAGACTACCATCGGTTTCACTTTCCGGTGGACGGAACGCCGCAGGGCACACGAATGATCCAGGGACCGCTGTTTTCTGTGAACCCTGTCGCACTTCGGCAGAACATTCGGATTCTTGCACAGAACAAACGTTGCATCACGGAACTGCAGACTCCGCATCTGGGCACAGTCCTGTTGCTGGAGATTGGTGCAACCTGCGTTGGCACGATCTGTCAGACCTTTGCAGCGGGAAAAACCGCGGCGAAGGGCGATGAAAAAGGATATTTTCGCTTTGGTGGGTCATCAACGATCACCATTTTCGAGCGAGGTCGAGTGCAGTTCGACGCAGACCTGCTGGAACAATCCAGCCAGCACCGAGAAGTCTACGCTCGGCAGGGTGATCACATGGCTGTTGCTCGCTGATCACCTGTCCCGAAATCCGAATCGAAGCGGGTTTTGGTTCCTGCTTTCGCTGGTCATGCCCTGTCTGGTGCATTTCCTGCCTGTCGCCAACCACCTTACGTTCGAGGGTCCCAACCCAGGCCCCACTCCCCTCTTCCCCTAACGTACCCGACGTGCACCACACCGATTTCACCCCGTTGGGTACACATCACACCGAAGGGGAGGGGAATGAATAGATTGCCTCAGGAGGTTCTTTGGATTGTGGAAGGGGCCTGCGTGCCAAAGGAGGGAGCATGTGGGAAGAGCTTATTGATGCGAACTGTGGGCACACCGGCAGGGGCCGAGTGGGCAGGGGCCGATGGCAACTGCCTTTTTGGTCGGCAACGTTGCAAGTTGTGAAGCGGTGTTGAAACAGAGGCGCAGACGCAGGTTCAGCAAGGACGGCAGCGTGAACCCGCGATTGCGACGCCTGAAACTGTGGTGCGAGGTCAGGCTGCCGCAAGGTCAGCAGGATAACCAGCACCGCAAGCTGGGCTGACACCGGCTGACCAATATCAACCATGCTGCCTCTGGCGGTCTTATTTCCCCGCAACGCGCATCTCGGAAATTTCTTTCGTGGCAATCCCGATGGGACGGTCCAGGGGAACTCCCGCACATGACAACAGAGTTGTCAGCAGGTCGCCCTGATTTCCACTGACATCTGACAGGAAGCGTCCTGTATTCAGTGTTCCGCCGCCGCGACCAGCGATGATAAAGGGAAGATTCTGTCGTGTATGACGGTTTCCGTCCTCCAACCCCGACCCCCACAGCATGATGCAGTTGTCCAGCAGCGTGCCATCACCTTCCGGCAGTCCTGCCATTTTCTTTACCATATAGGCAAATTGATCGATGTTGAACTTCGTGATGGCGGCCACCTTACTGACCATCTCTTCACGATTTTCATGGTGCGTCTGGGAATGATGCTGATTCGTGAAACCAAGTTCCGGATAGGAAACGCCATTCGGGGTTGATCCAATGTACGTGCTGACTCGCGTGGTGTCTGTCTGGAAAGCCAGCACAGTCAGGTCGCACATGACCTGCATATACTCACTTCGTTTGTCACCTTCAGGAATGCGGATTTCAATCGGGGCTGCAGCCGTTGAACTGTCTTTGCGCCGTCCGGATTTTTCCTGTGCAGCCGCCTGCTGCCGCGATTCGATTGCCGCCACCCGCCGTTCCACAGCGCGCACACTGTCAAGATACTCATCCAGTTTCATTTGATCGTTGCGTCCCAGAGTGCGACGGAGATCGCGAGCCCCCCCAAGGACTCGATCAAGCATCTGGCGATCCAGGGGATTCGCTCGAACCATCTGACCAGGATTGTCACGGCGTCCAAACAGTCGATTCAGCACATTCCGTGGATCGATTTCTGCAGGAACAGGCTGCGTCGGAGACCGGTAACTGCAGTGGGAATAATACGCTTCGTGCAGCCCTTCCTGGTTCTCCTTCCAGGTCTGTGGCATCGTCGCCAGTTCCAATGATGGCAACAATGTCTGTGGTCCGACGTAGTTTGCCATGATCTGATCAGCCGAGATCGCAATATTGACGCGACCACGAGTGTCTGCATCGGGCAGCGTTGCCGTCAGCCATGTTGATAGCTCCAGCGCGTGTGGGGCCCCATTAAATGGAGAAATCGGCACCCCGGATATGCCCTTGATCATCAGACATTGATCAAGAATCGGCTGCAATGACTGCAGAGCAGGTGGTGGCGAAGTCAGAAACTCGCTGGCCGACTTTGGCCAGAACTGGTCCATGATCACCCCGTGAGGCATATACATGAATCCCAGCCGTACAGGAGGTCTGGAGGGCAACGCACTGGCTGCAGACGCAGATGACGAAAGCCATGGCAGCCCCAATGCAACACCAGCTCCACGCAAAACCGAGCGACGAGCAATCAGTGCACTTTGACCCATCACAGAAATCTCCTACTGCTGAACCCGCCGATAAGTGAATAAGTCACTGCACACGATCTCCGTGATCATCGTCCGCATTCGGTAACCATCTTTGCCGATCTTTTCCATCAGACGATCAATCACTAATTCGTCATAGCCTTCAAGGGGACGGCCGACGGCATAAGCAGTCAATCGCTCAATCACGTTGCGAGCAATATCGTCACGACGACTGGACAACACTTGCTTGAGCTGGGCCGGAGTCGAAAAGGACTGGCCGGTTGGCAGGACCCCGGCTGAATCAATGAGCACTCCCGACGCGTCCGTCTGACGCCAGCGTCCAATGCCGTCAAAGTTCTCAAGACCAAACCCAATTGGATCAAGCACTTTGTGGCAGTTTGTGCATGACGCCTGAGACTGATGCAATTGCGTCAACTCACGCAGCGTCAGATCTTTTCGGCTGGTTTGATCCTGAGCCTGCAGCTGGGGCACATCAGGAGGCGGAGGCGGAACTCGCTCTCCAAGAATCTGTTCCAGTACCCAGACACCACGACGCACCGGGCTTGTGCGAGTGGAAAACGAAGTGCTGGCCAGTACTGCTGGCATGCCCAGCACCCCGCCTCGGTTGGGGTCCTGCAGTTTTACACGACGCATCGCTGAACCAGAGACAGGCTGCGACAGGCCATAGATTTCGGCCAAAGACTGATTGACGAAGGTGTAGTCACTGTCAACGAATTGAAAAACCGTCTGATTCTCCTGCACCACACTGAGGAAAAACAGTCTTGCTTCATCAAGCATTGCTTGACGAAGTGTGGGAGTCATCTGAGGATACACCTGTGGATCAAATACCTGGTCCTTCAACCCGCTCAATCCCAGCCACTGTGCACCAAAACCGTCAAACAGGGCGCTCAACCGGGTATCAGACAACAAACGCTGCACCTGCGCCCTGAATACCTCAGGCTGCTGCAACTGTCCACGGTCCGCCAATCCGGACAAGACGGCATCCGGCGGCTCAGACCAGAGCAGATAGGACAACCGCGATGCCAATTGGTAGTCATCCAGCGGAGCAATCGTGCCGGTCGATGCAAGCGGCGTCGCCGGGGTAATGAAAAGAAACTGAGGTGAGACCAGAATACCTTTCCACATCAGGATCAAAGACTCTGTGTAGCTCAGCCCATTCTGCCGACCCAGATCAAAAATACCCACCAGCACATCAATCTCAGCATCTGTCGCCGGTCGCCGGTAGGCACCCCGCGCAAGATTTCTGGCGACACCCCGCGCCATGGCTCTGGGATCATCCCGACGCCCGGGTACTCGGCCAAGAACTGGATGTGGCCGTCGAGTCTGCTTGCGGCATTCCGGAGGAAGCACCTGATTGACAACGCGATTGGCTATTTCCAGGTACAGTTCAGACTGCATCGGCGAGATCGAATTCAGATAGCCCTCCCCCGGAACTTCATCAGGAAGACCGGCAGTGATCGATTCATCAACGCCGTACAGAACACGGAGAGTCCTGCCGTATTCGATCCTGCTGAGACGTCGGATGACGAATGGGCCTGGATCGCGAGGAGCCATGTATTTGAGGCAGCGGATCGCCTCAAGGAATTGCTGACGCTCCTCGTCCGAAGGCTGCTTGTCCGCATGCTCGGGTGGCATGTCGTGCACCTTCACGCTGGATGCAGCTTTCTGAAAATGCAGAAACGAAGACGTGGCGGAAGGGTCCTGCAGTGCAGAATCCAGATTAATGCCCGCCTCTGGACGGCTGCCGTGACACCCGGTGCAGTATTTCCGTATGAACGGTGTTACCTGCTGCTTGAAAACCCCGCGGGCCTCGGCCTGAAGCTTCGCTTCGTCCGCTGAGATCTCATCAGCGCTGGCCTGCGATGCCGGCAGCAGCAACAGACAGCAAGGGATAGCCCGAAGAACGAAGGAAACAGCACGATTCAGGGGAAACCGCATCACATCGCCCGAAGTAGATCCGAAAACTGCAGCGTCGAATGGTCACAGTATGTGGATTCCAGAGCCATCTGACAAACACAAAAACGTCGACAAAGGCAAATAGCAGCCACTAGGGACATTCCATTCGTTGTCGCTGGCTTTGGTAAAACCTGCGGCGTACAAGCAATCACACCAGCTACACCGGGGCAGAATTGTCCCCGTTTCGCGTACTTTTGAACGACTCAAGGTACGTCCACGGTGCCTCCGGCAGGAGACAAAAGAGAACTCAACCATGATCCGGGGGCAGAGCGCTGAATCCCACGTCCAGCAGAACGGTTGTTTCAGCAGGTTCGTCTGATCGGATTCGCTGGGCTGTGCCCACGATGCGGCCTCGGACCACATGCCGGTCGGGGGAATGATCCTGATTCCAGAGATAGACAAGATACGTGAGGTACCGTGTGGGAAACTGTGGCCTTGCGCTGCTGGTCGTTTCCAGAAAATATCGAGCGCGATACGACTGATGGAATCTCTGCACTCTCAGTCGATCACCGCCCGCTACGTCTGAATGGATCAGATCGACCGTTTCTCCATCCTGCAAAGTCGCCTCGGCTGAAAAACGATACGAAAACTGCGGGGTCTTTGAATACATAGACCACACCGCGTTCCACCCGATCAGCGAGGCCACTCGTTCCACTGTCGGCAGCAGGCTTTGTCCGAAATATGCAACCTGGACAGCAATGACTGCAGAGGCCAGAGCAGCCAGCCCTGAGCACCAAAGAATCTGCCATGGGTGAGTCCGCAGTGCTGATGTTTGGAGTTTTTCTGTCGACTGCTGCGATGCCAGAGTGGGAAATGGCCAAAGTATCGATGACAGAAAAGGAATGGTCGCAGCGGCTGTAATCAGTGGGAAAAGATGCAGCCAAAAGGTTGAGGCAAGGCTGACCTGAAACAACCAGAAGGCGGGAATAACCAGCATTCGTATCTTCCTGGTTCTGAACGGAACGAACAGCAGGAGTGGTGCCAGAATTTCAAACCAAACGACCGCATGGGTAAGGTATCGCAGTAACTCCGGATACTGCCTCAGAAAATGTCCGGCCGGGCGAATCCACTGGGTCTGCCCAAGTGCCATCTCAATGGCGGTACCGTCTGACCAGCCCTGATCGGTCTTGAACCAGCCCGCAAAGAAGTAGAGGCAGGCGAACTGCAGCAGTAGTGCAGCGCTGGCCGGGGACACGACGATTTCCTGTTTCTTTGAATCTCTGCCGCGTGCGTCAATGGAATATCGCGCGCCCATGGGTAGGAACAAACTCCAGAACATCAGTGATCGCAGCAGGTCATCTCCGGCATCCAGCAGGAACCCGTTTCGTGCATGCAGAGAAATTGTCAGCAGCCAGCAGCACACCAGTGCTGGCCGCGTCTTAAAACCAATCAGCAGCATCAGCGAGCAGAAGCCGGCCGCGATGAAATGAGCAGCCTGAAATGCAGCCGAACCATCCAGCATCTGCAGTGACATCCACGAATCCGGTTCAAGCACAAGTTCTCGCGGCAGGAAACCATCATCGGTGCAGCATTCGACGAGGAAGGGCCAGCGAAAGCCCAGATCCGTCAGCAGCAGAGCTGCTATGGCAATTCTCAAGACTGCCAGACAGCGCACATCAATACCGAAGAGCTGCCGGAGTAGGTTCTTGAGTGCTTTGAGCATGAGGTGAGACACTGATTGCGTAAAACGTGCGGACGCGAAGAGTATGGAATGCCTCGGCGATAGCCCTCGATTCTGGGTCAGCGACCTGTCCCTGTCAAGTTGCGTCTGTGAGAGTCAGGGGCCCAAACGATTTTCACGACTCGTGGGGCTGCGACTCACAGAGACCGGCTGGGAGACTGGGAGCAGGAGGCTTCGGATTCTGTTTGCACCAGCTCTGTGTTCTCCACAGTTTTCCGAGTGTGTGTTGACTCGTTGTGTCCTTCCCAGCGCAGGGATCAGAATGGGCCATGTGCTGATATTTGAACCACGGCCTGATGCTGATCTGTCGGCCTGCAATCAATGGGGAATCTCGCTGTGAACCTTCACCGGTTTTGGGTTCAGATATATTGAATTTCGGTGTTCGCCTGTCAGGATCCTGATCAGGGTTCGAAATGCTGTGGTTCTGCCAGTCGACAGCGCGAACGAAACATGGTCCTGCTGCCTGCCGGAGTTGCGGCGGCGAACATGATGACCTGCAGCCTGAGTCCTGCAGTCGGCTGAACACCCCGAACTTCGGCTGTGGCTGCCGGCTGCGAAGTGCAACGACAGTGTGGCAGCGGTTTTCAAAGTCTGGCGACAGTCTGAGACAATGTGGCAATCTGTCTGGTACACGTTGGCAGTTTCCGTGGCAGGGTTATCGCACCGTTAAGAATCTGTTCCCAGCTCTTGTTTCAGCCCGCGTGATGGACTCAGTTCCATCAGGACTCTCAGAACAGGGAGAGTATGGGATCGATTTGTGTTGAGCGAGGGGTTCTCGTGGTCGTATGTCAGGATTTCGAAGTCGAGGGAGTTTCGGGGTGCCTTTGTGAGAATTGTCAGTGCTGTGTCGTTCGTTGCGGGAACGCGGGTATCACGATGCTGCGCAAGCAACTTGAATTTCCGCCGAGTTGGACCGTTGGACTGCAGCTGGGAAGACAAGCGATCAGAACGCTGCTTGCGCCTGTGGCTGACATTGAAATCTGTGGAATTGTCGATGAACTCGGTGCCGGTTGTACGCAGGACTTGTATGATTCGTGGAAGAAGACCTGCCTCACGTGCATGGGTCTGTTTGCTTTTCTGCATGTCTGACGAAGTCGTGATCGCGGGTGATGAACCTGCAAGAAAACTGCGATTTTGTCTGTACCTGCAGAGCGTGGTTTGCCGTTGGGAAACACTTGCGATGAGTCAGAGTTTGCGGATTCCGATTGGTCTGGCGGCATGGCTTAGCATTTTCGTTTCGGCCACAGCAGCAGTTGAAGAAGTCAAACAGAAGGTCCCGGATCTTCTGCACGGCGATGTCCGTCCTGCCGAAGCGAAGCATGACTGGAACCTTGGCCCAACCGGGTTGCGAGGCTGGATGTTTTCGGACAAGCTTGTCACGAAGGATGCTCGCCAGATTCTGATCACAGAGGTTGATTCTGGTTCTCCGGCCGCCGGGGTCATAGCGGTTGGCGACGTACTGACAGGGGTTGGGGGGAAACCGTTTTTGAGTGATCCGCGCACGGAATTCGGTCTTGCGATTGGTGCTGCGGAGTCTGAATCGGGTGAGGGCCTTCTTCCAGTCACGCGGTGGCGAGCCGGGACGACGGAAGACGTGGTCATCCGATTGCCGACTCTGGGTTCGTTCAGCGGAACAGCGCCCTATGAGTGTTCAAAATCCCAACGGATTCTCGCACGGGGGCTCAGTTCCCTGATGTCGCGGATGGCGCGGGCGGACTATGCGAATGAGATCGATCCCATACCGCGATCTCTGAATGCGTTGGCGTTGCTGTCAGGTGGAGTTGACGCATCGATGCCGTTGGTTCAGCGCGAAGCTCGGTGGGCAGCCGAGTTTCGGGCGGACGATTTCAAGACATGGTATTATGGGTACATGATGATTTTTCTGGCGGAGTACGTCATATCGACGCAGGACACCGCCGTGTTGCCGGGCTTGAGGCGTCTTGCGATGGAGGCTTCGATTGGGCAGAGCGCCGTTGGTTCGTGGGGACATACGCTGGCGCTGCCGGATGGCCGGTTGCAGGGTTATGGAATGATGAATTCGCCGGGTTTGCCGCTGACGATTGGGCTGGTGCTTGCCCGAGAAGCGGGTGTGAATGATGCAGAGCTGAGTCGGGCGATCGATCGCAGTGTCCGACTGCTGCGTTTCTATACGGGCAAGGGGGCAATCCCGTACGGTGATCACGCAGCGTGGACAGAGACGCACGAGGACAATGGGAAGTGCGGGATGGCAGCCGTTCTGTTCAATCAGCTTGGTGAGTCATCGAGCGCGGGCTACTTTACTCAGATGGCCCTTGCATCACATGGCAGTGAGCGTGATTGTGGACATACCGGGAATTTCTTCAATCTGCTTTGGTCCCTGCCTGCGATTGGTCTGGCCGGTCCCTCTGCAACGGGGGCGTGGATGCAGGAATTTGGTGGTTGGTATCATGACCTTGCTCGACGCTGGGACGGTTCCTTTACGCACCAGGGGCCACCGGAGAACGACTTCGACAGTTACCATGGCTGGGATGCGACGGGAGCCTATCTGCTTGGTTACGCGCTACCGCTGAAAAAGCTTCGCATCACAGGCAGCAGTCCGTCATCGATCCGGCTGTTGTCCGCTGAAGCAGCCTCGAAAATTGTGGCGGATGGCCGAGGCTGGGATAACAGAGATCGCCGAAGCTTCTATGGTGCTCTGTCTGACGAACAACTGCTGGAGCGACTCAGTTCATGGTCACCGATTGTGCGTGAGCGAGCTGCACTGGAGATCTCGCTGCGAAGGAACCCGCCCCTGACTGAAATTATCGAACTGCTTCAAACAGGAAGTCCTGAGGGGCAGCTTGGGGCCTGTCAGGCACTGGAAAGTATGCGTGGCGATGCGGCGTCCGCCGTTCCAGCACTGCGCACTCTGCTCAAACATAAAGACTTATGGCTTCGTGTGCGTGCAGCATCAGCGCTTTCCGCGATTGGAACGCCCGCCCTTGACTCGCTGCCGGACTTGCTGCAAATGATTGCCCGACGACCGGGCGAGGATGACCCACGGGGTATGGAGCAGCGTTTTGTTGCGTTTGCCGTATTTGGAACCCTGCTGCCGCGCCTGCAGTCGCTTCAGGACATTGGCGACGCACAACTGATGACGGCCATCGCTCAGGGCCTGCAGAATGAAGATGGACGGGCTCGCAGCGAGGTCAGTGAGGTCTATGGTCGTCTGAGTTACCAGCAGATCCAGCCCTTGCTGCCTGCCATACTTGAAGCCGTGAAAGAACCGGCTCCCAGCGGCGAAATGTTTGCGGATGGCGTGAGACTCAACGGTTTGAGGGTGCTGGCGTTACATCGGGTTGAAGAGGGAATGCAGGCTGCCGCTGATTATCTGACAACCCAGAATCCCTGGGCCAGTGAACATCGGACCGCTGACATCCTGGCGGTATTTGATAAGTACGGCGCCGCTGCAAAGGTTGTCATTCCGCAACTGGAGAAAGCTGCGATCAGTTTCGAGCAGGGCGAAGTGAATTTCCCGCGGAATCTGAGTCGTCAGAAGGCAAGTGCGGTACGCGATACAATCAGAAAAATTCAGTCTGCTGATGACCATCCTGAGTTACGATCCCTGAAATCGCTCAGGAAGTGACCTTTCATTCGGTCTGCCACAGGGTGTCTTCCTGCCCCCTCCAATTGAATCCCGGAAGGGCTTAAGGATTGGCAGGCTCCGGCGGACAAAGACCTGCCCAGAGTGATGATGAATCTGCGGGTATTGATCGTGAAATGAAGTTTTGTCGGGCTGTCGCAAGGCGAAATTGTGGGAGCGCTGCCTCTGACGGTA
This sequence comes from uncultured Planctomycetaceae bacterium, assembly GCA_903858815.1. GTDB lineage: Bacteria > Planctomycetota > Planctomycetia > Planctomycetales > Planctomycetaceae > SXXK01. Next base: position 2,299 of record CAIOKE010000048.1, on the reverse strand, counting down.
GGAAGTGCATTCGGCCCTTTTTGTGGGTGATAGAGTCTTCAGGCTGCCGCGGGAAATCACTTCAGCACGGGCCAGGATCAGCGCGAAGACCAGACGTTCTGTCTCACGGCAGAGACGACACGATGCCGTCTGGCTGGTGCCAATCCAGTTCCCGGGTTGTCGATGGTTGTCAGCAGGTCCCCATTGGATAAACTTTCGAGACGCTGATTTCGATATGGATCACATGAGCATCAGGAGGTACGGATGCTTCAATCACGTCTTGTTTTGTTTTCTGTCTTTCTGACCTGTTCATCAGTGGGTTTTGCAGCGGACTGGCTGCAGTTTCGCGGGCCTGATGGCAACGGCGTCATCAATGATCCCGCTGTCCCGGCGAAATGGGGGGCTTTGGAAAACGTTCTGTGGCAGGCAGAGATCCCAGGCGCTGGGTGGTCCAGTTCAATTGTGGTCAAAGGCAGAGTTTTTGTGACGACGGCAATCACAGACGGGCCACAAAGCTCATCGAGCGATTATCGCTGGGAGCTGCTCTGTCTCGATGCGCAAACAGGAAAAGTACTCTGGAGCCGCACGGCACTTGAAGGTAAGCCGAGGCTGCAAACACATCGAGACAACACGTACGCGTCTGAAACGCCGGTCAGTGATGGACGATATGTCGTTGCGTACTTTGGCATGATGGGAATGTTCTGTTACGACCTTGATGGAGCATTGATCTGGAAGAAGGACCTGGGCGTTCATCCCATGGCGCAGGACTGGGGCACGTCCAGTTCGCCAACGATTCTGGATGGGAAAGTCTTTGTACAGATCGACAACGAGCAGTCGTCCTTTGTGATCGCAATCGACATCGGCACTGGCGTTGAAGTCTGGCGTCAACCCCGTGACGAGCGTTCGAACTGGGGTTCTGCGATCATCTGGGCGAACAGTCATCGTCGGGAGTTGGTAACAGGCGGTGCTGTCGTGAGGTCGTACGATCCGAGCACCGGAGGCCTGCTTTGGGAAGTCAACATTGGCAATGGCGGACTTAACGCGACGCCTGCGGCCAGCGGTGACTTACTTGTCGTGGGACGCAGTGGCCGTGGCGGAACAAGTTGCTTTGCGATTCGCAGCGGAACCGATGAACAACTGGCAACCGCTCGCAATATGGATTCGTCCGTTCTGGTTGCGTGGAAATCCGGCGATTTTGGCCCAAATCGAGCGTCCCCGGTAATCGTCGACGGATTCATTTTTCTGCTGGACGGACGCGGGGGTAAAGCAACGATCGTGGATGCAGTCACGGGAGGCGTTGTGGCGCAGGGCCGTATCCCGGACGCCGCTGAATTCTGGGCGTCTCCATGGTCGCATGATGGCAACATTTACTGTCTGGATTCCCGCGGCCAGACTTTCGTTCTGAAACCGGGGCGAGTGCTGGACGTGGTAGCAAAAAATGTGCTTCCAGCCGCAGACAGCGTTCGATTCTGGTCAACTCCCTCTCTGGCCAACGGAAGATTGTTTATCCGATCTGACAGAACGCTGTACGCGATTGGAAGCAGGTGATTCGCTGAACAATTCACCGGCCAGTCGCGTGTCGACTACGCATGAAGAGATGTGGAGTGAGTCACACATCGAGTTCGTCTTTATGGTGCGATTTTGAAAATGGGCCTTTGGCGAACGCCGGAGTCGCCGAGGTGTCGGTCGCACGAGGGGTACCGTGGACGGATGGCTGTGCTCTGAACGTTCATTTCTGAAAAGGCATCAGGGCTTCTGCGAATGCTTTGCCCATCTGGGCAAAGATTTTTGCACTGCCGAAATAGTGGTACCCTCCATTTGAGGCTCCCTTAAGCGCCTCCCGATCCTTGTGGGGTAGGATCTCCAGTAATGCCAGCGCAAGTTTCTCGCTGTTGGAACTCGTGATCGCCTCAATCCGCACATCGATTGCCGCATAATGATCCGGTGAATCCGGGGTATATTGATCATTGGCGTAGACCGCCAATACGTTTGTCCCCGTTTTCAGATGCCTGACCTGGTGTTCTTCAAGCAGGATGGAACGGTAGAACGGTTCGTCCTGCCACCAGATGTAGGTGTGGATTTTTTGGCTCTACGCAAAATTACGTGCGCCGTGTTTTTCCAGTGATTAACCGATGAGTGAGAATTTGGCGAGGTGCAGTGCATAGAGTTTTGCTATGAAGTACTCCTTGTCTCTGTACCCATAAGCCATACGTTGCAGGGATCCGATCTTATTGTTGATTCCCTCCATTGGTCCGCTGGAGATCGGGTAGTCGTACCAGTTGAGGATTCCCGTGCGGTACCCCTCCAACGTGTTCGCCAT
>CAIOKE010000047.1 GCA_903858815.1 uncultured Planctomycetaceae bacterium | reverse complement strand
GTGCTGCTGAAGAAGATTGAAGAGACCGTGGCGCTGGGAGGCGACCAGATTCTGCTGCAGGGCGGGCTGCACCCGAAGCTGCCACTGGAATGGTACGAAGAGATGCTCAGCACCCTCCGTCGCCATTTCCCGCAGGTCAACATTCACGGGTTCAGTCCTCCGGAAATTTACCACTTCACGAAAATCAGCCGGCTGCCGCTGAAGACTGTGCTGCAGCGATTGCAGGCTGCTGGACTGGGAAGTCTGCCGGGAGGTGGTGGCGAAATTCTTGTGGACCGCGTCCGCAAATCGATTACTCGAGGCAAAGTGCTGACGGATGACTGGCTGGACGTCATGCGAGTCTGGCATGAGTTGGGCGGCAAATCGTCAGCCACCATGATGTTCGGCCACGTTGAGACGCTGGCAGAGCGGATCGAGCATCTGGAGCGATTGCGGCAGTTGCAGGACGAAACGGGCGGGTTTACCGCGTTCATCTGCTGGACCTTCCAGCCTGAACATACGGACATGGCCCACATCCCACCGGCGGGCGCATTTGAGTACTTGAAGACGCAGGCGGTCGCCCGTCTGTATCTGGACAATTTCCCGAACATCCAGTCCTCGTGGGTGACTCAGGGCGAGAAGGTGGGGCAGTTGGCTTTGTTATTTGGAGCCAACGACATGGGTAGCCTGATGATTGAGGAGAATGTGGTATCGCAGGCGGGAACCGTGCATCACCTGACGATTGAGACGATTCGGCGGTGCATCGAGAATGTGGGTTACATCCCGAGGCAGCGGAACGTGTTTTACCAGTACATTGACGCACCGGCGATGGCCTGACTGTAGGGAATCTGCGGTCTGTATCGGCAGAAACTGCGGGTTTGGTGTGTTGGGTGTGTTTGCGGGGGCTGATTCCTGGAATTCAGGATTCCCGCAATCCACCGCAAATGCCTTCTCTTTTGTGATCTGCTGCATTGATTCCGCCCCTGCAAATCACTAGACTGCTCGACTTTCCATTCTGAAAGTCCGATAACCCATAATCTTTTGTCCCGCTGGTTGTCTCGTTGCAAGTCTCATGGAATGGGGCCTGCTTCTGTTTCAATGCGGGTGCAAATGGATTGAAAGAATCGCAGCAGATCAGCGTGTCGCTCGGTTTTTTCTTGGTTTTCGGTACTCGGAATTGCTCTGCGATCTCTGCAACGGCACGAAGTGGCATGGTTGCCTGCGTCAGGTTGTGTTCGCGGTTTGTGTATTGATTTGGCTTCAGGCTTTGTTCACAGCCCGGCGAATTTCGGGCAAGGATGAAAAGTTCCATGCTGGCACTTGGCAAAACATGGATGGCGAAGAAGGAAGAAGTCGCAGGACGCGAATGGTTCGTGGTTGACGGCGACAATCAGGTTGTGGGTCGCCTTGCAACTCAGATTGCCACGGTCCTGATGGGCAAGCACAAGCCCGGGTATACTCCGCATGTCGACACGGGTGACTACGTCATTGTTGTCAACTGCGAGCGAGTGCGATTCAGTGGTAGCCCGATGCAGCACTCACAGATTCCTTATCTGACCACCAAAATGGCGGCCAAGGAATACGATCGATTCACTGGTTATCCGGGTGGTCGTCGTGTCCGCACTGCCGTTCAGGCATTGCAGCATCGTCCGGAACTGGTGATTCAGGAAGCAGTTCGCCGTATGCTTCCGAAGAACAAACTGGGCCGTCACATGCTGAAGAAGCTGCGAATTTTCAGTGGTCCGCAGCATGACCATCAGTCTCAGCAGCCGAAGCCGTTCCCGGAACACCTGCTGCCTCGCTAAGACCTGCTGGCGTGCTGACATCAGCATGCTGGTATTCCGTGTATTTTGCTGATAACCTGCAGCCGGTCAGATTTGACTTTCGCTGACCTGACTAAGAATTCTCGTACAGTCCAAGGATTTTTCAATGAGTTCGGGTGACCTGACTGCTCCTGAAGTCCCATCATCAACGCTTCCTGAATTGACGATTTCGGGTGGTGGTGTCGCTGACCCGGTGTTTCAGCCAACGATTCGTGGCAAGATCGACCGTTTCGGCGTGGCCATGGGAACTGGTCGTCGCAAGACCTCAGTTGCTCGCGTTCGCGTCCGTGAAGGCAATGGTCAGTTCGTAGTGAACGGTCGCCCACTGGAAGATTTCCTGCGGGTCGAGCGTGACCGTGAAAGTGTGATGATTCCTCTGAAGGTTGTTGGCAAGGTTGGTCAGGTAGATATTTCGGTCCGCGTGCAGGGTGGCGGTATCACTGGCCAGACTGGTGCTATCGTTCTTGGACTTGCCCGTGCTCTGCAGGGAATGAACCCTAACTGGCATCATGACCTGTCTTCCGCAGGCCTGCTGACTCGTGACGACCGCATGGTCGAACGCAAGAAGTATGGCTTCAAGAAAGCCCGTCGCAGCTTCCAGTTCTCAAAGCGTTGATCCCTGCCCAGCGACCTGTCTTCGCAGTTCGCTCAGCCACGAATTTCCCGAATCCCTGCCGGAAGCGTCCCGCAGGGATTTTTTTTCAAGCCTGCGCCGCTGCGTCTCAGCTTGATCAAATCAGGAGGCGATGATCCATGCGGGACGCCTATCAAAACCTCATCTTTCCTGACGTCATGCAGATGATTCAGGAAGACGATGTTGAGGGTTTGGCGGCGTTTTGTGGTGTTGTCCATCCGGCTTCCGTTGCTGAAATCCTTGAAGAACTGGAAGACCAGCAGGTCTGGCGCATCCTTGACCAGGCCGGTGATCAGCTGCGAGTCGAAATCTTCGAATTCCTGTCTCTCAAACGGCAGACAGAACTCGCGGAATCACTCGACGGCGAACGACTGTCGCACCTGCTTGAATGGATGTCAGCAGACGACCGTGTAGACCTGCTGTCCCGCATCCCGGAAGCCCGCCGCGAAGATGCTCTACGCCTGATCGCGCAGGCAGAGCGCAATGAAATTCGCCGTCTGCTGTCTTATGACGAAGACAGCGCAGGCGCGGTCATGACCACTGACTACGCGTCACTGCCGGCTGCCATCACCGTCCTCGAAGCCCTCGCCAGACTGCGCCAGCAGGCCCCTGACAGCGAAAGTATCTACTACATCTATATCCTCGGCGAAGATCGCCACCTCGAAGGTGTGATCTCGCTCCGCCAGCTGATCCTCGCCCGATCCGACACTCGACTTTCCGAGATTATGAAGCGGGATCCGATTCGGATTCGAGTCACGGACCCGCGAACTGTAGCCGCCGAAATGCTGGCGCGCTATAACTTCATTGCCGTCCCTATCGTCGACGACTCAGATCGACTTGTCGGCATCGTGACTCACGACGACGCGCTCGATGTGGTTCAGGAAGAGGCGACCGAAGATGCCTACCTGCAAAGCGCCATGGCCCCACTGGAAGACACCTACCAGGAATCCCCACTCTTTGAGATTCTCTGGAAACGTGGCGTGTGGTTGCTGTTTCTGTCCTTCGTCGCCCTCATGAATGCACACGTCATCGACCACTATCGTGGCTCCAGTGACAATTCCGAAATCACCCCCACCGCGACCGGCTTGTCCTCGCTCATTCTGCTCTTTCTGCCTCTCGTAATGGCCAGCGGCGGAAATGCAGGCTCGCAGTCGGCAACCCTGTTTATTCGCATGTTTGCCCTGCGACCATCGGAAGGACGAGGCAGTGCCAGCTTCGCTGACGATATGCCTCTGGTCGTGCGAGAACTGCTGATCGGGTTGTGCCTCGGTTCCACTCTCGCGTCTCTGGACTTCACCGTCGCATGGCTGTGGTTCGGACGCAGCATGTACGAATCTTCGGTGATTGCAGCCACGGTGGTCATGGTCGTTACACTGGGAACCTCAGCCGGTTCACTGCTGCCACTGCTGTTCCGACGGCTTGGTATGGATCCCGCCATCATGTCCAATCCGCTGATCGCCGCCATGATCGACGTGCTGGGCGTGATCCTGTTTTATGAAATCGGACTGCTGGTCCTGCAATAAGCACTATCGTCCGGCTTTTTTCTGCGGATCCCACGCAGGATTGACTGTCGAACGCTTTGCCCCCACAGCCAACTGCCACTCCTGCAGACGACTCTGCAGATGCTGCACCAGCTGCGGATGATCGGCCGCCACATTCTGCTGCTCGCTGATGTCCTCATACACTCGAAACAACTCGATTCGATCATCGTCAAACCACTCAATCAGCTTCCAGCCGTCCTCCAGCACCGCCGCCCCCGGAGCTCCTCCCTGGTTCCCATAATGCGGGTACTGCCAGTACAGGGTTCGACTGAGATCTGTGCGGCCTCGTTGCTGCAACTGCGTTTTCAGTGAGATGCCGTCAAACTGCAGCTGCGGCTCTGCTTTCACCTCACAAAAATCCAGAATCGTCGGCAGATAATCGATGCTCATCACAGGCGTCTCGCACGTCACTCCCGCCGGAATCTGTCGCGGCAGTCGCATCAGGCACGGAGTTCGGATGCCGCCTTCATACAACCAGCCCTTGCCGGCTCGCAGCGGCTGGTTGGATGTGGGTGACCCTTCGCTGGTCGAAAGACCGCCATTGTCGCTGGTGAAAATCACCAGCGTCTGCTCAGTCAGCTGCAGCCGATCCAGCGCCTGCAGAATTTTCCCGGCTGCCTGATCCATCGCCTCAACCATCCCGCCGTAGACAGCGTGATCCTGCGACATTCGCACCTTACGAGGTGGTTCGTCGGCAAACACATCCCGCTCCGACAGATTCGCTCGCTTCAGCTCGTACTTGCGCTGCAGATCGTCCCGCGCCATCAAAGGCGTATGCACATCATAAAACGGCAACCAGATCAGAAAGGGCTGATCACGATGCGATTCCATGAACCGCACGGCCTCACTGGCTAATCTGTCCGGCAGATGCTCGCCCTCCGGACCATCCGCCAGTTTCGGATTTCCATAGGGCGAAAAGTACTTCTTGCCGCCGTACGGCCCCCCCTGAGCCAGACCACCGAAATTGACGTCAAATCCCTGCTGCTCTGGCAGGAACCCCTCACCACCAAGATGCCACTTGCCTCCAAAAAACGTGGCGTAACCGCGTGCCCTCAGAATCTCAGCCACCGTGATTTCGGACAACGCCAGCTGCAGGTTGTAGGGCGCCGGCAGATGCCGAGTATTGCGTTTCCACGCCTCGGGCTGAGCTGCCCCGATGTAATCCGTGATTCCGCTGCGCTGCGGATATCGCCCGGTGGTCAGTGCAGCGCGAGTCGGTGAACAGACCGGACACGCGGAATAGGCTCGAGTCAATCGGATGCCGTCAGCAGCCAGCCGATCCAGCGCCGGAGTCTCATAGAAGGTGCTGCCGTAGCAACCCAGATCACGCTGACCAAGGTCATCGGCCACCATCACAACGACATTCAATGGCCGCGCATCCCCGGCCCTCACCGACGCACTGAACCACGCAAGGCAGACAATACTCAGCACCCATCGACACACCATCACGAACCTCCAGCGTCACTCCGCTCGGGCAACCGGCAACTCCTGACACATCTGCAGCGCCAGCAGCGGATAGGCCGTACCGCTGTAAGTGATGAAGTGCCACGAATCCGTATTCAGGGACCGCGTCCACCAGCGACCACTTTCCCGCTGATTGCTCTTCAGCCAGCCCAGCCCTTTCTGTATGGCCGCATCACTGGCCGCCGTTCCGCTTTCACGCAGCACGACAATTGCCAGACCCGTCATGTGGCCGTCGCCCGGCGGATCGGCAAAATCCGGCTCCGCCTTCAGCTTCGCCGCTCGATTGCCACCACCCCACGCTTCCGCCGCAGCAAACGAACGAATCGACCAGCTGCCATCCGACTTCTGATGCTTCAGCAGCACCTGACGCAGTTCCTGACGCTGAGCCTCCGGCAGCAGATCCGGCATCCGTGCGGCAGCCCACAGCAGCAGCACACGACTGTAATCATGCAGCGGTGGCTGAGTCCGCAGATACTTCCGCAGCTTCTCCAGACCCACGGCACTGACAGAATCCGGTGTTGCCGCCACTTTCGCAATCCAGCCCGGAGCTGCAGCGGCGGCCATCGCTGCCACCGTCGCTTCATGATAAGCGTCCGATTCAAACGGCGGCCAGCAGTCCAGTGTCCCCCACGTACCCTCGTCCGTCTGAATCTGAAACATCAGCTCCAGTGCCGTCTCTGTTTCTGCGGATAACACCCCACCCGACGCCGCATCCCATTCCGCCAGACCCGCAGCTATGTAAATCACCTGAGCCGGCCGAGTCGACTGTTTCAGGCGATCCAGCGGTTCAGACTGCAGCTTCTGCAACTGCTCGACAAAAAACGTCCGATTGGCTGCCTCTGGCGGACCCAGCGTTTTGGAAAGCAGCGGGCGGATCGTCATATACGTCCCGTTCGTGTGACAGCTGACGCACTTCCGCTGCCCACTCCACGCAACCGAACCCTGCTCCAGATACTTTGCCGCCGCTTCAATCGACAGCTCAGAACGTACAGGCTCGTCAGCAACAGCCTTCGGTATGGATATTCCCTCGAACTGATACTGAAAGTCATCCGCCGACAGCTGCGGTGATACCGCGACAGCCCCCAACAGAGCGATCGCGGCACATCCTCGGAAAACTCGCATCGTTGCTCTCCCCTCAGTCCTCAGAAAAAAACCGTCGGCAGGTCCGCTGACTGTAATCAAACTCAGGCGATCTGCAATCACCCACGGCACAACACTCAGTCCAGAATCCGAATGCACGAAGGCCCCCGAATCTCTACCAGGTCGCCTGCAGCCTGCAGACGCCCCGTCTCCTGATCAATCCGGAAGATCGCCAGCGAGTTCCCCGGCATGTTGCCGCACAGCAGAAACTGACCGTCACGAGTCACAGCCAGATTCTGCGGCCCTTTACCACGCGATGGTTCAATCCCAATCAGCGTCAAACGCCCATCCTCAGAAATCCGATACATCGCCACACTGTCATGCCCGCGATTCGTGCCATACAGAAATCGACCATTCGGAGTGATCTTCAGGTCCGCACAATAACTCTCACCCTGAAAATCCGCTGGCAGCGTTGCTATCGTCTGCTGCTCCACCAAAAACCCGGTCTCCGCATGGAAATCGAACAGTGTCACGGAATTCAGCAGCTCATTGATGACATACAGATGACGCCCGGCCGGATCAAACGTCAGATGTCGCGGACCTGCACCCGGCATCGTCCGCACAAAGGGCTGCACATTCGGCTGCAGCTCGCCCGTGGCCGCATTCAGCCGATAACACAGCACCTGATCCGTCCCCAGATCCGCCGCATACGCAAAGCGATTGTCCGGGCTGATCACAAAACAATGCGCGTGCGGTTCCTTCTGTCGAGCCGGATTGACGCTGCTGCCCGCGTGCTGCACGAAAGCAGACGGTTCAGACAACGATCCGTCAGACTGAATCCGCCATGCCACCACGCTGCCGGACGCATAATTCGCACACAGCACTGTTCGCCCCGTGCGGTCCACTTCCACAAAGCACGATGCCGTTCCGCGAGTCGTGCGACGATTGACAGGGGTCAGCTGACCAGTCGCTGCATCCAGTTTCCACGCTGCCAGCTCTTCCGTTGCCGAGCCCCCGAATGTCTCAGCGTGAATGCTGAACAACTGCCGACGGTCAGGTGAGACGTCAAAAAAGAAAGGCTGCGGAATCCCACTCGTCCGATTGACCGACTGCAGAGTGGCCGTCGCAGTCTGCAGCCGAAATGCCGTGATCCCACCATCGGCACCACTGGCAAACGACGATACCAGTACCAGCGGATCCTCAGCACGACACTGCTGCATGACCTCAGTGACAAGCAGCAGCACAATCGCTGCGAAACACCGGCCACCCGCTGAAATCAGCCCACTCAAACGTCCCCACATGAGTCCATCCTTCAAAAGGCCTGTAACCCGCAACTGCCAACAGAATGCGGAGTCTGGCAGACAGCAAATCCCTGAAACACCCCGAAATCCAGCAGTTTCCACTCCCCATCTCAGCAGAACCGTCACCGAAAACCAATCTCCGTCCGCAGATTTCTTCCTGAACAGGCCCATGACATTTTCAGCCGTTGCGGATAAGATCGAGGCATGTCAATTCGTCCACACCACGCAAATGCTCGCCTGCCCAGCCTGCTACTGATCTGTTTCAGCCTCGCAGCAACGCTGCTCTGCGCAAATCCAGCCGCTGCCATCGCTCAGAATTCCAGTCCGGATTCCGCTGCTCAGAACGCAGCAGCCGCAAACGACTGGCGCACCGGCTATCGTGGCTTTCGCATGCTGCTGGAAGAGCAGGGCATGCAGGCTGACGAAGACATCGAACAGGTCTTCAGACTTCCGCGTCAGTCCGTCATCCTTGTCCTCGGACAGCTCAACCAGTTTCCTGCCAGGGACTGGCTGCGGCTGCGCCGCTTCGTCGCCCAGGGGGGCGCCGTACTTGTCGCCGGTGAAGAATCGTTTCGGTTGCCAGGAGTCACCAGTTTCAACAGCGGCCCGGCAGAATCGGTCGATCCCCGTGAACTCTATCTGCAGCATCCGGACGTACTTGTACTGCCCTGCAACCCCACGTCACTGACACCCGACGTCAGCTCCATCGTGGTCAACCGCACTGGCTGGATGGCCCCGGCCCAGGACCAGTCACTGCGCTGGACCGTGGTCGCTGCACTTTCCAAAGCCACAATTCCCTCAGAGGCTGTCGGTCAGCCGGTCCTGATGGTGGGCGAAGAATCACAGAACAGTCAATCCGCCACCGGCGTCATGGTACTCAGTGCTGACGGCAGCCTGTTCACCGACGGCATGCTGTGGCATGGTGAAAACTCAATCCTTGCCATCAATACCGCGGCACTCTTAAGTCGTGGTCAGCGCAGTCGCTTTGCCGTACTGGAATATGGTGGCATCCCGCAACCTGCAATCAATCCGCCACCTCAGCTGTCACCACCGCCACGCCCATTCAATCCGCCACCCTTCAATCCGCCACCCTTCAACCCGCCACCTCCAAACCGTCTGCCACGCAGTCGTCCACAGTCGCAACGCAGCCAGACGCCGCCACCTCCGCCACCTCCACGCGATCTCGATTTAACCCTGCAGACACTCAATGCCCTGCTCGACAAAGTTCAGAAAACCAATCTGCTGAACGAAACTCTGCGAGATCGACCACGCAGTATGCCACCAGGAGCATGGCTGCGGACCGTGCTGATGATGATCGGCACATTCGCCGCCATCTGGCTGCTGCTCACACTGCTGAAAAATCGACGCAATCCACTGCCCGAATGGAAAGCGCGAACCATGCAGTCACTGTTCAGCGTCACATCCGGTCGACAGATCGCCAACTCAGAGTTCGGACCGGCAGCAGAAACACTGTGCCGCGAATTCTGCCTGCAGGTTACCGGCTCCGACTACGAACTGGACTGGATCAAACTGCGGTCCGATACCCACAAAGCACCGCTTGTGGAAAATCTGGGGCGCGATCAGCGCACGGCACTCAATTCCATCGTCAGCATCGCCACCAATGGTGCCCCGCTGCAGCTCAGTCGTAAACGCTTCGAACAGTTGGGCGCATCCATCCGCCAGCTGTGGCTGCAGCACCGACAACAGCCACTGCTGCCAGCCAGTATCACCGCCACCGCTGCTGACTGACCACCACCGCCACCACTGCAACCCACGCTAACTTCGCACCAGCCCTTCCACAACCTCGCCGTGAATATCCGTCAGCCGATACTGACGCCCCTGATAGCGGAATGTCAGTCGCGTGTGATCAATGCCGCACAAATGCAGAATCGTCGCCTGCATGTCATGCACATGCACCGGATCACGCACAATGTTCCACGCAAAATCATCCGTTTCGCCGTAAACCGTGCCTTGTCGAACACCGCCACCAGCCAGCCACCACGTAAACGCGCGACCAAAATGATCACGCCCACGCGGATTGTTCGGATCACCCTGCCCGAAAGGTGTGCGACCAAATTCACAGGCCCACACCACCAGAGTATCCTCCAGCATGCCTCGCTCACGCAGATCACGAATCAACGCCGCCGCCGGACCCTCCGTATCACGACACTGCTCCTCAAGCTGAGTATGCAGGTTCCCATGCTGGTCCCAGCCCGCGTGCATCAACTGCACAAAACGCACCCCACGCTCCAGTAACCGACGCGCCACAAGACAGTTGTTCGCAAACGTTCCCTTCACGAGGGCATCCGGCCCGTAACGCTCCACAACAGACTTCGACTCGCCCGAAAAATCCACCAGCTCAGGCACACTCGACTGCATCCGATATGCCATCTCATACTGAGCAATCCGAGTTTCAATCTCCGGATCCCCATAGTCCGCCAGATGCCGGCGATTCAGCTCTGCCACCTCATCCAGCAGCACCCGCTTCGACTGAGCCGACATCCCCGCAGGATTGTTCAGGTACGGCACCAGATCACCCGTATTCCGGAAACGTACGCCCTGATAACGACTGGGCAGAAAACCGGCCCCCCAGTAGTAATCAAAAAACAACTGACCACAGGTCTTGCCTTTGTCACTTGATGTCATCACCACGAAGGCCGGCAGATTGTCCGTCTCGCAACCAAGGCCATAAGACAGCCACGCACCCATACTGGGCCGACCGGGAATCTGCGATCCGGTCATGAAAAATGTAACGCCCGGAGCGTGATTCACGGCCTCCGTCCGCATGCTCCGCACCACACACAACTCGTCAGCCACGAACCCCAGATTCGGCAGCAGCTCGCTCAGACGCGTGCCGCATTCACCCCACGACCGAAATCGCCGAATCGATGGCAGACACGGCCAGCGCTGATAGCTGGAAGACATGGTGGACAACCGAGTCGTCCCGCGAACCGAATCCGGAATGTCCTGACCGGACATCTGCCGCATCACCGGCTTGTCATCAAACAAATCCACATGCGAAGGCCCGCCACCCTGCCACAACATCACCACCCGCCTCGCACGCGGAACAGCACCAGGGAACCCCGGTGTTCCCGGAGGCCCCGCAGCCGCTTCACGACCCAGCAGACTGGCCAGAGCTGCCGTGCCCACGCCACCCGCCAGCGAACCAAACAAGGCACGGCGATTCACCCGAGCCACATTCTGCTGCAGCAAATCTTCCATGGTCACAGCACACCTCACTTCTGTCCCGGTGATAACAACAAACGCCCGGCAGTCTTCGCCCGCAGACTCCACAAACTGCCACCGGCCGTCACAAACAGCTGCCGACCATCATCCCCGCCAAATCCACAATTCGTCGTCTCGTCACGCGGAATTCCAACAAACTGCAGCAGACGCCCCTCCGGCGAAAAGACATACACACCAGCCGTTGCCGGATCTGCCGTTTCCGCCGGTAGATTCGGCCGATTCAATCCCGCAGCCACGTACAACCGACCCGCCACGTCAAACTTCATCCCGTCGGGACCGCGAGTCGTCTTCCAGTCATAAATCAACGTCTGCGTCGCCAGATCCGGCTGACCATCCGCCTGCAGATGAAATCGCCACAACTTCCGCGCCCCACCCACGTCATGATTATTATTGTCAGCCACAAACAGAAAACGATCGTCCGCAGTGATCGCTATCCCATTCGGACGGTCCACTTCATGAGCAATGATGCGAGTCACCTGACCGCTGGGATCGATCCGATACACGCCCTCAACTGCACGCCCCGCGTCATCCAGCAGCTCCATGCCGTCACGACTGCCATACTGCGGATCCGTGAAATACAGCCGATCCCGCGAATCCAGTGCCAGATCGTTCGGCTGATTGAATCGCCGCCCCCCAAAAGTCTCGGCGAGGACCGTTGTCGTACCGTCCAGAGCACGCCGCGAAACGCGACGCCGCACAGGTTCACATACCACAATCCGGCCCTCACGATCCACCAGCAGACCATTCGAACCCGCATCTCGCACATAAACGGACACACTGCCCGCACGATCCCGCAGATTGATATGCCCCTCACCACTGGTCAGCAGACCCAGAGCCGGATGCCACGCCGGACCTTCACCCGCCCCCGTCTCTGACAGCAGCTGTGGCTCACCCTCAAACACATTCACCGGAGCCGCTGAACGCAGACGAATCACCGCTCGCATCGGGTAATGATCCGACAGTCGAGCTGTGACAACATCCCGCAGAATCACAGGCGACTCAATCGACTTTGCCAGATTCGCCGAAGCAAACATGTAATCCAGCCGACGGTCCGTACCATGATCCTCGTCACTGACCAGGGGTGTCGGAAAGGAACCCACAAACTTCTCGGACGACCACCGCCCTGCAGCCAGCACATCCACATAACCCTGCTGCACAATCGCCTCAATCCCTCCGTAATCCAGCCGCCCCTCATTCAGATTCCTCGCCCCCGGATTCCGCTCGTCCAGACGACGAAAAAACGGCACCAGCTGCGGATCAGCGTCATACGAATCACGGTCGACCGGCGAAAATCCATTGAAATCACCCGCCAGCAGGATCCGCGGAGCTGGATCGGGCAGGGCAGCCACGTCCGCTGCCAGCAATGAAGCCTCAGCAATCCGCCGCTCAGAATTCGACGGATGAAAATGAATCACGTAAAACCAGATGCCCTGAATCCGACACCGCAGCAGACCATGATGAAAACCGTCGCGCAGAATCCGCACGTCCGAAATCGGATAACGCGACGTAATCCCCGTCGGGAACCCATCCTGCTTCAGCAGTACGGTGTGAGCATGTCCCCACGTTTTCGCATCAGACGCCAGACGCTCGGCTGTGTATCCATTCAGTTCCTGCAGTGACACAACATCCGGCGCCTGCGCCGACATCCACCGCAACCACTCAGCATGTCGCGGCTCACCCTTTTTTGTGAAACCATACCAGACGTTATGAGTGATCACAGTGAGCACTTCCGGGCTGTCCGGAGCTTGCGCGCTGACCGGCGAAATGCAGACCAGCAGCAACACAGTCAGAAAAAGGCGACCGAGCAGCATCAGGGGACTCCGCAGCACAGGAAGGATGTTGAACAGATCAGGAAAGCTGCATCTTGCAACCTCTCCGGAAAACTTGAAAGCGAACAGCCGTATTAGCTGCCAGACACCTGAAAAACCAAATTGAGCCGAGGATATTCCCCGGAACCCACGATACAATCCGCAACCCAAAACCGCCCACAGCCCATCGCCCACCGCCCACCGCCCACCGCCCACCGCCCACCGCCCACCGAAAACCGAAAACTGAAAACTGAAAACTGAAAACCGAAAACTGAAAACTGAAAACCGAAAACTGAAAACCGAAAACTGACCACCTCCCCCCAAATCCTCGAGAAGTGCCGGACACCGCTGCAGATTGGTAATCGTCTGCTGACGGATCGGTTTTTTCTTGCGCCGTTGGCCGGCTACACTCATCTGGCGTTTCGAGTCGTCTTGCGGCGTCTGGGCGGACTGGGATTGGCCACCACTGATCTGGTTCAGGCAACGATGCTGTGGTCGGGGCATGGTCGCTCGCGCGAACTGGTCGCCACGACTCCCGAAGACCGTCCCTTGTCCGTGCAGATTTTCAGCGGTCGCACGGACGATCTGATCCGAGCAGCGGTATGGCTGCAGGAAAACGGTTATGAGGGAGTGGACATCAACATGGGCTGCCCGATGGCCAAAGTCAACGGCTCGGGTGGCGGGGCCCGTCTGATGTGCAGCACTGACAGTGCCGTGCGGATGGTGGAACAACTGATAGCGGCGGTGCGTTTGCCGGTCACGGTCAAGATGCGACTTGGCTGGGACTCATCGATGATCACGGCACCTCAGCTGGCCGCGGCATTCGAACAGATCGGGGTTGCGGCGGTCACGATTCATGGTCGGACGCGAGCGCAGGGGTTTCACGGAACCGTGAATCGCGACGGGATCCGACAGGTGGTTGAGGCAGTGCGGACTATGCCGGTGATCGCCAATGGCGACGTGCGGACGGTCGATGAAGCCTTTCGGATGATGCACGAGACGGGATGTGCGGCGGTCGCGATCGGACGAGGAGCGATGCTGGACCCGTGGATTTTTCGCCGCATTCAAAGCACGCTGCAGACTGGCACGGCGGCAGAGCCGGATGCGGACGAGCAGTTGCAGTTCCTGCAGCAGCACTTTGAACTGATGCAGCAGCAGCATGCCGATCGCTCGTGTGTACTGTTCCGCAAATTCGCCGCGTGGTATGGAGCAACGTTGGGGATTCCTGAGGACCTTGAGGATCGGTTGCGGCGGTTTGAGACGGTGGGCGAGTTTCAGCAGATCATCGCAGCCATCCGTCAGCGGCACGGAGAGCGGGCGAGGAAAGTTCCGACAGCCCTGCTGAAAGTCCCCAACGGCCCGGTGGAACACTGGTAATCCACAGCGATTTTTCCGCGAAAAACGCTCAATCCGGCCCCCGCCAGCTTCTCAGAACAGACAACCCGCCCTGAAATCCCGATCCTGCTTGCCAATCACAAAAAAACGGGTACACTCTTCCGTCCCGCCATCCGGGGCACTCGTAGCTCAATTGGATAGAGCATCGGTCTACGGAACCGAAGGTTAATGGTTCGAGCCCATTCGAGTGCAATTCCCTAAAGCCTTGCCAATAAAGACTTTAGAACCAAAAGCTCCTCGGCCGAAAGCTGAGGAGTTTTTTTTGGTCCCCCCACTAATCCCCCCACTAATTCGCTGTTTTGTGGGGGAACGACAAGCCGCGACACGATCTCCTGCCCGGCACTCTGGGCTGACCGAAGCGCACCGTAATGCTTCTCGGTCGTACCAAAATCTCTGTGACGCATTACGACCTTCAGCGTTTCCGCTGAAACACCGGCGTTGATCAGACGCTCAGCCAAACCCCGGCGAAGGTCGTGAGCACTTGCGTACTTCCGACGACGTTTCGTCCGAGAATCTGACTGCTGCACCACAATTCCGGCCTCACGGCCAATTCTGCCAATCACCCGCCCAACGTGCTCCACCGTCAGGCGACCTCGCGAGATCCTTCGTCCAGATCCCGGCGGTAACTCAGCCCGAGTAATCAGGCTGGCAGTGACCTTTTCGGGAAGACAGTCGTTCGCGGCCTCCGGCGGGCACGTCGACAGTCCTGCCCTTGCTATCCATTTGCGGACCGCCGTTTCGGACACTCCGCAGGCACGGGCGATCGCAGAGTTGGAGTAACTCTGGACCAGCTTTTTCAGGTCAGCAACCGCTGGACGGAAGACGCCGGGACGTGCCGTCGCCTGCATCTCCACACCCTCCAATTCCACGACCCAGCCCGTTCGCTTCCGCTCCGGCACCGTGTTCAGCAGTGTCTGCAAACCTGGAAGCATCGGGATCTCCTGCACAAGGCCATTCTTCTGCGTTGCCGGAATCAGAATAGTGGGCAGACGACCGTCGATCCGCGGCCAGATCGGATGGATGTGTCTGGTGTCGTCCCAGGAAAAGTCCATCAGGTCGCCCACGCGGAAGCCTGATTCCCAGAGCACTTTCAGAGCGAAGGTCCAGGAGGCTGCGGAATTCGGGCCGACCACTGCCGGGACAGCGTCCAGCATTCGCTGAAACTCTGACTCGGTGACCGGGCGTCCCTTCATCACTTCCTCAGCATCGACTTTTTCCAGATCTGGTACAGACTGCAACCAACCACGGCCATGACAGAACCTCAGGAACGCCATCACGGCGCCCATCAACGTGTTCACCGTGTTCGGTGAACGGCCCGGATACCGACAGTGTTCGCCGGCCAGCAGCCGCGCCTGCAGGTCTTCCAGACTGCTCAGTGTGGCCACTTCCGACATCAGCAGACCTGCCGTTCCACGGCGTTCCCTCTGTCGCTCCTCCAGAATACGCTCAGCAATCCCCAGCCGAGAGGTGATCTCGACCAGCGATCCTTCGCGAATTCGCAGGCGGCGATGTTCAAGGTAGCGCTCATAACAGTCCTGCCATGTCGGTCCCGTCTCAACAGCAGCTGCTGCAACGGGCGGCACCAATCCCGGTAAACTCTGCTCTGTCGACAGTTTTGCAGTGATCGCACCGCCAGAGGCGCTGTATTCACCGCTGACCAGTCGCTCACGACATTCCCGCTGAATGCGACGGGCTTCCCGCCGATCCCGCGTTCCGCAGTTGCGACGAATACGCCGCCCCTGCAACGGACAAAAGAATTTGAGTACATATCCATTCCGGTCCGACGCTCGCAGCGGTCGGTCCGGATACAACGTGACATTTCCAATCTCGGGCCTGCGCGACATTTTTGCACATCTTTCTGTCTGTTAATCACGTGATTTCCTTTCTGCGTTTCGTGAAAGATGCTCGATGAGGTCCCGCCCGGTCACCCAGCGAGTGTGACCCACGTTTGTGTAGGGCAGTCCATCGGCGATCATCTTATCCCAGAACTTCTGAGAAATCCCGAGCTTTTCCAGAACCATCAGCTTGCTGTAGGCTTCATCCATTCGAATCACGCCACTGCCTCGACCGGACATCGCTCCGCCCTCCCGCAAAATACCGCGAAAAACCTGCCTGTTCCCGATGTGAATTCCACGTTCACCAGCCGCCATTACTGCTCAGCCTGGCCGTCGTCCGCCTCCATTCCCGGACGCGGTATTTCTTCCTTAGGCCGATCCTGACTCAGCCATGCAGCAATCTCCGCCACCTTCCAGCGAGTCGATGCTCCCAGATGAATCGGGGCCGGAAGCCGCCCGGCTCGGACCAGCCGCCAGATTGAACGCGGGCTGATCTTCAGCACGCCTGCAAGGTCATGAACAGTGAGCAGTTCCGGCAGCTGCCCGGATTCGGACACCTCGCCGGTGTTTGGTTTGGTCATGGCAACTCTCCTGATCTCAATGCGTTAAAACGAAAATCCAACGAACTACTGAAAAAGGTCCTCAAATGGTTCGTTCTCCGCCCGATGGCGATCCTGCGACTTAGCCGCCCTGCGACTCGCTGATCGTTTCGGCGGCTCCGCCTCCGGCTTCGACTTCACCGCCTCCACTGCGGGATCGGCCTTCGGCTGCAGCTCCAGTCCGAACATCGCCGCCCGCTGCTCCGTCCACGGCTGCAAATACTGCTTTGATGCCGGACGTGGCACGAAGTCCGGGACCTCCGGATTCGGTGGCTCCAACCATTCACCAAACACCTCAGAT
>CAIOKE010000046.1 GCA_903858815.1 uncultured Planctomycetaceae bacterium | reverse complement strand
GTGCCCAGAACTACAGGACAACACTCGTTGGCTGCCTCGTACCGCGCACTTCATTTTACGTTGAGCCCAAAAAACTTGGTTGCGGCTGAGCGAAGCGAAGCCGCGCTGGGAACTCTAGGGACTGGTGATAATCAACTCCTCGCCCAATAACGGCTGATACCGGTAATAAACCTCCAGAGTCAGTGCAGCAAGGCAGGTTGTCAACAACCGTCCACCACTGACACTGTAATCTGAACGGTCGCGCGGAGCCCAGCTGCCCCGAGCATCCCCGGCCTGCTCCTGCCACGCCACCAGATCATCACGCAATCGTCCATTCCAGCGTTCCCACGGCTGGCCACCCCAGTTCCGCATCACCTGCGTCGCGAAATAGCAGTAATACAGATTATCGTAGGGTCCCTTCTTGTCCAGCAGCAGCACGCCCTGCCGCAAGTCCTTCTCACTTCGCTGGCATCCCAGATACATCCGACTGAGCAGGGCCATCGCGGTGACCGAACCCTCATACGTCCGTTTCTGTACCTCATATCCATAGCGTCCCTCACCATCCACTGCCACGCTGTCCAGATACGTCGCAACTCCACGCCAGACCGTCTCTGGAACTGCAATCCCAGCCTTTTCAGCAGCTTTCAGGGCCATGACCTGGACCGCTGTGCAGGAGGTGGACCCGGCCTGCTGTGGTACATACCGCCAACCACCACCTCGAGGATCCTGTGAGTTGACCAGAAAACGGACGGCGGCCTCGCAGACTGGTCGCAATTGGCGGTCACCCGTCATGCCATAGGCTTCACACAGAGCCAGGACGGCAGCACCCTGCACGTAGTAAGCATAATTGGGCTCGGGATCGTCGTCCCGCTGGTTGAGCACCCCGCGCAGGTCATATCCCGCTGGAACTGTGATGCCAATGCGAGTCAGATACTGCAGTCCCGCCTGCACCTGTGTTTTCCACTGGCCGGTTTTATGAGTGTTTCCGGCAGCGAGGAAGGGCAACAGAGCGTAAGCGGTGCCCCCGATCGGGTTACTGATTTTTCCGGGACTGGTGCAGGGACCAACGTCAGCAAAATCCCAGCTGCCGTCGGCTCGCTGGCGCGCTGCCAGCCACTCCAGTGCGCGACTAACAGCCGACTCACTACCGGCCGTCCCTCCATACTTCAACAGCATCTGCTGCCGCGAACCCTCAGCACGCGATTCTCCGAGCGATGCTGAGCTGGCTTTCCTGACGGCCGGGGTTGTACCGGCAGGTGATTCCGGCAGCGGTGGCGTTTCTGCAACAGGCTCGGCCGCAGCTTCCGAGGTTTCCGCAATCTTCAGATCCACCTCGGGTTCCGGCAGGGACTGCGGTGCTGGCAATTCTTCAGGTGGAGGTGTTTCCACGGGCTGATCAGTGGGTTGTTCCTGCTGCTCACCCGGCATTTCCAGCGGAGTTTCAATGATCTGGGCGAGGTCTTCAGCCTCCGCAGGCCCGCTGAAACTGGCTGAGAGTGGCGGCAAGGGCAGTTCTTCAGTGAATTCCATACGTCCGAGGGCCAACAGCAGCAGAGCCAGCGACGTAATCACGGAACTGATGGAGGCGGGCCGGCGTCCCTGCTTCAACCCCGCGACCAGTTCTTCAGAGGCCCTGCGAAGTCTGGGCCGCAGATCGGCCGCGTGAGCCTGCACCCTGACCCGCCCTGCCTGTTCGGTGCCTGCCAGTCGAACACGTTCAAGAAAGGCCCGCAGAGACAGGCGACGTCGCACGCGTTGGGCTGCAGGCTTTGCAAGCTGACGTTCAAGCGTGTGGCGAGCCTTCTGTTCCGAGGCAGCCAGTTCATCAAGCGGTGTGCGAGCAGCAGGCGCATGAAAGCCAGCAGAGGCAGGGGTGGCCGCTGGTGCAGGACAGGCCGTGGATTCAACCGCTGCCGGAGGTACCGAGGGTGCCGAGGGTGCCACAGCTGGTGGTGCAGACTGAACCGCAGGCGCAGTGGAAATCGGTGTGGGCGAGGATTCAGGGGCAGTTGGCCGTCCTTCAGCTGCGGCAAAAATCGTGCGGGCAGTTTTGCCGACCCCTGAACCAGAGTGCACCTGAGGTGTTGCAGAGGCGGTGGCTGCGGCAGCCGGAGTGGCGACGCGATGGTTGTTAGCGGGAGGTATCGGGGCTGCAGTGGCAACACCGGAACAGGCTTCCTGCTCCAACTGCTGCACCAGCTGCTGCATGCCGGTAACACCTCCCGCGACATGCTCCGCGAGCATTGTAAATTTTTCGGCCAGTGTGAGATATTGCTGGGCGAGTGCAGCATGGTGAATGGACGCGGAGGCCGCCTCTTCGGATCTTTTGCGGAGCAGATCCGGGCAGCAGTCGGGGTGTCTGGCAAGAGTATCCGGCGGCATGTATTTCTGTCACCAAATGCGGAAGACATGATATTAACACATGAGGCGTTGAATATCACCCTACACTAGTGCGCAGAAGTGGCTCCCGGAAATTGACCGGCGAAGGATTTCGGAAGGAATCGGGGGAATTCAGAAAATGGGCGGACAGTACCGATCGCAGCAATTCTGAGGATTCCAGGGGCGGGAGGGCAATCCGGGGCGCAGCGAGGACCAGGCTTTTGTCCGACGCGTGAGGAAAATGCGGGAAGGCGTGCCTGCTGTTCCCTTGCCAGGCTTAGTGCCCGGAGTCGGCAACACCAAAACCAGACTCGAACAGGGCCGCAAGGGCCCCGACGGCCGCCACGGCATCCGCTCCGGATGCCTCAATGCTTAAAACCGCACCACACTCGGCACCCAACAGCATCAGATCGAAGGCTGACTTTGCATCCGCCCGCTTCCCGTTGTGCAGGAAGGTGATTGAGCATGAGTACGACTGTGCGCAGCGAACGATCTGCGAAATCGGATGCAGATGCAGTCCGTTCTGTACCGTCAGCGTCACATCTCTGCGCACAGATTGCGTAAGCTCGGCCATGATGCTCAATCAGGATTCGCGTTCCGACTCGTCACGCTCAACCAGCAGATCCCAGATGTCCGGGGTGGTTGAGGACTGTCGGAGGAATTTGCAGAAGTCGGGATTACGCAGGTGACGTGAGATGTTTTCCAGACCCCGCAGGTGGTCGCCCGGGCGATCCGGCGGAGAAACGACCATGAACAGAATGAAGACGTCTTCACCATCAAGGCTGGCAAAATCAACTCCGGCCTGCGAAATCGCGACCATTGCTGACAGCTTTTCAACCGACGGATGCTTGGTGTGCGGCACAGCCACACCGTTACCAATCCCGGTCGAACCCAGCTCTTCACGCTTGAGGATTGCTGCAATCACAGCCTCCTCATGCTCGGCACTGATTGTGCCGGCGGCCTTCAGACTGGCCACCATCTCACGAATTACGGCTTCCTTGCTGGTCGCCTTAACGGTTGGCAGGATCGCATCCCGAACGACAAATTCTGTCAGTTTCATGTTCTATGTATTCCAGAGGTAACCTGCAGACCTCGCGAAGCAACCTGCAGAGACGTTGTCCTGCATAACAGACCGGCAAACCACACTGTCACCGGAAAACTCAGGAAAAAGCCGTTCAACCAGCAGTTTCGCCCTTCTCTTCAGCCGCTCGAGCAGCATCAGAGACGGACGTTGTGTGCCGACGATCACGGTGTTTTTCCTTATACTTATGCACCTGATGTTCCATTTTGTGCAGCGCCTTGTCGAAGGCAACTCGAGCATCCTCGGCCTCGACGTGCGCCACAATCGTATGATAGCCCTCGATCTCCACCAGCATTTCCACGTCAACACGCGGCCCCTCAAACTCCAGCGTCACGTCAATCTCACTGACCGCGTCCAGAAAACGCAGCAGCTTTTCAGCCTTCTGAGTGATGTAATCACGAAGATCCTGACGAACATGCCCGTGACGACAGGTGATGGAAACCTGCATTGCTGATTCCTTGATAACCGGTGAATTTCCCGGACCGGAGCGGTGGATTCTACTGCCGAGGCTCAGTCAGGAAAAGGCTGCGTTTGTCAGTGTGCTGAATTCGGAAGGACTACTCCACCGTCCAGTAATCGAAAACGAAAGGCTCTTCCAGCTTTCCCCCCAGCATTTCCACGAATTTCTTATGCGCCGGGTGCGGCAGATACGCCTCACGGTCCGCCTCTGACTCAAATGTGATCAGGTAACCGTGAGTAAATCCTTTGGCCAGCCCTTCCGGACTGTTATTGATCCCACGCTCAAAATCACGCACCTCCGGAATCTGCCGCTTCAGGTCCTGAAACGCCCGATTGATCTCGTCCAGCTGAGCTGCCGTGACCTCCGGCTTGTAACGAAACAACACCACGTGCCGCAACACACGCTTCTTCGATGACAGCTCGCCAGCACCCTCCAGCATCCGCACCGACACAAAACGATTGCCCGCATCATTCAGATGCACCCCGTCCGTCGTCAGCACGCCCGTCTCGACGTTCGCTGTGTTGTATTCCCGCAGATAGCCAAGAAATGACGACCGCAGATCCACCAGCGTCGATTCAGTCTCAGCCGCTACCCGCCGACTGATGTCACAGTACTGGTCCAGCATCGCGTCCAGCTCGTTGCTGCCATCCGTCTTCTCACCAATAACACTGGGAGTACACAGGATGATGCGAGCACCAGCATCACGACACCGCCCCACCAGTGATCGCAGCCCCGCTTCATATGCCTCGGCCGGAGTCCCCCGACCATTCTTCGAATGCCAGACATCGTTGATCCCGATGTAAATCACTACCACCGCAGGCTTGTGCGAAAGTACATCCCGGTCCAGACGCTGCTGCAGGTCCGGAACCCGATTCCCACTGATCCCGGCACCAATCACCTTGATCCCGGAATCCGGCCGTGTCGCCTCAAGAGTCCGCCGAAACAGCGTCACATAGCCCGTCTCGCCCGCGCCCGCCTGCGTGATCGAATCACCCAGAAACACAATCGTCT
>CAIOKE010000045.1 GCA_903858815.1 uncultured Planctomycetaceae bacterium | reverse complement strand
GTGGTGTGGACCGAGCTGGTGCTTGGTGGTCCCGGGGGTGGTGGTGGACCGAGCAGGTGCTCGGTGGTCCCGGGGGTGGTGGTGTGGACCGAGCTGGTGCTCGGTGGTCCCGGGGGTGGTGGTGTGGACCGAGCTGGTGCTTGGTGGTCCCGGGGGTGGTGGTGGACCGAGCAGGTGCTCGGTGGTCCCGGGGGTGGTGGTGTGGACCGAGCAGGTGCTCGGTGGTCCCGGGGGTGGTGTGTGGACCGAGCAGGTGCTCGGTGGTCCCGGGGGTGGGGGTGGTGGACCGAGCTGGTGCTCTGTGGTCCCGGGTGTGGGGGCTGCGGGCGGCTGCGGTCAGTCGGCTGCGAGATGGTGACAGCGGACGTGGCCATCAAAATGAGCGGTGTAGAGATCCAGTTGGTTGGGGTGCAGATCGAGGTCAAAAATGTCGCTGGGTGTTGCGATCAGGTGGAACGCATCCACTTCGCCTGGTTTCCAGAATCCGACTTCCTTTTCGACGATTCCCAGCAGGGTGCCCTCGTTGTGGTACTGTGCTCGCCACATGGTGGAGTCCAGTTCCTTTTTGATGGATTCCTGTTTGGGAAGTTTTTCACCGCTGGCCCAGTCGAATGAAAGGGCAACTGCGCGGCGATTTCCGGCGGGTGCATTGGAGGTCTTGTGGAGGCCGGTGGCGGTCAGTCGTTTTCTGTCGGGGCTGAAGGCGAGGCTGATGATTCCGCCGAAGGGGGCGAGGTCACCGATGAGGTTGTGAATCTCAGATGCATCCAGTTTTCGCAGCAGTTGCCCGTCCGTGGTCCTCCAGTGGTGAATGGCACCGCAGATATCGCCACTGACAAGTTCGCTGGATTCCGGGACAAAGTGGACGCAGTAGGGAATGCTTGTGTGTCCGGAAAGTTCGTGGATCAATTGCCCATCTGCGGCGTTCCAGATCCGGACCAGTCCGTCGTTTCCACAGGTGGCGATCTGCTGTCCGTCGGTACTGACCGCAAGTCCTCGCAGCCAGCCCTGATGTGCCTGTCTCTGGCGCACGGGCTGCGGTGTCCGGGCTGTCAGGTCCCATGTGATCCACTGACCATCGTAGGCACCGGACCAGAGGGTGGCGCCATCGGGTGAGAATCCGATCGTGCGGACCCAGTTTGTATGTCCAGTGAGTGTGGTTTTTGTGCCGCTGGCGATCTCCCAGCGCTGAATGCAGTGGTCGATGCCGCCGGCGACGACAAATCGTCCGGAGGGATCAACTCCGCAGCACAGCAGGTGTGCATCATGTTGCCAGTCCTGAGTTTGTCTGGCGGCCAGCGGATCAAATTCTGGTGCGGGTTCGAGTGTGATTGTCATGCCAGCAACTCCTGAATCGGTCCGAAGGCTGGGTCAGCGATTGGAAAGTGTCGACCGGCAATTTCGAACTGCCCGGTCGAGTCGATTCCGACGGCCTGCAGGAAGGTGTGGAACAGGTGGCGGTGATCGACTTTGCGGTCAATGACTTCTGCGCCTTTTTCATCGGTTTTTCCGATGACTGCTCCGTGCTGAATTCCGCAGCCGGCCATGGCCATGGACCAGGCTTTGGGGTAGTGATCGCGTCCATATCCGGCGTTGATGCCGGGCGTGCGACCGAATTCGGTCATGACAATGACCAGTGTCCGCTGGAGGAGTCCGCGTTCGGTGAGGTCGGTCAGGAAGTGAGCGAAAGGGCGATCGATGTCGGCGACATAATGCAGGTGGAATTCGAAGTTATTGTGATGGAAATCCCAGCCATCATGAGAGACTTCGATGTAGGGTACTTCCTGTTCCACGAGACGCCGTGCCAGCAGCAGCTGTTTGGCGAAGGGGGATGATCCATATGCGGTTTGAATTTCTGAGGGTTCCCTTGAAATGTCGAACAGTTCGCGGCGTTCCATCAACCGCAGTGCCTGTTCATAGCTTTGCGTCCATGCGTCCATTTCGGCTGTCTGAACTTTCTGCCGATGGCGTTTATTGACGAATCTGCGCCAGTCCTGGCGACGACTGTCCGTTTCGACGGTCATTCCATCGGGCAGCTGAGTATTGACGATTCCTCCTTTTTCCGCCCCGACACTGACGCTGGCGTATTGTGGTCCGAGGTAGGCGGAATTGTTGTTGCGTCTGCCGATCCCTTCAGGCATGGTGCGAATATGACCGGGCAGCGGAAAATCTGTGCGTTCCAGCCCCCTGGCGACTGCGGCACCCAGTTCGGGGTATTCAGTGGCCGTCCGCGTTGTGCGACCGCAGCGGATAATGTTTGTGGCCAGTCCGTGATCGTCAAGGTCCGTACTGATACTGCGAACCAGAGCCATCTGGTGCATCCGAGTGGCGGTATGCGGCAGCAGTTCAGAGATATGGATACCGGGAACTGAGGTGGGAATGGATTTGAAGGGGCCGCCGGTTTCAAGATGTGTTTTGGGATCCCACGATTCAAACTGGCTGATCCCGCCACCAAGGAAAATGACGACGACGGATCGCCCATGAGCTGCAAGCTGTGCAGCGCCGGCGGGGTGCGAGAACAGGCTGATTCCTGAAGCGACAGCAGCGCCACCGGCGCACAGGTCACCGACAAACTGGCGACGGGCCAGCGAGTGGTGTGGAGACAGGCAGGGACGATAAGTGGAGTTGCTCATGGATGCAGGTTAGAACATGAAACGGAATTCGGAGGACGACAGCAGGCCCCACAGCAGTTCCTGAACGATTTCTGCTTTGTTCTGTGGATGCTGGGTCAGCAGTGAAACAACCATCTGCGTTTCTTCGGCGTCAGGCGGCCGACAGAGAACACTGAGGTACAGGGTTTCTGCCAACTGTGTTTGTGAGTCCATGGCGATCAGGCGTTCGGCGAGGCTGCCTGTGGCTGGTTTCAGCAGATTCAGGTACTCGGCGGAGTTCAGCAGGGCGAGGGCCTGATCAACGGTGGCAAAGAAGCCATCCTGAGGCGTTCCGGCGGGGGCTGAAAAGCGCTCGACGATCAGATCTTCAAGGACTTCCCAGGGGCCATCAACAGCGAGCGCTGTGTTGATAAACAGTTGTCTTTGTCGCTGGTCATCACGGACAGCCGGATTGTCCTGATGTGTCTGCAGCCAGTCCGCTGCCGCCTTTTCGCGGACAGGGCGATCGAGTGCCAGACCGGTGTAAGTGGCGCGGGCCAGCTGTTCGGGCGTCAGACTGCGCGGCTGTCGGATGGCAAAGCAGCGCTGCCATTCCTGCAGCAGTTGCGTCTGGTGCTGCTGCAACTGGCCGGCAAGTTCCGTATCGGGAGCTGAATCCGGGTTCAGTGCGGTCTGTGCAGACTGCAGTCGGAGCTGCAGGAAGTTCTGCAGCAGCGTATCGCGACGGACAGATTGTTCGAGATCGGTGATCTGATCGGTGCCTTGCTGCAGTTCACTGCGAACTTTTCGCTGGATCCCGCGGGCTTCCACGACGAATTCGCCAAGTGCCAGACTGCGATTGGCAAGTGCGTGGATGCGACTGCGCTGATCTTCGACGCGGGTCTGGGCATTTTCTGTCATTTCCTGCTGTTCTGACAGCTGATTGTTCAGTTCGGGCAGGGCGGTCTGGGCTGCTTTGAGTCGAGTTTCAAAGAGTGTGCGTGAATTGACAAGGTCCTGATCTGCCGGGGTGATTTTCAGGATTTTGTCGGCTTCGGTGAGTGTTGCGGTGAGTGAGGTGATCAATTCATTTTGCTGTGTGATGCGGGTCTGCAGTGCTTTCAGACTTTCGGCTGCCTGAGTGTGATCGGCTGTCAGTTTCTGCAGGGTTGTGCGGGCTTCCAGAATCCGCTGCTGAATGGCGTCAACATCCCGACGGGCCAGCTGCAGTCGTTCAGCTGCCGCCTGCATGTTGGTATTGAGTTGTGTCAGGCGTGGAGTGATGGCGGTGATTTGCCGGCGAGTTTCGGTCAGTCGCGACTGGACGGCGCCAAGCCCATCGGGCGGGCCATCCCACGATGCAATGTCCGGCGGGATGGAGCTGCGCTGGTATGCGCGAGTGAGGGCAATCTGTCGCAGGAACTGACGCAGGTCGTAGTTGCCAGCGACCAGCGAATCTGCGAGCAGTCGCAGCAGGGCGGCTGAGGACGGGGGATTATCACGGTGGTGCAGATCGACGGGATGGACCAATCCCGTGCCGAACAGATGGGACCACAGGCGATTGGCAAGGTTGCGATTGAAGGCGTGGTTTTCGCGGTGGGTGGCCAGTACAGCCAGCTGCTGGCGGCGACTGTACTGAGGCACGCCACGATGTTCTTTGTCAGGCACGACGACGTAGGCGTCCCGTTCATCGACAAACTGCGGTTCTGTGTCCATGGCCATCGCCATGGGCAACACCGGTTGAGCAGCTGATTTGGGATCCTGGGGCTTGAAGACGGATGCGAATTCCAGCAGTCCATCGGCCTTTTCGCCGAGATACGGCAGGTTGCCTCGTTTTTCGTCCTGAAACAGGTAGGTGCGATGAACGAATGAGAGGATACCGAAGTATTCCGCCTGTTCATAATCGGCGACCAGTGGGTGATCATGACACTGGGCACACTGGACATCCCGTCCGAAGATGATGCGGCCGATATCGCGAGTGACGAGGTGTGGGTCGGCATTGCGATTGATTATGAAGCTGGCGGTGGCGCGTTGCTGTTCACCGGTGCCATCACCCGCCAGCAGCTCAAGGCACAGTTCGTTGAGTGGACGGCGTTGTTCGAGCCACTGCCGAATAAAGTTACGGAGTTCGCGATAGGAAATGACTTCGCGTCGTTCGGTCAACATCACTTCAAGGACTTCGGCGTAATAGCGTGAGAACTGTTCGCGTTCAAGGAGGTCATCAATGAGGGCAGTGCGGGCAGCAGTGGAGGTGATTTGGCCGGAGTGAATCTGCTGCAGGAAGGCCTGTGTTTCTTCGAGTGTTGGGCCGTGGCCGGTGAGATCGAGGTAGACGCGACGAAGGAACTGTGTGTCAGTGGCGAGCGGAATTTCGGGGCCATGAAAGGAGCCGTCGAGCAGTTGATCGATCTGAGCGGAGATTGAAGCGGGTTCGGCAGCGACTGGTGGAATGTCGGTCACGCTGACAGCGGCGGCGGGGGTCATCGAGTCAGGGGCGACGGCTGCAGGCGGATCGTCCGCAACGGCCGTCAGACAGCCCAGTTGCAGGACGCAGCAGAGCAGCCGGAGCAGAGGTTGCAGAAGAGGATGGGATTTCAGTTTGCAGGCGTGCACGGGTGTGACAATCCGAGGCTTAGTCGTGCGGCAGAATCAGTTCGGACCGAGGATGATTGGCAAATGGCCAGTCACTGCCAGTATACGAGAAATTCAGCTCGTCTGTTACCAGTTTTCGTTGGTTGTGGGCAATTCCCTGCATGCAGCGGTCAAGGATTCCGGTGGTCAACAGAGTGCGTTCGACCGGATAGACGGCATAACCTGATCGAATCGTGTGTTCGAACGTATGCAGCAGGTACGAAAAATTTACGAAGACTCCTTTGTCCTGTAATTTGAACCAGCAGGCGAGTGGATTGGGGCGTCCTTTGATGCGGCAGGCGAAGGCGAAGCCACCGGAGGATCCTGCGGTCATAATGACGGCGGAACACAGTCCATCGCGGTGTTCCAACAGCTACGCGGCCGGCTGTGAGCGGGTCTCGTGGAACTCGGTTGTGACCGGATCCCACGCATCGGTATCAGCGGGGTTGCCGGGCATGGTCCGACGGGCGGCCGCAAGAAGTTCGGCGGACCACTTTCCGGCTTTTTACGATTCAAGGATTGCGGGTCCGAGTGCGACCTGAATGGAGCGAATTCCGGTTTCACCCCCGGCGCGACGTTTCAGCATGCACTGGTGTGTTTCGAGGGCATGGAAGCCGTAGTCTTCGAGCGGGCCATGACCGATGGTAACGGCATCCTCGATCTGACAGTCGCGGGGCAGTTCGAGTTCAGGGAATCGCCATGTGACCGGGAGTGTGTTGCGAGGGTTTGCGGGTGAGAGCAAATGACATGTGGCGTGACCCTGGCAGAGGCAGGGGATTTCGTGTCATCTTCGAAGTATCGCGATGGATTCATCGGGTGCTGGATTAAGCGGTTCGATGGTGCTGCGAGTTTTTCAAAACGATGTATCATAGGCAGCGGATTGATGACGGGTGTTCTGATGATAGCTCTGTGAGTGACTGGATTATGGCAACGATAGCAATCGGCGACATTCATGGAAACTCGCGGGCATTGCAGGACCTGCTGGGGCAGCTGACCACGGAATTGACAGCGGCGGATACGGTGGTGTTTCTGGGTGACTATATTGACCGTGGTCCGGATTCCCGTGGTTGTATTGAAAGGATTCTGCAGTTTCGTGCGGGGGCGGCGGCAAGGGTCGTGACGCTGGCTGGAAATCACGAAGACTGGTTGCTGAGAAGCCTTTCTGATCCGACTCGGCATTCATGGATTCTGGGGATGGATGCCTTTGCGACGATTGCCAGTTATTCGACGGTGGCAGCGGGCGTGTTGCGTGAGGCACTGTCGGAAGTGGGGGTGCGTTTACTGACAGAATCAGTGGAGTTGCCGTATGCGGTGTTCTTCGACGCGATGCCGGCTGAGCATTTGCGGTTTCTGCGGGATCTGCAGTTGTTCCATCGATCCGGAGGATCGGTATTCGTGCATGGCGGTGTCGACTGGCTGGTGGGGCCTGTGGAGCAGCAGAGTCGGAAGACTGTGTTGTGGGGCTGCGACGGGTTTCCAGAGGCTTATCAGGGTACTGACTGTGTGGTGTATGGGCATTACAGCAATGCAGTGCTGGATGCTGAGGGATGGCCGCGACCGTTGGTGCTGCCGCGGTCGATTGGCATCGACACGATTGCTCATGGTGTTCTGACAGCGGTGGAAATTGGAGGCAGTCGGATGTGGCAGAGTGCGCGGCATTCCGTCTGAGGATTTGTGAGGCTGCTGGCGAACCGAGGGTAGTTTTCAGCGTTGAATGCTTTGCCCAACCGTAGTCCGGGCATTCCTGACGCCAGGCACAAAAATGCAGCCCGAGCATTCCTGCCTGGCCACCGATTACTCTCACAGAACTGCTTTGCGGTTCACAGTCACCACGGCCCGGCCATTTCGTGTGCTGATGCCTGTGAAGCAAGCGGGGGCTGGGGATCGTCACCGAGCTGGTGCTCGGTGGTCCCGGGGTGAGCAGTGAGCAGTGGTCAGTGAACGCGGAATTTCCCTTGAGAGGATGAGGCTTTTGGCGAACCGAGGGTTGGTGCGTTTGGGGCTGGCGGGCTGAAGTCCACCCTACGGATTTTATGCTGGCAGGCGTGCGAGGACCGCGGGATTGTGTTGGATTTGGCGAGCGGTTGGTGGGAATGAGAGTTTACGGGCGTGAGTGGGTGTTCTGCAGCTGGATTCTGCGGACTCCGCGTTTGGTGGCCCAGGCGCGGTAAAGAAACAGCATGCGGAGTGCAGGTGTGGGGAACAGCAGTCGTGACCAGAGTCCTCGCAGGCCCCTGTCGTGTTCGTATTCGATACGGTCATGAACTTCGGTGATGTTCTCTGAGACCTGCACAAACCGATGGCAGTGTCTCCACGATTTCATCGGGCCGGCGACCTGGATATCGAAAAAGCCGGTTGCTGTCACGTTTTCATGGACAGCTTTCCAGCGGACTGGTACTGGGCCCATCCAGATGGTGAAGTCACCGATGGAGCCTTCAGCGAGCGGGTCGAAGCGATGGACCTGCATGATCATGAGTGGAGGGGTGAGAGCCTGCAGGATGCCGGTCTGAAAATGAAAGGCAGAGACCGCTTCGATGGGGGCTGCGACCTGAAACCGGGATTCGAAGATGGGCATGGGCAGCTTTCAGCGTGGCACAGCAAAGTCAGAGTGAAGCAAAGGGATGGGGGATGTGGACAAAACCGCAGGAGCTGGCCTGATGATAACCGTATTTGAGGATCAACGAAAAATCATTTGTGCGATTGCAGATTGCAGTTTGATGGGGTTGGCGAAAAACTCACGGGATCCTGCTTAGGTGTCAGGAAAAACACAACTGCTCAGACGCAAACCGCAGAAGCCGTCAGCTGACGCTAACGTTTCGCCTGTGGGGGGGCTTGAACGGGGGGGACAACACGGGCTGAAGCCCATGCTGCGAC
>CAIOKE010000044.1 GCA_903858815.1 uncultured Planctomycetaceae bacterium | reverse complement strand
TCCACTCCCACTCAGCCTCCGTCGGTAAACGATAACGACGACCAAAACGCGCACTTAATCGCTTGCAGAACTCCACCGAATCTTCCCAACTGACGTACGTGGCCGCGATTGTTGCACCGATCTTTACAAACACCTGCCCCTGCCACGGTGTCGTGCCCATCAGCTGCTGCCACTGACCCTGAGTCACGGTGTGCACGCCAAGAGAAAATCCGCGGCTGATCGTGACCTTGTGCTGCGGACGTTCATCGTCTCTGCCCTGACCTGCCGGTGAACCCATCGCAAACGTCCCACCGGGGATCAGGCGGAATTTCATCCCGATGTCATTCGTCCACTGGATCGGTATCTGCTGAATCGCAGCCAGTGCGGCTTGAGCCTGATTCGCTTCGGTGGCTGAGCATGGAAACCTCATGACATGTTTTTGCCAGTCAGCAGCCTCGGCGGGCCAGAAGCTTTGTGGCAGGGCTGCCAGCACTTGCAGGGCAACGGCAAACCGACCTTCGCATACCACCTGCCGAGCGTGCTCAATTCTTGCCTGAATCCATTGCTGCAGTTCCTGAGAGCCTGACGTGTCGGGAACCTGTGTCAACGCGTTCCGTGCCGCAGCACTGTGACCGGTCGCAATCAACTGCTCAACACGCTGCAGCAGAAAGCCGACGCATTTTTGTTTCAATTGAGCAGTATTTCTCAGTCCCGGGCGCAATGTCTGAATTCGCGTGAAAGCGATTTCCAGTTCCTGCAGCTCTCCAGCTGCAACGGATTTCGCCACCTGCTGGTCAAGTTGCTGCAGTTCGGCAAGTATCTTCTGCCACTGACCGGATTCGGGTGGCCAATGCTGCGCTGGCAGTACTGCCAGCAGGTCGATCGCAACTTTGTAGTTGCCCTTTGCTGCGGCGCTGCCCGCGTGCTCGATTCGGCGTCTGATCCATTGCTGGCCGCGCGGAAAATCAGAGACGGCCGGATGCCTGTCGAAGACATCTCGGGCCGCGACAGCGTCACGAGCCTCAAGCAACTGCTCAACATGCTGCAGCAGTTTTAACACGCACGATTGTTCGTGCCTTCGCCCCACCCAGCGTCCTGGCTGCAGCTGCTCCATCCGGCTTAGCATCTGCTGCAACTGCGTCAGTTCGCCAGCAGCCACAAGGCCTGCCAGTTGCTGCTGCAGATCCGTCAGCTCAGCAAGGTTCCGCTGCCAGTCCTGTGACTCTTCAGGCCACAGGGCAGCCGGAATTTCAGTCAGCAGCTGAAGGGCGTCGTCGTAGTCGCTGGCGGCACCGGCTTCCAGCGCCTGATCCAGCACCTGCTCAACCGCTTCGCGGACCTGCTGGCAATCCATCTGCAGCTGCGTCAGATCTGGCCGCAGCCGCTGCAGACGCTCGGTCGTCAGACGCTGCCGCTGAGTCTGCAGCAGCGACTGGGCCAGATCGTACCGCCGGTCCTGCAGATACCCCTGAATTTCCGTGACAGCCTGATCCGCGTCGCGTTTCAGAGCCTGCCGCAGATCGACTTCGTTCGCCCCGCACCGCGGACAGAACCGTTCCCAGACGCCGATCAGTTGACTGCATCCGAGGCAGGGTTCGGCGAGATTCCCGCCACAGCCCCGGCAGTACGCGCGATCCAGCGGGTTGATGAGGCTGCATTTCCAGCAGCAGCCTTCGCGATTGGAGGCCTGCAGCGCAGCCAGCAGCGGATCTTCGGCTGCAGTCACTGGCGGGCTGTTTTGTGGTGAATCGAAGGCCGGTGCCGTTGTTGCGTGGGGGGCGAGGTAGTGTGGCAGAGCCTGCTGCAGGGCTTTCACAAAACTGAGACATTTATCGAATCGTGCCGCCGGATCCGGCTGCAGTACGCGCTGAAAGACGGGCCGCAGCGGCTGCAGGGAGTATGGCAGGGGGGGCAACACAGCGGCACAGATCGCAGCCTGCAGCTGGTCCGTGTTACCCATGAAGGGTAACTGCCCTGTCAGCAATTCCCACGCCATCACACCCAGTGACCACTGATCACAGGTTGGGCCCTGCGGGTCATTGCGCCACTGTTCCGGAGCACTGTAATATTTCGTTGTGGGGCCAGCGATTGCAGCCTGCCGGTACCCGGCTCGATCGCCGCGAATTGCGGCCGCATGCCCGAAATCGATCAGGTGGACAGAACCGCTGGCCTGATCGTACATCACATTTTCCGGTTTGACGTCGCGGTGAATGACCGGATCGCGACAGGTGTGTGCGTAGTCCAGTGCCTCGGCACAGGCGGACAGGACTTTGCTGACCAGTGGTCCTGGCAGCGGGCCTGCGGCGGCTTCCAGTTCTTTTCTGAGTGCGTGTCCTGGCAGGTATTCCATGACCTGAAAGGCGCCGTAGCAGGAATCTTCACCCAGATCGAAATGCTGACAGATCGAGGGGTGTGTGAGGCGCCAGAAGATGCTGTATTCCTGTTTGAATGCGGCATTTGCGGCTGGATCACTGCGTAAGGCGACAGGCAATAGCTTGAGGACCACCTGCACGACCTGCCCCTGGACGGGCGGGCGTAAAGAATCCTCTGCCAGCCAGATTTCGCTGCGTCCACCGGTGTCCAGCTTTTTCAGCAGTGTGTAGCGGTTCTGCAGCCGACTTTGTGGCGGCAGATCGCGGTACTCCGTGTCGTATTTGGGGGGCTCTGACATGCCGTGAGATGCTACCTGCGGGATGGAAGAAATCAATGCGATCCAAGTCGGGCGGGCCTGATTTTCGTTGTTGGACAGTCGTTACCGGAGGAATTTTCGGAGATTCGCGGAGTTTTTGCGCAACACCGGCGGCCTCGAGACCTCTGGAAGAACAGAGCGGCGGGGTGTCCCGTGCGTTGACGGACGAAGTTCAGTTTTTCTTTGACGAAATGGAGACAGGGACAATGAAGATTTCTCGAATTCTGCTGGCGACTTTTGCGGTGATTTCCCTGGGTTCGACCGGGTTTGCGTGTGAGCACTGTCGAGCGGCAGCGGCGGCGGCAGCGATGGAGCAGGCAATCAAGGCCAGTCCGACGGACCTTGCCGTGACGGCCATTCGTACTGCGGGAGAGGAGTTACGCCAGAGTGTGACGGCGCGGCGCAATCTGTGCGAGGAATCAGCTCGACTGCAGGCGGCTCGTGAGCAGCGTCAGCGCGAACTGGAGACGATCGGCAGTCAGTTGCTGGCCTTAAAGGCACATGTTCAGAGCAATCAGTACCCGGTGGTTCTGGGTGAGGTGATCATCCGGGAGGAGACCACGGCTCGGCGACTGGCGGCCGAGCTGTTGTCGCGTCACGATTCTCTGACCGAGGCAATCGCCGACATGGGCAGCGAACTGGCGGCGGGCGAGCAGGACCTTTTGCAGTTGAACCGTCGGATACATGAGCGTGAGACGGACATTCTGCTGGCGAAGCACCGAGCAACTCGATTGCAGGGTGCTGCGGTCCCAACGGCATCAGCGCGACCCCTGGCGGCCATCCGCCAGCTGGCTCCCTCCGGGTCTCCTCGAGCCGTGCGAACGCAGCGACTGAACGAGTTTCTGGCGAACGGCGTCCAGTCGGCCGCAACGACAGCGGAGGGCACAGTTCGCTGAGGCCGAGTGCGGGGTTGGGTCGGGGTTGGGTCGGGGGCGTTCGCGCGACAGCGGACGCCCCGCGACGCGTTCGGACATCCGCATCGGCGTGCAGGGTTGAGAGCGTGTTTTTTCGCGGGGGGAGCTACCGCAGGAAGAGAACTTCAAGACCAACAAGTGCATGAAATTCTCAACCATTGTAGCCATGGTCCTCACACTGATTCGGTTTCTGTTTGTCTGTAACCGAATTCTGTGGAGGGTGTGTCATGGGGAGAGCCATTGATGTTGTCAAGGGGCGTGAGTGGGAGGAGCGGTTGCGGCGATACGCAGATTCCCAGTTGACCGTGGGTGATTTCTGTGTCTGGGAGGGCGTGTCGGTCGCTGCGTTTTACGAGCGGCGAAAGTCGTTGGGCGGTGGACAGCGTGGACGGCGATCGAAGGGAAGTGCGGCCACCGCAGAAGGCGCGTCG
>CAIOKE010000043.1 GCA_903858815.1 uncultured Planctomycetaceae bacterium | reverse complement strand
TTGTGATTGGTCCGATTGATTACATCGTGCTGGGTCGGTTGAGAGCTCGAAAGTATACCTGGATTGTCTTCCCAGTCGTCACTGTATTCTTCACGTTGCTCACCATGGGAGTAGCACGGTTTTACATGGGCGATCAGAATTCGATCAATACTCTGACAATCACCGATCTTGGCGAGGGCGGTGAACCGCTCCGTCAGTCAGCGATCAGTACGGTGTTTTACAGCAGTTACGACATGCTGACTCTGCCGCAGCGCAATACATTGGTTGTGCAGATGGAAGAGGCTGCATTCAGCCGAGTGAACAGCTTTGAATCAACTACTGTTAACAATGACGACCCCCCTGTTTTCAGCTCGGCATTTCCTTCATCGTGGTCGTTCATGCAGCCGGTCCGCCAGTGGTCTCCGGTAACACTTCGGTCACTGACGTTTAGTCCGGATCTGGAAAAGACCGCGATCCCGGACTTCCCGTGGGACGACGCCAGTTTTCTGACAACGACGGCGGGGCTGGCATCTCTGACCGAAGAAGTGCGTCAGTTGACTCAGGTGACCGGCCGGCCGCATGCCGCGTTGGTACTGAATGCCGGGCGACTGATTGGTTCGACTGGCCTGAGCGGTGTTTCAGCTGAGAGGCTGGATCGGCTGCAGATGGGGCAGCGGTATATCGAGTCGAACCCTGCGGCTTTCGATGCGATTGTGCGCAGCATACCCACCCAGCGTCCACTCCAGGCTTCAAGCAGTATTGCACCGCAGGGCTTTCTCAACATTGTCAGCGGAGTCTCACCACAAGGTTCCGAGACGCTTGAAGATCTCGTGATTTCCGACAGCACTGACCCTTCAGAATTCGTGCTGGTTGTGATTCGAACTACGGGCCAGAATGTGGAAGTGTTTCGTCGGAAGCACCGCGTTGTGGGATCGGCCATGTGATCTGGTTGAACAGCGAAGCATCAGGAATTAACAAGTGAATCCATCTTCCGGACCATCCAGTGAGTCATCGGCGACATCGACACAAATGGCATCAGCGGGGGCGGCCGAGTTGCCGAACAGTCCTCGGGAGATGGCTATTTCGCTACGAAATCTGCGAGTGACCTATGGCAGATTTGAAGCGGTGAAAGGGATTACTCTGGACATTCCTCACGGCGAAGTCTTCGGGTTTATCGGCCCCAACGGTGCGGGTAAATCGTCGACATTTCGAGTGCTCGCGACGCTGCAGCCAAAGTTTCAGGGCGAGGCCTATATCTGCGGTTTGGACGTGCTGCGACAACCCCAGCGTGTTCGCGACGTGATGGGTTTTGTACCGGACTTTTTTGGTGTGTACGAGGACTTGACGTCGCTGGAGTATCTGCATTTCTTCGCTGCGGCCTATCGGATACCGATGGAGCGTCGCAAGTCGACGATTGACGACGTGCTGACTCTGACCGAGATGACTCATAAGGCAGATTCCCAGGTAGACAGTCTTTCCCGCGGGATGAAGCAGCGGCTGGCACTCGCACGAGTGCTCCTGCACGACCCCAAGGTGCTTCTGCTTGATGAGCCCTCCAGTGGCCTTGACCCGCGTGCGCGGATCGAGATGCGGGAGCTCCTGAAGGCGTTGCGGGAGTTGGGGAAGACGATTCTGATCAGCAGTCACATCCTGTCAGAACTCAGCCAGCTCTGTACTCGGATTGGCATCATCGAACTCGGCCAGATGGTTGCCCAGGGATCGCTCAACGATATCTACCGCCGTCTGCAGCTGATGCGCGTGGTGCATATTCGTGCGGACAACGCCAGCCCGGAGTTATTGCAGCGAGTTCAGGGGATATCGGGTGTGGAATCTGTGGAGCAGCAGGTGGATCGATGGGCGATTCGGCTGCATGAGGATCAGATATCGATTGCCGATCTGCATCAGGGACTTGTGGATGCAAAGGCTCGATTGACGATGTTTCAGCCCGAGGCAATGGACATGGAAACTGCCTTCATGAAGCTCACCGAAGGGAAAACCACATGACCATACGTCTGTTTCCCGAGCTGCCGTTATTGCGGCGGGAGCTGACGGAGCTGGCGGCAAGGAAGCGAACTTATGTGCTGCGCGTGATAGCAGCAGTGGGTTTGCTGGGCCTTGCATCCACGTTCCTCGGCGGCCAGACACACTCGCTCAGAGTCGTGCCCAACGCGTCCGGCAGTCGGACTCTGCAGATGCTGGGGATTGGGGAGTCCGTATTTCTGGTTCTGGTACAGCTGCTGTATTTCGCTGTCTGGCTGTTCATGCCTTCACTGGTTTGTGGATCAATTGCGATCGAGAAAGAGCGGAATACGCTGGGCACCCTGTTTGTGACACGATTAAGCCCGCTGACGATCATCCTTGAAAAGCTCGGCAGCCGGCTCGTGCCGATGCTCTCGTTTATCATTCTGAGCTTTCCGATTCTTGCGTGGCTGTATTCGTTCGGTGGTGTGGAATACAGGCTGGTGGGATTGGCTGTGTGGCTGTTGATATGGGAGAGCATTCTGTTTGCTTCGTTTGGATTGATGTGCAGCGCATGGTATTCGACGACGGTGGCTGCGTTCATGGCATCGTATGTGCTAACGGGAGTGCTGATCCTGTGTACGTCAATTCTGAGGCTGGGACTGCCGATACCATCAGTGATCTGGGGACATCAACAGGTGCTGTTTGCAGGCAGTAAGTCAACATTGAGTTCGTTTTCATTTGTTGACTATTTGAATCTGTATTTCACGGTGTGGCCAACGGCTTTGGCAAGTGCTGTATTGTTGCTGCTGGCCAAACGCTTTTTGGTGACTCGGGCGGAAGTCAGCCGACGTTCGCTGATGCTGCGAGTCTTCCGAGTGCTGGACCAGTTCTTCCAGCAGTTGAATCAGGTGACGACGGGCGGGAGGATGGTGGTTCTGGACCGTGAGTCGCTGCCGAAGTTTGATCCTGTGGCGTGGCGTGAGCGAGCGAAGAAATCGCTCGGGAAGCCCCATTACCTGCTGCGGATACTGTTGGTTTTGGAGTTTCCGGTCCTGGTGATCTGCATCCTGACGGCCTCGACGACTCGAGCTGGCGACCTGACGACACTGCTATTGCTGATGTGGGCCATTCTGGTGATTGTGTTATCGGCGAGGGCTGCAACTCTGATTTCCTCTGAGCGCAGTCGCGAAACACTGGAACCGCTGCTGTCCACGCCGATGAAGGGCGGTGAGATTCTGCGGCAGAAGGTACAGGGTATGCAGCGGCTGATCTTCGTATTGTGCATCCCGATACTCACAGTGCATTTCTCCAGCCTGCTGCTGGCGGTAAATATTCCGCAGGGGATGACACGTTCAGGGATTGCCAGCCTGTTGCAAGTCGGGGCAGTTTTCTGTGGGATGGTCATTGCAACATGGGTGCCCGCACAGCTGATCGCATGGATCTCGCTTCGATGCGGCCTGCGCGGGAAGACTCAGACGCGTTCTGTGATCGTTACGCAACTGGTGATTGGTCTGTGGTTCTTCGTGACGGTGTTTGCCGGGCCATTTGTGCTTGACCGGGTGTTTAACTGGGAACTCGACTATTACGGGCGGGATGGTTTTAGGTTGTACCTGGGGGAGACAGAAAGCCTGAAGGCACTGCCTCGGCAGCTGTTGCGGCTGGCGTTTCGTCCTGACGGCGCGCTGGTGAGCTGTCAGCACCTCCTGAGAGCGCTGTTTCCATACACGAGCTGGCAGGAACATGGTTTTTTAGGACCGAATACTGGTGTCTATTTTGTCGCTCAAACACCTCTCGCTGCATGGTTGCAGCTGGCCGGTGTCACACTGCTGCAGTGGCTCGTGTGCATATTGTTGCGGCGGCGTATTTGCCGACTTGGCGATAGATTGTTGAATCGCACAGCGGAAAGTGGCCGGGAGTAGACAGTGTGATGAGACAGTTTGGAAATGTGTGGTTTCTGCTGGTTTCGATGCTGGTCGTGGGCTGTGGTATTGTTTCGCAGCGCTGTGTTGCTCAGGACCCTTTCGCGAAGGCGCAGGTACGAGTTGTTGACGTGATCTGGGGTTTCGACGGCCGCGTCTCCGCAGGGCATTTTCAGCCTCTGTCACTGCTGCTGGATAACCTTACTGGCGATGCCCTTGAAGGAAAGGTCTTCATCCGTCATCCAACGACTGCTTCGCGTGAGCAGCGTGGGGCGATTCTGGAGCAGCCAATTTACCTTGGGGCTCGTTCGCGGCGCTGGGTGCAGTTTTACCCGTATGTTTCAGCGGTTCCGGACTTGTGGGATGTGTATTTGGATACAGAAGCGGGGCGAATTGATCTGCAGTCGCTGGATCCGCCGCGGCTGGCAACTGATGTATCACGTGCAAGGCTAATGGGCTCGGCATCGGGCGCGACGGATAAGACGGCACAGGAGGCATTGCCAGCGATTTTTCTGGATCCTCCGCGAAATCAGGACCGTTCTCCAACTTCGGTGCGGCACATGCCGGCCGAGATCTTTCCGCCGTATTCCACAGCCACAGGAGGGCTCTATGCGGTCTTTCTGGATCACGTGCCGGACTGGGAGGAGCCGCGGCAGCAGGCGTTTTTGTCGTGGCTTAAGGCTGGTGGCCGCCTGCATCTGTTGCTGGACAGTAACGGACAAGAGCTGCAGTTCCCGGGGCTGCTGTCGGTGTTGAACGAGCCGGTGCCTGAGTTCCGGCTGTCGTCGGGACGCGTGACTCGTGAGGACGTGCAGCGGCAGGGACTGGTGGAGGAGCGGGTAAAAGCGGTGGTGCTCCCAAAAACCGAGCGGGATTTGCTGCCAGAGGGGCAGCAGGCATTTCAGATATCCGGGAACGGATCTGAGTGGCAGGATTTATTGAATGACGAAGATTTGTTTTCGCGGCTGCGACAGGTGGTGGAGCCGCGGCATGCGTGGTCGTTGATTGGGTTGTTGTCGCTGATCTACGTGGGTGCCCTGTATCCGG
>CAIOKE010000042.1 GCA_903858815.1 uncultured Planctomycetaceae bacterium | reverse complement strand
TGTTGCCAATAGGCGGCCGGGCAGGAATGCCCGGGCTACGGTTGTCGGCAAACAACGACACCCGTCAGCTTACGCTAACGACTCGCCTCGACCACCCTGGGACCACCGAGCACCAGCTCGGTGACGGCACCGCGACAACACCCGTAAGCGTACTTAGCGCCCCACCTCGGCAGGCTTGAACGCGATGGACGACACGGGCTGAAGCCCATGATACAAACATCGAGCAGCAGCCTCGTAGCGATGCGGCGACGCCCTTTGCGGAGTGGTTATCAGGCCACGGAATCGCAGAGCAACGGACAAATGTGCGTTGCGTGGTGGCGATGTCTTGC
This sequence comes from uncultured Planctomycetaceae bacterium, assembly GCA_903858815.1. Classification (GTDB taxonomy): domain Bacteria; phylum Planctomycetota; class Planctomycetia; order Planctomycetales; family Planctomycetaceae; genus SXXK01. Next base: position 16,824 of record CAIOKE010000042.1, on the reverse strand, counting down.
CAATAGGCGGCCGGGCAGGAATGACGCGAGGGACAAAAGTCGGCTGAGGCCATCAAATCGAATTCAGTTCATTGAAAAACATCGTGTTTTTGCAATACGGGGCCGAGCAGGAATGCTCGGGCTACATTTGAGCTGACCACTGACCACTGAGAACTGACCACTTCTTTCGGCTCGGCAGGAGTCTCGCCCCCCCAGGGGGACCTCACGGGCACTGATCACTGATCACCGTGGCCCTCCATGCCCCCGAAAACTCCGAGGATCGAATACCACAGTCGCACCCGCACACACAGACTCGCATCAGAGCTTCGGTTGAGCGGCCAGTGCGGCTGAACCGGCAGTACGAACTGTGTAGCCCAGCTGCTCCAGCATCGCTTTCTGCACGCTGCCATCGGCAGTCACTTCCATGGCAGCAGTGCCTTCCGTGTGCAGACGCGGCACCGTCAATGCTCGTTCCAGCGACACATTTTCAGCAAGCCACGGCCGCAGAACGCTGAAGATGCTGTTCGGGATCTTTCTGCCCCCTGCTCCACCAATCGCAAATGCGGCCTGCGAACCTTCCAGAGCAATCACGGGCACCATGTTGTGCAGAGGCTTCTTGCCGGAACGAGGTCCGTTGGGATGATCAGGACGAGGATCAAATCGCGACATACCATGCCCCAGCGTCAGCCCCAGACCAGCGGCAGTAACGCCAGCACCAAATCCATTCCCATGCGTCAGGGTCAGGGCAATCATGTTCCCCAGATCATCAGCGGCACTGATATGGATGGTGCCCGATTGGCCGTTCGACCGCAGATCATGCGTCAGGATCTTTTTCCGCTGGACGGCATCGGCGATGGCAGCAGCAGATTGCTGTGCGTTCAGATCAGACAACAGACGATCCACTGGGATACTTTCAATGGCAGGATCACCCAGCAGCGTCAATCGATCTCGCCACGCCCACCGCATCGTTTCTGCTGTCGCATGCCACGACAGTGCTGCGTTCTCTTTGATTGTTCCGGGAAGTGAAAGCCACGTTTTCAACATCTGCAGAACACTCAGACCACCCGCCGTCAGTGGTGGTGTGCACACGCTGCGATTGCCGTGCGACAGTCTCAGGGGTTTCACGGAGATGGCCCTGTAGGCTGCAAGATCCGCAGTCGTCACAAGTCCCCCGTTGCGTCCAAACTCTGCGGCCAGCTGCTGAGCGATACCACCGCGGTAGAAATCATCAACACTGTTCCGATCGGCAAGGGTCTGCAGCAGATCGGCGAGAGCCGGATTGCGGAAGACTTCACCCGCAGCCAGTGGCAATCCATTGCGAAAGTACAGCTGGCGGGAACCCGGATCGGTTGCGAAGATCGAACGTGCCGCGATAGCGCGAACATACCCCTCCGGCCACGGGTAGCCATCACGAGCCAGCTTCAGCGCGGGCTGCAGCAGTGTGTGCAGCTTGAGACTGGCGAACTGGTCAATCAACAGCTGCAGCCCCGCCAGCACGCCTGGAACCCCCGCAGCCAGCCAGCCGGTCTCATTGATCCGGCCGGGGACAGTGCCATCGGCTTGTGGGCGGAAGAGATCCGAGGACAGGCTCTGCGGAGCTGCCGAATTGGCGTCAACGGCTGTGATCCTGTCACCGCCGTTTGTACTGACGATCGCTGACAATCCATAACCACCAATACCGGTCTGACTGGGTGCCTGAACGGCAGCAATCAATGCTGTGGCCACAGCCGAGTCAACGGCGTTTCCCCCGGGTACAACAAAAAAGGGGATTCGCGGATCTGTCGTGCGACCGGAGACCGTTGTGCTGCTGAGCGATCGTCCTGCCGCACGCCCAGGTGGCCGAGCTGCAACGGCCGGAATGCTGCGAGCACCCAAAGGCGTTGCCAACAGAGCACGGGTCAGAAACTGGCGACGTGAATCAGGCATGATGTGTTCCTGTAAGTCGAGCACCTATGGAAAGAGGCTCGAGTGTAGAAGTTGAGTGCGCCACCTCACCGAACGAGATCTCACGAGTCGAGACACAGCGGGTAGCCCCAACGCAGGGGACAAAAGGTAGCCCGAGCATTCCCGCTCGGCCCCATCCATTTAAAAACACCGAAGATTTCAAGGGTGACGCGAAGTTCGTGCCCGGGTTGAAGCCCAGACTACGAGTTTTGTTCCCCGCATCATTTCTGAGGCCGCAGACAGAACACGTAGTCCGGGCATTCCTGCCCGGACACATTTATGACAACCATAGTGTTTTCAACAGTGATGTGGTGCTGTTGCCCGGGCTAAAGCCCAGACTACCAATTTTTTTTCAATTCCCTGACACGTTGCGGCACCAGGACATGCGTAACGCAAAATCCCGCTGAAAGTCGGTTCGCCAGCGACTGACTTCCGTACGTGGATCATAGTTCTCCATGAACGGCGGATCACGGTACCAGCCGTCGGGTTGTCGCACGAACCGCCCGCCCCAGCCCGGTTGCTCGGGCTTCGACGGATCATTGCCTCCGCGTGGCAGAAAGAAAAACCACGACGGCGTATCACCTTCCTTCAGACATCTATGAGGATTGGGAGCGGTCCATGTCTGCGTTGGATATAAGGCCCCCAGGGGGCCCGTGCTGCGAACATTCCGATCGATCCATTCACGACTGGTTGTCGACACATCTCCGGTCAGGTACATGCCGCGATAGATTCCATCACGACGATCTCGACCCTCGGGTTTTGATGCGAGGATGTAGAACAGTCCCGGAAATTCGCCACGCATCCAGTCAGCGAGGCTGTCCTGATCATTGATGTCGTAGACACGAAATCGCCGGCAGAAGTCTGCAAACTCGACAGGCGTCCGATCCGCTCGAGCCTGCCAGAGCGCCTGAGCAAAGTCGGTCTGCCCACCCCAGATACTGATGTTCAGGGGTCGATCAGGACTGGCTTGCTGGATTTCCTGAATCAGACGACGCGAAGCTTCCGTATCGTGCCCTGCCCCCACGGCTGCTCGACCACGTCGGTGATTCCCTGACACGACTCGCGCCGCGAGCTCTGCAGCAGTGGGCCAGCCATCCGCATGCTGCTGCAACGGAGGCAGCACCTGACCATAGGCTGTCACGATCTGCTGGATCAGGTCGGGGCGAGTGACAGCGTCCTTGAGTTCACCAACGGTTCCGGCAGCAGAAGCAATCAGCAGCCGCAGATCAAGTTCATTGGAATAGAGCAGCAGGCGAATCAGAGACTGCTGGTCATCGGGGTCGCCACCGATATCTGTCAGAATGACGAGCGCAGGTCGCGGTGGTACAGTTTCCTGCGGCGACTGTGCCCACAGCTGTGCCAAACCAGTCACGTGAATAATGCCTGGCAGCAGAGTCAGGCAGATGCAATTCAGAATCCGGTTCATCACAGTCAGTCCTCTGCAGGGTGCGACAGTGAATTCAGGCAGGCAAAATACGGTTGCAGACAAAGCGATCCACAGGATATCGTGTTTCAAATCCAACTGGAAACGGTCCGGCCGAACTCTTTTCTGCGTCAGGGCAAGGCGGTATGTCACTGGTTTCGATTCAGGGCGTGATTGAGCGAAGGATTCTTGCGAATTATCGGATTGATCCTGCCGCGGTCGCTAAGCTTTTGCCGGCCCCCTTCCGTCCGCAACTGGCCAATGGCTGGGCCATTGGCGGTATCTGCCTGATACGCCTCGGAAGCATGCGCCCATCATGGTTTCCTCTGGCGTGGGGACTGAGTTCGGAAAATGCGGCCCATCGAATTGCGGTGGAGTGGGACGAGGATGGTGCAGTGCGAACGGGCGTCTACATTCCTCGCCGGCACACGAATTCCCGCTGGAATGTCCTTGCCGGGGGCTCGGTATTTCCGGTTGTTCAGCGACTGGCAAAGTTTCAGGTGTATGAAACGGCTGATAAGGTCAGCGTCGAAGTTCGCTGCACTGCAGACGGGACTGCGATTCACGTAGCCGGCTCGATCACAGCAGAGCTGCCGGAAGGATCGATCTTTGGTGATCTGCAATCGGCGTCCGCATTCTTTCAACAAGGCTCTCTGGGTTACTCGGCAGACCGTACAGGACAGCGGCACTACGGAATTGAACTGGCCTGCGAATCGTGGGCCGTCAAGCCCCTGCAGATCCATGAAATGCACTCCAGCTTCTTTCAGGACCAAACTGTCTTTCCAGCTGGATCCGTGCAGGCTGACTGTGCTCTGCTGATGCAGGGGATCCCTCACGTGTGGCATAATCGTGGACTTGTCTGCTGTGACTGAGAAGGGAAAAACGCACAGCAACCAACCCACAATTGGCCAACGGCCATATACAACGTAGCCCTGGGCAACGCCCAAGGGAAAAACCCAGCCAAAAATCATGCATTTCCCCTCCCGCAGCAGCGGAGCGGCCTCACAAAACTCTTTTTTTCAGGGTAATGCCCGGGCTTCAGCCCGGACACCAGATCCCTGACACACTTCAAACCCCACTTATTTTCAAGGATTATTCCGAGAACCACTGCTCGACCTACCGTTTTCTTCTCGGCGACACCCAACCCACGAAGACCGTGTTTGGATGAAGGCAAAAATAGCATGTTTCTGATCTGGATCGTTGCAGCTCTGGGAGTCGGCCTCGCAGGCCTGCTCAGCATGCGTCTGCTGATGAGGTGGATACGGTCTGCTGCACTGCGTCGTATCAACGCGGCCGTTCCGAACCCTGAATCAATCGTACTGCTGGACACCGGTGCCAATTTCTACGGACTGCAGTCGTTGGGCGGCTTACAATTGCGAGGTAACGGCGGGTTGGTGCTGACCTCAGACCATCTGCTCTTCCTGATGCTGATCCCGCAACGAGATTTCCGAATTCCGATCAGCTCGGTGATCAGGACCAGCCTCGTGACCAGTCACTGCGGTAAGACCTCATTCAGGACTTTACTGCAGGTTTCGTGGCATTCCGAGACAACCACTGGTGGTCAGCCCGAGACCGGGGCATGGCTGGTTCAGGATCCCGAACAATGGCAGCGTCAGATTGAGAAGCTGCGACATGCCTGACGCTGAGGACCGCTGTAGACTGTCACTGGAAACAGCCATACGGTATTCTCTGATGCAGTGACAGCGAGGGCAGACTGAGCAGCCTCGACTTCCGCTCGGGCAATCGCACAGTATCACTCTCGAAAACACTGTGTTTTTCAATGGTGGGGCCAGACAGGAAAGATGCGAGGACAAACAGGTAGCCCAAGCATGCCTGACGCCGAGGACAAAAATGCAGCCCGAGCATTCCTGCTCGGCCCCATCCCGAAAAAACACGATGTTTTCAATGAGCTGAAGTCCATTTGACGGCCTCATCCGACTTTTGCCCCTCGCATCAGCCGAGTGTTCCAGGGAATTTCGCGAATTGTTCAGGTGGGGAAAACATTATGACCAGCAGCAACGTTGATCGACGCGGTTTTGTTACGGGCGGTGTGGCATGGACCTCTGCCCTGACGACAGTGACGGGTTTCGGCACTGTGTTTGCCCAGGATGGTGCTTCGAAGAGCACCAATCCACCAGAGAATGCTCAGTCTGCAGCCACCGGTCCGATCGAAGCGAAGTTCGAACGAGACTATGACGCGCCGAAGTTCAAGCCTTCGTGGAAAAAGGAGCAACTGAATCGCCAGATGCTGCAGGATTTCGTGATCTTTGCTCACTCTGAACTGGAGATGGTAAAGCAGCTGCTTGAACGTGAACCGGGGCTGTTGAATGGTGCGGTCGACTGGGGCGGTGGCGACTTTGAAACGGCTCTGGGCGGCGCATCACACATGGGACGTCGCGACATTGTGACCTATCTGCTGGAACGCGGTGCGCGGATCGATCTTTTCTGTGCAGCAATGCTGGGGCAGCTGGAGATCGTCAAAGCCTGCCTGACACTGCAGCCCGCCCTGATCGATGCGAAGGGTCCCCATGGTTTTGGACTGCACTTCCATGCCCAGGTGGGTGGCGACGATGCTCAGGCAGTGCTGGATTATCTACAGTCGGTGAAAACGATTGAGCTGAAACCAGTGCCGTTTCTGAAGAAGAAGTAGTAGAGGTCGGGCACAACGGACTTCAGGTCGCGGCCGCGCCGAAATCAGCCACAGTATCGACGGTGCATTTTCGATCGAGGTGTGTGTAGCCACCATCGACAAAAATGATCTGTCCTGTGGTGTGGCTGGAAGCGGGTGATGCGAGAAACACCGCCATTGCTGCCAGCTCTTCAATGGTGGTAAATCGCCGTTCCAGGGGAATCAGGCGCTCGATGGCGGCCCGGGCTGCGACCGGATCAGGCATCTCTGCAAGGCAGCGTTCGTAGAGTGGGGTCCATGTTTCGGCGGGCAGGACCGCGTTGACGCGGACTCCGGCCGGTGCCAGTTCAACCGCCCATTCGCGAGTCAGTGCATTGATGGCCCCCTTGGAGGCAGCGTAGCCCGAAGTTCCGCCCTGTCCCGTTTCGCAGACTTTCGAACCAATGTTCACGATACTGCCGCGTGCCTGTTTCAGAAAGTCTGCGGCGTAATGCGCCATGGCATAGTAGTGCAGCAGGTTTCGCTGCAGCGACTGCTGGAATGCATCCGGGCCCGCTGACAGCCCGACGCCATCGTTGACACCCGCGTTATTGACCAGTATGTCGATGAAATGGAAACGCTGCAGAGTCTGCTGGACAGCCATGCGACATGTCTCGGTCGTGCTGAGATCTCCCTGAACGAACAGGTATTTGTCCGACATCTCAGGCGTCGGTAACACGTCCGCCGGACTGCGACTGACATTGACGACTTTAGCGCCTTCCTTCAGCAACAGTGAAACGATACCAAGGCCAATACCTTTTGATCCACCGGTAACAATTGCCACTTTGTTCTGCAGTCCAAGATCCATCGTTGTGTCCCGGTGTGGTAATGACCTGAGGTAATGAGTGTGAAGGCGAGAACAAGTGTAGCAGAAACGTCGCAGACACAAAACGCGGGGAAGAAACGCAGATCATGTGTTCCGGAACACGAATGTTGGTGACATCAGCACGCTGGCTGGCAGTACATCATGATCAACGGGAAAGATGGAGTGTTGCAACTGTGTCATCACACCGTTGACATCACATTACTTGACTCTGGCGGATTGCTGCGGCGTGAACTTCAGAGACTGACGTGAGCCGCAGGCTTTGATTCCGCAGGTGGATCCGAGTATTCTTCGCGGTTCTTAAAGAAGCATTTTCAGTTCATTTGGGGGAATCTGCCGTGCAGCGTCGAGAGTTCCATCAGTCACTCGCGGCGGCGCTGGGTGCCGTGCCACTGGCCGGCATCGACAGTCTTCACAGCGATCTGGGGCGACGTCTGCAGCAGGCCTGCCAGATTCTGACCGAGGCAACAGCCAGTCAGCAGGTGCGGGCCGCGACGCTGCATGTGCGTCTCAGGGATCAGCAGGAAAGCTTCTGCTTCGGCGATGCAAAGACTCCGCAGGCTATGTTTCTGCTGGGTTCCATCTCGAAACCCGTCTGTATGACGGCCCTCATGACTCTGTTTGATCAGAAACGCTTTGCACTGGATGACCTCGTCTCGCGGTATCTGCCTCTGCCTGCTGCGGACGGCCGTGAGCAGATGACAGTGCGTCACCTGTTGACTCATACGTGTGGACTTCCCGATCAGTTACCTCAGAATAATACCTTACGGGCTGCTCATGCCGGGTTGCAGGAATTCGTCCTCGCCACGCTTTCGACACCCCTGCTGTTCAGGCCCGGGACGGCGTACAGTTATTCCAGCATGGGCATTCTGCTGGCCGCACGCATTGCTGAGCTGCTGGCAGAAAAACCAATTGCTGAACTGGTGCAGTCGGCGGTATTTGACCGCCTTCAGCTGCAGCATTCTGCTCAGGGGCTGGGTCGTTTCACTCCCGCCGATGTTGTCCCTGTTCAGATCGAACAGGCAGCACCGGAAGCTGGCGGTGGTGATCCAACAGCAAAACTGTGGGACTGGAACAGTGACTACTGGCGTCGGCTGGGAGCTCCGTGGGGAGGCACGCATATGTCTGCTCCCGACGTGGCAGAATGGCTGGCCGAATTCATGGACACTCGCGGACGGGTTGTCACGCCTGCCACAGCACGGCTGATGATTCAGAATCATAATCCCGACGGACTTGAATCGCGTGGATTGGGTTTTGACGTTGGCCGGAATTCCGGCAGCCGAGGTTGCTCGGATCAGACCTTCGGCCATACGGGATCAACAGGAACGGTGGCGTGGGCAGATCCTGAGATCCGGGCAATCTGCGTCGTACTGACCGCGCTGCCGGGGCGCGCTGTGGATCCACATCCTCGCGAACTGGCCAGCGAGGCGGTCGTACGCGGACTGCGTTTGAGTCAGTAACTGGCCGAATCGACATCCACTGGAGCAGTAGCATGCGATTTCTTATGGTCACTCTGTTTCTGCTGACCGCCCCAGCTTTCAGCTGCCTGTTAAGTATTGCCGCAGCGACTGAGCCACTGCGTCTGCGCGTCATCAGCTACAACATCCATCATGGGGAGGGCGTCGATCGCCGGCTGGATCTGCCGCGAATTGCCAGCGTACTGACGGCCGAACAGCCGGACCTCGTCGCTTTGCAGGAGGTCGATCAGCGAGTGGGGCGATCCGGCAATCTGGATCAACCGCAGGAGCTGGCTCGATTGACCGGGCTGCAGGCGGCATTCGGACGCAATATCGCTCTGCAGGGCGGCCACTATGGAAACGCAATCCTGTCACGCTTTCCGATCGTCAATCACTGGAATCGGCTGCTGCCGAATGTTGCGGCTGGTGAGCAGCGGGGATTGCTGGGCTGCGAGCTGGAGCTGCCGGGCGGCGTTGGACGCCTGCTGTTCTGCAGCACACACTTTGATCATCGTCGCGACCCGACAGAACGAGTGCAGTCAGCCGAGCAATTGCCGAAGCTACTGCAGGACTGGCAGGGCCCGACTCTGCTGGCAGGTGATCTGAATGATGTCACCGGCAGTCAGACGCTGCAGATTGTGCAGCGCGACTGGCTGCCCACAAATACAGCGGAATTACCCACGATCCCCGTGGATCAGCCAAAGCAGCAGATTGATTTTATCCTTGTGCGTCCGCGAGAGCGTTGGCGGGTTGTGGAAACGCGAGTTCTTGATGAATCGGTCGCCTCGGACCATCGAGCAATTCTGAGTGTGGTTGAGCTGTTACGGCAGTGAGTTGTTTTCTGTGCCGGAGTCTGAACCTGTTTTTTGTGCGAAGCCTGCGGAAAGTCGGAAGTGTCATGCGAGTGCTGATGAGTTTCTGGTTGTCGTTCTGCGTGCTGTGTACCGGAGCAGTGAATGCTCAGGAATTACCCGGCCCGAATGAGGCGGTTGCAGCAGCGCTGCAGCCCTTTATTGAACGTCAGGAATTGGCTGGTGCGGTCGCACTGGTCGCAGATGTGAAAGGTATTCTCAGCATCACAGCGGTCGGTGCCGCGGACCGTGAGTCAGGCAAACCGATGCGTGCGGATTCGATGTTCTGGATTGCATCGCAGTCAAAGCCCATCACGGCCGCGGCCGTGATGATCCTTGTGGACGAAGGTCGCATCACGCTGGACGATCCAGTGGAGAAGTATCTCCCGGAATTTCGTGGTCTGATGGTTGTAGTTGAAAAGGACGCGCAACATGTGCTGCTGAAGAAAACTGAGCGACCCATCACAGTGCGACAAACGCTGGCTCACACCAGCGGTATGCCGTTCCGTTCCGCTCTGGAAGTGCCGGTGCTGGACCGATTGTCACTGGCAGATCGTGTTCGCAGCTACGCGATGACACCTCTGGATTTCCTCCCGGAGAGTCGATATCAGTACAGCAACGCGGGCATCAATACAGCGGCGCGGATTGTCGAAGTGGTCAGTGGTTTGCCATTTGAGCAGTTTCTGGCAGAACGCCTGCTGCAGCCATTGGGAATGCCGGAGACGACCTTCTGGCCTGATGAGGCTCAGGCGGCTCGGATCGCCACGGCTTACCGTCCCGGAGCGGGTGGTATTGGTCTGGAGGCGACAAAGATTGAGCAATTGCAGTATCCACTGACCGATCGATTGCACCGCGAAGCGATGCCGGCTGGTGGTTTGTTTTCAACTGCTGCCGACGTATCGCGTTTTTATCGCATGCTGGCGAACAGCGGTGAACTGGAGGGGCGGCGAATTCTGTCGGCAGCGGCAATTCAGCAATTGACATCTCGGCAGACACCGACAGAGCTGAAGGAATCCTATGGCCTTGGGTTTTCGGTGTCTGAGGATCGATTTGGGCATGGCGGCGCGTATTCCACAAATTCTTACTATGATCATCGGAACCAGCGTGTCCTGATCTGGCTGGTGCAGCATGCTGGGTTTCCGGGCCGTGGTGGCGACAGTCAGGCGGCCTTCCGCACGGCAGCACTGGGGCAACAGTGAGTCTGATTTACGGTCTGCAGAGAAACGAGGCTGGGCATGATGGGTCGATGGCTGTTAATCGGGGTGCTGCTGTGCGGGCTGAGCTGTCAGGTTCTGGTTGCGGCCGATCGCCCTAACATCCTGTTTCTGTTTGCGGACGATCACTGTTATCGCACGCTGCGCGGACTGGGGAATGACGAAGTCAGGACTCCGAATCTGGATCGCCTGATGGCTCGCGGAACCACCTTTCGACGCACGTACAATTCGGGTGGCTGGCACGGAGCGATCTGCGTGGCCAGTCGCACGATGCTGAACACAGGTCTGCAGCTCTGGAACGCGAGGGCGGCGGAGCAGAAACTGCGTCCCGAATGGCTGCAGCAGAAACGGCTGTGGCCGCAGCGTATGTCGCAGGCCGGCTATCAGACGTTTCTGACTGGCAAGTGGCATGTCAGCGTCGACGCGGCGAAGGTGTTTGAGACGGTGCGACATGTGCGTGGCGGCATGCCGAAGGATACGCCGGCTGGTTACGGGCGTCCCACGGGTCCCGAGGATCATGAGTGGCTGCCGTGGGACGAATCGCGGGGTGGATTCTGGGAGGGCGGGCGTCACTGGAGCGAGGTAGTAGCGGATGATGCGTTGGATTTTCTGAAGTTGGCGCAGGCCGATCCGCGTCCATTCTTTATTTACGCAGCCTTCAATGCTCCACACGATCCGCGGCAATCGCCTCGGCAGTTTGTGGATCTGTATCCGGCCGCACAGGTGCAGATACCGGCAAGTTTTGTCCCCCGTTATCCCCATGAAATCGATGTTTATGATATCCGGGATGAGAAACTGGCCCCCTTGCCCCGGACAGAGTGGTCAGTCCAGGTGAATCGTCAGGAGTACTACGCGATTATCACACATATGGACCAGCAGATTGGCCGCATTCTGGATGCTCTGGAAGCATCCGGTGAGGCTGATCGAACATGGATTTTCTTCACGGCGGATCATGGCCTCGCCTGCGGCAACCACGGGCTGATGGGCAAGCAGAATCTGTATGACCATAGTGTCCGAGTACCGTTTGTGGTGTGTGGTCCAGAGGTACCGCAGGGCGTGGTGCGAGACGAATTTCTGTACCTGCAGGATGTGATGCCGACGACCCTGCAGCTGGCAGGTTCGAAAATTCCTGACGAAGTGGAATTTCGCAGCCTGCTGCCGCTGTTATCGGGTGCAAAAGAGTCGCAGTGGCGGGACGCTGTCACCGGTTCCTACATGCAGACTCAGCGGATGATTACGGTGGGCAACGAAAAACTGCTGTTGTATCCGAAGATACAGGTCAGTTTGTTGTATGATCTGGCAGCGGATCCTGAGGAATTGCGGGATGCTTCCGGGGATGCTGGGGGACTGGAGCGGAAACGAAAGCTATTTCGGCGACTGCTGCAGGAGCAGCAGCAGATGGGTGATGATCTGGACCTGCGGGCGAAGTTTCCTGAACTGGCTGGGAATTAACGGGAAGTGCAGAGCGATGTGGATGAGAATCCGAAGTTTGGTCCAGGCGTGTCTTGTCCTTGGCCTGTGGGACCATTCCGCAGTCAGCGGGGAAGAACTGTTCAACGGTCGTGACCTGAGCGGCTGGGAGGGTGATACAGCGCACTGGCGTGTTGAAGATGGTGCCATCGTCGGCGAGATTGCTCAAGGTCAGACGCTGCGCAGGAACACGTGGCTCATCTGGCGTGGCGGTCGGTTGTCAGATTTTGATCTGCGGGTGCAGGTGAAACTGACGGGGTTACCGGCGGCGAATTCGGGGATTCAGTTTCGCTGTCAGGCGGACTCTGTGGATCACGTGTCCGGCTATCAGGCGGACCTCGACATGGGCGCGGTCTGGCTGGGGCGGATCTATGACGAGCATGGACGTGCGTTACTCGTGGAACGGGGGACTCGTGTCAGGCTTGCCGCAGACGGAGATCGGCGAGAGAAGCGGTTTGCACCTCCCGAACAGTTTGCAGTGCTGTTTCGGGAGCAGGACTGGAATGATTATCGGATTGTGGCGGTCGGTCCGCATGTGGCTGTGTACGTGAATGGGACGCTGTTCAGTGAGTTATGGGATGAACAGCGAGGGGAAGCCGATCTATCCGGACTGCTGGCATTTCAGCTTCACAGTGGCCCGGAGACGCGGGTGCAGTTTCGACGCATCACACTGGAACCGCTGGGACCGAACCAGGGTGTGCTGGCGGCATTTCCTGAGATCGTTGCGGACACCAAAGTCAACGAAAATCCGGGAATCTCCCCGGTGGATTCTGAGGGAAAATCGCTGAATTTAGGGTTTGAAGCGGGGGATTTGAGTGGCTGGCGGGCGGAAGGAACGGCTTTTCAGGGGCAACCGGTCGCTGAAGACGGGATTTCCAATCGCTGGCCCGGGCAGATCAGTGGCAAAGAAGGCCGTTTTTTTGTGGGTGGTTATGAGCTGGTGCGGGATGCAGGAACAGGAACGTTGACATCGCCGGCAGTGACTGTGACGAAGGCGTGGGGCAGCTTTCTGCTGGGCGGCGGTCAGGCTGAAAGTACTCGCGCTGAAATCCTGTTACTGAACGACGCGGGTGCAGAGGAATCTGTGCTGTTTCGGGCCACGGGTCGCGAGCGTGAGCAGATGCGGCGAGTCGCGTTTGATCTGCGGGCGGTGCAGGGACGTCAAGTGTGTGTGCGTCTGGTGGATGAGAATCCGGGAGGCTGGGGGCATCTGAATTTTGATGACTTCCGACTGCACGATGAAGCACCAGCGATTGTCGAAGTGGCAACGGCCTGGCGCAGCACAGATAATCCGGTCCTCGCGCACCTCAGACCCAACACCGTACCGGCGGACGCCGCGGGCGCCGCCACAGAAACTCTGCGGCAGATGTCTGTCCCACAGGGGTTTTCTGTTGACCTGATCGCAGCAGAGCCGGTTGTGCATCAACCGATCGCATTTGCCTTTGATGTGCGAGGGCGATTGTGGGTGGCTGAGGGTCACAGCTATCCAACGAGACGACCGGACGGTGAGGGACTCGATCGAATCGTGATCCTGCAGGATCGCGATGCTGACGGGCAGTTTGAGCATCGCCATGTGTTTATGGAGCGATTGAATCTGGTGAGTGGGATGGAGGTGGGTCACGGCGGAGTCTGGCTGGGAGCGGCTCCGCATCTGCTGTTTGTGCCTGACAGAAATCAGGATGATGTGCCGGATGGTGAGCCGCAGGTGCTGCTCGATGGATTTGATTACGCGGATACTCACGAGACACTGAACAGTTTTCAGTGGGGCCCGGATGGCTGGCTGTACGGCAATCAGGGTGTTTTCAACAGTTCATTGATTGGTAAACCAGGCTCTTCACAGCACCAGCGGGTCCGGATGGGCGCGGGTGTCTGGCGCTATCATCCAGTGCGGCATCAGTTTGAAGTCTTTGCACACGGGGGCAGTAATCAGTGGGGTCTGGATTATGACGCACATGGTCAATGGTTTATGACTCATTGTCGCAGTTTCTGGGGACGTGGCCTGACGACTCATGTTGTGCAGGGAGGCCACTACTGGAACCAGTCAAATGCCGGGTATGCCCCTTTTGTGTCCTCCGCTGACGTGCCGGGACGCCCATGGCTGAAGAACTATCTGCTGGCATCGGCACGCTATGATCATGGTGAAGGTGGTGCCGGCCGACCGGGGTCTGATCAGGTTTACGGCGGTCACTCGCACGTTGGAACACTGGTTTATCAGGGGGACAACTGGCCGGCGGAGTATCGCAACGATGTCCTGACTCACAATCTGCACGGGCATCAGATCAATCGTATGAAGAATGACCGCGAAGGTGGCGGCTATCGAACTCGGCATGCCGGCACAGACATGTTGTTCTGTGCCGATCGGGCCTATGTGGCGGTGGACCTGCAGAGTGGTCCTGACGGCGCGGTCTACCTGACGGACTGGTACGATGTGCGACATTGCCACAACCCGGACGCCGAACAGTGGGATCGCGGCAATGGTCGCATCTATCGCCTGAAATTCGATGCCACATGGAAAGCAGTGGGCTCGGATCTTTCGAAACTCAGCGATTCTGAGCTGGTGGACCTGCAGCTGCATACGAACGAATGGCATGTGCGGTCGGCTCGGCAGGTCCTCGCGGAACGTGCTGCACGGCGTTCGATCGATCCTGCAGCACTGCAGAAACTGAGTGAAATGGCGCAACAGCAGTCACTCCCGGTGCATCGTCTGCGCGCTGTCTGGACGCTGGCTGTTGTCGGGCAGCTGAATGATCGGCTGCTGCAGGTATTGGTGGCGGACAAAAGTGAGTACGTGCGGATGTGGGTCGTGCAGTTGGGTGTTGAGCAACAATGCGCGTGGATGCTCAGCCAGCTGCCTGAACTGGCTCGGCAGGACAGTTCCCTGATGGTGCTGCGATCGCTGGCCTCGCAGGTGCCGCGTCTGAACGTCGAGCTGGGCTGGACGCTGGCCGAGGCCCTCGCGGCTCGCAACGAGCTCTCACAGGACGAGATGCTGCCTGGTCTGTTGCTCTTTGGAATAGCCGGTTTCGTGGAACAGAATCCGGAGCGAGGGCAGCGACTGGCGGGCAGCACAGCCTGTGAAAGTCTGCGCGATCAACTGCAGTGGTATCTGGCACGCACGGCGGAATCCGGTCGAGTGGCCCTGCTGAAGGATTTTGCGGAGCTGCCGGCAGAGCAGCAGTTGCGCCGGCTGCAGCTGCTGGAGCTGGCACTGCGGGATCGCCGGGGAGTTGCGGAGGCAGCGGGCTGGTCCGGGCTCAGCGCAGGATTGTACGCACATGCGAACGCCGAGGTGCGGCGACTGTCGGAATCCATTGGAGCAGCCTTCGGTGACTCGGTGCTGGTCGACAGTCTGCGGCGGGTCGTGGTGGATCGCGGAACGGATATCCGTCGTCGACGCAGGGCCATAGAAATCCTGGCCGGTGCTGGTGGGGAGACGAATCTGCAGGTCCTGCTGGACTTGCTGTCGGAGGCTGATCTGCGCAGCGATATCATTCCTCGGCTCGCTCGATTTCGCGGGATGCAGATTTCCGAAGCCTTGCTGTCGGGACTGGCAGATTATTCTGAGTCGCAGCGCACGCAGGCGATTGAGGTCCTGTGCGGGCGAGCAGACTGGTCTGGCAGATTACTGGAGGAAATTGCGGCCGAGCGCCAGCCGCGGGGACTTCTGTCGGCATGGAATGCGCGGCAAATGGCAGCTCTGGGCGATCCGGCCCTGCGGACGCGTCTGGAAGCCGTCTGGGGACGCATTGGTGCAGGCTCGGAAGAGCTGCAGCTGCAGATTCGGGAACAGGCGGCAGCCTGGAGTGGAGCTCCGCTGTGGGCCTACGATGGGGGCAATGGTAAGCGACATTTTCAGAAGCTGTGTGCTCAGTGCCATTTGCCAACGCCTGAAGGCCCCCCCATTGCGCCGCGTCTGGAAGGAACGGGAGCGAAGGGGATTGAGTATCTGGTTGAGAATCTGATCAATCCGGACGCGGTCATTGGGCGGGACTATCAGGCGCGAGTGGTCGTGACGACGGAGGGCAGAGTATTAACAGGGCTGCTGCAGTCAGAGACACCGGAATCTGTGACCCTGCGGACTTTAAGCAGCGTGGAGACTCTGAGAAAGAGTGAGATTGAGGAACTGAGGGTGGCAGATCAGTCCTTCATGCCGCGAGATCTGCTGAAGGGACTGAATGATCGGGAGCGGATCGAGCTGCTGAAGTATGTGATGGGAATGTAGGGGTTTTCCGGAAACCGGAGCGGGTGAAGTTTGAGTCCCGGGGTTCGATCGTGGATACTGCGTGACCTGTATTTGCGGGCAGTTGTCCGCGGTGAAGTTTTTTTCCACATAAGGTTGGATCAATGACAGAAGGAAATCCTGCATTTCCGGCGTTGCCGTCTGGTGCTGGTGCTATTGACGCGAATGCCACTACTGCTTTTACGACCACAGCATCGGGACTGAAGTACCGAATTCTGCGGGCCGGTGCTGGCACGAAGCCCACTGCCACTCAGTCGGTCGAGGTGCATTACCATGGCTGGCTGGACAATGGCAAGGTGTTTGACAGCTCTTACCAGCGTGGTAAGACGATTTCGTTTGGTTTGAATCAGGTGATTCGTGGCTGGACGGAAGGCATGCAGTTGGTCGGCGAAGGCGGGATGATCGAGTTGCAGATCCCATCAGATCTTGGATATGGTGCAAGGGGTGCGGGCGGGGTGATCCCCGGCAATGCGACTCTGCACTTCCTTGTGGAGTTGATCAAGGTGAGGTAATTCGTGTGTGGCTGGGCCCCGTCAGGTCACGCTGACGACTCGCCTGCCCACACCCTCGGCCCACCGAGCGGCAGCTCGGTGACGCCCACCTGCAGCACCCGTAAGCCTCCACCACCGACTCGCCTGCCCGCACCCTGGGACCACCGAGCACCAGCTCGGTGACGCCCACCTACAGCACCCGTAAGCCTCCACCACCGACTCGCCCGCCCGCACCCTGGGACCACCGAGCACCAGCTCGGTGAC
>CAIOKE010000041.1 GCA_903858815.1 uncultured Planctomycetaceae bacterium | reverse complement strand
GTGGTATCAACAGTGCCAGTATTCACAGTGCGGTGCCTCCGAACTCAGATCGGGCGGTGCCCACGAGTGCGGCGCGGAATCTGATTGACGGTGGTCTGGCCTCGACGATGCTGCTGGCAGACAGTGGTGAGCGGAATGATGAGGGTCTGGCGGGGCGTCTGTCGGGAGTACAACGGGACGCGATGGCGAAATTTCTGCTGAGCGTACCTTATCCGCCGGCGCAGCGTCGCAGCAGCAGCGATGTGCTTTCACAGCGGGCGAAGACGGGATTTCAGCTGTTTCACATGGATGGCGACAATGATCCGTCGAAGTCGGGACCGAATGTGTGTGGGGACTGTCATCGACTGCCGTTTCTGGTCAGCACAAATACTCCGGGCACCGGCATGGATACTCCCACGTGGCGTGGTGCGTATGATCGCTGGCTGATTCTGCCGCAGGGGCGGCTGAACATCATTGATTTTGATTTTTATCGTGCGATTGCGGAGGCGGGAAATTCCGAACGCAGTATCTGGCAACTGTCGTGGGCTGGTCGTGGGCGATTTGACCCGGTGTGGGACATGGTCCTTGAGGGCAGTACGGGGTTTTCCGGCGCGTTGGGGCGGCAGGTAACGATCAGTGGCCGGACGGCGGAGGACGGAACAGAGCGCCGGCTGTTGCGGGATCTGGAAGAGGCTGCAGCGGAGGGATCGGTGGTATTGCAGTGTGAGGGAGTGCTGCAGGGGGCTGATCGGGCGGGGGCTGTGCTGCTGTCACTGCAATATCTGTCGGTTGATGGTCAGGGCTGGAAGTGGGTGGATGCGCGCAGTCCCGGCCGGGTGTTCGGTACTGAGGATTTACTGACGCTGTCGGCGAGCGGACGGTTTACCGGAACTGCGACAGCGCGTGCCGGCGAACACTGTGATTCACAGAATCCGCAGCCGGCGCTGTGGACGTGGGGTCCGCTGGAGCAGCAGCGCGGACATCAGTTGTTTCCGAAACTGCGCCCCGGGCGTCTGTCGATGGTGCTGGGTGCGCGGCATGTGCAGGCTGACTCAGCCGTCTTCGTTGATGGTCGACGAGTGGCGGCGCGGTTTGAGCTGCAGCCGGAGACTTTGAAGCTGACGTTAAGTGAGTTGCCGGCTGCTGGTCTGCATTTTCTGCAGGTGCGGAATCCGGACGGTCTGTTCAGCAACGAATTTCTGTTTACGGTGGCCGAGTCTGCTGGTGACAGTGCGGCTTTGCCGGACGATGGGTCACTGGGGGCAGCGCTGCAGCGGGCTGGGCTGGAGTTCCTGCCGGGCACCTGGGTTGATGCGGAGACGCAGGGTTCTCAGCTGACACTCAGGTTTGTGTGGAAAATTGAGGGCCGTGTTCTGGAAAGCAGCAGCAGGGATGCGAATGGGCAGTCGGTCGCACTGATGACTCGTACCCCTGATGGTCGTTCGATTGAGCATCATGGCGGAGATCGGCAGGGGCGAGTGTTTTCCGGTGTCTGGACATCGCCGGAACAAGGGCAGGCACGCCTCGCGCTGCAGATCGAGGAACAGGGAAATCCCTCGGTCGGTCTGGCAATTCGCTATGATCTGCTGGACGAGAATCATCTGGATGTGACTTTGGAGTTACTGGATCCGATCCGCGTTTCCCTGGTACGAAAGCAGTGATGACATGACGGAAGTGCAGTTGGGTGTGCAGTCACCGCGGCGGCATGATCTGGATGCGCTGCGGGCTTTTGCGATGCTGCTGGGAATTGCGCTGCACGGCGCGATTCCTTATGCTCCGGGTTTCCCGTGGGCGATTCAGGATTCGCAGAGCAGTCCGGTCTTTACGTGGGTGTTCATGATCATCCATGGATTTCGAATGCCGTTGTTCTTTTTGATCAGCGGTTACTTCACGATGATGATCTGGCGTCAGCGCGGTCTGCTGCGACTGATACAGCAGCGTGCTCTGCGCATTCTGCTGCCGTGTCTGCTGGGCTTGATCACGATTCTGCCGTTGACTCGCTGGCTGGGAACTTTGGCAGCTGGTTCTGCAGTGAATGGTACTGTGGCGGAGGGATCGTCGCAGTCTGTGGATTCAATCGCTGCAGTGATACGGCGAGCCGATCAGCAGACGCTGCGTGACTTGCTGGTGGACAAAACGCTGGCGAATCAGCCGGATCCGCAGTTTCAGGTACGACCGCTGGCATGGGCTGCTATGTGCGGAAACACGGCAGCTGCCACGTTGCTGCTGGATGCGGGGGCTGACATTGAAGGTCGGAATACCGATGGCTCGACGGCGCTGCATGGAGCCGCGTTTATTGGTGATGCCACGATGGTGCAGCTCTTACTGAGTCGCGGAGCGGATGCGGGGGCAAAGAATCTGGCGGGCGATCCACCCGCCAGATCGGCGACTGCTGATGTTCAGGGCACACTGTTCATCTGGGGGCTGTTGCAGCTGCCGCCGCGTGATCCTGACGCTGTGGCGACGGGGCGGCAGAAATGCCTGCAGCTGCTGCCACCCCTGCCGCAGGTGGCGGCGAATGCGGAGCCCGACAACCTGACCAAAGCTCGCGATGCCTACCGCAGTCTGCTGACTGCTGAAAGCTGGAATATTGTGTGGTCGGCTGCCCCCGGTGCCGTGCCATTTCACCTCATGCTGACGCCCGTATTCGACCACCTCTGGTTTCTCTGGTTTCTGTGCTGGATGGTTCTGGGATTTGCGATGTTTGTTCCGTTGGTTGTGTGGGCGGGGCAGCGAATATGGCCTCGCAGGCAGGTGTCGGGGTTACTGACGATCGGTTGGGGCTGGTTGTGCTGGTTACTGCCCACGGCGGCCGTGAGTTGTTTTATGGGGCTATTCGGGCCGGCATTCGGTCCCGATACATCGATGGGGATTCTGCCGCAGCCTCACGTGCTGCTGTACTACGGTCTGTTCTTTACGTTCGGCTGTCTGTATTTTGAATCGGCCGATCGGGAGGGGCAATTGGGAAAAAGGTGGTGGCTGACACTGCCAGTGGCTCTGGGGGGCCTGCTGCCACTGACCTTCCTTGTCGGTGATTCGCTGGTGTTGTCATCGCTGCTGCAGGCCGCGTATGCGTGGCTGATGAGTTTTGGTTGTCTGGGGATCTTCCGTCGCTGGATGTCGCATCCCAGTCCGCGGATCCGCTGGCTCTCTGATGCATCGTACTGGCTGTATCTGTCCCATCTGCCAGTGCTGTTTGCTCTGCAGGCACCAATCCGTTTGTGGCCGGTTTCCTCGTATGTGAAATTCAGTCTGACATGCAGTCTGTGCACAATCCTGCTGCTGCTGGTGTATCGCTGGTGTGTCCGTGAAACGTGGATTGGAGTCCTGCTGAACGGCCCGCGAAAAAAGGCGCATGGATAATGATGTGCGCGGTGTTATAGCGGCGTTTGAGTGTGGGTGGTTTTGCACCACGGAATAGCCGCAAGGACGAATGCTCGCGGAGTATCGAGGCGAGCCGTCAGCGTGAGCTGACGTGTGTGGTCGTGAGGATCGTCACTGCGATGGTGCTCGGTAACTCTAAAGCAGAAGCGTCGGCCGAACGACGGTTTGAAGCGGGCATAGAGTTGTGGGTCCGCGGCAAAAGCGAGGACTATTGACCGAGATTTCAGAAACAGTCAGCCCGTGCGTCAGCACAGTTGGGCGTTGGGGTATGTCGTAAGACACGGTTCTGGGACCATGATACGTTCACGAGGCCCGTCATTTCCCGCCGCAGACGTGAACCGCAGACCTGAACAGATCGATGGAGTTGCGGGGGCAAGTGTGCTGCTGCTTTCTGAAGTCAGCCCGGCACACTCCCCTTCCATTGCCGTAGTCTATCCCTACTCGCTACCAAAAGACTCTCCTGCCTGCGATAGTTTCCGTCAGGGTGAAGTGAAGCATGTCGAGTGGAGCACAGCAGATGACGACTGACCTTCCCGATTACGACATTTTCGTCTCGTATGCCAGTCTGGACAATGCGGAGGGCTGGATCAAGGCCTACGTGGATGCCCTGAAAGAGGAGTATCGGACCTTAACCGGGAATCGCGAGTTGCGAGTATTCTGGGACAAGGATCGGATACCGCTGTTTTCCCACTGGCAGTCGGAAATCTTCAATAAAGGGATAGTTCGCTCGCAATTGTTCGTGGCATTCCTGTCACCCAATTATTTTGCCAGCGAAGTGTGTCGACGTGAGTGGCGGGCGTGGATTGAACGGGAAATCGGCCTGCATGTTCTGAGCGATGGTGCCGCGCCGATCTACATTGTGGATATTCCGGCCATGTTTGGCAGGCCCGTGGTATCAGAACAGGAGGCGGCACGGCAGGTTGCTGCACTTTGTCAACTTCCGCCCCCGCATGAGTCGTTTGTTCGCGAGACGGAGGGAGTGATTCGTGAATTCCGCCGTCGTCAGCTGCATGCTGTGCAGCCGTTCTATAGTGCAGGCCTGACGGCTCTGTTGCAGCATGATCTTCGCCGGCAGCTTGCCAGCCTGGCGCAGGAAATAGAAACAAAGGGCGAAAAACTGCGGCAGGCAGCCACCAGCGAATCGACCGTTCCTTTGTACAACCGATGGTTTACTGGTCGAGTTGACGAGCTCGTGCAGCTGCGACAGATGCTGGTCGACAATCACACCGGGGTCATTGCGGGCATTCACGGGTTGGGGGGGATTGGCAAGACCGAGCTGGCATTCACGTACGCGCACGCTTACGCGAGCGTTTATCCCGGCGGTCGCTATTATGTGCGCTGCGAAGGACGGTCTACCTTTGCCGCGGCTTTCAGCCAGCTGGAACTGGATCCATTTCACAACGAAATCAGCGACGCCGAACGGAACAATGAAGAAGCCAATTTTCTGGCAGTGCTGCGAGCACTACGCAGGCGACTGCAAAGTCGGGGCGCTGTATTGCTGGTTCTGGACAACGTGAGTCGGACTGAATTGCTGCAACCGACGGAAACAAGTCAGGTCACGGTCCTCGGCCCAAATCTGCATTTGCTGGCGACGACGCGACTGGAGCAGCTGGCGGGCATCAAGCCGCTGATGCTGGAAGAGCTGTCGCCGATCGACGCATTGGCGCTGCTGGAAAAATTCCGTCCATTTGCGACTGCGACAGAGCAGCAGGCGGCGACGGAAATTGTCCGGCGACTGGGTGGTTTTGCGCTGGCGGTGGAACTTGTGGCTGCGCGACTGCTGGTGCGAGAGTCGCTGACTTATGTGGGCGTGCTGCAGAATCTGAGTCTTGAAAGCCTTGACAGGTATGGCACGGATGATGCGGTGATCCTGCAGCGACACAACCACGAAAAGCGGCTGAAGCTGGTGCTGCAGCCCACACTGGCTGAGCTCAATCCTGCTGCGCTGTGCGTACTTCGTTTTGCGGCACTTCTACCGCCGGATCGAATCGCAGTTTCGTGGTTGCGGCAGCTGGCTTTGCTGCAGTATCCGCAGCTTGGGCAACTCCAGCCTGATGGCGAAGACCCCTGGTTCGAACTCATCCGACTGCTGGAAAAGCAATCACTGTTGTCCGGCATCTTTGGCTCAGGCGTTCTACCAAAGACGGTCCGACTGCATCGTCTGATTGGTGAGTATCTGCGGGCAGACATGGAACAGACCGAGGAGTTTCTTTTAAGACGTTTTGTCGCCCAGCGCGCCGATGAAGTCTACGGGCAGCAGGCAGCACCAGCGGACTGGGAGCTGGACTGCTTAGCGGAAACGATCCCCCATCTTCTGCAGACGGCAGCGGATTATCAAATAGCAGTCGATGGGATGTTTCTTTCGGAGAAAGTGCTGCATTATCGCAACCTCAATGCAGCCCGCGATCTGCTCCACAGCACGGGCGCAGTGATTCGAACCCTTGCCTTGTCCGACGAGACCAACGCGCAGCTGCAGCGTGACCTGTCGATCAGTTTCAACAAATTGGGCGATGTGAGTGTCGCTGCCGGAGATCTGTCTGGGGCCAAGCGTTACTTCGAACAGGGACTCGCGATTGCTCGAACCCTTGCCTTGTCCGACGAGACCAACGCGCAGCTGCAGCGTGACCTCGCGGTCTCTTTTTCAAAATTGGCAACAGTTGCTGAGCAAGACAGTAACGCTGCTACTGCCGGTATTTGGTGGAAGGAGTGTCTGGCTGTGTTTGAAGGAATGGCGGCACAGGGCTGGCACATTTCACCCCGTGATCGACAATTCATTGAATTTCTGAAAAACAAAGTGTCTGGTGACTCAGATTCGAAATGACACCCGGAAGTTTGTGAATGCGTCGGCCCATCGGTTCGATGACTTTTTCCAGGCGTACTGAGACCCGTGACGCGTGTCCGCTGTCCGGTGTCTGTGCGACGATCGGTCTCGTCTCTCAGTGTTGTGCGTTCAAGTTGCCGAGGGTCACCGGCGGTTGGCGTCCTGCAACTGACGGGGCACACGCCTTGCCGGCGTTGCTGGGTAGATGCGGATGCACACGGAAAAATGCCGCGGCGTACGGGGTATTTGACCACGAATGACACACATGAACGAAATCTCGCCGAGTGTCGAGACGAGGCGTCAGCGGCAGCTGACGGGTGCTGTCGCGAGGACCGTTACCGAGCTGGTGATTGCTGGTCCGAGGTGTGACCGGTTGTCAAAGCCAGTGAAGTGGCCCGTGGGCGGTGTGGCTGCTGCCGCACCGCGGGATGCTGCGGCCGTACAAGCCTTCTTTCAGCGGAATTCGGTTGTCAGCCAGCCATCGTTCAGTTCGATGCGAGTGATGGTCACCGAGACCTGCTTTTCCGGGTCAGACTGCAGCTGCATGACGGCATCAGATTCGCGAGCTTTGATGCGGCGACCGATGACCTTACGCAGCTGGTTGGCAACTGTGATCGGAGCCGAAAGAACGCGTACCGGTCGTGGCGTCATCACCACTTTGGAATCTGCAAGGCTGATGGCAATTGGTACTACGATGGTATGCACAGGCAGATCGGCCTTACCTTCCTGACGAATACCAGCCTGAATCAGCAGTGTCAGCTCGCCGTTGTCAAATCGAACTCGCAGCGGATCAGCCTTGCTGAAGATGAAGGCCGTGGATTTCTCCGGTTCATCAGCAGCGTCTGCTGGTTCGGCCGGTGCTGCTGTGGCCTGAGCGTCAGCGGGGGCGGCTGTTGGGTCGGCCGGTTTGCTGAGTTTGACTTCCCGCTGCAGCAGTTCTGACAGAGCCTTTTCCAGTTCGGCAGTCAGCTGATCGTCCGGCACGACTTTGCCATGCAGACGCAGGGCGTCGAGGGCATTATTGAGAACACTTTCGTGAATCTGCAGGGCACCACCTTCATCGGGCAGTGGCAGGACGGGTTGTGTGGAGCCACCCAGTCGACCGGAGCCGATCGTGCGGCTGCTGACGGCGATGTGCGATCCACTGGAGCGAGCACTGATGTTGTCGGGAGCAGCGTTCTTGGCTTTCAGTGCGGTCAGCGTCTTCTGCAAATCATCATTGATGCCTGTGAATCGACCGCCCACTTCCTGATCGAATTTCGGAACGATGTCGCGTCGCATGCGGCGGGCAGTTTCTGCATCGCTCTGAGCCTTGCTGTCGGCAATCTTCTGCTCGGCCATATTGCGAGCAATACCGCCGAACAGGGGCATGTCATCGTATCGTGTGCGGAATCCTGTCGTGCGACTGTTTGTATCCACATCGAAGGCACTGGCAGAAAGGGCAATCTTTGATCCATCGAAGACGACGTTCTTCTGCACCTGGAAGTAGTGGTCGCCACTGGTCCAGACGGTGGCTGGTGATTTTTGAGCCACGGTGCTGGATTTGGTGTTTCCGTTCAGTTTGAGAGCGAAGGAGGCGGTGTTGGGGGAGGGAATAACATCGACCGTGATCTGAGCACTGGTGGTTTGAGTTCCGGTGACCCAGGCGCCGAGGATGGTGTCAGCAACTTTTCCGCTTTCAGTGCGGGAATTGGAAATCAGCCGAGCGATCAGTGTTTCGGAGAGTGTGATGTGCAGGTTGTTGTTGAGGTAATATTCATTAAGGACCGGGCGCAGTCCGTCAGCGGCGGCGGGGAACCGAGCGCGGATAGCGCGCCAGGCATTCCGTGCCCGATCCGCAGCGGCGACTGCCGGAGTGGCTTCGTTCTGCAGCAGGCCACGCAGCAGGTGGTCAAGCTGCAGCTGCAGTTCCTGGCGAGCTTCATCATCGGAGGCGAAGGTGCGGCTGTGATACAGAGCAGATTCGGCAGCGGCTTTCAGGTCCTGCACTTCACTGCTGAGCAGAAAGCCCTGCTGTTCGGCCGACATTTCGTCCATCGCGGAAATTCGAGCGAGGAAGGTGCTGAGTTTTGCCGGGGTTTCCGAATCCGCTGGCTGGGTCAGTCCATTCAGTGCCAGATAATCCACCCAAAGTCGTCCGTTGGGTGTGGTGTTCAGGGCAGCGACAAGTGTGGCAGCGTCGGACTGCAGTTGAGCGGAGTAGTCGGTGGAGGAGGTCTGGAGGTTGGCGACAGCGGCGGCGTCCATGGTTGCCGACAGCAGGCTCAGCCGTCGCAGCAGACGCTGTCGGAGCGTCGCCTGAGGTCCATCAGCCGGGAGTGCTGTGGTCAGTGTCTGTAGTTCAGTGAGTGCCCTGCGTCGTTCTTCAACGGCAGTCTGGGTATTCCAGAGTGTTTCCACGCGAGCAGCGAATTCCGTTCCGGCAGCATCGAGTGTTTCGGCAGACATGTCACGGGGACGTGGCAACACGCCCAGAGCAGCAGCGTCGCCTTCGTCAGATCTGGCGGCCAGCCACTGCGAACCAGCGGAAGCAGTGAACAGGACAGCAGCGGCAAAAAGCACCTGCAGGGCGGTGCGGCGATGTGTCTGGAGTCCTGACGGCTGTGTGCTGCCCACTGAAATCTCCTTATAACAGTCCGAATTGGCCTGCTGGGCCTGATCGGAGGGGTGCGTTTCTGCGTTATCGTCGATGATTTCGCGCAGATCGCTGAAATCCGTCAGTCGCATCACATTCGACAAACGGCAGAAGCTTTGCCCTTTTCGGAAAGTTCCCTGAATGGGTAAAGTCTTCGCAATTGCTCGGCTTAGTCTATTTTGCGCAGGTTATCTCGGCGATCCGGGGATGGTCCGGAAAACGGATTTTTCAGATTTCGGGCAAATGGCAGGCGGGCCATAATTCAGGGCAATCAGGCAATTTTCAGGTTCCAGTGGGGCTGCGTGCCATGACATCAGAACAGGATTCCGACGGGCCGGGTGCGAGTGCTGCGAACCTGACGGTGCAGCAACTGGTGGGTGGTGTGCTGTATGGGATCTCGCTGCCGGAACGACTGCTTCGCAGTGCAGTCGGTCTGACGGCCGGGACAGCTCGGGAAATCGCCGAATTTGTGATACCTCAGGCATTTCAGAATTCCAAAAGCTATCAGGTGGCGATTCGGAATTCCGTGAATTTTCTGCTGCAGTCGGTGGCTGAAGTTCCTGAAGAGAAAACTGCGGGAGCTGTTGTTTCGCAACCGGCAGTTCCGGTGGATGCCGTGCCGGGGACAGAAACAGACCCGGGCCGATTTGTTGCGAAGAAGGCGATTGCCAACTTTATTGACATCACTGGTCTGACGACGCTGCACATCTCGCCTCTGTGGATTCTGGCAATTGTCAGCGACGTGGCTTACGGGACGGGAACTTACGTGCAGGAGCTGGCGGCTGAACTGCAGAAAAAGGGTCTGATCGATGACAGTTCCACGATTCATCGGGTGGATGATCTGCTGGAATCTGTCAGGAAGGCCAGTGGTACGGCGGCGACGGCCTTTGACCTGCCGCCACTTTCGATTCAGGAGCTGAAGGACAGTATTACTCAGACTCGCGCTGCTCTGAATGAGATTGATCCGACGCAGCTGATCCCGGAGTCAGAGATTCGGCGATTGTGGACAGATATGCGAGGGCTGGCGACCAGCGAGAATATTTCGCTGCTGGGTGTCTCGGGAGCTCTGGCGATGCAGACGGTCGAGATGATTCGTGGGGTGACCGAGGGAACTCTGGCAAGCCTGTTCGTCGCGGGTCGGATTGTGAATCGGAACATTTTCAGTCATTACGCGGCGGCGCTGGTGGCGGTGCATCGACAGGGTGTGATCGGGACTGTGCGAAATACATTTGAGCCTTACGCAGAGCTGGCGTGGAACAATTTTGCGTCGTCACGAAAGACATGGACCGAGCAGGTCCTGCATCCGTCCATGCCGCGACGTGTCTGGCGTTGGTTATGCGGTCTGTGGAGCAGGGGCTGAGCGATGTGATTTGTGGTGCATACGTTGCACCGGGAATCTGGGCGGGCCGGACTTCTGCTGTTGGATTCCGGGGCTTACAGTCTCAGTTTCAGCGATAGTCAATTTTTATTCTCAGGACGGTCAGAACATGAAAGCCATTCGACTTGAGCAGCCTCGGCAGCTGGAGTTTGTCAGCATTGAAGAACCTGCTGCTCCGGGCCCCGGGGAAGTCCTGGTACGTACGCATCGAATGGGCGTCTGTGGCACGGACACCAGCGGCTATCTGGGTAAGTTTCCGTTTTTTCGCTATCCGCGGATTCCTGGTCATGAGCTGGGAGTTGAGGTGTTGGCCGTTGGGTCTGGCGTGCAGGGCCTGCAGCCGGGGGATCGCTGCAGTGTCGAGCCTTACATGAACTGTGGTCGCTGTTATGCGTGCCGTCGCGGTCAGGGCAACTGCTGCACCACGCTGAACGTGATTGGTGTGATGGTGGATGGTGGCCTGTGCGAGCGATTTCTGATTCGGGCTGACAAGCTGCATCGTTCAGAGCAGCTGGATTACGAACAGCTGGCTCTGGTGGAGACGCTGGCGATTGGCTGTCATGCGTGTGATCGCGGTGCGGCGGTATCCGGCGAGCACGTGCTGATTATCGGTGCCGGACCGATTGGACTGGCCACGCTCGAGTTTACTCGATTGACCGGTGCGAAGATTACCGTGATGGATATGGTGCCGCAGCGACTGGAGTTTGTGCGGCGTACATACGGGATTGAGAGTACAGTGCTGTCGAAGGGGGATGGCACTGAGCTGCAGGCGTTGCAGGAGATCACTGCAGGTGATCTGTTTGCGGTGGTCACGGATGCGACCGGGCACCGTGGTTCGATGTCGACGGCATTTCGTTTCTGTGCGCACACCGGCACTCTGGTCTACGTGGGCATCACAACGGAAGAAATCAGTTTTACTCATCCCACACTGCACCGTCCGGAAATCACACTGAAGGCGTCCCGGAATGCTCTGCCGAAGGATTTTCGGCGGATCATTCAGCTGATTGAGTCCGGGACGATTGATACGAAACCGTGGATTACGCATCGGGTACCATTTGCTCAGGTGCCGTCAGAGTTTGAGTCCTTTACGAAGCCGGACAGTGGTGTGTTGAAGGCCATGATCGACGTGTCTGCCGTCTGATTCCGGCGATGCCATGAATCCCCGCGAATTCGCTTGATTTTACAAATTACACAGTGTAGTGTAATTGTGTAATAATTGTGTGTGTTTTCCGGGCTGGTATGTCTGTGGGGTGATTTATGGCGTCAGCTGTGGGGAAAGCTCGGCGGCCAACGGCTGTCGCTGCTGCCTGTGGTCGTCCATTGCCGCTGGCGCAGCGACCGTTACTGTCGCCGGTACAGGCTGGTGGGCTGGCAGCGGTATTTCGCGTGCTGGCGAATGAGACGCGACTGCGACTGCTGCATGCTCTGGTGCGTGCTGATGAGTTGCCGGTTGGGCAGCTGGCGGCTGCCGTAGCCATGAAGCCTCAGGCGGTTTCCAACCAGCTGCAGCGGCTGGCCGATCTGGGAATCGTGGCGTCGCGCCGGGAAGGCACCAGCATCTGCTATCGGCTGGTGGACCTGTGTGTGCGTGCTCTGCTTGAGCAGGGGTTGTGTCTGATGGAACAGTCGTTACCGGGACATGTTCAGGCAAGGAGCTGCTGCTGATGGAGAGCGGTCTGAGACACCAGCTGGCGGCCGAGTTTTTCGGGACATTTGCGCTGGTCTTTGCCGGTACGGGGGCGATTGTTATCAATGGTTTTTCCGGCGGCGCAGTGACTCATCCGGGAATCGCCCTTACGTTTGGTCTGGTGGTGATGGCACTGTGTTATGCACTGGGCGACATTTCGGGCTGTCATCTGAATCCGGCGGTGTCCGTGGGGTTGGTGGTGGCGGGAAAATTCTCGATTCGGCGTCTGTTGCCGTGGGTGCTGGCACAGTGTGCGGGGGCAGTTGTGGCCAGTGTGCTGCTGCGGCTGATGTTTCCCGATGACCGGCTGCTGGGGGCAACTCTGCCGGCAGGTTCTGCAATGCAGTCTTTCGTCCTTGAGTTTCTGCTGAGCTGGCTGTTGATGTTTGTGATTCTGAATGTTTCGGTGGATACGCCAGTGAAGAGGCAGTTTGGTGGTCTGGCTGTGGGGGCGGTTGTTGGCCTTGAAGCGTTGTTTGCCGGCCCGGTCAGCGGGGCGTCCATGAACCCTGCTCGATCACTGGCACCTGCTCTGGTGTCGGGCCATCTGCAGTCGCTCTGGATCTATCTGCTGGCGCCCACGGCCGGGGCTGTGTTCGCCGTGTTGACACTGCGACTGGTGCGTGCGGATGTTGCGTCCCGGTCTTTATCTTCTGAATGAAGGACTTTGTGCCATGCTGTTGAAAGATGTGCTGCAGTGCCTGCAGTCCAGTCCTGATTCCCGTCTGCATATTATGCTGCCTGACCGCAGTTTTGTGCCGGCGCATTTTCACGTGACGGAAGTGGCACTGGTGCGGAAGGACTTTATCGACTGCGGGGGGACTCGCCGGTCCACCGCCACCTGTACTCTGCAGATCTGGGTGGCTGATGATGTTCAGCATCGACTGACGTCCGCTAAGCTGCTGAAGATCCTGCAGCTGGCTCAGCCTGTGCTGGGGACCGAGGATCTGTCCGTGGAGCTGGAAATTGAAACAACAGTGACAGCCAGCTATCCACTGGCAACTGTTGAGCAGACGCCGTCTGGTCTGTTGTTTTCTGTGGCTCTGAAGCATACAGCGTGTCTGGCCCCTGAACTGTGTCTGCCCCAGTTGCCGTCTGCGGCTGGCTGTTGTGGACCTGCTGGCTGCTGCTGAACGGGACGTGGTTCGCGTGATCTGCGGAAACTGCTGCAACGGGAGATGGTGATGGCTGTCAAAACTCTGCTGTTCGTGTGTGTTGAGAATTCCAATCGCAGCCAGATGGCTGAAGCGTTTGCCAGGATGCATGGTGGTGCTGAGATTCAGGCCTTCAGCGCCGGTTCCAGACCTTCGGGGCGTATTAATCCCAAAGCCATTCAGGCGATGCAGGAGCGTGGCTATGATCTGACCACTCATGACTCCAAGGGACTCAGCGAATTCAACGGGAAACAGGTTGAAGCAGCTGTCACGATGGGGTGTGGTGATGAATGTCCGTTGGTGGATGCGAAGCTGCGGGTGGACTGGAAAATCCCGGATCCTCGCGAGATGCCACCTGAAGAATTCCGGCAGGTGCGTGATCTGATTGAGACAAAGGTGCTGGAACTGCTGCGGCAGTTACAGTCCTGATCTGCAGGACTGAAGAACTGGTGCCTGCGGAAGAGGGACAGCCGGTGCAGTTGTTCACGGATCATCGCAGGTGCATCGAGGTACGTTGAGAATCGCGGAAGTTCCGCCACCTGATTTCGGGCTCAACGTCAAGGGAAGTGTGCAGTGTGAGATAGTCTTTTGGGCACGGGCGCTCAAAATGGACCTTCCCCGGGGGGCGACTAATCCCGTTCGGGAGGGCGAGGCTCCTGCCGAGCCGAAGTCAATTGTCAGTGTTCTGTTATCGTTGTTCGCCCACAACCGTAGCCTGAGCATTCCTGACGCGAGGGACGAAAGTCGGCTGAGGCCGTCAAATAGACTCCAGCTCATTGAAAAACATCGTGTTTTTGCCGTACGGGGCCGAGCAGGAATGCTCGGGCTACATTTTAGTCCCTCAGCGTCAGGAATGCTCGGGCTACATATTTGTCCTTTGCGTCATTCCTGCTCGGCCGCCTGTTGCCCACACAAAGCAAAAAAGCGGTGAACGGCTGCCCGTCGCTCGGCCATTCCGTGGGCTGATAACCACTCAGCAAAGGGGAGATTCGGCTTTGTTCCCCAACTGGTGCTCGATGGTCGAAGCATGGGCTTCAGCTCGTGTCGTCCCCAGCGTTTGGGAAGTCGCGGCTCCCGCCGAGCCGAAGGTGTTCCTGCGGTGGTGTGAACGCGCGGCTCAGCAGGAGCTTCGCCCTCCCAAGGGGCGTGGGCCTCCTAAGGGACGCGGTTATCCCAGGGGACGCTGCAGCTGCCTACAGGATTTCGCGTTGATCCTTATTTCGGTCCGGATTCCACAGGTCGCAGCTGGCAGCGAATTCCGCGTATCACAATCAAAGCGAAGGGGAACCACCAGATCACGTCGTGCACAGGGATGAGTTTCAGCACGCCGGATGATGTCTGACCCTGCAGCACGGCCCATGTCATGCCGATGGGGCCGAGGATCTTTGCCAGCAGGCCGACAGCGACAGTTAACCAGTGCCGCAACGGGTCCAGTCCGGCAATTGCATAACCCACGCCGTACAGTGTGATAATCAACCCCATTCCCTGCCAGAGAAACAGGTCCTGTGGTGGTTCAGCGTAGCCGTAGGCAAGGGCCGATTTCTGAGGGGCCAGAATGATTAACGGGCCCCAGATCAGGCACTGCAGTGAGGCGACCCACAGGCAGATCCGCATCCAGTTTGGTCCCGACGCCTGAGGCTGACTCACTTCAGTTCGGCTGCCAGACATTCTCGCAACCCAGGCTGAGTAAACGTGAAGCCTGCTTTTCGCAGAGCATTCGGAGTGACCCGGGCACTGGCCAGCAACAGTGGTTCGGCCATCTCGCCCAGAACCAGTTTGGCCATGAACCCAGGCAGCGGGAACACAGTTGGTCGACGCAGTACCGATCCCAGTGTCTTGGTGAAATCAAAGTTGGTCGCGGTGTGCGGGCTGACGGCGTTCACCGGGCCACTGACTGATGGATTGTCGACACAGAAGGCGAAGATCCGCGCGGCGTCAGTGACACCAATCCAGCTCCAGTACTGACGGCCGTTGCCGATGATACCGCCGGCACCCAGTTTGAACGGCAGCAGCATCTTCTGCAGTGCACCACCCTGAGCGGACAGGACCACGCCCAGACGCACATGCACGACTCGCATGCCCAGTGCAGTGGCACTTGAAGCGGCCGCTTCCCACTCGCGACAGACATCCGGCAGGAAGCCGGTGCCGGCGGTGGACTGTTCATCCAGAACTTCGTCACCGCGATCGCCGTAGAACCCGATGGCCGAGGCGCACACCAGAGTTTTGGGGCGATTGGCAAGCCCGCGGAGGGATTCCACCAGAGTGCGAGTCCCCTGAACTCGACTGTCACGAATCTTCTGTTTTTGAGCAGGTGACCAGCGTGCTGCGGCAATGTTTTCACCGGCGAGATGTACGATGGCGTCAACACCCTCCAGCCGTGCTGGATTCAGGAAACCGCGCTCTGGTTCCCACAGAATCGTGGAACTGTCTGTCGAACGCCGACTGATGGGCAGTACAGTGTGGCCCGCTGATTTCAGCAGTTCCACAAGTTTTCCGCCGACCAGTCCCGATGCGCCCGACACTGCTACCGTCTGAGTGCCCACAAACCTGCTCCGTTCGCCACAGAGAACTGGCCCGCCGTTCCCAGCGACCGTCGCCACGTCAGGTGGACCGAGTTCCGAGGATGTTGTAGGAATGTCGGAGAAAAAGTCAAACCGGGGGGAGTGGGGTCAGAGGTCCGTGCGCCGCAGTTCCGGATCATCGACTCGCCCAATCACCAGCGATACGTTGTGACCTCCGAAACCGAAACTGTTGTTCACCGCGTAGCGACAGGCCTTATCGATTGCCTTGTTCGGAATGTAGTTCAGATCACATTCGGGGTCCGGGGTATCGTAATTGATGGTTGGTGGAAGAATGCCGGAGGTCAGGGCCAGTGCACAGGCGGACATTTCGACAGCGCAGGCAGCCCCGATCATGTGGCCCAGCATGGATTTGATTGAGCTGATCTGGAGGTGTGAAGCGTCGGCACCAAAGACAGACTTCAGCGCTACGGTTTCCATGGCGTCGTTGTAGTGCGTGCTGGTTCCGTGAGCACTGACGTAGGTGTTGTTGGCGATCTCTGCGGGATTCAGGCCTGCTTTCTGCAGTGCCAGCTGAATTGCTTTGACTGCCTGCCGTCCCTGTGGATCGGGCTGGGTCAGGTGGAACGAGTCGCTGGTGGAGCGTCCGGACAGGACTTCCGCCCACGCTTTGCCACCGCGTTTCCGCAGGTGCTCTTCTGTTTCAAAAATCAGCATTGAGGCGCCTTCGGCCATGATGAAACCGCCGCGATCTGCGTCGAAGGGACGCATGGACTGCTGCGGGCGATCATTCATGGTTTTGTTCATCGCTCGCATGTTGACGAAGGATGCGATGCCGAGTCGCGTCAGTGACGCTTCAGTGCCACCGGTTATGACGAAGTCCGCATCACCCCGCCGCAGATACTCAAACGCATCGATCATGGCGTGACCGGATGACGAGCAGGCACTGCTGGTGGTGTAGGCTGTCCCCTGAACTCCGAATGCGAGGCTGACGTTTCCCGGAGGTGCGTTGGGCATCAGCATGGGGATGGTGAATGGGCTGACGCGGGACGGACCTTTTGTCAGCAGTTTTTCGTGCTGCAGTTCGTAGGTTTCGAGCCCAGCGAGGCCGGCTCCGAGGATCACTGCCGCTCGTTCGCCAATGTCTTTCACTGGCAGGCCAGCATCTTCAAGGGCTTCGTACGAGGCGTGAACGGCGAACTGCGATGCGCGGTCCATCTTGCGGGCCGAGACGCTGTCGTTGACGCTGATGCGAGCATCGTTGAGGTTTCGAACTTCGCCACCGATATTAACCTCGAGGTCCTTTGTGTCGTGTTCTGTGAGCGTGGAAATACCACACTGGCTGGAAATGATATTCTTCCAGAACGTGCGACGATCATTTCCCAGACAACTGACAACCCCGATTCCCGAAATGAAAATCCGTTGCATTCTTTCGGCCCGACCCCAGCAGATTGCGATGTTATAAAGGTTTTTGACAATCCATCTGTCACAGATCACCCGGCCATCCGGACACGCAGCGAATGTGCGGGTAGGGAAAGCAGGGCATTCAGGGCGTACTACAGCAAACATCGGCGGGACTTCAACCGTCAGACGGTGTTTTCGCCGTGTTCGGGGCGGACTGTGTGAAGAAATTCTGGCGGATGAATCCGGATTCAGGGCCTGCACAGCCTGCAGGTGCGTCTGCTGGAGCCCCCAAGGCTTCTTTACTGACCGCTGGCGAAATTCCTGTTTCTCATTTGCAGGCCAGCCAAATCTGTGAGAAAACACGGGGTTGTGAAGTCGATCGTTGCATGTTTTCCCGGGGAAGTCAGTTGACCTGTACATCATTTTTCCTGGTACACCTATGACAGCAGATCTCTGGCAGGAAACGCGACTGATCGAATCCCCGCAAATGCGTCTGACTGAGTTTGTGGTACCCACTCGCTGTCGGCTGATTTCACCATTGCGTGAGCGGTTGTTGAGTGCGATTGGCGAATTTGGCGTGGCTTCAGGTTCACGCGAGAATCACTTCTGTCTGGCACTTGAAGAAGCTCTGAATAACGCCTTCTACCACGGGAATCTGGAGATCAGTTCTGAGCTGAAAGAAGACGGGACGTCGCGTTATGTCGAGCTTGCTCGCGAGCGTGAGCAGTTGGAGCCGTGGTGTTCCCGCAACGTCAGAATCACCGAGCTGGTCGGGGCCCCTGGGTTGTGGATCACCATCAGGGATGAAGGTGCAGGATTCAACGTGGCTGCAGCGTTTGAACGCTGCAATGATCCCGAGCTGATGCTGGCCAGCGGTCGCGGCCTGCTGATCATGCGTGGCTTCACTGACGAGCTGTTTTTCAACCCGCGTGGCAATGAGGTCCTGATGACGCTGTATAAAAAGGACTGAGGCTGAGCGTCAGGCAGGGAACCGGTGAATTGCTGCGGCTGCCGTCTGGTGGCTCATCGCGAGTACTGGTTTTTTCGGATCAACGCGAAATCCTGTGCGCCGCTGCAGCGGCCCTCGCGAACGCGGTATGTTCGGGGCATTTTGGGAGTGCGAAGCTGCTGCTGAGCCGCGCGGTTACATGATGGCGGGAAGGCTTCGGCTCGGCGGGAGCCTCGCCCTCCCAGGTTGATGTTTGCGGTGTGTCGGCTCGGCGGGAGCCTCGCCCTTTCGAATGGGGATGGTCGTGGCCCGTTGGGAGGTCCATTTTGCGCGCCGGTGTCCAAAAGACTTCCTTACACCGCGTACTTCAGTTGACGTTGATCCGTTTTTTCCCGATTCCCGGTTGGTCAGAACAGTTCCGTCAGTGCATCGCCTGCATCCAGCAGCTGGTACGGCCGATTCTGATTGTCATAGGCGGTCAGGTCTGTGATGCCCATCGCGTGGTAGACAGTGCGAGCCACATCTGCGGGTGTCAAAGGTCGATCGTGGGGATATTCGGCAAACCGATCGCTGCTGCCAAAGGTTTGCCCACCACGCAGTCCACCGCCAGCCATCACATCCGTCAGGCAGTGCGTCCAGTGATCGCGACCTGCGCCCGAGGGACCTCCGGAACGCGGGTCACCGATTTTGGGTTTGCGTCCCATTTCGCTGGTGACGAGCAGCAGGGTCTGGTTCAGCAATCCGCGTTGTGACAGATCTTCGACAAGAGCAGAGAAGCCACGATCAAATTCCGGCAGCAGCCAGTCCTGCAGGCACTGGAAGTTATTTCCGTGAGTATCCCAGCCACCGCCACTGGCACACTTGCGACGCTCGGCCTGTTTTTCATCCCCCATCCAGAAGACTGTGATGAAGGGAACACCTGCTTCGGCCAGTCGCCGGGCCAGCAGCAGACTGGTGCCGTTGATCGAACGCCCGTAACGATTCAGAACCTCGGCTGGTTCCTGGGACAGGTCAAAGGCACTGGTGGTTCTTTGGGACATCAGCAGCGAGAAGGCCCGTTGCTGCTGGGCTGACCACGATTCCACGGCAGCCGATCGATCCAGATCGCTGCGAGCATTGTCGATGGCTTTCAGCATCGAGGTGCGGTCGGTGAGTCGTGCTGGAGTGATGCCACCTTCCAGCGTAATGGCGGGAGCCTGGAAGCTGAGTGGTTTGTCACGACTGCCGATGACATACAGCGGGTCGTACTGAGTGCCGAGTCGGGCGGCAAACTGTCCGGGTCGAGTATAAGCGGGAGCGCCTTCGATGTGAGGAATGGTGATGGCGTTGGTCAGATCAGGATGAGGCGGGCGTCTTGAACCGGCGACCGTTGCCATGCTGGGCCAGTCAGTGGCATACGGTGTGCGGTTGTTGCCAAGGCTGAGGAATGTGGAATCCGGGATGTGGCCCGTCAGATTGTAGTAGTAGCCGGCGTGATGGTCGTTGGTGCTGACGCTGCCACCAATACTGTTCAGCAGGACGAGGTGATGTGCCTGCTGAGCCAGTAGCGGCAGGTGTTCGCACAGTGTGACACCGGGAGCAGATGTTGAGATCGGCTGAAACGGTCCGCGGTATTCCAGCGGGGCAGCCGGTTTCATATCCCACATGTCGATATGTGAAGCACCGCCACTGAGGAAGAACAGGATTGTGCTGCGAGCAGTGCCGGGGGCAGCCGATGCTGACCCGCCGGAGGCCATGGCGGATCCACCGATGCCGGCAGCAGCAGCACTGAGAAAGACCCGTCGTTTCATGAAAGTGCGTCCAGTGTGCAGTGGCAGGAGCGCCTTGGTGACGTTGGGGTGTACGGGAGGGCGGTTTGAGGCGGGATCGTACAGCGAATTCTTCGCCATACTGCCGAATATCTCACCAGACTTTTGCCTGGAAAACAACAGTGGAATGGGGGATTTCGTCAGATCCGCTGCGGGTTGATCTGTGGAAACTGTCGAGCAGGCCAGGGGGGGGAGTACGGCGCGAAGTGCGTTCTGCCGTAGTGCCGGGCGTTCGAAGACGAGCAGCAGGTTCTGTCATTGGGCGTTCAAAACCGGCCAGTCATGTGCCGGTTAAAGCCGGCCACGGAGGGGAATGGTTGTGCAGCGCGGCCGCGCCACGCTGGGGCTCAATGTCAACGGAAGTGCGCGGTCTGGGGAAGTCTTTTGGAGATCGGCGTGCGGGATGGAGCTCACATCGGGAGGGCGAGGCTCCCGCCAAGCCGAAAGGGAGCAACGAAACAGCATGTGCGCAGCTGCAGGTTGCAGTATGATGGGGTTGGCGAACGACGCAGGGGATACAGCTTCGGTGCCAGGAGGAACATCACCGCTCAGATGCAAATGAAGATAGCCGTGAGCTTACGGTAAACGGCTTGACGGTTGAATCGTGGCGGTTGACTGCGGCTTGGCGGGAGCCTTCTCCTTCCGAGGGGGAGTTTGTGTGTGCTGACTATTGTGTCGAGCGGTGGTGAAGAACCACCAGGTCTTAGGCGGCACAGTAACATTGCGGGCGCGGCGGCGTCAGGTGCGGAGCTGCGTGGGCGGCGTGGGCGGCACTGGGAGCCAGGGCAAATGGCGGGAAGTGCGAGAAACCCGGGTGTCGGAAGCGGAGAGGGAGGGATTCGAACACACCGCAAAATCCCTGGGAACGGCGCGTTTCATTACCCCGCGCGACGCGAAATACGACGCGCAGCGAGCCTTTCATTTGACTTTCCGAAAATGACCGTATACACTTTGGTATCACGCATTTGGCAGGATCAACGCATGCAAAAAATGCTCATCAAGCACGGCAACAGTTTGGCTCTGGTCATTGACAAGCCAATCCTTGAACTTCTGCAAATCTCCCAGGATACCCCTTTAGAGATCAGCACCGATGGGGAC
>CAIOKE010000040.1 GCA_903858815.1 uncultured Planctomycetaceae bacterium | reverse complement strand
GTGGCTGGCCTTCAGGCGCAGCGACCGGGATTGGTCGCTTTCACAGTCGCGACCCAGAGCCTCATGAGGTTTTCTTCATGTGTCCCTGGGTTGCACTCGATTCGCAGAATACGAACTTTGTTCGACGAGCCACAAAAAGTTGATCCAGGGAAATCTGCTCCGCGACAACCGATCAGTGCGACCAAGTCGAATCGCGTCCCAATTCCCACACTGAGGACACCGCAAGCTCGAAGCCGGAACCGCCAGTCGCAAGGCAAAAACACTTTCTCTTCGCCTGTAGTCCACATGCTCCTGGCCAGATTCACCAATTCGCTGATAAGCTCTCTCGTGGTCATCTCGGTTCTTCTGTTGAAGCAGATTCAGATACTGCTCGTCAGACCGAGCTGACCACTCCTTGTAAACCCTCTCCCACCTCAACTTGCGGGTGCGCACTTCATTTTGCGTTGATCCTGAATGGACACCCCCGGAACGAATCAATTTGAAACCCAGGATACATGGCGATATCATAATCAATCGGTACCACAGATCAGAATTGGAATATTCCTGTGGTGTGCGTGATATTGGCGAATGACCCGTACCACGGTCTTTTGCCTTTCGCCGTTCAATATCAGGATATCGCGCGCCTCACTGTGTTAATGAAGAGTTCGCATTTCAGTCGTTCCTGTTCCTTCAGTTCCCCTGTTCAGACGTTGTAGAAGATGGCTCGCTACAAGATTGTTCGTACCTTGGTTATTGCAGCCTCGCTCGTTGCGATGGTCATTGGCTCGATGCCGCGTGCATTTCTCCTGGCAGACGAGTTCCCGCCTCCGTCGAGTATTGGTTCGGTGCCAAGTCCGCTATGGGATCTCACAACACTCACCATCTACGATTCCAATGACGCTTCGATCAACGTTACTGTTGATTGTGCGGGCAGTCCAGTTATCACAGCTTCTGTTAATGAAGACGCCAGCTCGGGCACGTTTGCTTTCTCAATGGTGTCAGATGATGGCTTTGAGTCTATACTTTTTTCCGGCGAAGTGCTGGCTGACGGTTCGATCTCTTACCAGACGGTGAACGCCAATCTTGCTGGCGCTACGTCTTCTGCGGGAGGTGCTGCAGCATGTGCGGCAGCCGACTCTGAGCCTGGCTTTTGGGACGATTACTGGCGCTACCTCTGGAAGCCGTCAGACATGGATCCGGAGCTTGAAGTCGCCTTCTATGTCTCGGCCGGAGTCGGCGTCACAGCCGGGACGGTCGCAACCGGAGGCATAATCTATTACGGACCAGCCGCAGCACTGCCGACCGTCTTCGGAGGAGGCGCAGCGGCGACCGGCGGAGGACTTGCAGGTGCCGGAGGTGGGGCTGCAGCCACGGGAGGTGACGCAGCAACCGCTGGAACTGGCGGATTGATCGGGGGCACCGTTGCTACAACGCAAAGACTCGCACATATCTTCGCAAATACGCGACACAATCTGACCGCACTGCTCAACTTGTTCGACCAAAATCACGCCGCAGCGCTTGCAGCGGTCGAAAACGCAACGATCACGGCGCTCACCAACGCCGGAATTACTTCGGGGACATTTGAAATTACCGTACTGATATCGGGGATGAGTATCACAGTTCGCGGCATTGTTGAAAACGGTATCGTCCGGATTGGTACATTTTTCATGTGAGTAAGTCATGCCACTCTCCGCGGATGAATTGACTCGAATTGCGGTGAATGAGTTCTTCAGGGGACAGCCAGGAGCCGATGCTGTTCAGTGTCAATTGCTGTCGATTGATGAGATCGACTGCAATGTTACATCTGTCGGAATCGTCAGTCGGTTTCAGGTTCAACCTAATGCGCCAAAAGTACTCGGTGGAGCCACACGTCGACTCGGTGGACTCGAAGGAAGATTACTTCCCTCAGATGTGAAATGTGGTTTTGAACTCTGGATTGAGAATGGGCACATTGCTTTCCTCGAAGGGTTTTCATATTCAGATGATTGGCCGCATGTCGTCGATGTATGTCAGTTTTTACATACGGATCATGTATCGTAGTGTGTAGCGTTTGTGTCTGATTATCTGATCACAAATTGCGAACCAGGCGTTGAACCGGAGTGTGGCTTCCTGCCGGTTTGAAAATAGGGTTATTCACCCAAATCTGTGGGTGCAAGGGTCGTTAAAAGCTCCGCTCGGGTTCAGCAAACGGCGAGGCGAACGGGGCTCGGGCCGTTCATTTGAGGTCCAGGAATTCAAGGGATACGTGTACGAAAATGTGACGTTGTCGTAACCGTACACCACAACCATTGTAGCCATGGTCCTCACCCTGATTCGGTTTCTGTTTGTCTTCAACCGAATTCTGTGGAGGGCGTGTCGGGATTGATTGGTCCACTGAGCCGCGAGTGCTTTCTGCCGGTTCGTGTGGCAGCATGGTCCGTGGCAACTGCGGGGGTGCCGGCGGCCCCAGTCAATAACCCACGTCGAACCAGGCACGGTGACACTGTCCCGGCGACGACAGCTCGCATCGAAGTCCGACTGACGAATGGTGTCTGCATCTTTGTACCATGCACTGAACCGAACCCGAAGAACACAAGTCGTAGTCTGGGCTTTAGCCCGGACACGAACTTCTTGTGACCATTGAAATCCCCAGTGTTTATTTAGGGATAGGGCCGAGCAGGAATGACGCCGTGGACAAAAAGGTAGCCCGGGCATTCTTGCCCGGCCCAACCCTC
>CAIOKE010000039.1 GCA_903858815.1 uncultured Planctomycetaceae bacterium | reverse complement strand
GTGGCTGGCGTCAATGATCCAGAGTACGTCGCAGTTCGACTGGTTGATGGGATCACACACGTTTTTCCAGCGAATGCCATCGCGCCCCAGCTGTCGCAGGTCTTTCGGATCGACGGCAGGTGGCAGGAAGAAAAATTCCTCGATTGCGTTGAGTCGAATGCTGCTGCCGCGAGCCACCGTTCTTGAAACGCCCTGCCCTGAGACAAGGACAATGATCAGGTCGTCGGGTGACGGCTGTTGCTGACGCTGTGCCAGAACATCCTGCAAACTCTGATTGATGTTTGACGCCGATACCTCGGCATTGGCGAGAATTCTGGCAACAGCCGGGGCTGCTCCCTGTTCTGCAGTCAGGCGTTGCAGATCCGTTCGAAATGCCGATACACTCTGTACAGAAAACTGCAGTGGCTGAATCTTTTGATAGGCGTCAACGGCCAGCCCCAGCAGGAATACGCGGGCCCTGGGGTCTCGCTGGCGACCAGCGGTGGTTACCATGACGTCAGCCTTGCTTTGATTGCTGCTTGCCAGATCCGTTGCGATTTCTCGAGCTGTCACAGAGAACTGACTGGCGACTTCCAGAGCCTGGCTGGTCCACGTGATTGTCAGCACATTGTTCTGCAGTGCCCGGTTGAGTTCTGCCAGTGCGCGACCATTCTGGGCTGCCTGAATCTCAAAGGCGACAGCATCCTGAGGCTGTGAAAAGGTAATCTCGGCCGTGACTGGTATTGGGGCGATTGCCGGGATCTGCAGTCCGTCAAGGGGGCTGACGATGCGAATTTCGGGCAGCGCCAGCACACGATTTCGTAGATCCTGTCGCAAATCACCGACGACCGGCTGGTTCAGGATCGCCAGTGCCTGTGGGACGCTGCCGGTCTGCAGGACACGGCGAATGACGTCCGGTTTTTCATAATCCCGCTGCAGGTGTTCGGCCGGTTCAAACCGCGGGGGCAGTGCGACACCGCGATTGATCTGCCATCCAAACAGTCGGTCTCCAGAAGCAATCGACGCATCGAACCAGCCTTCGGGAGTGAAGATCACCCATTCCGAGGCCTGATCGGCGACCAGTGTCAGCAGTGGTTCCCAGCCGGGGTTGATGCGTTTCGCACCCTGTTCAGGGTTGGCTGGGTCAAAGCCCGTGGTCGTCAGCCAGAGATCCAGTGTTTCCGATGCTGGATGCCGGGCAAACAGCTGCTCGATCTGCCGAGGATCCTGCAGCAGTCTGTCGGGCTGCCGGGCTGTTTTTACAGCAGCAATTACGTCTCCATCACGCAGGCCGCGAGCGTACAGGATTCCCGCAGGGTTGAGTTCTGTAATTGTGGCTTTACCGGTATCCTGCAGCTGAACGCGGCCTCCAAAGATTGCCGTTGGCTGTGGCTGATCCCAACCGGAAAGGCTCCAGATTCTGACCGTGCGATCAGCGGCACAGGAGGCGATGAATCGCTGGTCAGTTGAGATGGAAAGATCGCGCACGGCACCTGCGTGGTCACGGAAATAGCGCACGAGGGTTGGGGGTTCGCCATCAGCCTGCGGGATTCGATAGAGGAAAATACCGTCAATCAATAGTGTGCCAATGGCGACGGCTGCAGGTTTGGTGTCAGTGCCTTTCAGAAAGGCAAAGGCTCCCGACCACGTTCCCTCATCCATCACGCTCAGCTGAATTGGGGGAATGCTGAGATTGCTTCCGGCAGGTGGCACGATGCGAATCGTCTGGTACAAGCCATCGTCGGAAACTGGTGAAGCTTCAACGGACCAGCCTGTAGCGAAACTGTCAGGAGAATTGACGACTGGTGCTGCGGACGGTTGCGGCACAGTCTCAAGCTCACCTGTGCCCGGTTCGAACTGCAGTTTCTGGTCCAGGGAATCTGTGAGCAGCAGTTGATAACCCTGCGGTTCGCTGGATTTTTCCCGGAAAAAACGGGCCGTGCGAAAGCTGCGGCTGCGGGCCCTGATGGTCTGCGGGTGCTGCTGCAGAGGCTGTGGGATCGCTGCTTTGTTATCGTCCTGCAGGGCCCACAGCAGCAGCATCTCGGCGGTGTCATCACAGGCCAGCAGGTGTGATGAGGTCGGGCTGAAGCTGAGCGATTCGCAGCAGGCTGTGCCGGGAAAAAGTTTCAGGTCACGCAGCTGCAGTGTGGGCAGATCAAGCAGTGCGACAAATGACTGCACC
Source organism: uncultured Planctomycetaceae bacterium (assembly GCA_903858815.1). Taxonomy (GTDB): domain Bacteria; phylum Planctomycetota; class Planctomycetia; order Planctomycetales; family Planctomycetaceae; genus SXXK01. The sequence goes on along the minus strand of CAIOKE010000039.1, from coordinate 926 downwards.
TGCTGATCGTTGTCAGGCGTGACACCATCGCCTGCCAGTGCCACCAGTGTGGCATCTGCAGAAAGGGCCATGGTGGTCAACGACAATTCAGAAAGCCGATTCTGCAGCAACTGCTCTGCCTGGAGGCTGCGGGCAGCAGTACGCAATCCACCGTCATGCAGCACAAGGTGTCCATCAGCACTGGCCGCTGCGATCACCGTTTCTGATCCCTGGACCGCAGTGCAGATGGCTGTGACAGGCAAAGGAATCTGATGTTTGCTGAACTGCAGAGTGCCGGAGGACAGGTCCTGCAGTGTCAGCAGGGCATGCTGAGTGGTGTCAGGTGCTGGAGTCAGAAAGTAAGTCTGCGAGTTTTGAGTGATGGCGATGGGGTTCCAGAGATTCCCGGCTGTCGATTGTTCCACTGGGGGGCGGAGCACAGTCTGCTGCCACAGGCCTTCGGTGTTTTGCCATGCGGTCACTCCGGCCAGCAGGTCACCGGCAATAATCGTGGAGCCGTCGGCAGAGATGGCAAGGCTGACCACTTCCGCGGGAGCAGAAAAATGCTGCAATACGGCCTGAGTGCCGGTGTTGACCAGAATGATATCACCACCCGAGTTGCGCAGGGAACTACCGCCCAAAACGACTGTGCGCCCATCGGTGGACGCAGCGACAGCATTAATCTCGCCCAATGCACCTCGAGCAAATTCCCAGCGGATGACAGTACCGGGGACGATCGACTGATTGACGACATCGTAGAACTGCAGTCGCTTATTTTCGCCCGCCGAAAAGAACCGGCGGTCAGAACCTGCAAACCCCAGTGCTCGAGTGCGTCCTACAGGACCGCGGAAGTCCACCACAAGTCTGGGTGGGTCTTCTGCAGGCACCGTGGTCTGAGCAGCACAGGGGTTGACAAGCAGTAGCAGCAGCGATGCGGAGTACCACAT
>CAIOKE010000038.1 GCA_903858815.1 uncultured Planctomycetaceae bacterium | reverse complement strand
CGTTTCGGTTGGTTCCATCCAGTTCCACGCCGCCGTAAATGGTTATATCACCATCGACCTGCAGCTCGCCTTCGAGATACACCCATTTATCCGACTGCAGCACAAGGTCACTGCCGGTTCCCAGCAGATTGATGTTGCCGCGAATCAGGACATCATCGGTTGCCTGCAGGGAGAGTTGCTCGTCTGCATCCATCACTGTCAGCGTGCCGGTGACAAGGAAGCTGAAACCACGCTGTCCGATCAGAACGTGCGGATCGAGGATCTGAATGGCATCGAGTGTCTGATCGTTGTTGTTATCTGCGAGATAGATCACGTACTGTGTCTGGTTTTCGTCGGTGGCCAGCCAGCGGCGATCCTGCTCCAGCTCGGTAAGGCTGACTGTTGTACCCAACGGCAACGAATTGGCGATGAATGTCGCTCTCAGACTTTCCGGGAACACGTTGTTCTGCAAATCGGTGACGGCTGTTTCTTGCGGAACAGTGCTGGCGCGCAGGCGTCCGGTCAGGCGGTCGAAGTAATCGGCGTGGTCGAGTTGTTTCAGGCCGGAGTTCAATTGCATGCTGCCGGTGGAAGCCACGCTTCCGGCCAGCCACATTTCACCTGGGGCGGTGATGGTCATGCTGGCATTGGAACCAGTCGAGACGGGCACGGGAGTGCTGCCCTGCATCTGGAAGGCCACTCCTGCCAGCACCGCGCTGCCCGCTTCGATACTGAGATAACTGCCGCCGCCAATTTCCAGCTGACTGTCGCTGCCGGTGACGCGCAGGACCCCGCCTTCGCGCTGCAGGAATGTTGTGCCGGCGGTCATGATGAGTTGAGAACCAGCACCGGCAGCTTCCACGGTGGAAGCGTGCAGAATGCTGCCGGGCCCTGTAACTTCGATCCGACTGCCGGCGTTTGAGGTCTTAATCATTGACCCCACACCGGTCCAGACGCTGTTGGGCGCGTTAGGGAATGGCATAATGGCGTTCTGGCCAGTGGTGTTGGGGACATTGATTTTCACGAGGTCAGCCGCAAGCAACCAGCCGGAGAGGACGACCTGTTCGGAGATATTCACAGTGATCTCTGAGGCGGACAATCCGGAATCCGGAGTTGCGTTTTCCGGTGTGTGCAGATTGGCCCGCATGACTTCAAGGGTGCGACCGTGCAGTGTCAGCGGGTTATCGGGCACGCGGAAGTCGCCTTCCACGACAAACTGTTCAGCCCAGAGTGTGATTTCGTCCTTGATTTCTGCGTTTTGCACACGCGGGACGCCGGTGGCTTTCACGACGGTCATATCGAAGGCATCGCCGATGCGCATCTTATTGCCGGCGTCGCTGCGTCCGATGGTGATGGATTCGAAGCCATCTGCGAGAGCTGCGAGGTCGCGGGTGGTGAGGTCGAGTGAATTCGGGGCGACTGCGGTGCTGAGCGGTGCGCCGGACTGGGCTTCGGCGGCGGTGCCGAGGCGGTAGTTCCAGACCGAAGTGGCAGCCTTGATGGTCAGTGCCAGCGGGGCCTGGATCGAGCCCTGACCGCCGGTGAAGTCCATTTCATCCGCGGTGAGCGTCATGGTACCTGTGTACGAACGCAGGCGACCATCGACAGTAAGTCCATCCTCATCATTCTGGGAGTACGCAGGCAGACTGACGGAAATCAGGCCACTGGCGGCGACGGCAT
>CAIOKE010000037.1 GCA_903858815.1 uncultured Planctomycetaceae bacterium | reverse complement strand
GGTTGGTGATGTGTCCCTGCGGTTGGTGGTGTGTCCCTGCGGCTGGTGGTGTGTCCCCGCGGTTGGTGGTGTGTCCCCGCGGTTGGTGGTGTGTCCCTGCGGCTGGTGGTGTGTCCCTGCGGTTGGTGGTGTGTCCCTGCGGTTGGTGGTGTGTCCCTGCGGTTGGTGGTGTTCAAGAGCTGTACTGATGTCTGGCTGCAGGAAGTATCGATGATACCGCATGGGCAGTTGGCAGCGAATTTTTGCGGGTGTTTGGCGAAGGAATCATTCGTTCGGGCATTGCCACAGGTTTGTCGCCCTCGCCGCAGTTGCTGGCTGACTGGCTGACTGGCTGACTGGCTGACTGGCTGTCTGGCTGGTTCTTTCAATCGAGCCATTCGTGGACGGCGAGTACGGGGCAGGGAGCGTGTTCCAGTACTTGTTCGGTTGTGGAGCCGCGGAGTGCATCGAGCAGTCCGTGTCTGCCGGCGGTGGTCATGGCAATCAGTTCAGCGTGAACGGCTGTGGCGGTTTGCAGGATGGAATTGGCGACTGAGCCGGAGGCGTGGTGCCAGTGGTACTGGACGGCGGGGCAGTCTGGCAGCTGGATTCCGGGTTGATCAGAGTGACTGCCCACGTGCAGCAGGTGGATGTGGCAGGCCGGGATTTCCAGTGAACTTACCAGATCACAGACAATTTCGATCGCTGGCTCCGGGGCTGGTTCGAAGTCGACGGGGACGAGGACACTGGTGAGCTGGGCTGCTCCGGTGTGTTCATTGATGAAACCGGGGTTTCCGACTGGCAGAAACAGCGTAGCGCCGTCCGTTTCTGCGTTAATTCTGCCGGCGATTGTCTGATGCAGCCAGCGATCCAGTCCATGTCGCTGATGTGTGGCAAGGACAAGGAGATCTGCGGGGTGTTGAGCAAGGAACCCGAGGACTCCGGCGGCCGGATCCGGGTCAGCGACGGAGGCTTTACCGATACGGACGCCCAGATCTGCGACCGCGGAACGGGGCGCGTGCGGGGGCAGCATTCCCCAGCGAGCCAGTGTATCTCGCACGGCTGGATATTGAGACCAGTCGGGGCGAAGTTCGTCTGAGCGTTCGACGTGCAGGATGGCGAGCGATCCTTTGGTGGCGCAGGCCAGTCGCAGGGCATGTGCGAATGCTGTGGTGCTTCCGTCGGAAAAATCTGTGGCATGCAGGACGTGCTGGATCGCCTGTCCATATCGATCTGACATTTGTCGGCTCCTGTTGCTGTGGTGTTGCAGGCTGCAGTCTGATGTGAACTACAGTTGTGAGCAGTGAGTATGGCAGAGCGTTCCTGTGACGGTCTACAGATCCACAGGATTATCAGTCAATCACGAGCTGTGGTGGGCCCCACAAGACGGTCGAAGATTGGAGAAGCCATCAGAGTGGTAATGATGGCCATGATGACCAGCATGGCGAACAATTGATCCGAAATCAGGCCGCGTTCCCGACCGATATTGATGATGATCAGTTCCATCAGTCCACGAGCGTTCATGAGGATGCCGATGCCCATTGCTTCGCGGTTCGGGACACCCGTAGCGCGGGCCGCCAGCCAGCATGAGACACCTTTTCCGGTCATGGCGACCAGCAGGACCAGCAGGCACATGAACCAGCCGGATGCGGTATTGAGCAGTCCAATTCTGGTATTGAGTCCACTGAAGGTGAAGAACATAGGCAGCAGCAGTGCTACAGTGAATGGTTCAGCTTTTTCGATAAAGCCGCGAGTCATTGCTCCGCGTGGAATGGCCGTACCGACGATGAAGCCGCCGAAGACAGCATGCAGACCCAGTTTGTCGGTGGTCAGTGCGCCGAGTGCCATCAGGGTGAGGCAGACGACGAGCCCGGGCTCTGTGATTTTGTCGTCACGAATCAGCAGCCGTTCCAGACGCAGCAGGACAGGTCTGAGCAGCAGCGAGACGCACAGGACAAACAGGATTCCACCGCCAATGCTTTTGAATGCTGCTGTGGGAGAGTTTTCAATGCTGGACAGAACGACCGCAAGCAGGCACCACGCACATCCATCATCGATTGCGCCGGCACCGATGGCAACCGTCCCCATGCGTGTGCCGTTCAGCCCCTTGTAGTGAATAATGCGTGCCAGCATCGGGAAGGCCGTGATGCACATGGACGCCCCAAGGAAGATGGCGGAGGCCCATGCGGAAGTGCCTGCAGGAAACAAGTCGGTGGAGCGGTGGAAATACAGGCCCAGCAGTCCGCCGAGAATAAATGGGCTGAGCATTCCGGCAAGGGAAACGGCAACCGCACTTTTCCATTGAGATCGAACGATGTCGAGGCGGAATTCCATGCCGACAATAAACATGTAAAGCGCCAGCCCCAGTTGTGACACCGGGTAGATATAGCTTTGGGAGTCGCGAGTTTTGGCATCCCACGGGAAAATGGCTGCCTGCAGTTCAGGGAAAAACAACCCCAGCAGAGACGGGCCAAGGCAGACACCGGCGATCATTTCTGCCACAACCTGAGGCTGGCCGAAGCGGCGAGCGATGCTGCCGACGATGCGGCAGGTGGCAAGAATGACGGCGATCTGGAGAAAGAAGTATTCCGCCAGCAGGGGATTTTTCATGGGTTTCCGGGCCTGGGCAAAGACGGCTTCATCGAGGACCACAACAAAAAGAACATTGTCCGGACTTCACTATAGCCAGCAGATAATCGTAAAGACAACTGTTGTTTCAACATGTTTTTGTTGTGAGCGGATTTTCTGGTGGTGATGTTGTTCTGTCAGCGGCTCAGGCAACGGGTGGAGTCCGGTGGGCTTTCAGCGGAATTCCCGGAACACCAGACAGGCGTTGTGGCCGCCGAACCCGAAGCTGTTTTTCATAGCGCAGCGGATCCGCATGTTGCGGGGTTCGTGCGGTACGTAATCCAGATCGCAGGCGGGATCGGGGTTATCGAGATTGATAGTGGGCGGTGCGATCTGCTGCAGCAGTGCCTTGATGCAGAATACTGATTCCACACCTCCGGATGCTCCGAGGAGATGTCCCAGCTGACTTTTGGTACTGGAGACAGCGAGTGCATCGGCATGCTGTCCGAAGACTGAGCGAATGGCGTTGGTTTCCGCGACATCACCGAGGGGTGTGCTGGTGCCGTGTGCATTGATGTAGTCGATGTCATCGGGTTTCAGGCCGGCATCGGCGATGGCCGCCTGAATTGCCCGGGCAGCTCCTGTGCCCTGCGGATCGGGTGAAGTGAGGTGAGTGGCATCTGAGGACAGTCCGTAGCCGCAGATTTCGGCGAGGATGCGTGCACCGCGTCGCTGTGCGAATTCCAGTTCTTCCAGCACAAGAATACCGGCACCTTCAGCGAGCACAAACCCATCGCGGTCCACGTCGAAGGGTCGACTGGCTTCCTGCGGTGCATCATTTCGCACCGAGAGAGCTCCCATGCGAGCGAACCCTGCGATGCCCATCGGAGTGAGCGCGGCTTCGGTTCCGCCGGTGAGCATAACATCGGCCATATTGTTCTGGATCATCCGGAGCGCATCACCGATGGCATTTGTACCGGAGGCGCAGGCGGTGCACACTGCAGTATTGGGTCCGCGCAGTTTCCAGTGAACGGACAGATTTCCGCTGGCGGCGTTGATGATAAGTTTGGGGATCATGAAGGGCGAGATGCGGTCGGGGCCGCGATCGAACAGCACGGAATGCTGCAGTTCGATTTCATCGAGCCCACCAATTCCGCTGCCCACAAGGACTCCGTAGCGGTACGCGTCGCCGAGACCGAAGTCGATTCCAGCCTGCCGGATAGCCTTTTCAGCGGCGACGAGTGCGAACTGTGAGAATCGATCGGCGCGGCGCAGATCGCGACTGTCGATCTGCATATGGGTGGCGGCGTCAAACTGACGAATCTCGCCCCCAAAGCGCACCTTGAAGTCGCGGCAGTCAAATCGCTGTATGGTTCCGACGCCGCTTTGTCCGCGACACAATGCGTCCCAGACGTCGTCCAGTTCGCAGCCAAGCGGGGTGACAACGCCAAGGCCTGTCACCACTACTCGACGGCGTGACATACACTCAGCTTTCGACGTACATGAAGGCTGAACGAACAAAGGACAGCAGGCAGGCGACGCAGTGTTTGCTGAGTCGCCTGGTCCTGAGTCATTCTGAACGGATCGGCCATATCACACGGGTTATTTGGATTTTCCGTTGATGTAGTCGATGGCGTTGCCGACGGTCTTGATCTTGTCGTAGTGCTCATCCGGGATTTTGACTTCGAATTCGTCTTCGAGCGCCATGACGAGTTCAACGATATCCAGAGAATCCGCTTTCAGATCGTCGACGAACGAGCTTTCGCGGGTGATTTCTTCCTTGGGAACGTCCAGCTGATCGCCGACGATTGAAATGACTTTATCAGTAATATCCGACACAGGTAGTTTCCTCCAGCGAAAACAGGCACCCGATGACTTTGGTGTCGTTCATTCGGTCATCCGAGGAATTGCTCCGGCTGTCTGCTCCGAATGCAGGCAATATCCGGTCCGCGAATTGGGGACAAGGTATATCGGTTTTGGCAAACCGTGTAAACCCGTCCCTGGCAGGAGGCAGAAACGAGAGGAAATCGGGAAGCTGGTGGATGGGGGTCCGCCGCTGTTTCCCCTGAAAACCACTGATTTCGCGGCCGGACTGCCGTTCTCTGTGCGGATTTCCCGCCATTCGCTAAGATTCAGCTGCGGCAGCGGTTTCCGCAGATTCCTGAGCCTGAAAAGGGGTACCACCGATGATCGTTCGCTTGTTTCTGTCTATTGTCTGTGCGGTCGTGCTGTCTGGTTACCGGGTGGCGGACGCTGTGGCGACTGATCAGGTCACGATTCGTCCGGCGGACGGAAAGACTCTGGATATCCGCATCAACGACCAGCCATTCACCACGTTCAACTTCGGCGAAACTCTGCCCAAGCCATTTTTTCTTCCCGTAACGACTCAGGGCGGAGTGGTGGTCAATCGAGCGTTGGGTGATGCGTCAGACGCCGATCATCCGCATCACAAGGGGATCTGGAATGCGATTGACGAAGTGAATGGAGTGAAGTTCTGGGCGGAGAAGGGTCGGATTGTGAACCTGAGCACCGAGATTATTCGTTCTTCAGGTGCAACGGCTGAAATACGAATCGTGAATGCGTGGCAGAATCCTGAATCGGGTCAGGCCGAGGTTGAAGAGACGGCAACGGTGACGATACATGCCAACCGTCTGATGGTCTATGACATGACGTTCAAAGCGGTTCATGGTCCGGTGGTCTTTGAGGATACGAAAGAGGGACTGTTTGGTTTTCGCGTAGCGCCTTCGATGAAAGAGAAGAACGGAGGACGGGTCACGGCAAGTGATGGATCTGCCACGACAGCGAAATGCTGGGGGCGAACGTTTTCGTGGGTCGATTATTCGGGTGAGGTAGGTGGCAAAACCGTGGGTGTGACGATCATGGATCACCCAAAGAATTTTCGTCCATCGCGATATCACGTCCGCGACTACGGTTTGTTTTCGATCAGCCCATTTGGTGAGAAGGCATACACCAATGGTGCAGAGGAAGCGAAGCCTGTACAGCTTGAGCAGGGCGGGACTCTGCGGCTGCGTTATGCCCTTTACATTCATGACGGCGATGCGGCGGCTGCGGGGATTCCGGCAGTATGGCAGCAGTTTTCTGAAGCGTCGAAGCAGGCTGATCAGTGACTCTTCCGCTGCATCTGCTGTTTCCGCTGTTTTCCAGTGTGGTGTTTGTCTTCGGGATGCTGAATGCCAAGCGAGCGATTTCGCTGGGCGCCAGTCCGTGGACCAGCACGGTGCTGGCGAATTTCTGGCTGGCGGCTGGCTGGGGTCTGTGTGGAGTGCTGACGGGACAGCTGCTGCCTGCGGCTGGCTGGTGGCAGGCGGCGCTGGTGGCTCTCAGTTTTGTGGCTGGTCAGGTCTTCACCTATTTCGCGTACCAGTTTGGTGACGTTTCCGTGGCGACTCCGGTGTTCGGGGTCAAAGTGATTATTGTGGCGGTGCTGCTGTCCGGGCTGGCTGGCGAGCCGATTTCGGGGCTGGTCTGGGCCGGTGCTGCTCTGGCAACTGTTGGTGTTGGATTGATTCAGGCGGGTGCTGCGGCTGGTGATCGCAGTGAACGGTCTCTGTTGCGCAGCGTGCTGACGATCGGTCTTGCGCTGCTGGCGGCAACTTCGCTGTCGCTGTTTGATGCGGGGCTGCAGCTGTGGGGCCGGCAATGGGGTGCCAGTCAGTTTCTGCCGGCCATGTTTGTCTGCACAGGTTTCTGGTCGTGTGCTCTGCTGCCCTTCGCCAACCGTCCGCGGCAGCTGCGAGGTACCCCCGCACTGACTCCACTGCTGATCGGGACTCTGCTGATGGCCCTGCAGGCGATGAGCATGTCGTGGTCACTGAGCCGTTTTGGTGATGCGACGAGGATTAATATTGTCTACGCTTTGCGCGGGTTGTGGGCCGTGGCGCTGGCTCGTCTTTTGTCCGGGACATTTGTCACGGCTGAACGCCAGTTGAGTCGTCGAGTGATGCTGGTGCGGCTGACAGGTGCCGTACTGCTGACTGCTTCCGTGGTGATCGCATTGAGTGATCGTGGGTGACGGGCACAGCCGCTGCACAGCTGCAGAATGGTCAGGCCGAAGTCAGCTTATTGATTTCGTCAAGCAATGATGTGCGCAGCTGGCTGATGCGTTCCGGGTCTTCCAGCTTGTGCTCATTCTCATCCAGCACGTAGAAGACGTCGACAACCTGATCGACGCTGGTTGCGATGCGAGCAAGGTGTACCGTGAGGCCAAGTTCGTGAATGGTCTGAGCCAGTGTGAACAGCAATCCCTGCGTGTCCATGGCGAAGACGTCGATGACTGTGTATTGCTGTGAGCAGTCATTATCGACGATGACTTTGGGTGCCTGCCGCATAATGACGGCTCGTTGTCCAAGCAGTCGGATGAGCGAGCTGCGGCGGAAGACGGCTTCGGGTTTTCGGCGGGCAGTCAGGACATCACCGATCACCACAGCCACATCTTCAATGCGTGAATGCGGAACGCCGCCGCTGAAATTCCGATCCGCGACTCGAAACAGCGAGATGACGAAGCCGCGTTTGGAGGTACAGATCAGGGCATCCTTGATGTCCATACCCATGGCCGAGAGGATCCCGGCGACGAAGTGGAAGCTGCCTGAGGCGAATCGCTGGGGGGCATAGACCCGATAGCTGACAAGTTCCAGCTCGGGGTCGTATTCACCTTCGATTTTGACATCGCGGCCATCCAGCAGCTGGATCACTGCAAGGTCGCGGGCGATGCGTTCAGGCTGCTGGTTCATCAGGTACAGCGGGGGCAGCGAATCCAGCTCGGTATCGGCCCACTGCCCCCATTCTTCGGCCGTAGCCGTCTGCGATCCAGCTGCCGGCAGGAATGACTGTCTGACAGCAGCTCGAATTTTCTGAATGCGTTCGCGTTCAAGATGGTTATAGGGACGACCACTGAGGATCAGGCTGGCGCGGTTGTAGAGATCGGCCAGCAGATCGCCCTTCCAGTCGGTCCAGACTTCGGGACCTACGGCGCGAATATCGGCTACGGTCAGACAGTACAGCATCCGCAGCAGTTCCGGTGCTCCCACCAGTCTGGCGAAATCGAGCAGCACGATACGGTCTGTGATGTCGCGACGAAGAGCGAGGTCCGGCATGATCAGATGATAGCGGACAAGGAACATCAGCATACTGCGTTTGTTGGCGGCCAGCTGCAGACGCTCGGCTGTCATCTCAGCAATCTGTTCGCCGATTATGCTGTGATCGCCGGCACGGCCCTTGCCAATATCGTGCATCAGCAGTGCAAGGTGCAGTGTGGCTCGGTGACGGATTTCCTGGTAAGCCGAGCCGACGGCAGTTTTTTCAGAAGCAAACTGCGCGACTTCGTCAATCGTCTTGAGTGTATGCTCGTCTACTGTGAAGCTGTGATACTGATTGAACTGCATCAGGTTGCGAATTTCCCGGAAAGCCGGGATCAACCATTCAAGGAATCGCGTTTCTGCCATGGTACGCAGCGTGACGGGTAGTCCTCCGACATCCCGCAGCAGCTCACGAAACTGCTCGCTCTGTTCATATGTGGGTTCATCAGTCAGTCGTTCGGTGCTGGAGGTGATTTCCCGAATGGCTTCGGGAGCCAGTCGAACACGATTGGCGGCTGCTTCGGAGAATACGGTCAGAATGACCGTGGGGTCCTGCAGTGTTCTGAGCTGGGCAGCATTCAGGTGCAGTGCGCCGTCAAGCAGCTGATAACCGTGTCGGCTGAGCACAGGCAGGAAGCGGTTGCGCAGCCGCTGCAGCAGAGTCAGTGGACGAGGTACGTCTGCGACTCGCCGAGCAATGGCCGCGACTTTGGAAGTCTGTCCGAAATACTGCTGCATGAAAACTTCGACCGGGCGAGCCTGGTCAGTACCCGGAATGCCGCGATGCTCTGAAATCTTCAGCTGCAGTTCACGAGTGAGGACATCCTGTTTGAGGTTTTGCAGGAGGTGCAGATCCAGTCGGATAAGTGTCAGGAACTGATCTGCCTGTCGCAGTTCCAGCAGTTCACGTTCAGAGATATCACCGGCCTGCTGCAGGATTTCGGGTTCCGGCGAGGCGTGGCGCAGGAATGACACCCAGCGGAGCAGCTGAATGTCGCGCAGTCCACCGGGTGAACGCTTCACATCGGGTTCAAGCTGATTGACAGAATTTCCGCGAGCGATCCATTCACTGCGGCGTGATTCCTGCAGCTGCAGGATCAGTCCGCTGGCGTCTGCGTGCAGGGCACGACTGGAAATCTGCTGACTGAATCGCGTGGCCATTTCGGCAGAACCTGCCAGCAGCCGAGGCTCCATGACTGAGGTTGCGAACTGCACGTCCTTCGTGGCGTAGTCACAGGCTTCGTCGATGGTCTTCAGTGTGCAGGCAGGCTGGACTCCGGCATCCCACAGGTCTCGCATAGCCACATCAACCAGTGGCTGCAGTGAGCTTTGCAGTCGCGGATCGCAGATTACCAGCAGGTCAATATCAGACCATGGAGCCGGTCTGCGACGACCATTGCCACCGATTGCCAGCAATGCCCAGGCTGCCGACAGACTGTCCTGGAACAAAGCGGCAGACTGTCGAAAGGAATCGCAGACGAAGCGATCGATGCGATCGGACAACCAGTGCGAACAGGCGATTCCCGATGATCCATTGTCACGCTGCTGTCGCAGTTCGCTGCGAATGACAGCCAGTTCAGCCTTGCGCTGCTGAATCCGTTGCTGAATTCCTGACGGCGTGCTGGACACGACTGGACCTTTTTTATCGGAAATGCCTGCTGAAACTCTGCTGAAAAAATCATGATAGTAAAGATTGGATTAACGGGCGAGTTCCATTTGTCAGGAGCTGCGAATTCCGGGGCCTGCAGAACCGTTAATAATGTGTTCAGGTGAACTTTCCGCGGTGGACCGGGTGATCCGGATGGGGCGAGAATATGGCCGGGGGCTGCCACTGCGGCGGTCTGCAGGAAGTTCAGATTTGGCCGGGGTTCCGCAATGTCTGAGTGGTTTTACAATCTGCTGGGTGAGGAATTCGGTCCGGTACCTGCGGCCACCATTCACGAATTCGTGCAGGACGGGACGCTTTCAGAAACTGACAGCATCCGCCGGGTGGATGGGGCGGATTCGCTGACCATTGCTCGATTTCTGCAGCAGCATGCAGCCACAGTAACTGCCGCGCAGACGGCCACGAGGGCAGCGGCGGAAGAAGCATGCGATCTGTTCTGGTTTCAGCTGGAAGGCATTACTCTCGGGCCGGTCTCCGGTCAATCGCTTGTACGACTTGCCGAAATCGGTCGAATTTCTGAAGACACACTGATTCGGCGGGACAATGAGTTTTTGTGGGAAGCAGCGGCAGAATTTCACGAGCTTTCGATTGTGTTCATGCTGGGGCGTCCAGATCAGCCGAAGTCGTCGCAGCCGCCGACCAGCAAGGTGCCAGCAGAATCAGAATCAGAGTCAGTTGCAGAAGAGTCCGAGTCTGTATCCGACGCGGATGACGAAGTGGATGCAGAGGAGCAGCCCACAAAGCCGATTCGCCGTGCCCCCACAAAGCCGAATCGCAAAAACTCGGCCAGTGCGGAATCTGTTCGCGGGCAGCGTCGCTCGGCAGGGAAAAAGCTGGGAGGTCGTCGTCGACCGTCCAGTGCGGTCACAGCAGAAGAGGATGCTGTGCTGCAGGAGATTTTTGCAGAGCTGGAGCAACGGAAGGCCAGTGGTGGTGCGGCAGGGGCTGGCAGCGTGGCAGAGGAGCGGACGGCATCTGCGGCCAAGCGAGTGACAGAACCAGCAGTAACCACCGCCAGTCCCGCACCAGTTGCTGCCGCGTCCGGCTTCAATGCCGGATTGTCAGATCCGCAGCGACAGGCAGCCGCAGCACTCGCTGCAGCTCGTGCTGCAACCACGGCTGCGAAAACGGCGCGCCCCCGTGTGTCCGGCGGCGGATTCCGGATTCCGAATCCGTTTGCCGGGTTGTC
>CAIOKE010000036.1 GCA_903858815.1 uncultured Planctomycetaceae bacterium | reverse complement strand
GTCGTTGGCAAGATCGGTACCATCATTGTAGGCACCGCTGATGAACGTGATGGCTCCGCCACTGCCACCCAGATTCTCCTTAATCCACCCGTAGTGGTTGTTCACCCTGAATGCAAACAGGCGATCACCGGCGGCGCTAGCTGAAACAGTTAGGAACGAGGCAAATCCCAAAGCGGCATCAATTCGCTGTCCCTGCGTAACATTCGCCCATGAGAATCCACCATTGGGATAGATTGACTTCCCGAGTGGGCCATTATACTGTGTAAAAGCTGCGCCGAGAGGCGACAGGGTCACGGGGGTTACCACGAACAAGAGAGCAAATGGAATCGTCGTTGGACTTGCACTCAGCGAGATGATTCCGCCCTCAACCTCAGAATCGCCGAAGACTCCGGCACCACACGCCAGCAGGCCGACCGATTTCGCCAAACGCCCTCTGGAAATACGCTTCGACATCACAGACCCCTTTCAGCACCACTGTTGCAGAACGGCCATCGACGAGACGTTCGCAGTGAATGACCCGTGGCCGACAGCGGAACCCCTACAGACAAGCGATTTCTTCCCCTGCTGAATGTCAGTTCTCACAGCAGCAGTCTACAAGAGGGGGGGGGGGGGTAGTACCACGGCCGGGTTTTTCCGAATCCTCAAGATCGAGATGTCCACTCCGATGCTGTTGCTACCCGGCCACGGGAATTCCACGCGCCGATAGGTCGAAATCACTGCGGACAAACATACACCACATCACGACCTTCCACCACCTGCACCGTCACGCCGGCCGGTAACCCCCGCACCTGCTGTATCCCGCCCGCAGGCCATTCAATCCGCAGTTGCGATGGCGGATCGGCCTCACCCAGCCCGAAATGCAGCACCCGCTCGTTCGAACACTGATACCCGTCACCCGCCGACACGAACTGCCAGACACTGCGTTCGCCAACTGTCAGCCGCGCAGCAGCAGCCGAGGCATCGCGAGCCGAACGAACACCGTGCAGTTGCACCCGCACCCAGCCACCCACCACACTCCGGTTCTCAGCCAGCACCGCCGGACTGCCAATACAACCCACCACGAAATCCCGGGCTCCGTCCTGATTCCAGTCCAGCACCGCCAACGCTCTCCCTAACCGCTCCACCGCAAACACCTCGCCACTCTGCTGCGGTGATTGCAGCGCCAGCTGACCCGCCTGATTCCGGAACAACTGCAGCGGCATCCGATATTGCTCACCCGGCTGACCAAAGTCCGCCACATGCCCGTTCGCTACCACCAGATCAGAATCACCGTCGTTGTCCGCGTCCAGCCACTGCGTCCCCCAGCCCACGTACGGAATCCCCGGCTGTAATAACCCGGTCCCCTGAATGGCATCCTCGAAATACCCGTCCAGCCGCTGCAGATACAGACAGTTGGCCTCGGCCTCGAAATTCGTCACGAACAGGTCCCGCCGACCATCGTCATTCAGGTCCCCGCAGGCCACTCCCATGCAGGCCGTCGGACGGCCCAGATAATTCACGGCCAGCCCGCGCAGCCGCGCCTCGTCCCGATACGTCCCGTCACCATTCGGCAGCAGCAGGAAATTAGGCACCTGGTCATTGGCAATAAACAAGGCCGGCTGCAGCTGCCCCGGCAACGGCAGGGCCACGATTCCAAGACCCTTAGGCGTCGTCAGCGGAGCAGCCCCAGGTATGACCCGAAAACCGCCCGCGCCATCCCCCTGCAGAACAGCATCCGGCGCACCATCGAAATACAACACCGAACACCGATTCTCGCCGCACTCCACCCGGAACACATCCTCACCCTGCAGATAGTTCACGTCATACAGATCCGGAGTTCCGTCGGCATTCAGATCCAGCACCAGACAGCTGGTGGTCCACGCGGACTCGGTCAGCCCAGCCTGCTGAGTCACATCCGTCAGCGTGCCATCACCATTGTTCCGCAGCAGTCGATTGCCACCAATACCTGCCACGTACAGATCGAGAAATCCGTCGTTATCGAAGTCGGCCGCGCAGCAGCCCTGTCCATAACTGTCATCGGAATCCGTCAGCGCTGCCGCAGTCACATCTGTCAGTCGCCCCCCGCGACTGCGGAACAGCCGGTCATGGAACTGCAGCGCAGGCTGCGGAGCCCCCGCGCCCGCCGGCCAGGGCTCGCCCTGAGTAAAATACAGATCACTGCGGCCATCGTGATCGAAATCCAGCACTGCTGCGCCACCACCCGTGGATTCAAACACCCGAATGGATCCAGGACGCCCGGTCGAACCAACATCGTACTGAAAGTCGAGGCCGACGGAACCTGCCACGTCTGTGAACGCCAGCGACTGTGCAGGCTCCCCCTGCTGCTCCGGCTGCACCGTCGAGCGCAGCTCTGCCAACTGCTGCTGCCAATCCGCAGCAGCCAGAGCAGACAGATCAAACTGCTGAGTCAGATCTGCGACCGGTTCGCAGCGCGAAACACTGCCGGCCGGCAGTTCTGCCAGCCGCTGTCGGACGACGGGCTGCAGGTCCAGACTGCCATGTCGACTGTTGTCCATACGCAGCCACGCAGCAGCCTCAGCAACTCGCCCGGCCTCGACAAGGATGGTGATCATGCGAGTGAATCCGGGGACATCCTGACCGGCTGCATTCAGCACTCGTTCCATGCGTTCGGAATATTCCAGAAACGCGGCAGCGCGTTGCTGAAAAGCGGTCGCAGCCGCCGGCTGATCAGGCCCCAGCAGCTGCCCCAGCTGAAACATGGCTCGACGATGCAGCGGCTCAAGATGCACCGCTTCCCAGAACGCCCGAATCGCCTGCGGAGTCTGTCCGCGACGCCGCGCCAGCATACCACGAATGTACCAGATTCCGGGCGCCTGCTGCAGACCGGGCGGTACCTGCTGCATCCAGTTCACAAGGGCCCGCTCATCCGCTGAATCCAGCAGCAGTTCGCCCAGCAGAGTCTGACAGGGCAGCGCATCCGGATGGGCAGCAACGGCCTGCTGCAGTCGAGTGACCGCGGAGTCCGTATCGCCAGCTTCCGCATCCACAGCGGCCAGAGCATAGAGTGTCAGGGGATCGGATCCTGAGTACTCAGCACACTGCAGCAGATGCTGAGTTTCCGGTGGCTGACGCTCACGCTGCGTGAGCATGATCAGATCCTTCAGGCTGATCTGGTTGGCCGCCAGCAATTCCATCAGCAGCGAGTCAGCGCGAGTCCTTTCGCCACCGATCACCAGCAGGGACGCCAGAAATGCCTGCAGCCCCGTATCTTCAGGACGGGCTTTGACCAGATACTCGTAGCAGGCCGCCGCATCCGTCAGGCTGCAGTTCTTCATATGCAGCTCGGCTTCCAGCTGAGCGGCTGCCAGCGATGACGCCGAGCCATCCCGCGGAACCTCGCGAAAATACCCCAGAGCGGCGGACCAGTCGCGGCGTTTGGAGGCCAGCCGGCCCAGCTGCAGACGAGCGGCCGGCCATGCTCGATCCGTCGCAACAATCCCCTGCAGCTGCTCTTCGGCTTCACGCAGCCGCCCCCGAATGATCTGCCGCTCGGCCTCCTCAACCGTGGCCAACGAATCGCCGGGACCACACCCGCAAACGACCAGTCCCAGCCCCAACAAGCCCAGCAACATCCACCGCGGTGCCCCCACGGACGTCCGCAGACCGTTCTGCGGCGAAGTGGCAGTCAGGTCTGAAATGCTGAGAAACATGGCCCAACCTGAACGAACGGAGGACGGAAAACGGTCGATCACAGGAATCTGCTGACAGCCTGCGGGAGGCCCGCCTTTACTCAGGTCTCCCTGAGTCTTAAATTAAACCGTGCTCCCGGAAAAAGCCACCCGCCTGCTGCTGAATTGGACTGTCATGACCGCGGATCCTCAGTTTTCCCAGATCGCCCCCGCTGCTGCCGGGGTCGCACTGGCCGCTCAGCCGGCAACCACAACCGCTGGAAAACTGCGCCGCGTAATTCTGGCGGTCATCGCCAGCGGGCTGCTGCTGGGCCTCGTCGCTGGGGGACTGTGGTTCACGAAACATCGCACTCGCAGCAATTTTCAGGAACGCTGCGAACAGGCTCGTCGGGAAGGCCTGTGGGCCGAGCTGCGGATTGCCGCCGACGAATGGTCCGCATGGGATCCCCTTGACTCGAAACCTCGCTGGCTGGCTGCTGAAGCAGCCCAGGAACAGGACGAATTCCAGGACCTCGCTGATTGCCTCGGACGGATCCCGGCCTCCGACCCCAACTACGCCTTCGCTCTGGCAGAGAAGGCGAATGTCGAATGGACTGCCCTGAATAATCCCCTGCTGGCACTCAAGACCAGCGAGCAGGCCGTCAAACTGGAGCCGCGTCTGACAGACACCCACTCCCGCATTATCTCATTCTATGCCATGACCGGGCAGCGCATCGCCATGCTGAAGGCCATTCGTGCGGCGTTGCAGGCAGGGGCCGAGCCGCGCGAAGCATACACCTACCTGATCATGGCGGATGTCCTGTCATTTTCAAACGGCAGTGAATTGAATGAAAAGTGGATTCAGAGCAACCCGGAAGAGATCCGCTTCAAAATCAGCCTTGCTGTCAACACCGCCATGCAGCTGGCCATGAACCAGGACACCTCACCAACTCCCGAAATCCAGCAGCTGAACCAGCAGGCCAAACAGCAGCTCACGTGGATCCTTGAGAAATACCCGCATGACCCCGTGCTGCTGTCCTACCTGATGCACCAAGCCTATCGCACCGGCGATGTACAGGGCATGGCCAGCCTGCTGCAGAGTGTTGATGACAGTGCGGCCGAGGACCATATGGTGTGGGTCTACCGCGGCTGGTATCACATTCAGACACAGGACTATGCCGAGGCAGAGAAGTCCTTGCAGGAGGCCTTGCGGATTCATCCGCTCAGCCCGCTGGCACACCATGAATATGCCAGTCTGTTGCGAGTCCAGCAGCGCCCCGAACTGGCTGAAGAACAGCAGCTTGCCAGTTATGGTCGTGACCTGCGAGGCGAAATACTGCTGCTGCCGTCAGCTGTCAGCCTGACGCCTGTGCTGCTGGTCAAGATTCAGAGCTATGCAGAGAGCTGTGGCGACCAGCAGATCGCCCTCGCGCTGGGGCGACGCCTGGAATGACCGGCTGACGACGCTGGCTGTGATCAGCCCTTTGGTGCGGAACCGCCCCATCACCACGCAGGCATCCGTCCACCCGGAAAAATGGAGCGATTGCACGATTTGCATGTGGCCTGACGGAATTTGAGAAAATTTCGACAAGAATACTTCAGTTTCTCTTTGTTTTCATCAAAGGAAACTTGAAGGGCGCCGATTCATCGCATAGAAAAAGTAGCTCGCTGCGCAAAATTCGCGCGCAGATTCACAAACACGTGAACATGCGCTCGGTATCCAAATCGCAGTCTGGACGAAAGTCTGTAGCTGGAAAACGGCAGGTGTTCTGCATGTACCACGCCCGTAACTCCCCCCGGGGGTACTGGCCTTACTACGATGAAATCTCATTTGTGTTGGAAACCTGCCGAAGTTTCTGCAGGATTTCGGCCAGTTTTTCTTCAGTACGTACCCGGATCCCACTTCAGTTACTTCAGTAAGAAGCTTGCACATGCTTTTCTCTGTCAATCGCCGTTCATTTTCGCTGCTTGCCTTGTTTGGTATTGGCTTTCTGGCGGGCTGTGGTGATTCAGGTCCGGCTTTGTCATCAGTTTCTGGTAAGGTGACGAAGGGTGGCAAGCCTCTGGCGAACATCAACGTCACGTTTACTCCAACGGCAGGTGGCCCGGCATCGGCCGGCCGCACAGACTCTGACGGAAAATTTGCTTTGATCTGTCAGAACGGCAAGGCTGGCGCTGTGGCTGGCAAGCACAAAGTTGTGCTGCAGTCTGTCCAGGAAGCCACCGTCGACAGCAACGCGGACCCGAAGGCTGCCATGGAAGCCTACATGAAAATGCGTGGTGGCAGCGGGAAAAAGAACACGGCACCGTCCAACGACCCTTCTGGCGGAGCCTTCCCGAAAGAATACAGCGACGCGTCAAAAACTCCACTGCAGTACGACGTGGGTGCTTCCAGCAACGAATTTGACATCGTGATTCCCTGAACTTCTGAGATTCTGTTTTGCCGAGGACTGCTGCAGGCGCGGTCGCAGGTGCAATAGTTGGATTTGATTGTTTTGTTTTCCCTTTTCTGGAGTTCGTTATGAAGAAGAGTTCGCTGAACCGCGGATTCACGCTCATCGAGCTGCTGGTGGTGATCGCGATTATCGCGATTCTGGTGGCCTTGCTGCTGCCCGCCGTTCAGCAGGCGCGTGAAGCTGCACGTCGCACACAGTGCAAGAACAATCTGAAGCAGCTGGGCCTTGCGTGTCACAACTACCATGACACGTACAATCAGTTCCCGATGAACTGGTTCAACGGCGACAACCACAACCAGCCGGACCCGAACAATCCTCGCTATCCCAACGGTTCATGGCCGTGGACAGTGATGGCCCTGCCTTACATGGAGCAGGCTCCGCTGTACCAGCAGATTTCTGCCTACTTCAACGTTGCCAATGGAACTCTGCCGAACATCGGCATGGGTTTCACGGGCTCGGTAAACGGCCTGCCTTCGCCTCGCAAGATGGCTGAGCAGGTGATTCCGGTCTTCATCTGCCCATCGAACGATCAGACCAAGGTCCGTCGTGACCAGTTGATCGAAATCGACAACGGCGGCTGGGGTACTGCACCTTATCAGGGCCCGGCCGGCGGTCTGGACTACGTTGGTAACATGGGACACATCTGGGCTGGCTGGAAGGACTGTCCAACGGTTCCGGACTTCCCCAGCACCAACGGTCGTTTTGTCCGCGGTTCCGCTGGTACTCCGTGGATCAGCGAACGCTGGAACAATGACAACCCGAACATCAACGGCGTATTTATGTTCCGCGGTTCTCGTGGGATTCACGAGATTTCCGACGGCACGTCAAACACCGTCATGCTGTTCGAGTCGGCGCACTGGCGTGCCAGCAGCAACGGCCTGAATCGCGAGCCGAAGTTTGATGCCAACTGGGCGTCTCCGCTGGCTGCCGTCAACAGCATGCGAAACCCGATCAACCTGACCAACAAGGCGTGGTTGCCGGGCGACGAGTGGGACCCACGCTGTTCATCTCCTTCCAGCAACCACACCGGTGGCTGCCAGGTGGTGCTGTGTGACGGTTCTGTCCGGTTCCTCAGCGAAACCATCGACAATCTCGTCCGCTACAACCTGTCACACCGTCGCGACGGCAACGTGATTGGCGAATACTGATCGACTGCTGCCGCGGACGCAAATTTCTGCTCCGCACAGTGTTGCTCGTCAGGAACTGTGTATGATACCGCATGGCAGTCACTGCCATGCGGTTTTTTATTGCTCAGGGCTGAAACGCCGCTCCATGTCTGAAGGTTTGGAGAGCGCTATGAATCGGGGGCTTGTCCCGCATTTTTCCACAGGCCGACAGCGCCGGCACAATGCAACACCCAGCAGCCCTGCGGCATTCCTGTGCGGACTGTTGCTGCCGATCTGCCTGATCGGTTTCGGCTGTGATTCGCAGACTTCGTCAGGTTCTGCATCTTCCGCGGATGCCACTTCAGGCGATCAGTCGGACAATCCTGTCGTTCGCCCCCGCTTTGATTTTCGTCCTAAGGAAACGGCGCGGCAGGCAGAGGCTGATACCGCCACCGAAACCATTTCCTTTCCGCGTCTTGTGGATGCCGCTGCGGAACTTGGTGTGCAGCACGTGTACAACAACGGGGCCAGTCCGCGGGCGTTGATGGTGGAATCCACCGGTGGTGGTTGTGGCTGGCTGGACTTTGATCGCGACGGGCTGGTGGACCTGTATCTGACTCAGGGGGGTGATCCCTGCCCGCCTGCGGCTGTCAATTGGGTTCCTGACCAGTTGTACCGCCAGACGGGCGATGGTCGGTTTGTGAATGTTTTTGCTGACGCAGCCCTGCAGGACGAGGGCTTTGGTCACGGTGTGGCGGCCGGGGATTTCAACAACGATGGCTTTGACGATCTGTTTGTTGCCAACGCCGGTGTCAGTCGCCTGTTTCTGAACCTCGGTGATGGGACGTGGCAGGACGCGGGTGTTTCGCTGATTGGTTCGCGCCCAGTCTGGAGCTCCACCCCGGCCTGGGGTGACCCTGATCGGGACGGCGATCTCGATCTGTATGTCTGCAACTACGCCATCTACGACCCCTGCAACCCGGTGGAATGCCTCGACAAGGATGGGATTCCATCCATCTGTCACCCACGCAACGTCGAGCCTGAGCCGGATCTGTATTTCCGCAACGAGGGTGACGGTCGGCTGGTGGAATGTGCTCAGACGCTGGGTCTGTTCGGACGTGGCAACAAGGCGCTGGGGGTGGTCATTGCCGACATGAATGGAGATCACTGGCCGGATATCTACGTTGCCAACGATACCACGGCCAATTTTCTGTTTATCAACAACGGCAGCGGCACCGGCTTCACAGAGAGTGCTCAGTTGCTGGGCGGGGCATTCAGTGCCACCGGGGAACCTCAGGCCAGCATGGGAGTGGCCTTTGGGGACTATGACCGTAATGGCTGGCCCGATCTGCTGCTGACGCACTTCACGGGTGAATCCAATACGCTGTACCAGAACCGCGGGGCGCAGGGGCTGCATGATGTCAGCCACCTGACAGGTCTGCGTGAACCTTCGCTGCCGAAACTGGGCTTCGGCACAATTATGGACGACCTGAATTCGGACGGCCACATGGATCTGTTTGTGACCAACGGGCATATTGACCCGCGGTATGCTGAGAGTGAGGGGTATGAAATGGTGCCCCAGCTGTTTTCGTTTGACGGACAGCGATGGCGAGAGCGGCCTGCGGCGGCTGGGGATTTCTTCAGTCGGGAGCTTGTCGGTCGGGCCGTTGGTACGGCTGATTTTGATCGGGACGGGGATCTTGATCTGTGCGTGGTGCACCACAATGCACCGGTGGCACTGCTGCGCAATGAAACCACCGACGGTCGGACTCTGATGGTGCGACTGATTGGGCGGGAAAGTAACCGCAACGCGGTGAATGTTCGCGTACAGGTGGCATGTGGTGGTGAACAGCTGGTGCAGGAGCTTCCCGGGGGCACCAGCTACGCCGCCTCGCATGAACGGCTGCTGCATTTCGGGCTGGGGGCACTGCAGGGTGTGTTGCAGGTCCGGGTGTTCTGGCCGTCCGGCGCTGAGCAGGTGTTTGAGGTCTCGGCAGAGACGCGGGCTCTGCAGATTCTGGAAGGTACAGGAATCGTAGCGAGGAACTGAGATGCAGAAACGGCAATTCCTGTCGATTCGGGCCAGCCGTCAGCTGCTGCGACTGACGCTGTTGTCGTTCGTGCTGATCAGCGGCTGTGGTCGTCCTGCGGCGGTGGACCCGGTGGCGGACGGCACCGGCGGTTCTTCTGCAGAGACTGTTGCTTCCGACTCAGCGGCTGAATCGAGCAGGCATGCCGGTTGGGTGGGCAGTCAGGCGTGCCGTGACTGTCACAGTGCGATTTTCGAGCGATACACGGGACATCCGATGTGGCAAACTCTGGCCGGCACTGCTCAGGCCACAGCGATTGAGGACTTTGCCGACACGAAGTTCAGCGGTCCCGGGGGCCTGGAATACCGGGTTGAGCGGGACCCTGGAACTCAGGCAGTAACCGCGGGCACTGCAGTGGCGTCGGTGCACTGGCATCATGAGTTGCGGCGTGCCTCGGATGGTTCGGTGTTATATGACCAGCGAGTGCCATTTGAGCTGGCGGTTGGATCGGGAGCTCATGGTCGGTCATGGTTACGGAATCTCGAAGGACGTTTGTATCAGTCGCCGGTGACGTGGTACTCGGAAGACGCGCACTGGGGCCTGTCGCCCGGGTATAACCCGGAATTCCATGATCGATTCGAACGTCGCGTGACACATGCCTGCCTGTCGTGTCATGCCGGGCGTTCACTACCGGTCGCAGGAGAACCCGATCGTTTTCAGGAACCCCTGTTTGCTGAGCAGTCGATTGGGTGTGAACGCTGTCATGGTCCCGGCGAACAGCATGTGCAGCGGCATCGCCACAGCACCGTTGCAGACGCGGTGACTGATCCAATCATCAATCCGGCACATTTCCGGGATAGCAGGCTGGATGCAGTCTGCAACCAGTGTCACCTTGCGGGGCAGCGAAGAGTGCTGCGGAACGGACATACGGAATTTGATTTCCGTCCGGGAATGCAGGTCAGTGATTTGTGGACGGTGTTTGTCAAAACGAAGGGTACTTCTGCGGCAGCGGACGAGACAGCCGGTGCGGTCAGCCATGTTGAACAGATGCATGCCAGTCGCTGCTGGCAACAGAGTGCCGGTGCACTCAGCTGTGTCAGCTGTCATGATCCGCATGCGGTGCCGGGTGCGGAGCAGGAGGTTGAGTGGTATCGCAAAAAGTGTCTGGAATGTCATTCCGGTGGCAAGGTGCAATGCAGTGAGCAGCCGGAGCGGCGAGCGAACGAAGGTCGCAATGATTCGTGCATAGTCTGTCATATGCCGGCATCGCAGGCGGCCGATGTGCATTCTGCCCAGACGGATCATCGAGTCCTGCGTCGCCCACGAGTCGTTGTTCCGGCAGAGACGGCGGTGGCAGAGAAGAGTCCGCCGCAGCGCGATGAAAGGTCGCTGATTCCGTATGTGGAACCGGGGGTGCCTGAAGACTCACAGGAACTGGTACGGGCACGCGGGGTTTATCTTTCCGAGCTGGCGTATTTCGGGGGCAGCCATGAGGCCGCTGAGCGTTCTCTGACGCTGCTTGATCAGTCTCTGGCGCGGGATGCCGCGGACATTGATGCGCTGCTGGCTCGGGGCCGTGCCCTGATTCAGCTGGGCCGACTGCCGGACGCCGTGAAATCGCTCGAAGCCCTGCTGAAGCTGTCACCGCGGCACGAAACCGCACTGGAAGTCCTCGCCTCGGCCCAGCATGAATCCGGACGGATCCGATCTGCTCGCAGCACCTATGAACGGCTCATCGACGTCAATCCGCATCGGTCGCGGTACTACGGGCGGTACGCGCATGTACTGGGACAGCTGCAGGAGTATAGTCGGGGGGTGGCTGCCGCCGAGCGGGCACTGGAGCTGGACCCGTCACTGGTGCAGGCCCATCAGTGGCTGCAGATGACGTATGAATACCGGGGAATTGAAAAACTGGCTGATTATCACCGGCGGATGGCCGAACAGCTGACTGGGGGCCGAAATCCTGCCGAACGACGCGTGGAACGCTGAAGGTCACGGTGCGGGGCGGAAACAGGGACGACCTGGGAGATCACAACGACTGCGTCGATTCGCCTGAATCGCTGGGCGCGATCGCCTTCTTCTCAGTTTCGGAATTGAGCATCTGCCCCGGTTCAGTTGTTTTTACTCGCCGTGGTGATACCGTAGGGGTTCAACAAAAGACGAGTCTGTCCGACAGGTTCCCACACCGTCATCTATAGCGTCATCTGCTGCGTTCTCGACGCTGCAGACCCCGTGTCTATAACCCTGTCACCGACGACTTGCCCCGTGATTACTCCCTGCCAGGAACACTGAACACATGACAACTGCCAGCTTAACACTGGACGGAAAATCCTACGAATTGCCGGTGATCCGTGGCACGGAAGACGAGACCGCGATTGATATTACGAAGTTGTTGGGGCAATCGGGTGCGATCACAATGGATCCGGGCTTTAACAGCACGGGTGCCTGTCGCAGCGGGATCACCTTTATTGACGGCGACAAGGGAATTCTCAGGTACCGCGGCTATCCGATTGAGCAGTTAGCCGAGCGTTCGGACTTTGTTGAGACGGCGTGGTTGTTGTTGTATGGTGATTTGCCGACGGCAGACCAGCTGAAGGCATTCCGTGCTCAGCTGACTTATCACAGTATGATCCACGAGGACATGAAGAAGTTCTTCGAGGGCTTTCCGCCGGGTGCTCATCCGATGGCGATTCTGTCGGCGATGGTGGCTTCACTGTCGACCTATTATCCGGGCACGGAAGACGACCATTCGGATGTGAACATTGTGCGATTGCTGGCCAAAGTGCGAACGATTGCCGCCTATGCGTACAAGAAGTCGATTGGTCAGCCGACGATTTACCCGAAGAACGATCTGTCGTACTGTGCCAATTTTCTGCACATGATGTTTGCGGTTCCTGCAGAAGAGTACAAGGTGAACCCGATCCTTGTGAAGGCTCTGAACATGCTGTTGATTCTGCATGCGGATCACGAGCAGAACTGCAGTACATCGACGGTGCGCATTGTGGCCAGCAGCAAGGCCAACATTTTTGCGTCAATTTCCGCGGGGATCTGTGCGTTGTGGGGTCCGCTGCATGGCGGTGCCAACCAGGCCGTGCTGGAAATGCTTGAGATGATTCACCGTGACGGCGGTGACTATCAGAAGTACGTGATGCTGGCGAAGGACAAGACCAGTGATTTCCGTCTGA
This sequence comes from uncultured Planctomycetaceae bacterium, assembly GCA_903858815.1. Lineage (GTDB taxonomy): Bacteria > Planctomycetota > Planctomycetia > Planctomycetales > Planctomycetaceae > SXXK01. The sequence goes on along the minus strand of CAIOKE010000036.1, from coordinate 14,204 downwards.
TGGGTTTTGGTCACCGTGTGTACAAGAATTTTGATCCGCGGGCAACGATTCTGCGAAAGATGGCTGAGCAGGTGCTGAACGAGCTGGGGATCAACGACCCACTCCTCGAGATTGCTCGAAATCTGGAAAAAGTGGCCCTTGAAGACGACTATTTTGTCAGTCGCAAGCTGTATCCGAACGTGGACTTCTACAGTGGCATTCTGTATCGCGCGATGGGCATCCCGACGAACATGTTCACCGTGATGTTTGCCCTCGGTCGCCTGCCGGGCTGGCTGTCTCACTGGCGTGAGCAGCGTGACGACGATTCTGCTCGCATCTACCGACCGCGTCAGGTTTACACGGGCGCGACAATTCGCGATTACGTGGCTCTTGAAAATCGCTGATTGCGAAGTGTTTGTGTTCCGGAGAGACTGATGTCGCTGAAGATTGGTGTGAACGGTGCTGGCGGTCGGATGGGGCGGCGTGTTGTTGCATTGACGCTGCAGGACGCGGAACTGACTTTGGCTGCGGCTCTTGAGCATTCCGGCTGTCCATTTCTGGGTCAGGACGCGGGCGAACTGGCTGGCGCCGGGAAGGCGAATGTGGCCATCAGCAGTTCGCTTGAGTGTCCGGTTGATGCGATCATCGACTTTTCAACTCCGGATGGACTGGATGCGGTTCTGCAGCTGTGTGAATCGCGACGAATTCCGCTGGTGGTGGCCACGACTGGCATCACAGCTCAGCAGCGGCAGGCGGTCGAGGCTGCGGCTCAGACGACCCCCATCGTGATGGCTCCCAGTATGAGCATGGCAGTCAATCTGGTGATGAAACTGGTTGCTGAAGCAGCGCGCGTACTGCGGAACAACACGGATGGTGTGGACGTGGAAATCATTGAGCGTCATCATCGCTACAAAGAGGATGCCCCCAGTGGCACTGCGCTGCAGTTCGGTCGGATAGTGGCCGAGCAGATGGGGCAGGAGCATCATGTTCATGGTCGTGAGGGGCGTACTGGCAAACGGCCGCTGGGTGAGATTGGCTATCATGCCGTGCGAACTGGCGACAACGTGGGCGAGCACACGATTGTGTTCGGCATGCTGGGCGAGACGATCGACCTGACGGTCCGCGGGCATACTCGTGACAGCTACGCACTTGGTGCACTTGCAGCTGCTCGCTACGTCGTGTCTCGTCCGGCCGGTTTGTATTCCATGGCGGACGTGCTGGGTTTGACATGACGTCTGTGGCGGCCTGAGGTTCAGACGGGGGTAGTCATGACTGACGCGTCTTCAGAGACTCTGGCTGCACAGGCTGATGCTGTCCCGGCTGCGGACTGCTGTCATGAGTCACATTCCGACGGCCATTCCGATGTCTGTACTCTGGTGGAGCAGCACCCAGTCACGACGGGTACGGCATCACCAGAGCTGGCTGCCGGCCTGCCGCGTCAGACGAAAGTGCGGGCGTGGGAGCACGTTGGGTCATTGGTTCGCCCGGCAGCCGATGAGCTGCCTCCACCTGTCAATCGAATTCATCGTCGCTGGGATCGTTTTGTCCGACTGGTGGGTGATCGCGGTGTTCTGCGACTGCTGGCGTCACACGTGACGGTCTTTGGACTGGGTGGTGTCGGCAGTTATGTGACGGAATCATTAGCTCGGTCGGCGGTCGGTCGATTGACGCTGGTGGATTTTGACGACGTGTGCCTGACGAATGTGAATCGTCAGTTGCAGGCGATGCCGGGCACGGTGGGTCAGTCGAAGGCGGCGTTGCTGGCAGAGCGAGTCCGTGCGATTCATCCGGAGGCGTGGGTGGATCCGGTGCAGGCCTTTTATGACCTGACAACATCGGACCTGCTGCTTAGCCCTCAACCGGATCTCGTGATTGACGCGATTGACAATGTGACATCCAAGGTGTTGTTGCTTGAGACCTGTCTGCGGCGTGGTATTCCGGTGATCAGTGTGACGGGTGCAGGGGCTCGCCTCGACCCGACTCAGGTCCGCATCGCCGATCTGACAGAGACCAAAGTCGACCCGCTGGCTCGCGTGCTGCGAAAGGAACTGGCGCGGCGGGGCATTGGTGTTGCTGGACCAGCGGGTGTCCCGGTGGTGTATTCTGAGGAGGAGGTGCGGGAACCGGAGGTGCCGGGCTGGGATGCGGAATCCGGATTTCAGTGTATCTGTCCGCATCGCGAAGATTCTCCGCATGCCTGTGAAAAGCGTCGCCGGATCTACGGAACGGCGTCTTTTATCACGGCGTCCTTTGCGATGGCCGCGGCGGGCTGGGCTGTGCGGCGGTTGCTTGAGCCGACTGCAGAGGAATAAGCAATCGGCACGATGAATTTCGCTTTATCTGCCCCGGTTCGCTCTGCTGCAGCCTGTTTCACAAACTAAACTGCCGGATTCTCTGCATTGCTCGAAATCTCCGCCTGAATCCCGGAGAAAGCCGTTCTTCATGTCACGAATTCTGGTCGTTGAAGATCAACCGAACCTGCTGCGCAGTGTGACGCAGGCACTGTCAGAAGCGGGGTTTGAATCTCTGGGGGTTGCCAGCCTGCAGGAAGCCCGTCTGGCTCTGCCAACCAGAATTGATCTGATCATTCTGGATGTGATGCTGCCTGACGGTTCTGGTCTGGACTGGTTACGATCGCTGCGGCAGGAGGGCAACAAAACCCTTGTCCTGATGCTGACTGCTCGTGATTCCGTTGACGACCGAATCTCAGGCCTTGAGACCGGCGCTGACGATTACATGGTGAAGCCATTCGCTCTGAACGAGTTGATAGCGCGGGTCCGTGCCCTGCTCCGCCGCGACACTCGTCAGCCTGCAACGGTCCTGACCGTAGAAGATATGACGCTCGATCTGCTCAATCGCAGTGTTCGACGTGGTGGCACCGAACTGGACCTGCCGCAGCGACAGTTTGAACTGCTGGCCTACCTGATGAAACATCCTGGCGAAACTGTCAGTCGGCAGATGATTGCGGAACATGTCTGGAAAGAGAGTTCGGCAACGTGGACCAATGTGATTGAAGTGCAGGTGAACCAGTTACGCAAAAAACTGCATCTCGAAGGACTGCCGCCTGTGCTGCATACAGTGCGGGGGCACGGTTACCGCATTGGGGGTGAGTCGTGAAGCGATTGTCGATACGCTGGCGACTGACGGTCTGGATTGGCCTGACAGTTTGTGCGGTGCTGCTGCTGACCGGCGTGGCGATGGTTCTGTCGGCTCGGCATCTGCTGCTTGCAAGGGCTCATGACGCCCTCGCAGAAGAGCTTCGTGAAATCTCGACCGAACTGGACATTGATGGTGACGAAGCCGCCTTTCTCAGTGCCGCGAACGCACGTTTCTTCTATCACAACATTTATGAGTTTGCGATTTTTGCCACAGACGGACGCCCGATATTTCGCAGCGTTGGCCTGCAGAATGTCACTCCCGAAGAACTCCATGCCGCGGACTATGACCAGCACGTTCGGCTCCGCAAATGTCGGCTTGGTGACGGACGTGAGATGCTGGTCTCCGGCTGGATCAAGGCCTCGTCATTCGGCCCGCTGGTTGTCACGGCAGCCACTTCCACAGAACCATTTGATCGCGAGCTGCTGACGCTGGAATCCACAGTCGCCATGATCCTCCCGATCTCACTCGGATGTGCCCTGTTGTGCGGATACTGGCTGGCGGGGCGAGTGCTGCGTCCGGTGCGAGTGCTGGCAGAAGCGGCCCGGGCACTGTCGATTGACAGGCTCGATCAGCGGATTGTCGTCGAGAATGCTCATGACGAAATCGGGCAGCTGACGGAAACACTGAATCTGCTGCTGTCGCGACTGGAAACGGCTGTGCAGGAAATTCGACGATTCACTGCGGATGCCTCGCACGAAATCCGCACCCCGCTGGCGGCCCTCCGCGCCGAAGCCGATCTCGCACTGCTGCGAGTCAGGACTCCGGAAGAATACCAGCAGGCCCTGCAGATCATCGTCAGTGAAGCTGAACGACTGGGCCGACTGGCCGATCAGCTGCTCGACCTGTCTCGCACTGACGCCGGCGCTGTTCAGCGCCCGCTGCACCCAGTCTCGATTGCCGAAATCCTGCGCGAAACCGTCGAACACCTGCAGGTGCTGGCCGAACAGCGAGAAATCCATCTGACGATGGATTCAGGCCTCTGTGGTGCAGTGTTTGGTGATGCGTTTCGCTTAAGCATGGTCTGCAGTAATCTGATCGAAAACGCCATCAAGTATTCGCATCCCGAAGGGCACATCCGAGTGTCCTGCCGCCCGGAAGGAGCGTTTACGGTCGTGGAAGTCGCGGACGATGGAATTGGCATTTCTGCCGAGCATCTGCCGAAGGTCTTCGATCGATTTTTCCGGGTCGACAGTTCCCGCAGCACCGGTGGAGCTGGTCTGGGGCTGTCGATTGCTCAGGGTATTGTCAGGGCCCATGGTGGCGAGATCACCCTGTCCAGTGCGCCGGCTCAGGGAACGGTGGTCACTGTGCGTCTTCCCCACGCCACCGGCACTGTGCACGCCGAACACACCCGCCGACAGCCCGAACTCGCGCCGCCCGAAAGACAGCTCGCAACCAGCAACCACTAACCACTGTGGTCGACGCACCGAGCGACCACCGAACACCAGCTCGGTGAAGATGCCGAGGCTTGCGTTTGTTGAGTGGTTATCAGCTCACGGGATGGCTGAGCCACGTGTCAATGAGGCTGCGTCGCGGTTTGGTGTCGGCAGAAGGCGGCCGGGCAGGAATGACCGGGCTACGGTTGTCGGCGAACACCGACAACGGAACTCTGACAATTGACTTCGGCTCGGCGGGAGCCTCGCCCTCCCAGGGGGGACTTCCGCTGCACCGACCACGGACCACTGTACTTCCCCATCACTCGCGGGTATTCTTCTCAATCATCGCAGGCCTATTGCCAGCCCTCGTCACGGGTAACTGATCCATGACTTTTCTGCAGTCCCAGATTCTTTATGCTCTGCCGCTGATTCTGTTGCCGATTGTGATCCACCTGATCAACCAGAATCGGCACAAGACGGTGCAGTGGGCTGCCACGATGTTTCTGCTGCAGGCGAAGCGGATGGTCCGTGGCATGGCAAAGCTGCGGTATGTGCTGATTCTGATTGCTCGTATGCTGGCTGTTGCTGGTCTGTTGCTGGCAATCAGCCGTCCGATGTCCGGAGGCTGGCTGGGTCTTGCCGGCGGTGGTGCTCCTGAACTGACCGTCATCATTCTGGACCGTTCTGCCAGCATGGAGCTGCAGGATCCGCAAAGTGGTCTGTCGCGCCGCGACACGGCTCTGGAAAAGGTGTCGGGGCTGTTTCGTGATCTGGGCCGCAATGCTCGAACAGTGCTGTTTGATACGGCCACAGGTCGGCACATCGAGCTGACAGACGCCACGTCGCTGGCAGAACTTTCAGAAACCTCGTCCACAGCCACTGCTGCAGATCTGTCATCGACACTGCAGTCAGCTGCCGAATTCATCACCACCAGCGAAGCGGGTCGGACTGACGTCTGGGTCTGTTCGGATCTGCAGCGCAGTGGCTGGCAGCCGGCCAGTGGTCGCTGGAAGACGATCCGTGAGCAGCTGAGCAATCGCGAGGGCCTGCGGTTGTATCTGCTGCTGTATGGCGATGACGGTCCGGAGAATCTGGCGGTGGAAGTCAGCAATGTCAGTCGCCGGCAGACGGATTCAGGTGCTGAGCTCCTGATGGATATTGATGTCCGCCAGACCTCGGGTGTCATTACCGACCAGACTCGCCGCATCCCCCTGTCTCTTGTCATCAACGGGGCTCGTTCCGCGTTTGAAGTCGATCTGACCAGTGGGGTTGGCCGGCTTGGTGGTCATGCGATCCCGGTGGATCGTGATGCGGTGCGTGGTTGGGGTCGACTGGAACTGCCACGTGATGGGAATCCGCAGGACAATGTCTGGAATTTTGTGTACGCGGAGCCTCCGGTGCAGAAGACCGTGATTGTCTCGGACGACCAGTCCACGGGCGAGCTGCTGCGTCTTGCGGCGTCTGTTCCTGCTGAGCGTGGCGCGCGAGCGGAGGCGATTGTGCTGGGTCCGGCGGCTGTGGAAACGATCGACTTTCCGAATACGGCTCTGATACTGTGGCAGGCGGAGCTGCCGGGTGGTGAGTTGCTGCAGCGACTTGAGGGCTGGGTCCGTCGTGGGGGAGCGTTGATCTGTTTTCCCACGGCAGCTCCGGGCAACCAAACCGCATTCGGGCTGGGCTGGTCGGGCTGGAAGTCACCGCAGCAGGGCGAGCGATTTGCGGTCAGTAGCTGGCGCACGGACTCCGGCCTGCTCGCCAATACTCGGAATGGCGCCCCGTTGCCGGTTGGGCAGGTTCCTGTTTTTCAGGTGTGTGGCATGACGGGTGAACCGGCGGCCGAGCTGGCCAGTCTGACGGATGGAGTGCCCCTGCTGGTCAGGGCTCAGCTGGATGCGGGCAATGTGTGGTTCTGTGCCACTCTGCCGGGACCGCAGTACTCAGGGTTGGCCAGTAACGGGATTGTGTTTTATGTGTTGATTCAGCGAGCGCTTGCTGCGGGTCTGCAGGGACAGGGCAGTGCTCGGCAGTTCCCCTGTGGTTCGGCAGATATGCCGGCGGCCGCGGACTGGACGGCTCTGGATCTGCAGGCCGAGGACATCCTGTCGGTGAATCGTCCATTGCTGCCGGGAGTCTGGCAGTCGGGTGATCGATTGCTGGCATTAAATCGTCCGTTGCAGGAGGACGACGCGGAGCGAGTGCGTGAGGAGGAGCTGCAGCAGGCTTTGAGTGGTTTGAATTTTACAGTGATTCGAGATGCGGCGGGCAGTGGTGATTCGCTGGCGGCTGAAGTCTGGCGGGCCTTTCTGATTCTGATGATCTTTGCGTTGATGGCAGAAGCTTTGCTGTGTCTGCCGCAGCCAGCAGTACTTAGCGGCGCTGCCAGAGGGCTCGGTAAATAGGAAACCCCAGCTTCCGTTTTTTCCGTTCGAAGCTGGTCTGGTAATCCATGTCGTTGGCTGCATCACGTTCTTCGGGTGGCGTGCAGATCAAAAACTGGGGGTGTGGATCCATCAGTCCGCGCACCATTGCGTAGTAATCAGCCACATCCGTCCAGTGATGCACCCAGCCACCGGGACGCACGACTCGTGCCAGCAGCTCGGTGAAGGCCGGGTTGAAGATGCGGCGTTTGTGGTGCCGAGTTTTCCACCACGGATCGGGGAAGTAGACGTGAGCGGAATCCACGCTGCCCGGTGCAATCATCTGGGACAGCATTCGATTGGCATCCCCGCCGATGACTCGTGCGTTGGGCAGGCTGCGTTTGGCCAGCCGTTCGGCAGCTCGGCGACCTTCAGTGAAGTCAATTTCCAGGCCGCAGAAATTGCGGTCCGGGTGCTGCACCGCTGCCGTCAGCAGGAACAGTCCGCGACCTGAGCCGATATCGATTTCCACCGGCTGATCCTTTTCGAACAGGGTGGACCAGTCGATGGTGGCTCCGACATCGCTGAGAGTTTGAAACCAGGGCTGCAGCGATTTTCCGGGGGGCAGTGACATAGGGTTCTGGGGAATACGGGTGTTGAACGATTTGCCTGTTGACGCTGGACGACCGAGTCGGCGATTATCCGCAACGGCAGTGCGGAAATTCAAGGGGTGACGACTTTTCCGGCAGACGTGAATGGAAAACAGGCGGTTTGCGGAACTGCTGGGCTTTCTGAATCATGAAAATCCCCTGTTTTCCGTCCCAACGGGCAGGAATGCTTCATTGTCTGCGTGGTTTGTTCTTATGATTCGCGGAAACCGGGTTTGGGCGATGCGTCCCGGTTGCTGATGTCAACGAAATCGCCGGATATTTTCGGAGCACAGCTCCGAGCGGAGACGGTTGAGAGATGGGCAAGCCAACGGGCTTCAAAGAGTTTTCACGCAAGGTTCCGGCGGACCGTGAGCCAATGCTGCGAGTGCTTGACTGGAAGGAATTCCACGAGCATCTTCCGGAGGTGGATCTGAAGATTCAGGGCGCGCGGTGTATGGACTGCGGCGTCCCGTTCTGTCATACGGGCGACATGATGGCCAACATGGCATCAGGTTGCCCGATCAACAACCTGATCCCCGAATGGAACGATCTGGTCTATCAGGGGCGTTGGCGTGAGGCGCTGGATCGTCTGCATAAGACCAACAATTTCCCGGAGTTCACTGGTCGCGTCTGTCCGGCTCCCTGTGAAGGCTCATGTTGCCTCGGTGTCACGGACCCGCCGGTTGCCATCAAGACCATTGAATGTGCGATCATTGATCATGCGTTTGAGATGGGCTGGGTGATCCCGGAACCGCCGCAGCAGCGTACGGGTAAGAAGGTGGCGGTGGTGGGATCCGGGCCTGCCGGGCTGGCTGCTGCCGCGCAGCTCAACAAGGCTGGGCACTTTGTCACGGTTTACGAACGCGACGATCGTGTTGGTGGCCTGCTGATGTACGGTATTCCGAACATGAAGCTGGACAAAAAGCAGGTCGTGGATCGACGTGTTCGCATCATGGAGCAGGAGGGGATCACGTTCTTTACCGGCATGGCAGTGGGCACTGATGTGCCGGGCAGTCAGCTGCTGGAAGATTTTGATGCTGTGGTACTGGCCACCGGATCCACTCGGCCTCGCGATCTGCCCGTTCCTGGCCGTCAGTTGCAGGGCGTGCATTACGCGATGGACTTCCTTCGCCCCAACACTCGCAGTCTGCTTGACAGTGGCCTGCGGGACGGTCGTTACATCAGCGCGAAGGACAAGCATGTCATCGTGATTGGTGGTGGTGACACGGGCAACGACTGTCTGGGCACATCACTGCGGCACGGCTGTCGATCGATTGTGAATTTTGAAATTGTGGAGCAGCCACCCGCACAGCGTGCGGCGGGAAATCCGTGGCCGCAGTGGCCGCGAGTGTTCCGCGTGGACTACGGTCATGAGGAAGCGGCCGCACGATTCGGCAATGATCCGCGGGAATTCTGTGTGCAGACCGTGGAGTTTGTGGATGACGGCCACGGCCACGTGAAGGCTGTCAGGACCGTGGATGTGGCATGGCAGACGCCGGGCGCTGGCGGGCCACCCTTTGCACCGATCCCGGGCTCAGAGCGCGAGTATCCGGCGGATCTGGTCCTGCTGGCACTCGGATTCCTGGGCCCTGAGCATCCGGTAGCCCACCAGCTGGGAGTCAGGATTCGCGAAGCGCGTGGCGACATGAGCTGGTATGAGGGCGAGCACGAAAAGTACCGCACCAGCAACGACAAGGTGTTCGTTGCCGGCGACTGTCGTCGTGGGCAGAGTCTTGTTGTGTGGGCCATCAACGAGGGTCGCGGAGCAGCTCGCGAGGTCGATCGATACCTCATGGGCAGTTCGGATCTGCCATAATCATCGGCGGGTACAACAACAGCGGTATTCAGGTGACAGGACTATGAACGACGCAGCAGAGACACACAGAGATTTTGTGCGGCAGATCGTTGAAGACGATCTGCGTACCGGTAAGTGGGACGGGCGGGTTCAGACCCGCTTTCCTCCCGAGCCCAACGGTTACCTGCATATCGGACATGCCAAAAGTATCTGCCTGAACTTCGGGATTGCGAAGCAGTACGGTGGACAGTGCAATCTGCGGTTTGATGACACGAATCCAGAGAAGGAGGATACGGAATACGTCGAATCGATCATGGAGGACGTGCGGTGGCTGGGGTTCGACTGGGACGACCGTCTGTACTATGCGTCGGACTATTTCGAGCAGTTGTATCAGTGGGCTGAGCAGCTGATTCAGCAGGGACTGGCCTATGTCTGCAGTCTGCCACTGGAAGACATCCGAACGGGTCGAGGAACTCCGGCTATCCCCGGCGTGCCCAGTCCGTACCGTCAGCGTTCGGTCAAAGAGAACCTGGATCTGTTTCGACGCATGCGTGGCGGGGAATTTCCCGACGGTGCTCACGTGCTGCGTGCTCGTATCGACATGGCTCATGCCCACATGCTGCTGCGCGACCCGATCATGTACCGGATTCGCCATGCCGAGCATCATCGAACGGGCAGCAAGTGGTGTATCTACCCGACCTACGACTATGCTCACGGGCAGTCCGATTCCATTGAGCGGATTACGCATTCGATCTGTACGCTGGAGTTTGAGAATCATCGCCCGCTGTATGACTGGTACTGTCAGGCGCTGGGGATTCATCATCCGCAGCAGATTGAATTCAACCGTCTGAACCTGACCTACACCATGATGAGCAAGCGCCGGCTGCTGGAACTGGTGAAGGGTGGTTACGTCACTGGCTGGGACGATCCACGAATCCCGACTCTGCGGGGCCTGCGACGTCGCGGATATACTCCCGAAGCCATCCGCGCCTTCTGCGCTTACGTCGGCGTGACCAAGCACAACGCCACGATGGACATGGGGGTGCTGGAAAATCACATCCGTGAGGATCTGAATCGTCGGGCGGAGCGCCGTATGGCGGTGCTGGATCCGGTGAAAGTGGTGATTACCAACTATCCGGAAGGTCAGAGCGAGCAGTTGCCGGCTGTTAACAACCCGGAAGACGCCTCGGCCGGTTCGCGAATGGTGCCGTTCAGTCGCGAGCTGTGGATTGAGCGTGAAGACTTTATGGAAGATCCACCGAAGAAATTCTTCCGGCTCTCACCTGGCCGGGAAGTGCGGCTGCGGTGGGCATATTTTGTGATGTGCACAGGCGTCGTAAAGGACGCGGACGGTCGCGTGACAGAGATTCACTGCACCTATGATCCAGCGACAAAAGGTGGCGATGCTCCGGACGGACGCAAAGTGAAGGCCACTCTGCACTGGGTCTCGGTGCCGCACGCGGTGACTGCTGAAGTTCGGTTGTACGATCATCTGTTCCGCTGCGAGGATCCTGATGAAGTTTCTGATCCGTCGCTCGACTGGAAATCGAATCTGAATCCGGCATCGCTGACGCTGGTGCAGCAGGCGCGGCTTGAACCAGCGCTGGGAACGGCGACCGTGGGTTCACGGTTTCAGTTCGAACGACTGGGATATTTCTGCGTCGATGCGGATTCAAAACCGGGGCAACCGGTATTTAACCGCACGGTCACGCTCAAGGACACGTGGGCGAAGGAACAGTCAAAAGGTTAAGACCATTGGCTGAGTGGTGGGACTTCTGCTGTTTTCTGATCTCTAGTTCCGGCTGGTGCCATGTCACGGATTTGTTGTGTGTGTTTCAGGGCGGTGCTGCTGACGGTAACTGCTGTCTCTGCTGCGCCCGTGTCGGCTCAGGTTGCTCGACCTGAACCGCTGAAGGTTGCCGATGCTCTGGCCACAACCGAAGCCGAGATGAAGCCGTATACGGAACCGCTTGAGCACACGACGTTCAAGCTTGAGATGGTACCGATCCGCGGGGGCAGGTTCGTGATCGGCAGCCCGGACTCAGAAGCGGACCGTGCAGCAGACGAAGGGCCTCAGCACGAAGTCCAGATCTCGCCATTCTGGATGAGTAAGTTTGAGATCACGTGGAATCAGTACGAGGTCTGGGGTGATCGGGTCGATTCGCTGCGGCGTGCCGCTTATAACAAGCCGGCCACACCGCGAGACAAAGTCGCCGACTCTGTGACTCGCCCCACACCCCCATACACTGACATGAGCTTCGGCATGGGCCGTGAAAACAACCCGGCCATCTGTATGACTCAGCACTCAGCCCGCATGTACTGTGTCTGGCTGTCCGCCAAGACCGGACGATATTACCGCCTGCCGACGGAAGCCGAGTGGGAATATGCCTGTCGGGCCGGTACCACGACCGCGTACTCATTCGGTGATGACCCGGCGACACTCGGCGACTACGCATGGTATGAAGCCAACAGTGACGGTAAGTATCAGCCGGTCGGGAAGAAAAAACCCAATCCGTGGGGATTGCACGACATGCATGGAAATGTGGCCGAATGGGTGCTCGACCAGTATGCCGCTGAGACTTACGGGCAGCGTAAGGACTTGCTGCTGGATCCTTTGGTCGTGCCATTGACGGAGTATCCGCGAGTTGTGCGAGGTGGTGGCTGGGATGATGCTCCGAACATGCTTCGCAGTGCCGTCCGCGAAGGTTCCAATCTGGACTGGAAACAGCAGGATCCGCAGATCCCGCAGAGCATCTGGTACTTCACGGATGCACTGGGCGTGGGTTTCCGGGTGGTGCGACCTCTGACAGAACCTTCGGATGAAGAGAAGGCGGCCAAGTGGGACAGGAGTGAGCCCCCGCAAAAGGATCCGGAAGAGGGTGTTTCGGTCGAATAGTCTGTTTGCGACAGGGAAATCCACAGATGCATCATCCCGCCCCGTGGGACCAGCCATGTGAACGACTTGATCAGCCGGGCCAGGGTCTGAATCGTGAACAGGCATTTCGTCGGATTCTGGATGGTCACTGGAGATATCTGCAGAATGAACGGCAGCAGATCCATGTGACTCATGAAGATCGCCAGCGGCATGCAGAAGGCCAGTTTCCGTTTGCCGCCATTCTGGGGTGTGCCGATTCACGAGTTTCACCCGAGGTGATTTTCGATCAGGGTCAGGGCGATCTGTTTGTTGTCCGAGTCGCGGGAAATGTGCTGGGCGATTTTGAGCAGGCCAGTCTTGAATATGCCGTGCAGAATCTGGGTGTCCGGCTGGTGCTGGTGATGGGTCACGAGCAGTGCGGGGCGGTCAAAGCCGCCATCGGGGGCACCGTCATTCCCGGTGTGCTGGGTCAGCTGATCAATGAGATTCGCCCCGCAGTAGAGCAGGCTCAGGGACAGGACGGCGACCTGCTGAACAACGCCATCCGCAGCAACGTCTGTCACACAGTCGATATGCTGCTGGAACGCAGCGCAGCCATCCGCGATCTGGTCGCGACCGGTGAAGTCCGAGTCATCGGGCTGGTGTATGATCTTGCTTCCGGGGACCTGCAGTTCCAGCGGACTGTCGGCTGACGCAGCAGGCAGCGACCGAGGATACCTTGTGACTGCAGGTTCGCACCGTGAGCGTCAGTTGGCTGCGTTAACCAATGCTTCCGGTGGTCTGCAAATGCCGCTGCACTGCAGACAGCAGCGGATCGATCGTCCATTCCTGAATGCGATGCGGAGGACTCCAGTCGAACCAGCGATAGTCGTCGTGCTCGGTCACAACAATGTCGACAGGTTTCAGCAGCAAGCCCAGAAAAATCAGCAGGCGTTTTTCAATCAGCCCTTTGCCGCCGTAGCGTTTCTGATTGACCATGTAACGGTGCTCAAACTGGAATCCTGGCAGGACCTGCACAGCATCTTCGGGAATCCCCGTCTCTTCACGCAGCTCACGCAGAGCACACTGCATCTCTGTTTCGCCCTCATCCAGATGCCCTTTGGGCAGATCCCAGCGACGCGGATGCTTCATCAGCAGAAAGGAATCCACCGGCTGGCCTCGCAGAATCAGAAATCCACAGGAAAGAGGCTGACGCACGGTGCGATGCTCCACGAGATCTGACTGACTGCCACAGCAGTTGCCAGATTGAGCCGACAGGGTTGGAAAGTCCGTCACATCCTACCCAGCACCGCCGGATGGGGGAAGACGACTGGTCGATTTCCAAAGCCAGAATTACAGGTCCACCACACCATCTGCACGAGGTGTGAGATTTGCCGGTTTTTTGCAACCTGCCGATCGACCAGACAATCGTCAGACCGTGCCCTACCCGCAACGATCTGATTCTATGTCCACCCTAAAAACCGGAGCTCTTTGAGACATCCGAGCAGTCAACCCCTTGGGAGGGCGAGGCTCCTGCCGAGCCGGCAACCCCTTGGGAGGGCGAGGCTCCTGCCGAGCCGGCCAACCCCCTCGGGAGGGCGAGGCTCCCGCCGAGCCGGCCACCCCTCGGGAGGGCGAGGCTCCCGCCGAGCCGGCCACCCCTTGGGAGGGCGAGGCTCCTGCCGAGCCGGCCACCCCCCTCGGGAGGGCGAGGCTCCTGCCGAGCCGGCCACCCCCCTCGGGAGGGCGAGGCTCCTGCCGAGCCGCCAACCCCTTGGGAGGGCGAGGCTCCCGCCGAGCCGGCCAACCCTTGGGAGGGCGAGGCTCCTGCCGAGCCGGCCAACCCTCGGGAGGGCGAGGCTCCTGCCGAGCCGGCAAACCTCGGGAGGGCGAGGCTCCCGCCAAGCCGCCAACCTCGGGAGGGCGAGGCGCCTGCCGAGCCGTGGGAGTCAGCAGCCAGACAGCAGTTCGGCTCAGCGGGAGCCTCGCCCTCCCGACGGGTCAACACCTCTGGCAAGTCAATCTGCAACTGCC
>CAIOKE010000035.1 GCA_903858815.1 uncultured Planctomycetaceae bacterium | reverse complement strand
GACCCTGGTGAAATCGGTCCCGGCTGGAGCGTCAGTTCGCTGCTGCCCAGCCCGGCGAAAAGGAAGAGCCGCCGCAAGTCTGCAAAGACCAACGGCAACTCAACCCCCGCCCCCGATGTCACCCCGTCAGACACAACTGACAACTGACAACTGACTGAACCCCCAGTTCAGCAGCTCCCAGAGGTTTCCCACTCCCCAAATTGCACGCCACCGGGAACCTCTGCCTTTTGATGTTGTCGCACATTTGCGACGTCATCACGCCACGTCACTGCCAGTTGCTGATAGTCGTCCCAACTCACCAATTGGTGGTCGCGACCAGCGAGCGCATTGCGTTTGACGTAACGGACGGCCGCTTCGACCGTGCCTTTCGATTCCGGATCTCTTCGCCTGCAGGCAATCGGCTCCATGCAGAAGTGTCCGCAGAGTGCCAGAAAGTCCGGGTGCAGACATGCGTCACGGCCCGATCCATTCAGCACAGCGGCTTTCAGATTGTCGAAGATAATCCGCCGTGGACTGCCTCCGAAGAATTTCAGTGAATTGACGATCGCCCGATAGAACTCTGCCTTCCGCTGCGACAGGCAGAATTCGATATAGACCATGCGACTGTAGCACAGCACAGCCACGAGCACGGACACGTTTCGCTGGGTATTGCCGATACGAATGCTGCCACAGTGACCCCAGTCGACCTGCATGGCCTGTCCGGGTTCGTACACCACTTCCTGATACAATCGGCTGCGGCGTGGTCGAGCTTTGCGGAGATAACTCCTGACCAGTGTCAACTGGCCCTGATATCCGTCAGGGCCGCGTTGAATTTCCTCCAGGACCCGCGCCGCGGAGAGTTCTGGATAGCGAAGCATCAAAGCGTCGATCCTCGGCTTCCAAAGATCGAGCAGGCTGCCCCGTAACGGACCTCGATTTTCCTCCGGCGGACGCTCCATACCAAGTGCTTTGGAGACGGTTCTGCGGCAGCAGCCCAGTCGCAGGGAAATTGCACGCTGTGACAGCTTTTCCACCTCTGCCAAACGCCGTATCTCAGCCCACTGCGAAACCTTCATGAGTCACGCCCTGTCGAATTGTTTTCGCCCGAATTGCTTTTCGGGCGAAGCAGTTCAGCCAGCGATTGCAGCCCGCCATTTCGCTGCAGGACTGGCTGTTGCAGTGCCAGCACCTGAGTCAGCGGTCGCTGCCAGGCGATGAGATCCAGCGTGACCAGTTCAGCCCGTGCGTCCGAAATTGCCTTTTCGGACAACTTCAGACGTACAGCGATGGTGGAGTCGCTGTAAAACGACAGCCCGTGCTGGTCACTGGCGGCTGTGAAAAAGAAATACAGAAGAATCGCGTCACGCGAGAGCCGCGCGGCATAGTCCGGCAGAAAGCGACGATCCACCCACGAAAACCCCTCAGCGGGGGGGCGGCGGACGCGTTTGGGGAGCAAAACTCGCTTCTGGATTCTGGCAGTCATATGCAATGTCCTCCTTACGGTCGCCACACGTTACGGCATACTCTGGCGGTGTTCGAGAGGCAAGGACGACGTCGGAGGCGTGAGTGGTGGCGGGAGGGTGGCCGTTAACGACACGATCCGCGGCAGTTGCCTGCCGCGCTTCCTGCCGCCGCGTGGCCAGCATACGACACTTGATCTGACCGGCCAAACTGTTGCGCCACAACCACTTTCGCTCGCGGTCCCGCACACGCTGCATGGCCCGACGGCAGTGGCCATCGCAATACCGGGCGGAGCTGTGGTCCAGTGCAGCAGGCGGCTCGTAACAGCCGACACGCTGACAAATTGGGCCGGAAATTTTTCTGCTGCGTGACGACGCGCCGGAGCATTCAGGTGTCTTCGCCGGCACAATCGGTGAGTGTGACACAGACGGATCTGATCTCAATTGGGATTTTCGCAGCCGTTTTGCTTTTGCAAGTGTGGCTTCTGCCCTGCGAACCCTGGAATGCTGCCGACGTCTCTGGTGTAGAAATGCTGCCTGCCAGCGGTGCACCTCCGGCAAACACCCTGCGGCCTGACAATAACGCTGATTGCCAACGCGTGGGATGAAGATCGCCGTGCAACCTTTCCGCAGGTAAACTCGCCGCGCAAATCTTGATTTTTCCGGCAGTGCTGGCGAATCGGTGTGATACTGTTTGCAGCCCACGGGAGGTGTTTGCTGCCCGAGGATCCGCCCGATCGGCCGTAAGCAGGCCGCTCGAGCATTTTTTTGAGGCCCCCGACGCGTGGATGCCTCGCCCGCCAGAGAACTTAGCTCAGACTTCTGGCTGCGGGATGCTTTTTTGCCCCCAAACGGCCGAGTCCGTGTCTATTGTGACCACGGCCCGCGCGGCGCACTCTGCTCCGCGAACGGCACAGCAGGGAAGGAAACACAGAAGGAGATTCAGTTCGGTCGAATTTTCCGAAGGAGACGCGTGTCATTGCGCGGGTTAAAACCGGCCACCGATTTGCGGGTCAAAACCGGCCAGGGTTTTGATGAATTGAAGCTGTTATTTCCCGGGTTTTGCGGTGTTTTTTTCGACCAGACCCGGTGTGCGGGTTTGGCCGGTTTTGAAT
>CAIOKE010000034.1 GCA_903858815.1 uncultured Planctomycetaceae bacterium | reverse complement strand
TCACTTGTCGTTGTTCGCCGACAAACGTAGCCCGGGCATTCCTGACGCGAGGGACAAAAGTCGGCTGGGGCCGTCACACCGACTTCAGCTCATCGAAAAACATCGTGTTTTTGCAGTACGGGGCCGAGCAGGAATGCTCGGGCTACATTTTTGTCCTTGGCGTCATTCCTGCCCGGCCACCTGCTGCCATCACAAACGAAGCAACCACCACCACACAACCCCACGGCTCAGCACGAGCCGCGCACTCCCAAAAGACGAAACACCACCGCCGCCGACAGATCGTCACGAGCCAAATCATTCCAGCGTGACGAATTCGCTCAGACCCATCAGTGCCTGCAGATAATCGGCCCACGCCCCCCGCTCCGCGTCACTGGTCGCTCCACCAGCAGCAGCCTGTTTCGCAGTGAATTCCAGACCGGCAGCCAGTTCTTCCGCATCCGGCTCGCGAGCAAACAGCAGCACATAGGCCTGCCGCACGCGCTGCTCTGCAGCCACTGACTCAAGGCGGTCCCGCAGCTGAACAGCCCGTGACTCAATCCATGCAGAATTCAGAAAATACAACTGCTGCAGCGGAGTTGTCGTAGGTTCACGTCGCGGACTGTGCGAACTGGCTTCCGGGAAATCATGCATTCGCAGTACCGGATGCAGCTCTTCTCGAGCCACCACCAGATACAGCGATCGACGATACGACTGCAGATCATCGATGGACTGACCCGGACCGCCCATCGACAAATCCAGTACCCCGGCTGCTGCCAGCGCTGCATCCCGCCACATCTCAAAATCCAGTCGCCGATGACTGGCCCGCCACAGAAATCGGTTGTCCGGATCAATCGCATCGGCCGATGCGTTCCATACCGAACTCTGACGCCACGTCGCCGACATCAGAATCTCACGCTGCAGCCACTTCAGATCCCAGCCTCGCGCGACCAGCTGAAAGGACAAGTACTCAAGCAGCTCCGGATGAGTCGGACGTTCCCCCTGAACTCCAAAATCACTGGTCGTCCGCACCAGACCAGCACCGAAATAGACATCCCAGATTCGATTCACTATCACTCGGGCCAGTAACGGGGCCGCCTCGGAGGTCAACGCTTCCGCCAGCTGCAGTCGACCACTGCCGGAATTCAGCATGCGTGGTGCACCCGGACTTAACACCGTCAGAAATCGACGCGGTACAATTGCACCCGGATTCCCCGGATTCCCACGACGAAACACCCTCAGATCACGAGCCTCCCCGTCGCGATACTGCAGCTGAGTCATCTCGTCACCCTGCGGCAGCACATACACCGCGGCCTCACGCAGTACGTGCGCGAACGGAATGTCCAGCTGCGGCTCAGCCGCACGCAATGCCACAATCTCTGCCGACACTGTCGCCGCTGCCGGATCCTGCTTTTCACTGAGGGACTTCAGGCGGCCTTCAAGGTCACGCAGCCTCCCTCGCGCGGCCTTGATCCGATCAGCATCAGCCTTCGGCAACAAAGGACGCTCGTCCAGCTGCGTACTGGCAAACACTCCCGCCAGACCATAATAGTCGTCCGCCGAAATCGCATCAAACTTATGGTCATGACACCGCGCACAGGACACCGTCAGACCAAGAAACGTCCGCGAAACACAATCCACTCGCTCGTCCCACTCGTCCGCAACAATCTGCTCAATCACCGACGGCGCTAAACGCAGTTCCTTCCAGTATGTCGGACTCAACCCCAACAGACCTGTCGCAGCAACGTCACCGGGCGCCACATCCGGCAGCAGATCAGCAGCCAGCTGCAGACGCACAAACTGATCAAACGGAAGATTGCGATTCCACGCCCCCACCACCCAGTCACGATACAGCCAGCCACGATCCGTGGGGTTCTGCCAATCCGGAGTAAAATCCGTGTAACGCACCAGATCCAGCCAGAATCGCGCCCAACGTTCCCCGTACCGCGGCGAACTCAGCAGCCGATCCACAGCCCGCGACCACCACTCCGGTGACTCATCCGCCAGAAACACAGACTGCTCTTCCGGAGTCGGAGGCAGACCGGTCACCAGAAATGCTGCCCGCCGCAGCAGAACGCGACGGTCTGCCTGCGGCGACGGCTGCAGACCACGCTCAGCCAGACCACGCCGAATAAATGCATCAACCGAATTTCCCGGCACGCCAGCTGCAACACCCTCCAGCTCCGGAAGACTTACCGACGCTAAGGGTCGGAACGACCAGAACTGCTTCGCAGACTCAAAGTCAATCGCGGCCGCAACAGCCCGAGGCTTCGCTGTGTACTGCGGCAACCGGGCGCCACTTCGAACCCACTGCTGCAATCGCCCAATTTCGTCCGCCGGCAGACGCCCGGATGGCGGCATCTGCAGATCCGGATCCGCATACTCCACAGCCCGCAACAGCAACCCGGCCCTACCCTCCGCCCCCGTATCAGAAAACAACACACCACGACTGCCACCAGCCGCTATTCCCTCCACCGTCTCCAGATCGAGGTCGCCATTTTCAGACGCGGCCGCTGTAGAATGGCACTCCACACATCGCCGCTGCAGCAACGGACGAATCTCACGCTCAAAATATTCTGCCGATGGCCCGCTGACAGGTACACCAGAGCTACCATCGTCCCCGGCAGAGCCCTTTTCAACCGATGCCTGCTGCCACGTCGCAGCCCACACTCCCACATCAGACAACAGCATGCTCAAGGCCACGCAAAACAGACCGCACTGCCTCGCACAGCGAACCAACGCTTGCCACTTGCCGATGTCACTCATCGCCGGCTCCCCGAACTCACACCGAACGCACCCAGTCGAAAAATCCCAGCTCCTCCAGCCCACGTCGCAACCCAGCAGACGCCTCTGCCGTCAATGGAACATGCGGCTGACGCGGAGCCCCCACCGGAGCCCCCAGCCAGCCCATCACCTCACGCGCCGACGACATATAACCCGTCGCAGCCAGCAGGCGAATCAACTGGACCGATCGATACTGCTCCTCACGCGCTGCCTGCAGATCACCACGCTGGAACGCAGCAACCAGACGCAGATAAATCGGAGCCGCAAAGTTGTAGCTGCTGCCCACAGCACCGGTCGCCCCCAGACACAAAGCCGCCAGCAGCATTTCGTCCACTCCAAACGCGATGTCGAAACGACCGCCCTCCAGCCGCTGACAGATCTGAAAACTCATCAGGTCCTGATTCGTGAACTTCAGGCCCCGCAGATTCGGAATGCGGGAACCCGCCAACTGCAGGAAATCGGGCATCGACAGATTCACACCCGTCATCACAGGGATATCGTAAAAGTAAAACGGCGTCCGCGGAGCAGCAGCCGCAATCTGAACACACCAATCGCACAGCTCCGACACATTCCGCGGACGAAAATATGAAGGAGCCTGAGCAGAAATGGCGACCGCACCAATCTTTTCGGCATGCGCCGCCAGCTGACGACTGTCACGCAGACTGTTTGATCCCACATGAATAATCGGCTGAATCGAACTGCCCTGCAACACCTGCAGCCAGCGATCCCCCAACGCCATTCGCTCACCAACACTCAACGAATGACTCTCTCCCGTGCTGCCACAGATGAAAACCCCGGAGACACCCTGAGACGCCATCAACTGCGCCTGACCCTCAACCGCCAGCAGATTCAGCTCGGCCTGCGAATCAAACGGGGAATGTACCGCAGCAATCAATCCATCCAGACGCATAAAAACATCCTGCTTGTAGTCCAGTCGTCACTTGTCAGACCCACATGGCCCGAATCCGGATACCGCCGAATCAGGAAAGCAGGGCGGAAATTTCAGCTGGAGTAAACCGGTTCTGCAGCCGCGCGCCCAGCTGACTGACCACCCGAGCTGAAGCATGCGATGCCAGATGACCCGCCTGCTTCCAGCTCAGCCCGTTCGTAATCCCGAACAATAAAGCACCAGCGTACATATCACCCGCACCCGTGGTGTCAATAGCCTGCGTCGAAACACCCTCGATCGGAATCGCCTGCCCAGCATGCATCAATAACGAACCATTCGCACCCAGCGTCATCGCCACACTCTCGCAACTGCGATGCAGCTCCGCCGCACACTCCACGGAATCCGTTTTGCCAGTCAACGCCTGTGCCTCCAGCTCGTTGCAGAAAAACAAATCCACCGGCCCGCGGACCAGCGACCAGATCTCGTCCTTCAGCAGATCACACAGAAACGGATCAGAAGCCGTAAACGCAACCTTGCAGCCCGCACTCTTCGCAATCTCAATCGCACGGTACACGGCAGCCTTCTGCACCGGATTCAGCAGCAGATACCCTTCGATATACACATACCTGGCCTTGCGAATCTCGTCCGCATTCAGATCGTCAGCACAGAATGTGGCCGAAATCCCAAGATTGGTCAGCATGGTACGCTGAGCGTCCTCAGAGATCAGAATGGCGGACGTACCAGTCTGGCCACCAGTTGCCAGCGGAACATCCATCCGCACACCCAGTCGACGCATGTCAGAGACAAAAAACTGCCCCAGCTCGTCATCAGCAACTCGCCCGGCAAAGGCAGCCTTGCCACCGAAATCCGCGACTGCCACGATCGTATTGGCCGCCGAACCACCAGCACAACGATGCAGTGAAACACCAGACAGACGATCCAGAACAGCGCGCTGCTGAGTATCATCCACCAGAGTCATGATCCCTTTGTCAAAGCCCGTCTGAGCCAGCCAGTGATCACTGATCCGCGCCTGAATGTCCACAAGCGCGTTACCCAGTCCAAAAACGTCGTATTGCATGCCGGCTTACAACTTTCATGACATGTTGCAGAAAATCTCAGAGACAATCTCCTGGATCCTACAGAAAAACACTCGCTCGGTCGAATGTCCCGCCCGGACTTCGTTCGTCATCGGCAAAGCGAGAATTCGGGGAGAGAGTAAGCCAGTAAGCGAGGGAGCCAGTGAGCCAGTGAGCGTGGGAGCGTGGCGGGCAACACGAGGCACGTTGAGCACAGGACCCTCAATATCGAATGCCCTGAGCGATGTGCTGGTCGTGTGCGAATGATGGCTCCTGTTTCGCCACGGAAGACAACGGAACAGAATCACACACCGGACATGTTTGACGCGAGGGACAGAACCGTAGCCTCGGCTTTGGCCCGGGCACGAACTTCTCGTCACTATGGCAATCCCCGGTGTTGTTGCGGGGATGGGGTCGAGCAGGAATGCTCGGGCTGCCACTTGTTTTCGGCGACATGCGCGCCCGACCACCCTCCGCCCGCTTCAAAACCGCTCAAAGACGGACGGTTCCCCTGCCGCGGACTGTCTCTGTACTGATGCCCCTCGCACAAACAGGTGCAGCGGAAACGTCACCAGGCCGGTGCACTGCGTTCCCGGGGCGGCCGCAGCTTCGCCCGAACAATGCTGCAACAATCACAGCACTCCCACCACTTCAGTGCCGCACAACACGACTCAACATCGAGATCCCGACACAGCCGAGGATCAAATTCGGCACCCACATCGCCCACAGGGGATTCACCGAAGC
>CAIOKE010000033.1 GCA_903858815.1 uncultured Planctomycetaceae bacterium | reverse complement strand
CGTCCATTAAAAAACACGGGGGATTTCAAGGGTGACAAGGATTACGTGCCCGGGCTAAAGCCCAGACTACGACTTTTGTCCCTCGCGTCATTCCTGCCCGGCCGCCCTTTGCCCACACAAACCTGCGACGCGGCGCACGTTTGCCGTCACTCAGCCATTCCGTGGGCTGATAACCACTCAGCAAATCGCGTCTCGACATCGTCACCGAGCTGGTGCTCGGTGGCCGTAGCATGGGCTTCAGCCCGTGTCGTCCACTGCATTCAAGACCCATCCCCAGGGCGAGCCGTCGGCGTGAGCTGACCGGGGAGGTTATCGTTTGCATCTGAGCGGTTGTGTTTTTCCTGACACGGAAACGGTATCCTGTGTGTTTTCGCCGGCCTCATCAAACTGCAACCTGCAGGTGCGCACATGATTCTTCGTTGACCAGAAAGTTGCGTATGCTGATTCCCCTGAGTACTGACGCCCCGATTTATTACTACCCCTACGCAACGATTGGCCTGATCGTCGCCAATGTGCTGTGTTTCGCCGCCACCGGTTTCGGGATGAATCCCGCGGCACTGGAACACTGGGTGCTGTACCATGGTCAGGGACTCGACCCACTGGGGTGGTTTTCCAGTGCGTTTGCTCACGCAGGCTGGATCCATCTGATCGGGAACATGATGTTCCTGTGGACGTTTGGCCTGGTGGTGGAAGGTAAGCTGGGCTGGCGTCGCTATCTGCCGTTGTATCTGGCACTGACTGCCGGCTGCGGTCTGGTTGAGAACCTTGTGACGCTGCATCACACCAAAGCCTGGCAGGTTCAGCAGCTGCCGGCAGCGGACGGCGTGCCGGTGTCGGCAGAGGAGGCGGCCGAACTGGCGGCAGACCTGCCGAAATCCCGGATGTCGTGCAGCCTCGGAGCATCGGCAGTCATCATGGGACTTGTTTCCATGAGCCTTGTCTGGGCTCCGAAGAACGAAGTGCAGGTGCTGCTGCTGCTGTTCCGCGGGTTCCTGTTTGACCTGTCGATTCTGAAGATGGCGATGATCTGCGGAGTGCTGGATCTGGCGAATTGGCTGTGGGATCCTCGAATCAGTGGACCGGCAACGCATCTGATGGGGTTTGTGCTGGGAACGGTGGTCGGCAGCCTGTATCTGAAACGGGGCTGGGTGGAGTGTGAGAACTGGGATCTGTTCGCGGTGCTTAGTGGAAAATACGGGGCCCATGCGGACTCAGGCCCTGGCGTTGGGCTGCACGCTGCGGAAATCCGCACGTATGCTCAACCGACTGTGCCGGACAGCCTGGAGGAGGAGGGTCGTGGTCGCTCGTCCCGCAGCAAGCTGCTGAAACCGATCAACGATCTGATTGATCAGGGCGATGTTCTGACGGCAGCCGATGAACTTCTGACGCTGCGACTGGAACATTCCTCGCTGCGTCCCAACGAAGAGCGTACAAGGAAGCTGGCGCTGGGATTGCTGCGGGCCGACGCATGGGATCAGGCAGAAATCTGGCTGCAGGAGTTCATCGACCATTACCCTCAGGAAAATCGCTGGGCACGGATCCGCCTGGCACAGCTGCTGCTGCAGAACGGACGACCACGGGCCGCGCTGCTGCAGCTGAAGGGCTTGTCGACAGAGGGGCTGGCAGAGGGACTGCTGAAGGTGGCCCGCAAGGTGCTGCAGGATGCTCAGGAGCAAAGGCGGCAGGGGATCGAAGACGCCGAACCGTTCGACTAGTTGAATTCAGGACTGTGCCAGATGTGCGCGGATGCGACTGGCAGCGGTGGAGACTGTCTGCAGGCAGTCCTGAATCTGCTGGGTCTGCTGGACGAGCTCTTCCAGAAGTTCGGGCGAATGACTGCGGGCACTGGTTTCCAGAATAATCCGCTGCAGTCTGTGCAGATTCTGCTGCAGGGATTCGGTCAGCAGGGGAGCCAGATCGCGAGCAGCCTGGCGGGCGGGCTTTGTCAGATTCTGCAGCATTTCTCGTTCGGCATCCCGCGTGGCGGCGGACAGTAATCTGGGAGTTGTATTGGCGGTCTGCTGCAGGGCATCGAGATTTACGAGGCGTCCGAAAGGTGACGCGGCCCCCCGTGCCGTCTTCTGAGATTCCTGAATTTCCGTCAGCATGGCTTTGGCCCGAGCCAGATCAGGCTGGATCCGTAAGGCTTCGTGCAGACATTTCTGCGCCAGCCCGTAGTTTTTCATGTCACTGTAGGTGCGAGCCAGCTGCAACTGAGCATCCACAAGGTCCGGATTGATCTTCAGGGCCTCTTTCCATGCGGAGATGGCCATGGTAGGCATTTTCATGGAACGCTGGGCGATACCCATGTTGTACCATGCGTCCGCACAACGACGATCTTTCTGCACGGCACGGCGGAAAACTTCGATCGCCTTTCTGTGATCACCCAGTTTGTTATGGGTTGCACCCAGGTTGACCCACGCGGCAATGCACTGCGGGAAATCCCTGGTCAGAGTTTCAAAGGCAGTGCGAGCGGCTTCCAGTTGACCAGCCCGAAAACTGACCATCCCCAGCAGCAGCAGACCATCTTCGTTTTTATGAATTTCCGGCAGATTCTGCAGCAGGTCTATGGCCTGTTGAAATTGACCGGCACGCAGCAGACGCCGCGCCTGCAGCAGTTCATCAGCCAGTGGATTGGGCGTTGTCATTTCCGGTCCCTTCAGGTGGGTGGAAATTCAGGAAAGCCTGAAAAAAAGCCAGAACCGCTGCGTGAGGGATCTGCAGCGACAGACAGGCACCTGCAGTGTCTGCAGGAGTTACCGGGCTGCGGCAGGGGTTGCCGCTGTTGTTAATGCAGGGTGGGCACGAGAGGCAATGACGCCTGCGTGAGCCCCGTATTCTACACGTTCAGGCTGAGTCAAAGGAATTGCGGTTTTCCAAAAAAGCCTGAAAAGCTGTCAGAAGATCTTTCCCGGATTGCCAATGGTAAACGGGGAAAGACAGCACGACAGGAGATTTCATGTTTCAAGCAGGAAAACCGACTCCGCCGATCGTGACATGCGGAGGTGCAACCCGCTGTGGGAGCATTTCCGGTACATCGCTCGAATTACGGAATGTGCAGGTACAGGATGTCCGGAATGACGCTGCGAAAGCTTCTGGCTGTCGTACTGACGGCTGCTGGAGTGTTTTCTGCTGCCAGTGCCGAAGACGGAGGCCGGCGAGAAACTCCGCTGGTCCGTGCCGTCCAGCAGTCCCGCCGCTCTGTCGTCAATATTCATACCGAGAAAACCACACCGGAAGACAAGGACGCGCGGTTCTTTAACAACCGCCCCCGTAAGGTCACCGGTATGGGCACCGGTATCGTGCTGGACGAACGTGGCTACATCGTTACGAACTACCACGTCATTCAGGACGTTGATGTGGTGACTGTCACTCTGGATAACGGCAGCAGTCACGATGCTCAGGTCATCTCCTATGATCGACGACAGGACCTCGCCATCATTCTGATCGAGCCGGACGAACCCATGGTCGTCATGCCGATCGGAACCTCCAGTGACCTGATGCTGGCTGAAACGGTCTATGCTGTGGGCAACGCCTTTGGTTACGAACACACTGTGACGTCGGGTATCATCAGTGCCCTGCACCGCGATGTGGAAGTTGATGAAGTGCAGTCCTACGAAAACCTGATCCAGACAGATGCCAGCATCAACCCGGGCAACAGCGGTGGTCCACTGCTGAACCTTGATGGCAAGGTCATCGGTATCAACGTAGCTATCCGTTCGGGAGCACAGCGCATCGGGTTCGCCATTCCCATCGATGATGCACGTCGCACCATCGCCAGACTGCTCAGCGCAGAAAAACTCAGCGGGGTCAGTCATGGAGTGGTCGCAGAGGATGTGAAGACGCCCACCGAGTCTCGACTGGTGATCAAAACCGTGCTGGCCGAAAGCCCGGCTCAGACAGCCGGCCTGCAGGCTGGCGACGTGATCACGAAAGTGCAGGATGTGGCTGTGGCGGATGGAGTGGACTTCGAGCGGGCATTACTGGGAACTCCACGCGGTCGCAGTATCGATGTGGTGGTCCAGCGTGAAGGTCGCCCGCTGACTCGCCAACTGCAGCTGGGCACAGCCGCTGCCACCGGAACAGACATCGCCAGTGTGCAGCCGCGGGAGAAAGCGGAAACTCGGCGAGTCGCTGCTCGGCCGGTTTCGAACCCAGCCGCCTCCAGCACAGAGCTCACCCCGCCAGCCACCGCCACCACCGATGCCGGCCTCGACCGCGCATGGGCCGTTCTGGGAGTCCGCCTGAGACCGCTTTCAGAAGCTGAACGACTGGAAGTCATCGGTCGCTCGTTCCCAGGTGCTCGCGGCCCCGTCCGCTACAACGGTGGGATGAAAATCACCTCCATCCGCAACGACAGTGTGGGCGCGGCCCTGCTGCGTGAAGGCGATGTCCTGCTGGGACTGGATGGCTACGAAACTGTCAGCTCAGGAAACCTCGGTTTCATTCTGGGAGAAGGACGTGTCGCGTCACTGACCGGAATGAAGTGTCAATACTACCGCAAAGGCAGTAGTCCGCTGGAAGGAACACTGCATCTGAAACGTTGAGGAAAAATGAAGGGGGGGAGCGTACCTGTTCCACAGGATGATCCGGTTCCCTTGTACCTGCCGATAATTGGATTGAAAACGACCTGCAGTGCGTTAGAAACCGCGAAAAACAGGTACATCCGTACAGATTACCACACGAATCTTCGTGAAAGCGATCTCAGGACGGGATTCCGTTCTTTCAAACGCGGGTTCTGTGGAGTAAGTAGGGGTATCAAAAACTGCGCTGTTTCGGCCGTCCTGGGGTTTCTCTGCGCCTGCAGTGGGTCTCCGGGTCGGTCAGCGTCAGGCGGTGCAGGGTTTCCAGAAAACTACCAACGGGGCTTGCTGCGGGCCTGACAGTGCCCTGCAGTGGCGGCGCAAGTGACATGTCTCAGACGTTCAGAAACTGCCCGGGTTGCCAGTCGATGATCCTTTCGGACACTGATGAGTGTCCGCAGTGTGGTCACGCATTTTTCCAGCGTCGTGGTACCGATGCGCAACCGGCCAGCGCTGTTGTTCGCAGGACCACGAATGAAGTCCGCGTCGGCTGTCCTCACTGCGGCGAGATGGTGCGTGCGGGGCTGGTGCGCTGCTGGAACTGCAATGGTTTCATGAAGCAGGAGATTGCTGCGCGTTACGCTGACCTGACGACGAACCCGCAGAAGATCATTTACAGTACGATTCCCCTTGAGGAGCGTACAGACTACCTGCCGGCTCGATCGGGTCAGGCGGGCGACGACAGTGATGGCTTTACGCTCGCGGATGACGTGCTGTCAGACTCGGCGATGGGCAGTGGATTTGCCACCCCCACCACGACGACAGGTGCAGCGGCTGAATTCACGATGTCACCGGACAAACCTCAGTCTACAACTCCGGGCGGGCGTCCGATCATCGCTGATGCCATCGAAAATGATCTGCCGGCAGGCGAAAAATCGGCCACGGCGGATGCGAAGACAGCGACACCTTCAGACAAACCAGCGGATGCCGGAGCAGCGAAGTCGTCAGCTAACGCAACTGATGACCTGTTTTCCATTGCCTTACAAGAGCAGCGTGAGGATCGGAAGCGGCGCAACGAGCGTCAGGCTGAGCGTGCGAAACGCCAGATGCTGCTGCCCTGCAAGTGTGGTGCGTGGGTGCGTGTCACCGATGAGATGGCGGGTAAGGTTGTTCGCTGTCGCCAGTGTCGCCAGCCGGTACAGGTCCCCGAAATTCGTCGTCGGCAGACTGAGAAGAAGGAAGAGTCAACCGTTCCGAAGCTGGAAATTACCTGGGTCAATGACGTCTGGTTCCACGTTCTGACGCCTACCAGTGTGGTATTGAAGCCAGGCAGCGCAGCAGCCCAGCACACTGAGGCAGACATTGCGATCACTGACAGTGGTTTGCACGTCATTGCATTCGAAAGCGGTGACAAGAAGAAGAAATCCCTGCTCAGCTTTGGTTCTTCAGACAAGAAGCAGGATCGTACGGCACATCGCAAGCAGGTGCGTGATGAAATCGCCGCGAAGGGCAGTCTGACTGGTCTGACGGGCTGTGATGTTCGCAGCATCAGTTCAGAAGATGTGCGTTCGCTGAAGCTGGTGCAGCCGATTGTGAAAGTTCAGGAATCGATGTTTGCCGGCGTCCCGATTTTCGGTGAAGGTCGCATCGCGGTCTTCCTGCCGATTGCTCGCGAGCAGGGGCAGCAGGCCTACTGCTCGTTCACAATCACTGCCTGGAGAACTCTGGCGGCCCGGTTGAAGGAGCAGTTCTCTGTGGAACTGCCCACCACTGACAACGGAGTACCGGAAGGCGAAAAATCGGATACTCACAGCTGCTTTATCAATCAGTCGCGAGTCGAGTCGATTCGAAACCTTGTCTACTACCAGCAGGACTCGGGGTTCGAGCTGGAATTGTCCGGTTATCGCTGCACGGCCTGCGGGGCTGTCGTCAGCGAGGAAGGCCGGAAGAAAAATAAGCTGGGCGGAGCAAATGGAAGTGGCATTGCCAAAGCCAAATGCCCCAAATGCAGTGGCAAGATGGGCGAAGACAAACTGTTCCGGCTGAAAAAGGCCGGTGAAAAACCCGCCGCCGAATGATTACTCGGTGGCCGCGGTCAGTGGTTGCTCCATAACCGCATATCCCGCATCTCGAAACCCAAGGCTTTGATAGCAGGCCTGAGCAGCTTCGTTGTGTCGCTCCACGTACAGCCTCAGACACACCGGACGGTCCTCGGCCTGCACAATCGTTATCGCATAGGCCAGGAGTCGCTGGAATACCTTCTGGCGCCGACAGCCCTCCTGCACATAGACGCTCTGCAGCCAGATCATCCAGCCGTTCCGCCAGTCGCTCCACTCGCGAGTCAGCATCAGCTGACCGATCACGGCCCCGGATGACTCAGCGACAAAGTACCGCACCTCCGGACAGCGTGCCAGGCCTCCACGCACACCGGCCAGCACCAGCTCCCGATCCAGCTGCCGCTTCTCGGTTTCCCATGCCAGACGGCAATTGAATTCTGTCAGAATCCCGGCATCCCGTTCTTCTGCTCTGCGAAATTGAAGCTCCACTGCTGCACTTCCCCCCTGCACTCTCCGTGCTCGTTTTCTGTTGGTTCCCAGCACTGCAGAACAAAAACCGCAGCCGGGGCTTCAGCCCGGCCCGATCCTGCAAATATGTGTCCTGACCACTGTCCCGCCACAGTCACCAGGCGAGGCACACCGTTACCGTGACACCACACACACTACGGGCCAGAACACAATTCAATCACATGATTATCCGGATCCAGCACAAACACCTGGACCGCACCATCCGGCCTGAGCTTTGCATCATCCAGCAGTGCAATCCCCGCAGCTTTCAACCGCGCTGCGGCAGCACGAGCGTCATCGACTGCAAAGGCAATGTGGTGATTGCGAGTACTGCGCTGCAGCACTTCCACAGGATATCCCGCCGGACCACTGAGATCATGCTGCAGAATCAGGTGCACCAGAGTCGCCCCGGCCTGAAACCAGGCACCACCAAAACTGAAAGCAGGACGTGGTACCTCACGCATGCCCAGCACACCCACATAAAAGCGACGACTGGCCTCCACATCACGAACGACGAACGTCACATGATCCAGCTGCCGGACCTGCACAACAGAAACTGACATCGTTGACTCCGGGTCTGATCAGTAATTCACGGGCTGAGTAGAACGCAGATAGGCAAACAGATCTCGCAACTGCTGATCGGCCAGCGTCTTCAGGGTGCCCTCAGGCATCACGGACTGCGGCAGCACTCGCAGGTCATCAATCTCATCCTGACGCAGAATCACATTCTGGCCGTCCACTCCACGCAGAATCACGACCTGAGAATCCTTCTGCACAAGGAATCCATTCAGCACTCGCCCATCAGCAGCGACCGCCACATAGTTTTCAAATCCCTCACGAATCTCCACGCTGGGATTCACGATGCTGGACAGCATACGTTCAACATTGTCACGAGCAAACGGAGTCAGATCCGGTCCGACTCGACCACCTTCCTCCCACAACAGATGACAGCGGCCACAGTTCTGCATGAACAGCTGCTTGCCGACCTTCGGATTCCCACTACCCGCGCCCAGTGCCGCCAGAACACGAGCCGTTTCGGCCTGCGCATCAGCAGCAGAGATCCCACCGGCATCCGGCCAGTGCTTCGTCAGCAGTACCTGCAGCTCCGCGTCATTCTGCATCGCCATCCGCCGCACAGCGGCATGGGAAATCAGACTGGCACGGATCTGCCCGGCTTCCACCGCCGCCAGCAGCATGCGAGACCAGCTGCTGCGACTGGCCAGCAGCGATTCGGCCGCCAGCAAGGCATCCCCCTGAAACTGCGAAAATCTCTGCAGTACAAACCTACCAACCTCCGGACTGCTGTAATTCATCAGCGCCGCCAGAGCGCCCGCCTGGATCTGTTGCGATGCATCTCCCGTGGCCTGCTGCAGTACCGGCAATAATTCCGGTCGATGTAACTGACCGGCAATTTCCAGTAATGGCAGTCGCACACTGGCCGCCGCCTTCGCATCCGCGATCTGCCCGATCGCCTGCGTTACGGCATCTGCCTGCCCCTGGCGAAACCGCAGGGCCAGAGAACCACCACCGCTGGCCGACAAAGCCTCCACAAGCTCAGCCGGTATGCCCGCCATGCTGCGGCCCTGAAACGCCTCCTCAAAACCCTGCAACAGTTTCTCACTGACAGCTTTATCCGGAGCCGCTTTCAGCAGCACCGCTGCCTGCAGCAGATCCTGCGGAGTCCCGGCCAGCGCGTATCGCTTCATCAATCGCTCCGTCAGATGCTGCGAAACCAGAGGCCGCTGCCAGTCCATGGCTGTCGGCAGCAGAGTCCCCAGCAGAGTGCCACCATCCGTGCGTCCCATCTGAGTTTCAATGGCCCACCACAGCAGCAAAGGCTGATGAACGTCGCCAGCGTCCTCATCATACCTCAGCAAGGCATGCAGAATCGGCAGGGCAGCCTGCGCCGGCAGACGCCGAGCTGAACTGGCCAGCTGCTTGCGGACCACCACATAAGGCTCACGCCCCGCCATGTCGGCCAGTGCGGAACTGACCGCCAACGAAACCTGCCGCGGATCACACAATAAACGCACGACCCACGCACGCACCCACTCGTCCGCATGACTCAACAGCACAATCGCTCGCTCGTCCGTCAAGCCACCCACAGCATGCAGCGCCCACAGACGCTCCAGAGCCCCCTGACCGGTACTGCTGACCAGTTGCTGATGCAGCATCGGAGCCAGTGACTCATCATGACGATCTCCCAACAGACGAATGGCCGTCTGACGATGCCATTTCGATGGATGATCCAGCAACGCCACCAGCTGCTCACCCGACAGACTGCCATAACCCAGCCCGCCAGGTCCGGACACCGTTCGCTTTCGATTCGCATCCGTCAGACGATAAACCCGACCACTGCTGCGATGAATGCGTCCCGCATAATGACTGCTGTGATCAATTCGCTGCTCATACAGATCAGCCACATAAATGTCACCGTCGGGACCAGACTTGATATCAACAGGCCGAAACCACGGATCATCAGTTTTCAGCACCCGCTCCACGTCGGTGGTCTGGAAAGAGGACTGCAGCGGCTGAAACTCACTCAGGACAACCTGCCCCTGTAATGGCTCCACCCCGAACAGTCGACCCTGAAAACGCTCAGGCAGACGCCGCTCCTCGTAAATCACAAAGTTGTGCGTGAAACGAGCCACCGCTGGATGCTTCATATGCTCGAAGAAACCAAACGCCCACGGATTGGACAGCGGTCCATGCTTCCCGAACCCCTTGCGATAATAGCCCCCCTGCACATAGTGAAAACCACGAGTATCACCACCGTTGTGACCGGAAAAGATTTCACCATGAGCATCCAGTTCGCAGCCAAACGTGTTGCCGCCACCCTCAGCGAAGACCTCGTAAATCCGTCGCTCAGGATGATACCTCCAGATAATCTGCCCCAGTGAACGCACCGGCTCATCACGACTGCCAGGACGCCGCACAACCCCCGTCACTGTGCTGCCCTGCCCCCCATACAACCAGCCGTCAGGACCAAATCGCAGACTGTTGATCACCGAATGCGAATCCTCCAGTCCAAACCCCTCCAGCAGTACTTCCGGGTCACCATCAGGTACGTCATCCTGATTACGGTCCGGATAAAACAGCAGGTAAGGCGGATTGGTGACAAACACACCACCTCGACCAATGGCAAACGATGAGGCGATATTCAGACCGTCAACAAACACCGCATGCTTCTCATAGGTGCCGTCACCGTCCACGTCCTCATGAATACTGATCCGGTCCGCACCTCGTTCGTGATTGGGCGGAGCAGCCGGGACCTTGTCATACACCGTCCGCAGAAACGTGTCGCGACTGACCATCTTCAGCCCCGCAGGATCCGGATACTGACGGTACTCCATCACCCACAGTCGTCCGCGAGCATCCCACGAGAGAAACAGCGGCTGAGCAATATCCGGGTCACCCACAGCCAGTTGCACCTGCAGATCAGCCGGAGTTCGAAAATGCTGCAACGCCTCGGACGGAGACAACGGATCAGTGTCGCCGTTCCGCCGCGACACATACTTCTCCACATCATCCACCCGTTCAATCTTCTGATAGACACCTTTCGCTGCTGCCTCCGCATCCGTCAGCACCATGCCTGGCTGCACGCCAAAATCCTGCGGCACAGCACTGGACCACTCAGCCCTGTCACCCGGATGGTACTGCCAGATCCCCTCCAGTCGCACCGCCTCACGTCGCGTTTCATTCATCAGCACCGGCGGTGCCACACTGAAATTGGGACGCGGATCGTACTGATACACGCGAATCGCAACCGTCAGAAACTCTTCAGACACCAGCTCGGCCGCTACCGCGAAACGCCCACGCTCGCCCAGCCCACTGCGAAACTGAGGAGGAAACCCGCCGGCTATTCCGACCGTCCGACCGCCTACCGCAGCCCCACGCGCGTCATCCAGAGCTTCCATAAACAATGTCAGTGGCTGACCCCGCCACGACTGAGGGATCCGAACCAGCGCTCGATACCACGAATAACCGTCCACCGGCTTCAACTCGCCACCCGGGACACTACGCCACGCATCCGGGACATTCAGCAGATGCCAGCCATCACCGTTCTGAGCACGCAGGGGCGAAACATCAAAGAAAGTGCAACACACAACAACGACAATCAGCAGCGTTCGTGGCAGGACTGTCCACATGCGAGCAATTCCAGGCGGGAGAAAAACGGGGCAGGAGCAGCCGCGATTATCTCATTTTTCACACGGCAATTCCACACAGCCAGGAAAAATGAGTAATCAGTGATCAGTGGTCAGTTTTCAGAACAGGCGAAAGTCCCCTTGGGAGGGTGAGGCTCCTGCCGAACCGATGGCCGCTGCTGCGGGGCGGTGCGGGCGAAGTACCGTTCGGGAGGGCGAGGCTCCTGCCGAGCCGAAGGTTGCTGCTGCAGGGCGGGCGGTTGGTTTCAACGGAAGCCGTCGGAGGTTGTTGCGCGGGCGGTGTCACCGAGCTGGTGCTCGGGGGTCCCAGGGTACAGCCGTAATCAGTTTTCAGTTTTCAGTTTTCAGAACAGGCGAAGGTACCCCTTGGGAGGGCGAGGCTCCTGCCGAGCCGAAGGTTGCTGCTGCCGCACAGGCGGTTGGTTCAGCGGAAACCGATTGGGGGGTGTTGCGCGGGCGGTGTCACCGAGCTGGTGCTCGGTGGTCCCAGAGGCCACGTCAGCTGGTGATCCGTCTTGCGGATCGCATGATCAGCAGGCCGCCAAGAATCAATGCTCCGCCCACACCCTGGGCAATATTGAGCGGCTCACCCAGAATCAGCCATGCCGAGACAATCGCGACGATCGGGCTGAGATTCTGAAACATGGTGGCATGAGCCGCCCCGGCGTGCTTCACCCCGAAACTCCACATCGGCAAGGCCAGCCCCGTCGATAACACCCCCGAATAAATCAGACAGGCATCCAGTTGCACGCTGCTGAGCATACGAATGCCGGCAGGTAAGACCGGCCATGCCACCGCCAGATGAAACGGTAAACCAATCGAAGCCGAAAACGCCGACAGCTGCAACGGAGAAATACGCTTCAGCATCGGACGACTGAAAATCGTGCCACCAGACCACATCAGCGCTGCCGCCAGCGCAATCAGATTGCCACCAAAACGACCGGCAAACAGACTACTCCAACCGACACGTGGCGAGTCCGACCGGCTGTCAGCTGGCACAGCAGTCACGACGGATGCCGGCACCACCGCAGGACGATTCTCAGCTGCATCCGACGCAGTCCGCATTGAAACCTCTGCCGTCACCGGGTTTCCCGCAGTTGCCCGCTGCACCGCAGGAGCAGTGGCGCCCTGCAATGTCACCACCACCGTCCCGGCAAATCCCACAATCAAACCCAGCCACGCACGACGCGTCAGCACCTCAGCCAGCAGCACTCGAGCCCCGATGGCTGTCCACATCGGTACCGTTGCCATGATCAGGGCAATGTCGGCCGAAGTGGTCTGGGATACCGACAGCAGAAACAGCATTTGATACAGTACCGACACCAGAGTCGCGTAACCCAGAATGCCGCGCCAGTTCAGACGCACGTTCGGCCGAATCCCCCGACGATATTCAAACCACGCAAACGCCTGCAGCGTCATCGCGGAAACGACCAGACGCAGACCATTCAGGGCGAATCGATCGACACCCAGTGCCAATGCAATCTTCATGATCGGGATATTCACACCCCAGATGATCGCAACGGACAGCAACGACAGTTCAGCCAGCCACAACCGCGCGGCAGAATTGTCAGTCTGAGTCACCTGCTGAGTCATGCAAATATCCTGAGTGGAAAAAAGAAGCCCCCCCACAATAGAAGCCACCGCAAACGCCCGCCAGTGCAGTCGCGAGGGAACAGCGACTTCCAGGTCAC
Organism: uncultured Planctomycetaceae bacterium; assembly: GCA_903858815.1. Taxonomy (GTDB): domain Bacteria; phylum Planctomycetota; class Planctomycetia; order Planctomycetales; family Planctomycetaceae; genus SXXK01. Next base: position 14,654 of record CAIOKE010000033.1, on the reverse strand, counting down.
AGGAATACCGTGAGCACTCACCCATCCCAACCGTAGCCTCGGCTTCAGCCCGGACAACTGCCCCACCTCACCCCCGGAAAACCCCCAGCGGACGCGACGAGGGAAATTGGTTGAACACGACAAACCGACTTCAGCTCATTGAAAAACATCGTGTTTTTCCTTCGGGCCTTTCGTGGTGCAAAAACCCACCCCACACCCCCACTGCCCTTCTCCGTGGCCTCCGTGGTAAAAACACACGCAAACACACCAACACCCACCGGCACCCGCCGACGGCCCGCCCAAGCCCGCCTGGGACCACCGAGCACCAGCTCGGTAACTACCCTTCCTCCCCATCCCCCTGCCAGCCACACCAAAACCGAACCAACGTACCGGAACAACAGCCTTCGGCTCGGCAGGAGCCTCGCCCTCCCAGAAGGACCTCCCAATGACAACTCACTCCGGAACGCCTCAATTCACTCCAACATCGCACCCCAAATTCGTAACATTCGAGACATTCGTGGTTCAAAATCCCCCACACCCCCACGCCCCTTCTCTGTGTCCTCCGTGGCCTCCGTGGTAAAAAAACACACGGTGCCACACCAACACCCGACAGCTTGCCCCAATCACACACACCCTTTTCGTGTCGTTCGTGTCTTTCGTGGTTCAAAACTCCGCCCACACCAAAACCAAACGCCCGTCCGGCAGCAACACACTTCGGCTCGGCAGCAGCCTCGCCATCCCAAAGGGGCGCCTGGGACCTCCGAGCACCAGCTCGGGGACACTTTCCCAGCAGCCTTCAGCTCTGCGGAAGCCTCGCCCGCCCAGAAGGACAACTCCGCCGCTCTGACCACTCACCACTGTCGCATTTGGCATACAGCCCGCATCACAGCAGCAAAGACTTCCCCCCAATGTCACAACACCCCACTCAGGGCGCCGGGAAAAATGGAAACATCCTGCGGATCTCATCCGCCGCAGGCTGCCGCCCATACTCGCAGATTTCAAATACTTCCGCGTACTTCACAGCATTCCCCGCGGCCTCGCCATACCACTTCAACAGTGCCGGACGATAATCACGAGCCTCTGCGGACTGACGGCGCTCCCAACGCTCTCGCAACCACGCACGCCGCAGCTCGGGCTGTGAGGCCGGAGGCGCAGCGGCCATCGTCTCTTCTGAACCCAACGCCCCTCCCTCAAATGTCTGAGACTCAAGGGCCATTAAAGCATCCACCTTCTTCTCAAACACGGCATCCACCGCAACGGCAATGTCAGCCTTGAATGGATACGGCTTCTGAAAGCGATCGCTGCTGTAAAGAAATACCGGGTTCTTCTGCAGAGGAGGTGTATCCGGACAGAAAAAGGGCACCGCCACCATGTAGGCCGCATCCTGCACAAGAACCCCCACATAACGATGGTCCGGGTGATAGTCCCAGGGCCGATGCGCAATCACGATGTCAGCATTCCAGCGGCGAATCAGCCGAGTAATCAGGCGACGATTCTCCAGCGTCGGCTCCAGCTCCCCGTCATGAATGTCCAGCACCTCATACTCAAACCCCAGACGCTTCGCAACCTCCGTAGACTCCCTTGTGCGGCGCTGAGCCAGTGGTCCGCCAGCCATATTCCAGTGACCTATATCCCCGTTCGTCACTGACACCATCTTCACTTTGTGTCCCGCCGCAGCCCACAAGGCCGCCGTCCCACCACTTTTGTATTCCGCATCATCAGGATGCGCACCAAAACAGATGATCCGCAATGGTGCGGCAGTGGAATCCGCCGACTGAAACGCCACAGCGGACATCGACGATGCCACAACCAACGTCACACCCAGAATCAGATCACGCAGAACTCGAAGGCTGCACATCACAAAAAACCTCCTCAGGATCACCACCAGAAACACCTGACACAGCGCGCCACCACTGTTCCGGATGCAACCGCACAGTGCTGACGCTGACTCAAAGCACCACATAACCCCCACAAATCGCGCCGAATCCCACCACTCGTGCCGAATGTGCCCGATTGTTGCGAAAAAGTCACAACCGATTCTACGGATTGCGAAGGCCTCGATCTCGCTGACACAGCTGCTCCACGTGCCCCGCAAATTCCCGCACAACCGCCATCTGCTCATCCAGCAATTCCAGCGGAATGCTGGAGTCATGAATACTGGACATCCGACTGCTTAACTGCTGCCAGTCACGACTGCCCGACGCTGGCACCGTCAGATCCTTCGCATTGCCCCGCGCCATCCGCAGACAATCAATCAGCTCCCGCAGAAACACATAGGCCCGCTCAACGGCAGACTGCTGCTCCAGCGAAATCAATCCGGCCTGCTGAGCTGCCCTGAGCACAGCCAGAGTACTCTGATGCCGCAGCCCCCCAAAACGTCCCCCAAACACCAACTGCAGCGCCTGCACCGCATACTCACAGTCCACCAGCCCACCATCACTCAGCTTCGCATTGATCGTTCCACCACGCACCAGCTGGCGGACCTGTCGCTCACGCATCGCGTTCATTGCAACAAAGTCGAAATCCTCGGATGCATAGACCATCTGCTGAACCGACGAGGTCACTTCATCACCAAAGATCCTGTCCCCGGCCACATGCCGGAATCGCACGAGGGCCTGACGCTCATACGGCCACGCCGGACCGCCCACTGCATAATACGTCGCCAGATCACTGAACCGCACTGCGGCCGGGCCAGCCTGGCCATAGGGCCTGATTCGCAGATCAACATGAAAGATCCCGTCCTGAGGCGCTCTGATGCCCTGCTCAATCATTCGCACCATCCGCTCAAAGAACTGAGCATTCGGCAGCACACTGCTTCCATCCGTCCGCCCTTCACCCGCATACACCAGCATCAGCTCAAGGTCCGACGCAAACCCCATCTCCACGCCACCGAATTTGCCAAGGCCCGCAATCATCCACGCACACTCGCTGGCCCCCGTCCCCCCGCGCTCATGCACCAACCGCGGCTGGCCATGCTGGACCGTTAATTCGCGCCACGCAAGCTCCGCCGCCGTCTGCACAATCAGCTCTGCCAGCTCAGTCAGTTCACCAGAGAATTCTCCAAATGGTCTGCAATGCCCCAGCACGTGCCGCATATCAATCCGAAACAGATGACGGTCCTTGAATTCATTCAGTACCTGCCAACGGTCCACGTTGACCACCGGCTCAGACACCATTCCCGCCCAATCAGCCCCACCCGCCTGCCGCCCAGCCAGCTGTGACTGCAGCTGTGCCCGCAGATCATCCACTCGAACTCGTTCGGCCAGCTGATCACTGTTCACCAACAGCGGCAGCAGAGACTCATGACGCGATCGCAGAAACGTGTCCCACAGATACTGACTGATTCCCAGCACGCGAGCCACCGCGGAAAGAACGCGAGGCTTCTGCAGGGATCGCTGATTGGATTCCCACGCCGAAGCCGGCTGCAACCGCGAAACCAGATCACGAAACCGCAGCAATGCATGATGCGGATCACTGGCCGTCGGCAGCCAGTGAGTAAACTGTTTGATCAAAGTCGCGGCCAGACGTAATTCCTGCCGACGTTCTTCACTGGCAATCGGCTGCCCATTCCGCTCCCGCACATACAGCACGTCCCGCACCTCGCGCCCGTTCGATCGGATAATCGCCCGCAGGACTCGAAATCGCCCCAGCGACAAAGCACTCGCCAGCTCGTAAAAGAACCCCCACGAATCTTCACCGCTGATCTTCATCTCGGTCAGCACCGATCCCGCAAGCGGATTCAGTTCCACTGCCAGCCCACTGTCATCCACACTGTTCCCCGGTTGCCGCACATCGGGAACGGCCGCACAGAATCGAGAAATCAGCTCTGCTCGCACTTCCTCAATCCGCCCCTCACGCGACCATCCACCCAACCGTCCGATTTCCGCCTGCAGGCGCTCAGCCAGAGTTCCTCCGATGGAGTCGATAGATGCCTGAGCCGGGCCTCCAACCGCACCCCGCACCTGAAAACAGGCCGCAAAAAATCCCTCAGGACGCTGCTCCCACTGACCACGCAAACCATCGCCAGTCGCCGCATCGCCGCAGCGAATGTCCAGCTGATACACAGACAACAGACCGCAGATCACTGACAGCCAGCCGGAAAAATCCGCCCCCACAACCAACAATTCACGTAACTTCCCAGCTTCCTGAAATCCCGCGTGAGTTCTGCCGACCGCTGATTCCATACCGCTGCCACGCAGCTCCTCCACCGCACAACCACCCGCTGCTGCAGCCTGAACCACAAGACTTCCCAGTCGATCTGCGTACCGCCGCAGCAGATCCCCAGCCCCCGCGCCCTCGTCAGCCCACCGCTCCACCGACGTCTGACTGCCGTCAAAAACCTGCCGAGTTCCACCAACAGCCTCCGCCGCTCCAGTCATAACACCCGACTGCAGACACTCTTCAAAAATTCGTCGTACCGCAAACCGATGCTCGTCAAATCGTGCCATCAGAGTGGCCGCGTCCGGGTAATCAAGACGATTGGCCAGCCACTGCAGCTGCCGGGCATCCGTCGGCAATTCATGCGTCTGCTGATTATGCAGCAACTGCAAAGCATGCTCCACATTCCTTAAAAACACATAGCCCGTTCGCAACTGCCGATACCAGTGCGATGAGATCAGTCCGAATTCCGCCTGCCGCACCAGCGCATCCAGCGTATTGGTCGTCAGCACTCGCGGCTCTGACTGCCCATGAATCAACTGCAGGGCCTGCACCAGGAACTCAATGTCACGTATCGATCCCACCCCCAGCTTGACTTCCGAATACAGCTTGCCCCGCTGCCGCAGACGATGCTCAATCTTCGCCTTCATCGCCTGCACATCCGCCAGCACCCGCGCCTCGGATGCCGTAAACAACAGCGGACGAATCTGCTGCAGAAAACCAGTCCCCAATGATGCTGACCCGGCAATCGGGCGAGCCTTCAGCATCGCCTGCTTCTCCCACAGCTCCGCATGCTGAGCCAGATAATCAGCGTAGGCCTGCGGAGCACTTACCAGCGGCCCCGCTTCTCCCCACGGACGCAATCGCAGATCCACTCGATACAAAAAACCGGGCGGCGTGTTATCAGTCAACCCGTCCACCAGCAACCGAGCCAGACGCTGCGTCTGAGCCGTCTGCTCACTGCAGATCAGCACAAGGTCGATATCCGAACTGTAATTCAGCTCCTCACCACCCAGTTTCCCCAGGGCAATCACAGAGATCTGTTCGGCCGAGACCCCGCATTCCGCTGCCGCCAGCGTCAGCGAACACTGCACCATCGCATCCGCCAGCAGCGACAGCTGCAGCGTCACAAACCGCAGGTCCATCAGCCCAAACGCATCACACATACCAATCCGCAGTAACTGACGCCGCTGATAACGCCGCAACTCTCGCAGACGCCCCACTCGCCCCGTCGCACCCCGCACACACTGCTCTGCCTCAGCAATAAACTGCTCGCGATCCTTCGTATCTGCCGTCCGACCATGCAGCGTCAGGGATGCCAGACACTGCGGATCCGCCAGCAGAGTCTGCGTCAGAAATGGACTGCCACAGGCCAGACGCCCAAGAACCTCCAGCGCCCGCGGTGAACGCTCAAACAACTGAAATGGATCAAAGGTGGCCCGCGAGTTTCGAATGAAACTCTCGACCGCAGATAACACCGCTTCCCGCAGCGGTGCCTCACGCAGCACCCGCTGCAGCGTTTCAGCCCAGCCCGGCACGTCCGGCATCCGCTCGGTGATCCCCGCCGAGCGACACGCCTCCTCCCACCACGACGCAATCTGCCGCAGCGCATTACGAGCAGCCTCCGGGTTCCGGAAATCTTCCGCAGAAATCAGACGCCACGCCGATTCCAGCAACACTTCCGCACCCCAGCCTACGCTCCCCGGATGCACACCAGATACTCCTGACGAACCCCATTCTCAGTGCGAGCGATTCGCTGGTAAATTCGACCACCGCAGATCGCCGGAGTCGCAAACACGCTGTCACCCAACTGGTTCTCAGCCTCCACCTTCAGCCCCGCACGAGTCGCTGCGAAGACATATGTCCGCCCCTCCTCATTCGTCGCGTAAATGCGATCGTCCACCAGCACTGGCGAACTGCTGAACGTGCCCCCCAGACGCCCCTTCCACAATTCGGCCCCCGACGCACTGTCCCAGCACATCGCAACTCCTGCATCCAGCACCGCATACAAAGCGCCATCACGCAGCAGCATCGACGGCACGTAAACTCGCGAACCGTTCTCCCACACCACCTTCCCGGATCCATCCGCCAACACCGCCGACACATGATTCTTCGGATACCCACCACTGGTAAAGATTCGCTCGCCATCCGTCACCGTCGTCGTAACACACTCCGTCGTCGCTCCCGGAACCTCCCATAATGTCTCACCCGTCGCCGGGTCCAGACTGGTCACCAGATCACATCCCGTCAGGAACAACTGCTTCCGACCAGCAGCCTCCAGAATCACAGCCGATGGATAATTGGGCTTCGCCGGACGGTCCCGACGCCAGACCAGTTTCCCATCCTGACGCCGCAGCGCCACAACCGCTCCGCCACCCTTGTTGTCCGAAACCCCGATCACCAGCTGCTGATACAGTAACGGAGATGCTCCGAAACCCTGATGATTCACGTAATTCCCCAGACGCACCTGCCAGACTATCCTTCCACCCAAATCCAGCGCCGTCATCCAGACCGAATCGCCCGACAGAAAATTGACAAAAATCAGTTCGCCATCGCAGGCCGCCGAAGCAGACGCCATCGTCGACTTCTCATTGTTCTTCACATTCAAACCGTCGCGATGAATGATCGTCTCCCAGACCGTCCTCCCCGTTTCACGATCCACACACAATAACGACTGCACATTCCGCTGCGGATCCGCAATCTCAATCAGGACCTGCTGCCCCACCACAATCGGTGATCCATGACTGCGACCGGGAATTTTCACCTGCCACGCCAGTCCACTGTCGTCGCTCCACCGCAGCGGTACCTGCTGCCCGGACTCCGCCACTCCATTCCACGTCGGTCCTCGCCACCACGGCCAGTCACCAGCACCAACCGCAGGCTCAGCCGCTGCCCGCCCCTCCCCAGCGCCACCCGCCCACAGCTGCGGATCACGTACCGCAGCCACAGATCCCGAAATCGCAGCGAGGCGACAAATTACTGAACGTCGAGTCGGCATGACACTGATCCCATCTCAATGCAGAACATCAAACACATCCGCACACAAACACACTCACACACCCACAATCTTCAGAACATCAACTGAACTTCCTTCAGCTGCCACGGACTGATCGACACAAGTACGCCATCAGGAGTCAACGAGACAGCAGACTTCGACTGCCGCCCCGCATGCATCTCATAAGCTGCCGTCGGCCTGCGCGCTGTCCTGATGTAACAGTCGCCCCCCATCCCGTCCGTCTCACTAAGAATCAGCGTCAGAACATCCGACTCTGTCGGACGACGCACCTCATACTCGCACCGCACCAGCTGCACATGACGCGCCGATAACCCCAGAATCCACCCCGATGCCACGCTGGCAGGCACGCGTCCTGTTACCCGATGGCTCACCACCGGCGTCAGCATCTCTTCAGCTGTCCGCAACGGATGCGGCTGATCAAAATCGATCCAGAAACGAAAGACTCGCTCGGTCTCTCCCTCACAAATCAACAGACTGTCCAGCATTCGCGCCCCGGCCTTGCGATGCCACGGACGGCCGTCTGCAGCTATCACCAGTCGCCTTGAACCGTCCTCAACCTCGACATAGTCGGGCGATTCAATCCGCTCCAGCCGAAATCCCGCGGACTGCCCCAGCACGCTGCGATGAATACTGGCCGCTTCCTGCTCCCAGGCAAACCGGCAGCACCAGCCAGCCAGCCACGGATTCCCCTTCAAGGGCACCCGCCCCGCATCCTCAATCCGCAGCTCAATCTCCAGACGCGGACGAATACGATCCACGCGAGTCACCTGGACGACACGCCCCAGACAACTGCCGTCCTGCGGCGATAACAGCTCCGTCGTTGTCTCCACCGCCGCAAATACGGTCCCGCTCGACAGCACCCGCTGCTGCAACAGCCGAGCTGTTGCGTAACTCACCTTACGCACTTCCCCGGAACCATCATCCGGAAGCGTAATCTCTCGCTCAAATCGATATCCCGTCTGCTGACTCAGACGATTGCCCCGCTGACCATGATACAGCACCGAAGCCACGCCGCCCGTACGTTCACTGAGCTTCACTTCGAAATGCCGGTTCCGCAACGTGAAGGCTTCGCCCAGCGGAGGCTCTCGACGCCCCGCCTCCGTCCACACCTGCGGCACCCGCCCGCTGTCAGCTTCATGCAGCCAGACGAAACCGCCCGGAGGCAACTTCACCAGCAGACGTGCACTCACACCAGCATCACCCGCTGCCCCCGCCGATCCGGACTCCGCAGCCTCGATCGCAGACTCCGACGCCGGACGACGCCACCCGGCCGGCCAGTCCACCACATGCACACGTGAAAATGGCAGCGAATTCAGCAGCAGCAACCCACGCCCCTCAGCAGCCTGCGCTGGAATCCTCGCACTCACAGCCTCAGCCAGATCCTCAGACAGCAGCTTCAGACTCTGCCGCATGCCCGCCCACGCTGTGTCCAGCTGCGGCTGCTTCTCCGGCAGCATCGTCTCCAGATCCACATGCAGCAGCTCCAGATCCGCCAGACGCTGCTCCAGTCCCGCCAGTTGTTCCTCCACGACCGCCGCAGAAAGCTCTGCCCGCATCACGCGCGCAATCGCGGCCAACAACCGCAGCGATTCCAGTTCCTGCTGCCAGCCGCGAATCAACGCCGGACCACTGATCGGAGGCTCCGTCTTCAGAACCGCCGACTGAATCAATGCCGGACTGAGATAGTCACTGTGCTGATGCAGCTCAGACAGACGACTGCCCGATGCTTCCTGACATAACGTATCCAGCGACGCAAATTCGCCCAGCACCGGAGCCCAGGTCGCCGCACGCCGCAGATCCGTCAGCCAGGGCGCACGAGTCTGCGGAAGCCGAGCCAGAAACAGCGCCGCCGTCTGATCCTCCTGCATCGTCTCATTCAGACGATCAGCCAGCTTCTGAAATCCGGCCGCACTGTCAATCGCCATCGGAATGCGTGACGCCGCGGCGATCAGAGATCCATCCGGTGACTGCCAGTCAAACTGACTGCGCTCGCGATCCGGATACAAGCCATCGTCCAGAGCCACATGCAGCGCTGATTCATAGCCCAGCCACGACAACACCGCCGGCAGCGAAGCCGTTAAACCAAAACGACGACGAGCCCAGTGACGCACACTGATTCCCAGTAAATGCTGCAGCTCCGCCGATCCCCGCTGCAGATCCCCGATCAAAGCCGCCATGGAACCCAGACCCGTCCGAGTCTCAACGGCATGTCCACCAAGTATCTGCAGACGACCGTCCTGTGCCGCCTGCGACAACAAATCCAGCGCCGCCGGACTGCTCTCCGCAGCCTGCCGCAGCTCTCGAGCAGAACACAGCAGATTCAACGGACCACCCGACTCCACCGCACTCAATATCGACTCCGCAGAATCCGCCTCACCCGGCAGACACAAATCCAGCAGAAAACAGGACTGCGGATAAATTCGCTCCCGCACTTCACGTAACTGTTCATACCCCCTCTGCAGATGCTGTCGAGCCGTCTCGGCGTCGCCCAGAACCGCCGCAATCGCCGCCGCACGCATCTCGGCCAGCAACAGAATCTGATCCGGATCGACATAATGATGACGCCGCCGACTGAGCAGCTGCAGTTGGACCACCAGCACACCAAATGCCGCGAAATCCTGCCACAGCAGGCAATCGGAAACGGCCGTCGGAATTGCCGCTCCACCCTCAGGAACCGGCCCCGGCACGCGCTGCTCAATCGCCTGCAGATACTCCGAACGGTCCGTACAACCGTCCAGAATCACATGCTCCTGCTCACGCAGAACTGTCCGCCACTCATGCGGCATCCAGGCCTCAGACGCCGACGGAACCAGCACAATTCGCCGGCCGGGATAACCATACTGAGACTCGGCCTGTCGCAGTAAAGGCAGACTGGCAGACTGCGACAACAGCCGCGGATGCCACGCACAGGCAATCGCATTCCACAGACTGGCCGCTTCATTCTCCGCCAGATCCACCGGCAGATCTTCCACAGAATAGCCAGGGATCAGAATGCTGATCTCAGAAAACTCAGTACGTACCGTCATAGGATCGTCATCAAACCCGCAAACAGATTCAGCGAACCAGCAGAAACTCGGGCGTCATCAGAACCGCCCAGAGCACATCTTCGATCTCTTCCGATACCGGCTCAGCACTCAACAGCTCCAGCATCGCTGACCGCTCCGCAGGTAATGGCTCACGACTCCACGCCGCACGACAGATATGCCGAACCAAACTCTCTCGATCCGCCCCGAACTGGTTCCGCAGATGCTGACCACCCCGAGCCAGTGCCTGAGCAAGTACCGCTCCATTCGACAGGTCGATCGCCTCCAGAGTCGTCAGTTCATCCGGTCGCATTGAGACAATCTGCTCACGATGCGGACGACCAAGCGAACGCATCAGAAAATCATTCTTCATCAACGCTGCTCGCACCATCCGCAGCTCACCCGCTGCCGCCTGCAGCAGCAACGGTAAACCCCGCTGATTGACCGCATCAGTCCAGACCGACAAGGCCGGAACTACGGTCACCGGCTGCCACGGCCCCTTCCCCGCCGCCAGTCGCCCCTCACGCACCCCCGGAACACTGTTCGTGAATTCCCACGAACCGTCCGATGTGACAACCTGCCGCGTCCCGTCCTTCAGGACCAACCGACACTCCAGCAGAAAACCGGCCGCATTCGGACCAGCACCCGCATTCGTGGCGATGACACTCAGAACATTCTCACCCTTTTTCAGCTGCCCCTGCAGGCTCAGCACTTTCGGTTGCGACCAGTCATCCCCCTGCTCCGCACGACGCCCGTTCACGAACAACGTAAAACCGTTGTCACAGGTCAGCAGGACCACCGCATTCAACGGCTCCTGGTCCAGTCGCAGGGTTTTCCGCAGCAGCACTCTCTCACCAGACGCCGGGACCCCGCCCTCAGCCGCACTCCTGCCCCAGATCCACTGCGCAGAAATGCCCGCAGCAGCCTCTGCAACCGACCCGGAACCGTCACCCCCGACAGGCTCTCGAGGCACCGCACGAATCACCGGAGCATCAAACGTGGTCGGAGCCGAAGCGGTCAGCTGCCAGACACCATCCAGAAACTGCTCGGCAGTCAATCGCCGCGCGACCGGACCACGCCAGCCGTCCCCGGCAAACGCCTGCGCAGACTCACGTGAAAGCGACGCCGACTGATAAGCCTGCGATGTGGCGATGTGCCTGAGCACCGCTTTCACATCATAATTCTGCTGCTGCAGATAGAACGCCAGATAGTCCAGCAGATCCGCATTCCACGGCGGTGACTGCATCGCGTCCAGAGGATGCACAATCCCACGCCCCGTCAGCTTGTACCACAACCGATTGACTATCGTTCTCGTAAAACGACCGTTGTCAGGATGAGTCATCAGATCGGCCAGCTGCTGCAGACGCTTTTCGCGAGGCGCTGCGGGATCGACCGTGCCAAGTTCCGGGAATAACCACGACGCCTGAGCCGTTCGGCCCGTCGGCTTATCACAGCGGTGAATCGGCTGCGGCGCTGAGGCATAAATCGCCGCCATCCCCCACGCTTCGTCCAGAGTCCATCGATCGATGAAACTGTCATGACACGAAGCACACTTCAGATTGATGCCCAGAAAGGACTGCGCCACACTCTGAGCAAACTGAATCTCTACCGTCTGTCCTGCACTCACCTCGCCACGCCAGCGAATGCCGTCAATGTAACCCTGACTGGCAGGTGTCGGCGGAGCAATCAGTTCGCGAGCAAACTGGTTGAACGGCTTGTTCTGCAGCAATGCCTCGTACAACCAGCCACTGACCTGCTGACGACCACCTGTGATAAACCCGGTGCCACTGTAATCGTTCCGCAGCAGGTCATTATAAAAGGTCAGCCAGTGATCGGCGTAGGCAATGCGATCGCTGAGCAGACGATCGATCATCTGTTCCCGCTTGTCAGTCCCCGCATCAGCCACAAACTGATCCAGAGTCTCAGTGGAGGGCAACAGGCCTGTCAGATCCAGCGACACACGCCGCAGGAATTCCGCGTCACTGATCGGTTCCGGACGCGGCCAGCCGCTGTCAGCCAGCGATTTGTCAAGAATGCGATCGATTGGATGATCCCGACCGTCGCTCGCCGGAGGCAGCTCAGGCAGACGAGGCTTCAAAGGGGGTTCCCAGGCCACAGGAGCAAACGAAAAGCCCGCCTCCCACGACACGCCGGACTGCACCCACTGAGTCAGTGTCTCCAGTTCACGCGGGGTCAGCCGAGGACGATCGGCCGGCGGCATCTGCTGCTCCCGGTCAGCCGAAGTGATGACTTCAATCAACCGCGATTCCGCAGCCTGACCCGGCACGACATGACCGGAAGACACTAATAATTCACGAGTATTCAAAGAGAAACTGCCCTTGGCCTCACGCCCTCCATGACAGGGCACGCAGTGAGTCTTCAGGATGGGCAGGACCGAATGCGAAAAATCATCCGGCGCCTGAGCCCCCACTGAGGCGGGACCGACCCCCAGCAACACAAACAACACCAGCAGCACAAGCTGCAACGAACCGGAAGACAACACTGCGGAAACTCCGGAAAAAACGACAATCCTGATCGCACATTTGTCATAATACAGTGCCATGCACCGACATGCGAGCGACCGAAGACGGCCCCACCGCACCGCCCGACCCACCACCCTCAATTGGCCAACGGCCATAGTCAACGTAGCCCTGGGCATCGCCCACGGAAAACCCCAGCCGAAAATGATGGATTTCCTCTTCCGCAGCGCGGAGCAGCAAACCAAACACTTCACTTTCCTGCGCAATGACAAGACTACAGCCCTGGAAACTCCCCCCACAACACAACACAACACAACACAACCCCAAACACCACCCACGCGGGCTCAAGCCCACACGACCGAAAACCACGCACGCAACGCCCATACCACCGATCGCCCACCCGGCGTTCACAAAAAATTTGTTCTGAGTTAGACAAACCACGGGACGCTCGTGAGAATTCCCCGCAAACGATCCCTTCCTCGCTCCAACTTGCTTTGATCCCATGTCCAACCTGTGTCTTGTCACCGGCGGCGGTGGCTTCCTCGGTCGCTACATCGTTGAACAACTGCTGGCAAACGGGCGACAGGTCCGCATTTTCAGTCGCGGCGCCTACCCACAGCTGCAGGCTGCCAATGTCGATGTGGTGCAGGGTGATCTCCGCGATCCCGTCGCCGTACGAAACGCCTGCCGGGACGTCCAAACGGTGTTCCACACAGCGGCCGTACCCGGCGTGTGGGGCCCACGGCAGCTCTACTTCAGCACCAACCTCAACGGCACTCAGAATGTCATCAATGCCTGCCTGCAACACGGCGTCCAGCGATTGATCTACACCAGTTCGCCCAGTGTTGTGTTCGACGGCACAGACCACATCGACGCTGATGAACGCCTGCCCTACCCCACTCGCTGGCTGTGCCACTACCCACACTCCAAAGCACTTGCCGAGCAGCAAGTCCTGGCTGCCGCCGGAACGCAGGGACTGCGCACAGTGTCACTGCGCCCGCATCTGATCTGGGGACCACGCGATAATCACCTGATCCCCAGACTGCTGCAGGCCGCCCGCAGTGGCAGACTGCGACAGGTCGGCGATGGCACCAATGTTGTCTCGGTCGCCTACGTTGAAAACGTCGCCGCCGCACACCTGCAGGCTGAACGCTCGCTGCTGCAATCCAACAGCATCTCCGGACGCACATACTTCATCAATGAACCGCAGGCCGTCAATCTCTGGACCTGGATCAATCAACTCCTTGAACTCGCCGGACTGCCGCCCCTGCATCAACGCCTGTCATACCGCAAAGCAGCAATTGTGGGCGGAATCTGTGAAGCCCTGTGGACCCTGCTGCCACTCTCAAGTGAACCTCCCATGACACGCTTCGTCGCCGCCCAGCTGGCCGGATCCCACAGCTACAGCATCCACGCCGCCCAACGCGACTTTGGCTACCAGCCGCTGGTCTCCATGGAACAGGGCCTGCAACGCCTGAAACCCGAACTGCAGCGGATGCTCAACGGTTAGCATCGCCCTGAATCCGACTGTCACCCGCAAGCGTTCAAAGCCTACCGATCATGATGCCGTAAAAGAAAAAAGTTCCCACGGACTCCCCCCCCCACCCAAACATACCCCAACAATTCGCCCTTTTTTGGTGTGGCTCGTGTGTTTCGTGCGGCTCGTGGTTAACGCACCCCCAGCCCCACTTGTAATTTTCCGCGTCCTTCCGCGTTCTTCCGCGGCAAAAAACACCCGTCAGCTGACGCGAACCGCTCGCCTGTACGGCCGGGGGCCCCGCGGCTCGGCAGGAGCCTCGCCCTCCCAAGGGGAACTTCCCCGGGACCACCGAGCACCGGCTCGGTGACAACCTGCACCAAATGCTCAACGGTTAGCCGTCGCCCCGGATCCCACCGTCACACGCAAACGTTCAAAGCCTACCGATCATGATGCCGTAAAAGAAAAAAGTTCCCACGGACTTCCCACCCACCCAAACATACCCCAACAATTCGCCCTTT
>CAIOKE010000032.1 GCA_903858815.1 uncultured Planctomycetaceae bacterium | reverse complement strand
CAACAGCAGACTGCAATCGATCCTGCACGTACTTCCCCGCATCCATTTCTAAAGCCTGCAGCAGCGTCGACAGCGACCGCGACAGCATTGTAAACTCCACCGCATCCAGACGGCCCACCTCGTCACCAAGGAACTGCAGCAGCTCTGCCGTCGGCGCATACTTCGCCAGACCATACCCCGCATGCAACCGCTCACGCTGCTGCACTGCCGAATCACCCGACTGCGACCACGCCGCCAGCAAAATCGGCTCAGCGACACTGCGATACTCCTCAAGCTCCTCCATAAACGCTGCTGGACTGGCAAGGAACTTCTGGGCAAATGTCTGACCGGCAACCCTCTGGCCCACCTCATACCACAGGTACAAACCCGCCATCATCAGCAGCCCCGCCCCGACTTTACCCCACCACATCATTCGACTGCGTCGTTCCACCCGCTCCCGACTGCGTGCCAGAAAATCCTGCGTCCTTTCAAAACTGCCCGCACGAACCGATTCACACCACGCCGGCGATGGATCCCGCTGCCGCCACTCAGATTCATACAGATCCAACTGCCGCTCATTCAACAACCCCTCCTGATGCTCCCGCTCAGCGGCAGTCGCCAAACGCTCAAAGGACTGCCGAGCACCCTCCTCCTGCGTCAGCCACTCACCCAACTGCTGCCACTGACTGAACAACGTCCGATGCTCGACATCCAGCATTGCATCCGGACGCATCAGTGGATCGGCCGGTTGCACAACCACAATCCCCGCCCGCACAAACGGACCCGCCACCTGCCGCAATTCCTCTACCGATACACCCACTTCAGCAGCCGCCTGCGCCACAGACATCTGACGACGCTCCCAACGCCCCGCAACATCTCGCTTCGCCAGACCACACAACAATAACCGCGCCACCCGCTGGGCTGCAGACCCGCGGTCCGCCAGCAAACCGTCGTATACCGCCAGCGCCTGCTGCACAGACTGCTGCGACATGCCGGCTTCTCGGGACTTCACAATCACCGGCGCCAGAATGTCATGAGTCAGCTCAACACGAGCAATCCCGCCACGGTCCTCGATGGACAACAACCGCCGTCCGACCAGACCCTGCAACTGCGCCCGGCCCCCCACCACCCCCAACGCCTGCAAATCCTCCACCGCCGACTCAATATTCACCGACTGCCGAATCCCATTCCGCGAGACCAGCTTCTGCTCCACAAATTCCCGCAGTGCCGGTGGACATCCCCGAAAACTGTCCCGCACAAAATCCCGCAGGACCTCGTCCGCAGACAACTGCAGATCCGACGATTCAATCGTCTGCTGGCCCGCCTGAATCCGCCGCTCATTCAACTGCTCACAGATCAGACTCAGCAACGGCGGCACATTCTCTATCTCCTCCAACGGCACGTCCGCTGCCCGGCCAGCCACCAGCCGCACAATCTGCTCGGCCGTCGGCACGGAAACCAATGGAACTCCCCGTCCCAGCGCCCGCCGTCGCAATCCCGGACTGAAGACCGCCTCAAAGGCCTGCGGACCGGATAAACGTCGCAACTCAAATCGATTGTCCATCATCGATGGCATGCGCTGCCGATATCGCTCCAACTCATGCAGATAATCATGCCGCAGCGACAACACCAGCCGACACACGCGATCCGACTGCAGCAAACGCTCGGCATAACAATCGTCCACCAGCATGCGCTGGCGAGCAGACTCGGGAATGCGGTTCTCCGCCACACACGCCAATGCCGATAAAAAGTCATCAGACTCCCGCGGACGGTGGACCGCCCCCAGCGTAAACACCTCCTCAAACTGATCCAGCAACAGCACCGGACGCGGTATTGGCTCACCACCGGCAGACTCGTCCTGCACCAGCCCATACGCCGGATCATGCAGTAACTCCCATAAGGATTCCGGTGGTCGCTCGGCCTGCTGTCCACCCACCGCACGGCACTGCAGCCACT
The DNA here is from genome assembly GCA_903858815.1 of uncultured Planctomycetaceae bacterium. Taxonomy (GTDB): domain Bacteria; phylum Planctomycetota; class Planctomycetia; order Planctomycetales; family Planctomycetaceae; genus SXXK01. The sequence continues at coordinate 1,877 of CAIOKE010000032.1, read as the reverse complement.
GCTCAATAATCTGCTGCTCGGGCGTCTTCGGCTCCAGCTCCGGATCGTAAATCACACGCACCAGCAAAGGCAGATACCCAGCCTGCCGCAGACGCGGCACCACCCCCGCATTCAGTAATGACGTCTTCCCAAGCCCCGAAGGACCAAACAACACCGTCAAAGGCCGCTGCCGCACCCGCTCCGTCAACTCCCGGACTTCCGCCTCCCTGCCAAAAAAGAAGTCCCCAACAGACTCCGAAAATGAACTTAATCCCAGCCATGGATGCTCCTCATCCACCAGCTGCTGCACCGCAAACTCCGACCGCCCCGCCACATCACCCACACTCATGGCCCGCCCTCCGGTTGCTCATTCCGCGGGTTCTGCCGATGACGATCCTGCAGCATCTTCAACCGCTGACAAAAGCCCGCACTGACAGCACCCCCCGACGCACGCTCACGATGCAATCCCGCAAAAATCCTCGGCTCCTTCTGCACTCGCCCAGGATCCACCGAATCACTGATAATGATCGGAAAATAAAACTCCTCCCGATCCACCTCCGGAATTGATAACGCTCGCTCCGCGGCCCACGCACGCTCTTTGTGAGCATACGCATTACTCGATGACTCCGTCTGCTCCGATATCACAGACACAAAGAAAATCCGATGCCGGGCTATGTACCGCTCAATCCGCAAATCAAAATTCATCCCCGACTTCAGCCGCTCCGTGTCCAGCCACACCTCGCAGCCAGAAGACTGCAGTTGACTCACCAACCGAGCCACCGCGGCCTGATCCTCACGCATATATGACACAAATATGGCACAATCAGGCAGCTCGCTCGGCACCACAATCGCCGACGCCGCAGGCGCCGCCTCCTCAGGATGACGGCCTCGCCAACGGGCTGCCAATTCCCGAGCAAACTCGCCTGGTGCCATGTCAAACAACTGCAATCCGTTCGCATTGCGACCACACAGAAATACCAGATTCCCCGGGTCGACTCCGCCGGATTCCACCAGTCGAGTCACCGGCTGCTCGTCCGTCAGCCGAGTCTGACGCATCACTCGCAAAAAAAAACGCATCACCCAGTCCGAAAAACTGACCCCTATCGCCAGTAACTCCACATTACGGTCAGGCTGCAGATCCCGACACAGCTTCGACAACTGCCCCCGCGCCAGACTGGAATTCAATTCCAGCAGGAACTCCAGCAAGTCCTCGTCCCAGATCACACAACTGCCAACAGCCCGTTCGGCACGACCCAGAACATGATACACCCACGAATACGAATGCTCGGCCGTCGCCTCCTCCAGCGATGCCCCCAGATCCTCACACTTGTCCTGCAGGTTGAATTGCCGCACCCTCGTTGCCGCTCGCCCGTCATGCCGGACCGTATCAAGAGCCTGCCGCAGCAGAGAATCCGGAGTCAGTGTCAGAAACAATCGCAAACCACCAACGCTTGCCAGCGCACGCAGAGCACTCCCCGGACCACCCTGACCCCCAGCCTCCTGCATGGCCACCGCATCACTGAAACGCACCGCCGCATCATTGCGACGACCCGCATTCATCAGATAACGCCGCATCACATCGTTCAGACCAAACGACTCAGGCAACGTCCCAGGATCCACCCGCAATCGCCTCGCATACTCCTGCGCCAGCCACGGCCCCAGCATCCGGTCCTCAGCACCAAACGACATGATCCCCCAACCCAGCACAGGCAACACCCGACCCGCATCAATCGAATCCAGCAAATCCTCCCAATCCGCATCCGCAACCATGAATGTGCCCCCAACGACAATCACCCTGCATCACACCACGCCACCACTACCAGGGAATAGCCACGCTATTATGCTGGGTATGCTGTGACAACGCCAGTTCTCAAATCACAAAAAATCAGACACGGCGT
>CAIOKE010000031.1 GCA_903858815.1 uncultured Planctomycetaceae bacterium | reverse complement strand
CTGCCCCCGTCCGCACAGGCGAGCTGTCAGCGTCAGGTGACTGGTGTTGTGTTTGGGCGTTACCGAGCTGGTGCTCGGTGGTCCCAGGGAAGTTCCCCCTGGGAGGGCGAGGTTTCTGCCGAGCCGAACGTCCTGCCCCCGTCCGCACAGGCGAGCTGTCAGCGTCAGGTGACTGGTGTTGTGTTTGGGCGTTACCGAGCTGGTGCTCGGTGGTCCCAGGGAAGTTCCCCCTGGGAGGGCGAGGTTTCTGCGGAGCCGAACGTCCTTCCTCCGCCGTACAGGCGAGCCGTCAGTGTCAGCTGACTGGTGTTTTTTTTTGTGCGGTTGCCGACAGGTTCGAGCAAATGCATCAACGACAGCAGATTACACCCGTTCTGACTCGCCAGTCAGTTCTTTGGTTCGACTGATCACTTCCCTGAGACGGTCTCTTGCGCTGCCAGTGAGTCTGCCAATTCCCAGCATTCGAGCCAGCGCCAGTGGTGGATCTGATTCCTGAAGAATCTCGCGATGACTGATGACAAAGTCACAGAGTTCTGCGAGTGAGATCTGATCAACCGGTCGGCGGGCTTCTTCTGAATCCGGGTAGCGATAATCTGTGGATTCCAGTGGTGTGCCTGGATACCACAGAAACCTGCCTGTTGATTCATCAGTAAAAGCAACGTGGGGAATCAGCCCCAGAACTCGATCTCGCAGTCGACTGGTTGTTCGACCGATGTTGTGCAGCCGAGCAATCCGCTGGCAGAGAATATCGTCTCTGACGGGCGATTCCATCTCGAGTGCTGCCAGTGTGATCTTCTTCAGCGTGTCGGAATAGCCGTTGTCGAAAAATGCATCCGGCTGGATTGTGAACCCGGATCCGTCAAACACGCGGTATTTCAGATGGATAACACCGTCGGTCTGTTCTGGTTCACCGGCGATGGAGATTTGTGGTCTGCCTGCAGGGCCAGCCGCATCGATGACAATTTCGTCCTCAGAAGATGCGTCTTCAGGGGGCCTTGAAGCCTCCTGTTCGTCCTGCACCCGATCTTCCTCACGCTTTCGTGCCAGCAAGTCCGTTAAGGCCGTGTGCAGTCTGTCAGTGGCCGATCGACTGTCAGCCCACCAGTCGGTGGACCAGATCCTCAGGATTTCCCAGCCAAGATGACGCAGGATTTGTTCGCGAATCCTGTCGCGATCCTGCGCCGTTGCCGATCGATGATAAGTTGCACCGTCGCATTCGATCCCGGCGAGGTAGGCTCCGGGCTTGTCGGGATGGACAATACCCAGATCAATGCGAAATGCTGAGACGCCGATCTGAGAAACGACCTGCCACCCGCGAGACTTCAGCTGCAGTGCGACAGCCTCTTCGAAGGGTGATTCAAAGCCACCGACCGAACCCTGATCCTGAGCATGCAGTGCGATCGGGCCACGGTCGGCGTAGTCCAGGAACGCCTTGAGATGACGTACACCGATATGTTTGGCCCCGTCAGCATTTAACTGGTCCGCTTTGAATGATGAGTAGACCACCAATTCCCTGCGGGCGCGAGTGACCGCCACATTCAGACGTCTTTCGCCACCGGCACGACTGAGTGCTCCGAAGTTCAGCGGGATCTTACCGGTTGCATCAGGACCAAATGCGATGGAAAAGAGCATCACATCGCGTTCATCTCCCTGAACGTTTTCAAGATTTTTCACGATCGTTGGTTCGATTCGTGCGTCGTCGAAAAACCACTCGATTTCCTGTGAGTCTCTGCGCGCCTGGTCAAATAAATCCTGAATCAGAGTCTGCTGCTGGATGTTGAATGTAATGATTCCCAGAGTCTGACGCTGTTCGGGTGGAAGTTTCATCCAGAGTTTCATACGACCGACAGCGTCGGCGACGATTGCTCGCGCTTCTTCGCGATTTGTACGGCTTCTGCCGCGGTCAAAAGTCCCATTGGGAAGATGTTTCAGCGATACCCCTCGATCTGCAGTGACGGCAGAAGGGAACGTGATCAGTTCGTTGCCATAATAATGGTAGTTTGAGAAGGCAATGAGCGATTCGTGGCTGCTGCGATAGTGCCAGTTGAGCTGCATTGTGGGGATACCAGAGGCTTTGGCTTCATCCAGTATGCTTTCCAGATCTTTTTCATGGTACTCCATGTCCTCATCGTCGGTTTCACTTTCGGAACGTCCGAAGAAGTTTGTGGGGGGTAATTGTCTGGGGTCCCCCACAATAATTGTCTGACGACCTCGCGCGATCGCTCCAATCGCATCCCAGGTCGTGATCTGAGACGCCTCGTCGAAAATGACAACGTCGAAGACCGTCTGATCTGGTGGCAGGTACTGGGCGATGGAGAGTGGTGACATCAGCAGGCATGGTGCCAGCTTTCCGAAACTTTCGGGCATACCCCCGATCAGTTCCCGGATCGTTTTACTGGGTCGCTGCAACTGCGATTGATGACGCAGCAGCCCCAGTTCTGATTGTTTCGGAACACTATTGGGGTCGGGCAGTTGGTGTGTCAGTGCCCGACGAATTGTCACGGCAGCTTCGACGCGTGCTGCGTCGTCCAGTTCTCTGAACTCCCGTATGGCGTCTTCATGCCGGAATCGCTGAAACTGCTTCAGCGCGGGACTGCCATCGATGGCGCCAGGAAGCCACCAGCGAACGAAGGCCAGTCGGAAGGCTGCAGGCGCATCTTCCGGAGCCAGCTGACCGGATTCCATCGCTTTGACAAAACTGCCGAGGCCGAGATCTGAAACACGCTGTGTAATCTCATGCCACGCAATCCAGTTTCGCAGCGAAGATCGATTTGTCTTCAGACTGGCCAGTTGCTTTTCTGTATCGGCAATCATGGAGCTGGTGCCCTTTTCAAAAGGATTTCCACCAGCTACGAAACGGAATTTCTGAACAGATTCCACAAAGGTATTTATTGCTGCAAAAAACACCTCGGCAGCATGGATGACAGGATCTGAAGAAGCATCCCGTCTGAGGATGGGAGACAGCGTTTCGGACATCAGCTTCAGTTGGCCATTCTGTTTGCCAAGCTCAACAATCAGCTGTCGCAGCTCTCGCGCTTTTGTCAGGTGGGCGCGTAATTTCTCCGGATCTGTCTCGCGTCCGTTCCATCCTGCGGTCTGGCCTGCGAGGGGGCAGGCATCGATCTTCCGGAATTCCAGCTGCTGCCTGCGCAGAGCGGGCAGATCTATTGCGGGGTCGGCGCTGCCGGATGATGCGTATGTCTGCAAAAGCTTTTTCACACGGCGTTTTGCCATGATCGAAAACGGCCAGAACTTCGTGCTCGCAACACGCCACTCCCTGTCCAGATCTTCCACAGGAATTGTCATCAGTACTTCCGGCGCATAGACGCCCTTCAATCGCGTCGCCTGCTGTTGAACAATACGGAACGACGCTTCCAGCGAATCGACGTGTGTGCAGAGCTGTGCCAGATCCTTATGAAAGATGACTGCAAAGTTTTCTGTCGCGGTGGCACGCAGTTCCTTGGCAAGCCGTCCGTAAAGCTGCAGTGATTCGGCGGACCCGTCCAGCTGATTTCCTGCACCAACCGCGACTGCAAATGCGGCCAGCTTCTGACGAAGATCAGCGCATGCGTCCTCAAGTGAAGTCACTGCGGCATACAGATTCTGTTCCCAGACCGCAGACCACTCCGTGACCGTCAGGGAACCGGGTTTTTGAATGCTTCCAACTTCCTTCCGCGTCAGGCTTAATTCCTGAACAGCGTCGACGTGGGACTGATACTGCGCCTTATCGAACACAACGGTTCGGGGCCAGTCGATTGCAGGCGTCGGTGTCGAGCCACCCTTTACAGATTCGCCCATCGCACGAAACACCGTCCAGCCGTTCGGATGCTCCCTGTGCAGGGCTTCGACATACGCATTCAGCTGGTCGCGGCGAGTTTTTGTTCGCGAGTTGATATCAAGCCACCTGTCCGAGGTGGCCTTTTCCGAAGCCTTCCAGGCAGTCGTCAGCTGCTCGATGAAACGCCTGCGTTCGGCTTTGCTGGAATGGAGTTCAAGACAGTAGTTCCCCAGTCCCTGATTTCTGAGCCGGCGATAGACCACGTCCAGTGCGGCAGTTTTTTCTGCTACAAACAGGACGGACTTTCGCTTTGAAAGACAATGCGCGATCATATTGGCGATTGTCTGGCTCTTTCCGGTCCCCGGGGGCCCGATCAGTACAAAGTCCTGTCCGGCATCGGCCGCAGCAATCGCGGCAAGCTGCGAAGAATCTGCAGGCAGTGGATAAACAAGGTCCCCGGGTGAGTACTTTCGATCGATGTCCTGACTGGTTGGAAATGGTGTTGAAACAGCGCGATCGAACTGCTTGTCCGGATTCTGAATCAGGTGTCGAACGACTCGATTTTTTGTCAGCTGTTCAAGGCGGTCTGTAAGATCCTTCCACATGAGGTATTTGGAAAAGGAGAATGTTGAAAGCGCCGTTTCATCGACGACTTCAAACCCCGGCACCAGCCGCACGGCGCGTCGAACCGATTCAAATACCTGATTGACGTCAATTCCGTTCTGATCTGCTGGAAGATTTGTTTCGAGTGCGGAAAGGTTCAGACCGAAGTCCTTTGACAACATCTGAATCAGAGTCGCATTGAAGCAGACATCATCCTCATGACTGGCAAGACAAAATGGTGAAGCAGCGGATGCGCGGACCAGTTTCACCGGGACCAGAAGTAACGGAGCACGATATGCAGTGGCGCCGTCCGACTCTCTGCGCCACGACAGGAATCCAACAGCAAGGAACAGGGTATTGGATCCGCCCTCGGCGAGATCGTTTTTGGTTTTGCGGTAGAGTTCCACAAGTCTGCTGTCGAGTTCTTTTTTCGGCAGTGGCGATACCAGTTCATTTCGATCCAGCGCCAACCGAGCAAATTCTGTGTTAATACCTTTTCGAGTGGTCTGTTGGTGGATTTTCTCATCACGGTCACCAACGGGGTTCTCTTCAGTCAGCGAGATAACTCGGACCTTTTTTCCCCGGGCGAGGTTATCTTCAAGCAGTGGCACATCCGGGCACAAAAAGGGTACGACCTGTCTGGAATCCCTGAAGTTGAGGAGCCGGTTTCGCAACGACAGGTCGAGCAGTTTGTTCTGCCAGCGTTCGATGCGTCCGCGTGGAGTCACCGGAAGTTCTTCAGGCGCAGCAATTACTTCGTGGTCCGGCAGATCGGGCATCTGTGGCAGCGGGATGAAGCCGGGGGCCTGATTGTCCGCGACTTTTTGCCGGTGATCCCGAGCATCATGGGATGCCAACGGTCTGATTTGAGACATCCGGGCTCTTTTGATGTCGACCGTTGCTACAAAGCGTTCTTCCTGCTCTCGACTTAATGATTGAGTGGCTGCTGCTTCTGCGTCCTGAAAGCGAGCCGGCGGCGACTGGGTGATCAGGGTGGTTTCGAAGACCACGAGTTCTTTCGCCTGGATAGCCTTCCGAACTTCGGTGATGTCGGTTTCTATCAGTTGCCTGAAGGTTGCCTCCGCCAGCCAGACACCTGCGAAGCAGTGTCCCTGCTGGAATATCACGACCGGATTGAGGCCGATTCCCTCAAGCACAGACGCGAACAGCAGCGTTGAATCGAGGCAGGTGGCCAATCCACTCTGCAGGACAACTGAGGGTCGTCGAGTTTTCTGTCCGGACTGTTCGAAGCTGGCTGGAGGATTGGAGTACGTCAGCTTTCCGGCCGCAATCGCCGACCAGACTGCTGCGGCCAGCATATAGGCGCGACCTCGTTCACGGCTCTGGTAGCCATCCAATGCCGTCGAGTGGCCATGCAGACCAAGAGCTTCTGCCGTCTTTTTCATCAGTTGCGAGACTGCTGGATCATTTGGCATCACGAACGCAGCAAGCAATTCCGGGGCAGCTGAAAACCCGCCCCATTCGTCTCGAGCAAGAATACGGATTTCTGAGCTGACCTGGGTGAGTTCCCGATCCGCATCGGCGAGGGAGAGATCGATGCGGCCCAGTTCCGCTTCATTCAGGCCATTCAGATAGCCCGGTTCCAGTTCGATCAGGCGGTCAGAAATATCGATCTCTGCACCGGGTTCAATTCGCTCAATGTGCCAGATCCGCCCTCGAGCGAATGCCGGGGTGACCCGAAACGACAGTTTCAGGTTGCGCACCGTAGTCGCACCGTGGTTCTGCACGATCAGTGACCTGACAACCGGGACGGAATTCTGATGACTTGCATAGTTGATGCTGCCTGCGAGTTCTGCCCGAATGGAAATCGAATGCGTATTTTCGCCAGCTGTCACTTCAGTCACTCCTCGTCTGTGCACCCATCTGCCTTCACTGGAGGGCTCAGAGCATATTGTTGCCGGCCTGGGGCGATTCGCCACGCAGGGACGCGGAAAAACACGGAAGTGGACGGAAGTTGCTTGTGAACAGCATGGCTGCTGCCACCAAACACAACCGTATGTGGTCAGTTGCCGCGCTGTACAGCAGATTGGCGACGTTGTCCGCGTACGGGACAGGCAGGCCGAGGGCGCTGTACACGGCTTACTGATTCCGTGGTCATCGTCGCTCTATTGATGAAACACATTCAGACTGCGCGTCAGACCGAGTTGATCACTTTTCAAAAACCGCATCACACTGCAACCTGCAAGTGCCCACATGATTTCGCATGGATCCGCTGTTCAACGACTCGATCAGGTACTGCGACTGCTGAAGAATCCGGATGTCTAGTGGCTGTACTGGTCTGTTGGAGTGATGCAAAGTCATCAGTCACACCCGAATTACAGCGAATTCAGGTGTCACTGCGCGGACCTGTTTGTAGACAAACGCGATTCAGCTGATGATCTGCCGGATCGGTTCAACAGGTTCTACGCCGACAAGTTTCTGATCCAGTCCTGAGTGGAAATAGCTGAGGCGATTCGGGTCAATGCCGAGCTGGTGCAGTACCGTGGCATGCAGCCGCCTGACGTGAAAGGGATCCTCAACCGCTGCGGAGCCCAATTCGTCTGTGGTGCCGACACTGACACCACCGCGGATTCCACCGCCAGCCATCCACATCGTGAAACCGTACGAGTTGTGGTCACGGCCGGTCCCCTCCGCATATTCGGCCGTCGGCTGACGACCGAATTCACCACCCCAGACTACCAGCGTTTCGTCCAGCAGGTTGCGCTGCTTCAGATCCTTCAACAGAGCTGCGATGGGCTGATCCGTATTCAGAGCATGGTAGTCGTGGTTCTTCTTCAGATCGGAATGAGCATCCCAGTTGTCGTCGTTGTGAGCTCCACCGGAATACACCTGAATGAATCGCACACCACGCTCCACCAGTCGTCGTGCCAGCAGGCACTTCGTGCCGAAGTCGCGAGTCCGATCGTTGTCGAGACCATAGAGCTGTTGCGTCTGCTGAGTTTCAGAAGACAGATCGACCGCTTCGGGTGCGGACTGCTGCATCTGGAAGGCCAGTTCGTAGCTGGCGATGCGTGATGTCAGATCAGAGCGACCACCATGCAGCGCAGCATGCGCCTCGTTCTGCAGCTTCAGGGCATCCAGCAGGTCTCGCTGTAATTCGCGACTGACACCGTTCGGTGCCTGCAGGTCCAGTACAGGAGCCCCCCTGGTCCGGAAGGTGGTGCCCTGCAGACTGGCCGGCATATATCCGCTGGACCAGTTCTTTGCCCCGGAAATCGGTCCACCCGTGGGGTCCAGCATCACGACGAAACCCGGCAGGTTGCGATTGACACTACCCAGCCCGTAATTGACCCACGACCCCAGACACGGATGACCACTCTGGACACGTCCCGAATTCATCATCAGCATGGCCGAGCCGTGGATTGGAGAATCGGCCGTCATCGAATGAATGAAGGCCAGATCGTCGGCACAGGTGGCCAGATGCGGAAACAGTGTGCTGATCCATTTTCCGCACTGTCCATGCTGAGCAAATTCCCATCGCGGTTCGACAATTCGCCCATTGTTTCGCCGACCACCGCGGCCAAATGTCTTCACCTCGACCGTCTGATTGTCACGCCCCTTCATCTGCGGCTTGTAATCAAACGTATCGATATGACTGGGGCCACCGTACATGAACAGGAAAATGACGCTTTTGGCTTTTGGGGTAAAGTGAGGCTGTGCCAGTGCAGCACCATCGGCTGCCACAGCTTTGCCAAAGAAGCCCTCGTCGGACAGAAGTCCGGTCAGCGCCGCCGCGCCAAACCCAGCACCTGTCTGCCACAGCGTTTCACGTCGAGTTCGCCCGCAGAATTCTGATCCCATCGCAGTCGCTCCTGCAACACACCGTTGACCCGGTGTCCGTAGTTCATTCAATGAAGACAAATTCGTTCAGATTCAGGACGTATAAACAGTACCACTGCAGCGCCTGATCGGCCGACATGCCGTGCTTCTGCTGCAGTGTCTGCAGCAGCTGCTGACCACGAGCCACTTCTTCGTCCCGGATCTCCCGACAGAGCGTCAACCGAAAGGCCAGCTGCATCTGCTGCCGGATATCACCAGGGGCCTCCTGCCGCAGGCGATTGGCAAAGGCAGTCGCCTGCTGATTAAAGAATTCACCATTCAGCAGGCTGAGTGCCTGGCCGGGCTGAGTCGTTACAAAACGAGCTTCACAGCTGGTATCCGGTTCCGGAAAGTCAAAGCTGGACAGAAAAGGCAGCAGCAGCGAACGTTTCACGTGAATGTAAATGCTCCGCCGTGTCTGCTCTTCCGCAGACGACTGTCCCCAGCCTGAGCCTGGTACCGACTGCCCGGCAAGAACCTCGCGCGAGATGGACGGGTAAATGCCGGGTCCGAACATTCTGGGATTCAGCGTACCATTCACGGCAAGAACAGAATCCCGCAGTTCTTCCGCACTCTGACGCCGCAGATCAAAGCGCCCGAACAGATCATTGTTCGGATCGCGTTCGCGGGCCGCAGCATCGGCCACGGTTGTCTGCTGCCACGTGGCTGATGTGAGGATCAATCGATGCAGGGATTTCATGTGCCAGCCCTGTTCCACGAATTCTGCGGCCAGCCAGTCCAGCAGTTCCGGATGAGTGGGCGGTTCGCCCATCTGCCCGAAGTTATTGGGAGACCGCACGATGCCGCGTCCGAAGTGATGCTGCCAGATCCGATTGACAAAAACGCGACTGGTCAGTCGATGCTGCGGACTGGTGATCCAGTTGGCGAAAGCCAGCCGTCGTCCGGTGGTATTGGCAGCGGGGTTGGCGGTGATTTCGGGAGTGCCACCACCAAGGATTGCGGGGAAACCCGGTTGAACTTTCGCACCTTCCGCTTCCGGACTGCCGCGTGTCAGAATGAAGGTTTCGGGAGCATTGATTCCGGATTCGCTGATGCACAGTCCGTATTCGTCCCATGGTTTCCGTCGTTTGGTTTCTTCCAGCTGGCGACGTGTCTGCCGATATTCGCGAACCAAAGCCTGATCCAGCTGTTCGGCAGCCGGTGACCTGAGGAATTCGTTGAGATCACGACCACTGGAGCCGTCTTCTGCAGTGAGGCTGCGGCGTGTGAATCCAGGACCACTCCACGCCAGCTGCAGGCCCTTTCCAAACAGTCCCTGGAAGTATTCCAGCCGCAGCGGATGGCGTCCCTGAGTCAGCTTCAGAGTGGCCTGTTTGGCGCCACCCAGCCCGTGAATGCCATCGTATTCCAGCAGTTTCCTGCCATCGATCAGTAATCGTGAGCCGTCGTCAGAATCGAGGACGAATTCGTAGTCGCCGTCAGCCGGCACGATGAGCATGCCGGTGAAGACGAAGCCAAAGTGGTCTGGACGAGTTGCCGGTGCAATGGAGATGAGGGGCGGGTCCAGCACGGCCACGGTTTCGGGTTTGAGCGAATCGAAGTCCGGCAGCTGCTGGAATGAGTCTCGGTAGAAACGGTATTCAAGGTCATCCAGATCGCGACCTGAGGCCGCAGCGGAGGAGACTTCGGCGATCTGCTTCTGCAGCTGCACTTCCAGTTCAGTCACTCGAGCCTGCAGGCGATCCGAAGATTCGCGAATGTCCTTTTCTGCTGCGGCGAAGGCTTCCTGATCGGTGGCATTGGCAATCAAAGGCCGCTCGACGTTCGGACCGTAGCCGTTGGGTGTGATGTTGCGAAAGAAGGCCAGCGTGCTGTAATAGTCTGCTGCAGGCAGCGGGTCAATTTTATGGTCATGGCAGCGGGCACAGTTCAGTGTCAGGCCCAGCATTCCCTGGCTGACTGTCGTCAGGATATCGTCAAAGCCTTCGTACATGGCCAGCTTGCGATCCGCCGGCTCGTCATCCCAGATCCCCAGTCGGTAGAAGCCTGTGGCAACGAGGGAATCGCGAGTGACTTCAGGCAGTTCATCCCCGGCCAGCTGTTCCCGCAGGAACTGATCGTAGGGTTTGTCATCATTGAATGAGCGAATGACGTAATCGCGAAAACGCCACGCGTTGGGCTTGATGCCATCACGTTCGAAGCTGTTGGTTTCAGCGAAACGCACAACGTCCAGCCAGTGGCGAGCCCAGCGTTCACCATACTGCGGAGAAGCCAGCAGTGAGTCAATTTCCTGACGCCATGCCGTGTTGAAATCCGTGGCTGCACGCTGCAGGAAACTGCTCATCTGCTGTGGCGTGGGGGGCAGTCCGATGAGGTCGTGGTAGAGCCTGCGGAGCAGCACATGCGAATCAGCACGGGGACTGCGACTGAGTCCCTTCTGCTGCAGGCGAGCATCGATGAAGGCATCAATCGGATGAGGCTCACCGGGGTTGTCACCGGCCACTGCGGGGACGGCAGGACGATGGAGTGGTTCGAAGGACCAGTGCTGCTTCCAGACGGCACCCTGAGCAATCCAGTCGCGGAGGATCTGCTGTTCGGCGGCGGTGAGTGCAGCGCCCTCTGGAGGCATCCGCACTCCTTCCTCGGTACTGGTGATGCGCTTGAGCAGTTCGCTGTCTGTCGGGTTGCCGGGCACAATCGCGGCATGCCCCGATTCCAGTTTTGCCAGAGCCGGTTCTGCTGCATGCAGCCGCAGTCCGCCTTCGGCCTTATCCGGACCATGACAGGCAAAACAACGACGTGCCAACAGGGGCCGGACCTGGCCTGAGAAGCTGACTTCTGACTGCTGTGCCGACACCGTGGAAGCGGTCAGCATTGTCAGCAGCAACAGGTACGACAGGCGGGCAGAAGAGTGTTTCATGGAAACATCCACGGGGGGACTGTCACGGGCCAGTGGCCGGGAAAGAACGGGAGGCGGGGCTGACACCGGGCTGGGCACGATGTCGGCATAGCAGTGAAGTATGACGGATCGAGCCGGCTGAGTCATGCAGGAAAAGCAGGGTAAGTCCGGCGTTTACTGGTTCCGGGAGTTATGAAAGAATCGATTTTACTGGATTTCCATGCACATCCGTCAGTCGATAGTCGCGTCCCTGAAAACGGTATGTCAGCCGCTGATGATCCATCCCGAGGCACTGCAGGATGGTGGCATTCAGGTCATGAATGTGGACGGGGTCGGATTCAATATTGTAGCCGTAGTCGTCGGTCTGCCCCAGTGTCATGCCACCACGAATGCCGCCGCCGGCCAGCCAGACAGAAAAACAGCGTCCATGATGATCACGGCCATAATCGGCCTGCAGGCCACCCTGACCGTATACGGTACGTCCGAATTCACCACCCCAGACCACCAGAGTATCCTCCAGCAGGCCGCGCTGCTGCAGATCGCGGATCAGTGCGGCCTGCGGCTGATCAATATCGTGGCACTGCTTCGGCAGATTTGACGGTAATCCTCCATGCTGGTCCCAGCCGCGATGAAACAGCTGGACGAATCGCACGCCACGTTCCAGCAGTCGTCGAGCCAGCAGGCAGTTGGCAGCAAAAGTTCCCGGCTTCCGCGCCTCGTCACCATACATCTGAAATGTGGCTTCTGATTCCTGCGACATATCAATCAGATCGGGGACCGAGGCCTGCATGCGGAAGGCCATTTCGTATTGCGCGATCCGAGTGGCAATCTCCGGATCACCCGACTGCTGCAGATGCTGCTGATTCAGGGACTGGACACTGTTAAGCATGGTGCGGCGAAAGTCGCGACTGATACCCGGTGGATCGGAAAGGTACAGCACCGGATCACCACTGCCGCGGAGTTTGACACCCTGATGACTGGAGGGCAGAAACCCGCTGCCCCATAATCGTTCCAGCAGCCCCTGATTGGCATCGCGACCACTGCCATGAGAAATCATGACGATAAACGCCGGCAGATCTTCAGCTTCATTGCCCAGCCCGTAACTGGCCCATGCGCCAAGGGCTGGGCGACCTGGTTGCTGTGAACCGGTCTGGATCAGAGTGATTGCCGGGTCGTGATTGATGGCTTCGGTGTGCATGGAACGAATCACACACAACTGATCGGCAATACTTCCGGTATGCGGCAGGAGTTCGCTCATCCGCAGACCGCTCTGGCCGTACGTGCGATAGGCAAACTTCGGAGCGATGACGGGGAAGCTGTTCTGTCCGGATGTCATTCCGGTCAGGCGTTGTCCGCGCCGGATGGAATCGGGCAGCTCAGAGCCGTGGAGTCTGCGGAGGCCCGGTTTTTCATCGAGCAGTTCCAGATGGGACGGGCCACCGGACTGAAACAGATAGACAACTCGTTTGGCTCGCGGGGCAAAGTGTGAGGCTTCAGCAGCCTGTGCGGCAGGATTCAGCAGAGCAGCAGCTGCGGCCGCGCCGGGTGGCAGTCGCAGGAAGGCTCGTCGACAGATTTCTGAGACATTCAGCATGAGAGATTTCCGCATCCGGTGGGGATTGGAGTGACTTCAGGGGCGAGTAATCGCTTCGTCAAGATTCAGGAGGACCGTCATGGCAGAGCTCCACGCCGCCAGTTCAGCATCAGGAATTCGAGGATCGACAACAGCGCGTCCGACTTTTCGCAGTTCAGCGGCAGCGGCAGGTTCCGCAGCAAAGTGCTGACGACCGGCAGCCAGCAATTGCAGCAGTTCATCCCGTTCTGCCGGCGCCGGCTGGCGTGCAAGAACGATGTTGAATGCAAGTTCGATACGAGCTGGATCCTTCGCAGCATCCTGCAGAACGCGCCCGGCAAGGCTGCGCGCTGCTTCCACAAATGTGGGGTCGTTCAGCAGTACCAGTGCCTGCAACGGGGTATTTGTACGAGAACGTCGGACGAGACAGGTTTCCCGATCGGGAGCATCAAAGACGGTCATCGCGGGTGGCGGACAGGTCCGTTTCCAGAATGTGTACATGCTGCGGCGATAAATGCCGTCCCCGGGATCGGGCTGATACTTTTCCCGACGCTCCACAGAAACATCTTCCCACAACCCTTCCGGCTGCCATGGTTTGGCACTGGGGCCGCCAATCAGCGGGTTCAGCAGGCTGGCTGCCGCCAGCGCGTTATCGCGCAGCATTTCCGCAGGGAGTCGCAGCCGGGCACTGCGAGCCAGCAGCCGATTCCGCGGATCTCGTTCAAGTTGTTCACTGCTGACTGCTGATGTCTGGCCATAAGTGGCTGACAGGACCATGCGTTTCAGCAGGCTTCGCTGATTCCAGCCATTAGTCTGCAGTTCCACTGCCAGCCAGTCCAGCAGTTCCGGATGCGATGGCAGGGCTCCCTGAATGCCAAAGTCTTCTGTGGTTTCCACAATTCCACAGCCGAACAGCAACTCCCACCAGCGATTGACGGCCACGCGCGCCGTCAGGGGATTCTGAGGGCTGACCAGCCAGCGAGCGAAGTCGAGACGTGTTGGCTCAGGTTGTGGAGCGGCGTCTGCGGTGGCTGTTGAGGTTGTGGCGAAGACAGCCGGGATGCCGGCCGTCACCTGTTCACCTCGCTGGTCGTACTGGCCGCGATGCAGAATAAAGGATGGACGACGCGGTGACTGCTCCTGCATCACCATGGTTTGAGGAATCTGCTGTTCAATGGTTGCGCGACGCGGTCCGATGGTCGTCAGTTCAGTTCGCCAGTTGCGTGCTTCAGGATCGATATGATCAATAAAAAAGCGCTGCAGTTCAGCCTGCTGTTCCGCAGTGCGTTCAGCCCTTGCGGTGAGTACGAGATCACGAATTCCGGCGAGCGCCGTACCGGCTGCCAGACGCTGCGCATCCGTCTCGGAAATCGCTCGGCTGAAGATTCGCACGTCATCAATCGTTCCAGTGAAGGGAACGGAACCGGAACGGCGTCCGATGTGGAATGGGCGCGGGGTCCTGAGCGATCCGGCGACTTCTCCGTCATTGTCAACCTGCAGCGGCTGCAGTACGCCGTCAACGTAAATTCGAATCCCTGATGCGCGGCGAGTTCCCTGCCAGACCAGTGCAACGTGGTGCCACTGCTGCGGTTTCAGGATGGCCTGAGTAGAGACTTTGCAGCCTTTATCGGGCCAATGGTCAATGAAGTGAGCATTCAGACGACCACCTTCCACGATCAGGTCGTAGCCACGATAGGCTGCCGCATCATCCATGCGACTGAACACCGTGCCTCCGGCACCGGCCTCCGTCCGAATCCAGGCCGATGCTGTGAATGGCTGATCCGCTTCAAAGTCACCAACGGCTGGAGCGGCAATCCAGTGACTGCCGTTCAACTGCAGTGCGTTGCCGGAATGACCGGGTACACTTTGTGGAGTGCCATGCGGAGTGGCCGGAGCAGATCGACCGGTACTGTCGGCGAATTCCGCACCTGTTTCATCGAGAGCAAAGGCGTGAGCAAGTCCGGAGAGTTCCAGTTCGGCCAGCTGCTGTTCGGTAAGTCCGGCTGCCCAGTCGGCAGCGGTCTCAGCGACAGCCGACTGGCGGCCCGCCAGCAACTGCTGCAGCTCTGTTTCACGACGAGCCAGCTGTTCCAGTTCGGCTGACTGGGCTGGTGAAGGAACCTTCAGCAGCGGTTCTGCCATGCGACCCTGGCTGTAGGAGACAATTCGATCGGGCACGTTGTTGAAGAAGCCGGCAAGCCGATAATAATCGCGCTGCGAAAACGGATCGTATTTGTGATCGTGACAGCGAGCACACTGCAGAGACAGACCAAGGAACACAGTTGACGTGGTATGAATCCGATCCGCCACATATTCCCAGTGGTATTCGTCTTCAATAATGCCGCCTTCTGTGGTCAGCACGTGATTGCGGATGAAGCCGGTGGCGACTTTCTGACTGATGGTGGCATTCGGCAGCAGATCGCCGGCCAGCTGCTCAATAAGGAACTGATCCCACGGCATGCCTGACTGAAAGGCATTGATGACCCAGTCACGCCAGGGCCACATCGTGCGCATTTCATCATTGTTGTAGCCGTTGGTATCGGCATAGCGTGCTCCGTCAAGCCAGTGCATGGCAAGTCGTTCGGCCGAATGCGGGGACTGCAGCATCCGATCGGCGGCCTCTGCTTTGGCGGCGTTCAGACCCAGAGCCGGGATGTTTGCAAGGAACTGCTGTTGTTCGGCAGGAGACGGTGAAATCCCGGTCAGATCCAGTGCAGCGCGGCGGAGCCACATCAGTGGTGGTGCGGCAGGTGCAGGCTGCAGGCCGGCCTGTTCCAGTTTCTGCAGAATGAACAGATCGAGTTCATTACTGGGCCAGTCTGTATTTCTGACGGTCGGCAGAGCGGGTCGCCGGGGAGGGATGAAAGCCCAGTGTTCCGCGTAGGCGGCGCCCTGCTGAATCCACTGCTGCAGGATCCGCTGCTGCTGTTCTGTGAGCGGTTTCTGCAATTCCGGTGGTGGCATGACTTCAGCAGCATCAGGCGACAGAATTCGCCGCACCAGTTCGCTGGCCGAGTGCTGACCGGGAACAACAGCAGGGCGACCGCTGTCTCCGGTGGCCAGAGCGGCATCGCGAGTGTCCAGTCTGAGACCGGCTTTACGCGATGACTCGTCGCGGCCATGACAGGACCAGCAATGATTGGACAGAATCGGACGCACGTCGCGATTGAAATCGATTGTGGCAGGATCGTCAGCGGTCGCTGGATGGCTGCTGCCGACAGAGACCTGCAGGGTCAGCAGCAGGCACAGGACGAATTGCGGACGCATGATCGACTCCGAGGGGGGCGGGGTCCGTGAGCAGCGACTGGTGACCAACAGACTCGGGACGGTCGTCACTGCTGGTGTCTTCAGGAATTGTCCGCCTTGTTCACAGAGTATCGGCGGAAGTGCGGGCTGAGAATACTGCCGAGAGAGAAGCGAGTGAGTTTTCGGTGATCAGTAATCAGTGGTCAGTAGTCAGTGGTCAGGCGTCAAGATCACCCCAGGTGGAAACTGGTGGTGGCGCCGGGGGTGCAATCAGTTCGTTACGAGCGGACAGCAGCGTGGCGAGGCCGGCTCCCGTGGCACCAAGCAGACCGGGGATCAGGGCGAGCGGGCTGAGTTGCCAGAGAGCTGAGAAGCAGCCAACACCTGTGCAGAAGCCAGTGCTGACTGCAGCAATGATATAGTTTTCACGAGTTCGTCTGTGGGAGGGCAGCAGTCGCACGATCCCGGTGAGAATCAGTGAGATCGGGAGACTGCCGATTGTCGTCAGCAGGAGCCCCATAAAGGCACCGTACAGCCCCGTAATGGTTGCCATCGGGCCGAGAAACCAGAAGGGCATCAGGCCACATGCGAATCCAAACAAGACACCTCCGGCGACGGTGCCCAGCCATGCTGCCAGGAACACGACGATCCACGGAGGATAGATTTTTGTGATGTCGGCAGCAGCAACTGCAGCAGCAGTGTCCGGACCCGGTGACATCACGTCACCGGGCTGAGCATTTCCGACAGTTGTGACTGACTGGTCAGTCTGCTGCCGTGGTTTCCCCGCGGACCCTGTTGCCATGAACCGACTCACACTCGAGGAATTTCGAAGCCGGCCCGTGGGGTTCTGGCGAAGAACGAAGCAGCCTGATCATCGCCAGTGATCTTTTCGGCCTTCGCATCCCATTTGATGACGCGGTTCAGCCGCGCTGCAATCACCGCGAGATGGCAGGTGTTCATTGTCTGGATATGCGAGTACACGTCGGAGACGGGCAGGCCACCTTCGGCAAGACAGCGATAGAAATTGTTCTTGTGACCTTCGAAAGGCTTGCCTTTATAAAGTTCCTGCAGCTGTTCGGGACCGAACTGACCCTGATCGATGTTTTCTTCAATCGGCTGGCCTGTAATTTTGCCTCGGTTCACGAAGAACCGACCTTTGCTGCCTTCGAACAGAATGCCGTTGTCGCCTCGACTTGTAATGTGCATTTCCATGCCACTGGCAAAACGAGCAATCACATTGAAGTCGTGTGCTGAATTGAAGCGGTCATCCTGTTCGGGGTAGCCGTCCCTGAACGATACCGGATGCTTAGCGTCAGTGCCGTCAACTTCCAGCGGTCCGGTGCCTTCCTGATCCAGTCCGGCGGCCCACAGTGAAATATCCACATGGTGAGCGCCCCAGTCAGTGAATTTTCCGCCGGAGTATTCGTACCACCAGCGGAACGTATTGTGACAGCGTTCCCTGATGTAGGGGACCTGCGGTGCCTGGCCCAGCCACATATCCCAGTTGAGTCCGGCTGGCGGATCGGACTTCTGAAACGGACCACCGACATCACCACCATTGATACCCACAGTAATTTTCTGTACGTCACCGATCAAACCACGGCGGACCATATTGACAGCTCGCAGAAATCGCTCCTGATCGCTGCGCTGCTGAGTTCCCACGAAGAAGACGCGGTCGTTGTACTTGCGACAGGCGTTGCGAATGAGCTGATTTTCTTCCAGCGTCAGAGTGAGTGGTTTCTGACAGAAGACGTGTTTCCCGGCAATCAGTGCTTCGATGGCAATTTTGACGTGCCAGTGATCGGGAGTCACGATGCTGACGACATCAATATCCGGGCGTTCGAGGACCTTGCGGTAGTCGGTGCAGAGATCGGCTTTTCCAGCACCGATATTCGGGTCTTCGTTCGCCTTTGCGGCCTGGTTTTCATCGACATCGCAAAGTGTCACGATGTCCCCGAAGCTGCGGTGTCCGTGAGCATCGCCGCGGCCCATCCCGCCGAGGCCGATACAGCCGACTCGCGGACGATCATTGGCCATGTTGTTGGCGAAAACTTTGCCGGACCACGGAAAGGCGGCCGAGGCGGTAGCGGCCGCCAGCATGGCCGATGTACCGGAAAGAAACCCGCGACGGGACTGCTGAGAGCGAGACATGGGGTGGGACCTTTGTGGGAAGGCGGAAGCAGAAATCAGGGTCGGCTGAGCACCGATCACGTCCCGAGTCTACGGAAGGAGCGGGAAAATGCAATTGTCAGAGACTGCTGCCAGCCGTCAGTTCCGGTCGTTCTGCGTTGGCAGCAGGATATTGCGGTCAGCTCCACCAAGCAGCACCGCACTGCGAATACGATCACCAGGCACTGTCAGCAGGACACAGGTATTGCGACCGTCTTCAATTCGCAGTTTCACGGGCTGTGCGTGCAGCGGATAGCGTTCGCTGAGTGGTCGTGTCCAGAGATCCAGATTGTATTCTCCCGCCGGCAGCTCTTCCGCTGCGATGCGAACGGCACCCGGCAGAGTGCTCCACGACCGCGTATCGGGCTTTTCCAGCGCTTCCCAGAGGACTCCGACGGCTGACATAGCGAGGTCAACTTTCCAGTCCGAGCTCTGATTGGTCACCGCTTTTGCGGCAACGACGGTACCCTTCTTGACGACTCGACGTACCACTGCGTCAGCAATGGCCTTGTCACGTCCCTGCTGATAGGAAGCTCTTGCCACTTCCTGCAGATCAACGATCGTTGAGAATCCCAGCTGGCGGCGTTCCGTACCCAGCCCGGCACCCACAATGGCGGCTCCGGGTGTCAGATCAGACGCGCGATGATTGATCGAAGCAGGTCGGGCGATTTTGACGGAGGCCAGAGTTGGAGGCAGTTTGTGTTTACTTTGGGCTGACAGAATGCGGTCCGCGATCAGCAGTGCGGCTGAAGTTGGTTCGCATGATTCCGAGACCCACTCCGGAGCAACTCCGGCCAGCACAATCACATGCAGCGAACCGTGTCCCTTGCGACACTGAACTCCCATGGGAGTCATTTTGCCAGCACTGGCAGTGCTGAAGCCAGGGTTCCAGAGTCTGACATCCTGCAGCGCCAGGTCAGTCTCAGCGACTTCCGTGGGCTTTTCGGAATGGACAATGGCTGTGAGATAGGACGACAGAGCTAATGGCTGGTCGAGTGTCTCTGCGGTAATGCGAGGTGGAGTTGCCGCGGCGAAGCTGGCTTGCTGCACAGTTCCCGCGGTTTCGGCGTCCGCCAGTCTGACCCTGCCGGAGTCATCTGATTTGCTGTCCGGCTGGCCCGATTTTTCCGGAGCACTGCCGGTTGCGGCAGCGATCAGTGTCTGGCGACGCTTCTGAGATGTCTGCATGGCCTGCAGCGACCACGCCCATGCATCCTGCCCGTCGTTGACAAGGCTGGAGAGCATGGCAACGTTGACGAGCATGGCATGTTCAAATTCGCGGCCCGACCACGCAATGGCGCGAGCGTCCGTCAGCATTGATGCCGTCTGTTCGATGCCATTTTTCTGCCGCAGATATTCCAGCCGGTCACGCGCTGTCCGCAGGCGCGATTCGGCCACCTGAGGTTCACCATTGGCGAGGTCGATGATGGACTGATCCAGCAGCAGCAGCTCTTTTTCAGATTTGATGCGACCGCCGGCTTTCTGCAGACGACTGGAGGAAGTGCGAATATCACCAGCACGCCATGCCTGCAACCCATTCTGGTGGAGACTGACGCCGGTTTTGCAGCCGGTTGCGACGCAGCAAATGATCAGCAACAGTCCCAGAGGGACTGAGAGTGGTGTGGGTACTGCAGTGGAGCGGGATCCGAGCATGCGGATTGCCAAACGACAGGCATGATTCGGTCAGGGTTCAGTCGTCGTCGTTATCACCGTAGTGTACGAGGCGTCCCCAGCGGCGTTTATGATAGCCTTTCCGGAGCATCGCGGATTCCGTAACGGATTCGCCAGTGTGGATATTCAGCAGCTCAAGCGTCAGCAGGTAGTCCCGCTGATAGTCACCGTTGCTGGTGGTGGTGCCTGACGTGACGCGAGCAAACAGCAGGTAATCAATGGGCTGACTGCTCTTTTCCAGAACCATCTGAAAGTCGCGCTGTTTCTGGGGCAGAATCAGACTGTCCGGAGAACATCGCAGTTCGGCCATGGCGGCTTCTACATAACGCCGACTGATCATCTGGTACTGCGGATCCTGACTGACCAGCGTGCTGATATGTTCGTAGATCTGTTCCTTGAAATCTCCGATCGTCTCGCCGCTTTTGTTTTCGACACCCACAAAGCAGACAGATCGTGCCAGACTGCCGTCGCTGCGGACGGAGGTGTGTGATGTCTGCAGAATCGTCTGGCTGGACTTTCCAAGCAGTCGCGAGACGGATTCGTCAATCAGCGGCTTCCACGTTTCTGCACCCGCATTGTGGCTGCCAACCATATCCGGATCGTTCTGGCTGAGCACATGTGCGAACTGTTTTTTCCGGCAGCCCGGCAGCAGCACTGTGCAGGTCAGCAGCAGAGTCAACAGCAGTAGTTTCCTGCGGAGAACCATGACGGCGGAATCCCTTCCGAATGCAGGGCAGACAAAGCCTCGTGCGGCGCGCAGCGATCCTTGCGCCGCAGAGTCAGGCTTAGTGTATGCAGAGTGCCGTGCCTGGGGGTAGAGGGATTTTGGGGGGCGTGTTTCGTGGCTATCAGAGAATCCGTGAACTGGCACTGCAGGTCGGAAAAAACTGCTGCGGTTGCTGCGGACCCGCAAAAAACGCCCGTTTTTGAAGCTCTGCTGAAAACAAAGTGCAGACGGCTTTTGCGTTTTCAGCCTCAGGAGACGCGAGTTTCCCCCCTTGGACGGACGGGGCTCCTGGCAACCTGGGAGGGCGAGGCTCCCGCCGAGCCGCAAGGACTGGTTTTCCGTTGGTTCGGCTCAGCAGGAGCTTCGCCCTCCCGAAGGGGGTGTTGCATGCGCGAGCCGTCGGTAGAAACCGACGGGTATTGCGATACCGCCTGTGTCCCCCGGGCGTCCCTGACTGCTGTGTCTTTTCGCGGGCAATCAGCCGGTTTTAGCCGGAGCCTCGATGTCCAGCGTCAGGTTGGAGCAGGGCAGGGCAATCCGCAGCTGCAGGTTTTCTGAGCCGCCAAGGGTGCCCGCCAGTTCAGCCATTTCCTCGCTGCCCACAGCCGCGTAGCAATCCACCAGCTCACGCCATGCGAATCGACGGATGGGAGACGGCATAATGCGGGCTGCCAGCTCAAGACTGCGGATTGCGTCATCCATCCTTCCTGCCGCTTTCAGAGCAATCCCCAGCAGCAGGCGACGAGGGCCTTCGAGAGGACCTGCATCTGTGATTCTGTCCAGCTCAGCGATCGCTTCGGCGGGCATGTCCAGATCGAGAAAGCCATCGGCTGCCAGCAGACGACGGACAGTTTTTGGGGTCAGGGTTGATCGCATCGCAGAGCTCCTGTGAACAGAATTTCCGGCCGCGAGTGCATGGAGTGTCAGTCAAACCGATTCGACAGCCGTGTCGTTTTGTAATCGTCCTGATGACAGAACCTTTGCAACTGCTGCGCCAAACGTGTTTCGATTTTTGTGATTTTTTGTAAGGTGTTTGTTTTCAGGGACTTGGGAGTAATAAGTATCTTTTTGTCTGAAATTGCAGCTCTGCCAAAACTACAATTTTCAGACACTTTGCTGCTGTGGAAATCGTCAGATTCGGCAGATTTTGCCTGTCGAATTGTAAGAATTACAAAGGGCGGTTGTTGAGGGCTGCGGGTTGTAGTGGTTTGCGGAATCCTCTGGAATTTGTCGGGAAGGCGAACTGTTTGCGGGATTGGCCTGGCGAGGTCGGTCGAATTTCACGTAGTGGAATTGCTGTCTCTTGTGAGTAGCCCTGCGTTGTAAGGTTGTGAGATGGGAATCTGGTTGTGTCTGGGCGTAGTGGGGGCGTTCCTGCTGGCGGTGGTATTGACACCGCTGGTTCGCCGGATGGCTCCTGCGCTGGGACTGATTGACCTGCCGGGGCATCGCAAGGTGCACATCATTCCGACTCCGCGTGGTGGCGGCATTGCCATTTTTCTGGGGGTGCTGTTGCCGGCGGTGGTAATTCTCTGCACTTCGGATTTGCCTCGATCGGACGGTTCTGGCGTCCAGCTGCTGTCGATTGGCGCGGGTGCGGTGGTGTTGTTTCTGACGGGTCTGGCGGACGATCGCTGGAGTTTGTCGTGGAAGCTGCGTCTGGGGCTGCAGTTGCTGGTGGCGTGTGGAGTGGCGGGCAGTGGAGTACGTGCGACGGTGTTTGTATCTCAGCCGTGGTTCGGGTTTGGCCTGACGGTGCTGTGGATTCTGGTGCTGACCAACGCGCTGAACTTTCTGGACAACATGGACGGTTTGTCGGCCGGGATTGGTCTGATTGCTTCGCTGGTGTTTGCAGCGATCCTGTTGCTGATGGTGGAGCGAGCGGCGTGGGAGGTGGCGTTGCTGTTATTGCTGCTGGCTGGATCGCTGGCCGGATTTCTGGTGTGGAATCGTCCTCCGGCGGCAATTTTTATGGGGGATTGTGGCAGCAATCTGATTGGTTTTCTGCTGGCGACCCTGACGGTGGCCGGGACGTTTTATCAGCGGAGTGGCAGTCGGCATGTGATGCTGGCGCCATTGTGTGTGATGGCTGTCCCGTTGTATGACTTCTCAACGGTGATTGTGATTCGTCTGCTGCAGGGGCGCAGTCCGTTCCATGGTGACAAGAGCCATGTTTCGCATCGTTTGGTGGATCTTGGTCTGAAGCCGGTTTATGCGGTGCTGACGGTGCATCTGATGACGGCGATGACGGGTGCCTGTGGTCTGCTGCTTTATCGGGTGGCGGACTGGTGGGGTGCAGCGATCGTGATGAGTGTGATTGCGATGGCTCTGTTGGTGGTTGGGATACTGGAGTTTGTTGGTCGCAGTTCGGTTGGTCAGATGCAGGGGCGACTGCGGCAGGTGCAGGTGGATCCGCAGCAGACGGGATCTGACAATCATGCGTGATCTGTGGTATCGAGCGGGTCTGATGCTGCTGTGTACCAGCTGCTGGTGGGTGGCTGAGGAGGCGGTGGACGGGCGCGGATTGATCGTGGCGTGTGGCTGGTGTCTGGCGGCAGGCCAGTTTCTGTTATCGCAGACAGCACAAGATCTGCAGCGACCACGGCATGTCGCAGGAGTGGCTCGTCGCATTGCTGATATCGGAATGCTGTTGCTGGTAGCCGGGCATGTGATTTCGGCGTGTTACGTATTCCGCGAAGGTGGTGATCGGCGGGCGGCTCTGAACCTGACTCTGGAGTGGATCGGGTTGCTGGCTGCGTGGTTGGTTGTGAGTCGACAGGCGGCGGGTTCCGGGCGCGGATCTGCGCTGCTGCTGGAGCTGATTGTGGTGATTGTGGTGGGGCAGGCTGCTTTGGGAGTCGTCCAGCATCACGTTGTGTATTCGCAGAACGCCGAGTGGTATCGAGAACGGCGTGCGGTGCTGGATGCGTGGTTTGGTGAGGGCGAGCCTGGTGGGTTGCGCAGTGGCATTTCCTATGCGCAGGTGCAGCAGATTCTGACTGAGTTTCGGGAGTTGCAGATTCCACTGGAGGGTCCGAGTCGAGGATTGTGGGAGAACCGTGCTCTTTTCAGTCAGGAACCGATTGGCAGTTTTGCGCTGGCGAATACGCTGGCGGGGCTCCTGTCCGTGGGTTTCCTGGTCCTTGTGGGGCGACTGATCGACCAGTGGCGAAATCCGTCTTATGACAACGAGTGTAAGGAGCGTTTTTCGGCGATTCTGCTGATCGTGTTGTGTGGCTACTGTCTGCTGTTAACCAAGAGTCGTTCCGCGTGGCTGGGAACTCTTGTTGGGCTGGGCGTGTTGTGGTTCAGTTGTGTGGGAGTGCCAGCCTTTCCGGCGGTGGTGCAGCGAAGGCTCTATCCGTGGTTGTTGGGTGTGTGTGGTCTGGTGTTGCTGGGCGGCGTGGTACTGCTGCGGACGGGGAGTCTGGATCGTGAGGTTCTGGCCGAAGCTCCGCGGTCGCTGCAGTTTCGATTGATGTACTGGACCGGTACGGTGCGGATGCTGCGAGAGCATCCATGGACGGGAGCTGGTCCGGGAAATTTTCGTGAAAGCTACATGCCTTTTAAATCTGATGAGTCCAGTGAGGAGATTCGTGATCCGCATAATCTGCTGCTGGATGCGTGGTCTTCCAGTGGCGTTACGGGACTGCTGGGATTGGCGCTGTTGTCTGCTGCGGTGTTGTGGCAGGTTCTGTCGAGGTTCGCATCAGCGTCCGCATCAGGGGGCTCAGCTGGTACGGGCAGGACCCTTGTAGCCGTTGGGGGTTATGCCACGGATTTGTGGAAGGTTGTGTTGCCGGCCTTTCTTCTGGACGTGTTCTGGGAATGGCTGAGTCTGGAGTCGTTTGGTGAAAAGTGGCTGGATCTGCTGTTGTTGTGCGGCCTGGTCTTTCTGCCGCGGCGTTCCGTGCAGCCGGGGTTAATGGATCGATCGGCGGCTTTGAGTGGTTTGAGTGCGATGTGTGTGCATCTGCTGGCCGCGGGGGGATTTGAGACACCTGCAGTGATGCTGATGGTGTTGGTTTGCCTGGCTGTGGTCTGTGGTGGTGCGTGGGGCGAGGCGGATCAGAGCGGGGTGACGTCGCGGGCTGCGATCAGGATTGGATTTGCTGAAATGTTTCAGCGGCGTCTGGTGGGGGTGGTCTTTCTGGCGATGGCCGTTGTGATTCTGTCTCAGGGGGTTGCGCCAGCCATTGGTATGCGTGCTCTGGTTGGTGCGGCGGAGTTGCAGGCGGGTGGTACGGGTGGAAACGGGGCTGTGCAGGCGCTGCAGTTGCTGGAGCAGGCCCAGTTGATGGATCCGCTGGCTGTGAGGCCGCGGCAGGTGCGTGTGGAGATTCTGGCGGGAGGGTTGCTGGCGGAGTGTGCGGGGCTTTCGGGTCGGGCAGGATCGAGTCCTGTGATCATCACGGATCCGCTGGAGGTACTTCGGTTTCGCGAATCGCTGGAAAAGTGCGAAGCGGCTTGTGAGCGGCTGATTGAGGCTGACAATCGCAGCCCGGCAGGGTATCTTTATCGGGGTCGATGTCGTGGTGCTGTGGGTCGGCTGCTGGCTGATCTGCCGCTGCAGCAGCAGGCCTGCGAGGACTACGAGCGGGTGTTGCAGCGTTATCGGGGTAAGGCCATTTTGTGGGCTGAGTCTGCCGAGCTGTTGTGGGCTGTTGGCGAGGCTGGCAGGGCCATACAGGCGGCTGGCCGTGCTCTGGCGCTGCAGCAGGTCAACGAACACTGGGGCCACCAGGAACAATTGCTTGAGCCTGCTGTACTGAAGCGAATGGAGCAGTTGGTGGGGTCTGATGCCGCAGGTCGGCAGGTGCTGTGAGGAAGTCTGACTGGACTGTGTTGCTGAATACGGTTGTTGTGCTTTGGGGTGAACCATGCAGAAGGTACTGATCGGAGCGGGGTTATTAGGTGGAGTGGTGGTGGCAGTGCTGCTGCTGAGGCAGCCTCCTGAGCAGACGCTGGCAGATTCGCTGAAGCAGATGCAGGCTGAGCGGAAAGCGACTGCTCCGGAGCCGACCGTGAAGAAAGTTTCTGATCTGCCTGTGGCCAGCAAGGAAGGTCCGTGGCCTGAGGCTGTGATTGAAGATCCGGTCTTTGAATTTGGCCGGATGCCGGTGATGGGTAAGAACTCGCATCGATTCATCGTGGAGAACCGTGGTGCTGCCGAGCTGGAACTGAAAGCCGGCAATACGACATGCAAGTGCACAAAATTCGGGTTTGGTGAGACTGCTGAGGCTGCTGTTGATCGGGTGAAGGTGGCACCGGGTGAAAAGGTTGTACTGCTGATCAACTGGAAAGCTGGCGACGCGCCGGACCGGGGTTTCCGGCACGGTGGTGACGTGCACACAAACGACCCGAAGACTCCGCTGCTGAAAGTCGCAGTCGAGGGTGCGATTGAGATGCCTTTTGATGTGATGCCGCAGTTTACGTGGGATGTCGGCAGCATTTACGACAAGCCAGCGACTTTCAAGGGCGGTATCGCGTCGCGGCTGCATGAAAAGTTTTCGATTACGAAAGTGGAAAGTCCATCGGGGAAGGTGCATGTGAACGTTGTGCCGATGAATATTGAGGAACTGGGTACTGACAGTTTTGTCGGAGGCTTCTCGCTGTTTGCGGAAGTTGGTCTGGATATTCCATCGGGTTTATTTTCGGAAGAGTTGCTGCTGTACACGGACGTGTCCCCGGATCCGGTACGGGTCACGGTGAAGGCGCGAAAGTTCGGCGCTATTCGGATTCAGCCAATGCCTGGAACTCAGCTGAATTCAGAGACATTGAGTCTGATGCTGGGATCATTTCGGGCGGCTGAGGGCAAAGAAGTCCAGTTGCTGGTGATTGTGGATGAAAAGGACATGCAGGAGCCGTTTGCGATTACGGAGTCAGAGGCGGATCCCGGCTATCTGACGGCCACACTCGAGCCCCTTGGGGCGCCTTCAGGTACGGTGCATCGGTATCGACTGACACTGAAGATTCCTCCGGGGCGTCCTGCGGTGCAGCGGACTGCCGAGAAGCCGGGGTTTGTGCGACTGCAGACGAATCATCCGTCGGGTGATGCTATTTCCCTCGGTTTGATGCTGTATTCGAACTGACAGTTGCGTAAGTCGATCAGGAACGGACTCAGGTGAGGCTGTCGGATGAACAGGACGTCGGTATTTGCTGTGTGTGGTTTCAGCAGTCTGATTCTGCTGGCGGCCGTGATGGTCTGGTACCCGTCCGGGAAATCGGGTGGTGAGCAGGCTCGCGACGTCGTGGCACCTGAGGTGTCGGTGGCGTCCGGGGCTGAGGCTGCCGTGGTGCCCGTGGCGGGGGCTGCAGAGCAGTCGGCCACCGAGGGTGGTGCAGCCGGCAAGTCGTCGTTGTCCGCGCCAGCCGGGACTCTGCCGGAGCTGCGATTTCCCGAATGGCCGAAGCCGGCTTTTACTCTGGTGGCCACAGCAGAGCAGCGAGGTTATTTCGAGCCCTGTGGCTGTACGGCCAATCAGCTGGGCGGGATGACGCGTCGAGCGGGGCTGTTCCGCAGGCTGCAGCAGCTGGGCTGGCCTGTGTACGGAGTTGATGCGGGCAGCATTTCCAGTCGCACGGGAACTCAGGCGCAGATGAAGTTCGAAGCGACTCTGGAGGCTTTTCGGCAGCTGAAATACATGGCACTGGCGGTGGGGCCGGAGGAGTTGCGGCTGGAGCCCGGTTATCTGTTGTCGCAACATCTGACGGATGGGGCCGAGTATGTGGGTTTTGTCAGTGCCAACCTGACGTTTTTTGGTTCGCCTGATGTGGGGACTCCGCTGTCCAGACGAGTTTTTGAGGCGGGTGGTGTGAAGGTGGGTGTGACAAGTGTGATGAGTGAAGCGATCCGTCGTGAAGTACTTCCTGATGAGAGCAGTGGTGGAGATGTCACGTGGACGGAACCGGCGGTGGCTCTGCAGGGTGTGCTGCAGCAGTTTGAAGCTGAGCAGGTACAGGTGCGGATCCTGCTGGCTCAAACGACGCTGGCTGAGGCAAGAACGCTGGCTGAGCAGTATCCGGCATTTGATGTTGTGATCAGTGCTCAGGGTTTTGGTGATGGCGAGGCGACTGCCGAGCAGATTGGCCGAGTCCGTCTGGTGCAGGTTGGTGAAAAGGGGCGAACGGCGGGAGTGCTGGGATTTTATCCGGGTGATGAAGAGCAGCCGGTGCGTTACGAGCTGGTGACTCTGTCGGGGCCGCGATTCGGGGATGATGCGGCCATGGTGGAGATAATGCGGGGGTATCAGCAGCGGCTGCAGGATGAGCGAATTGCGGCGGCACAGCCGGCCACAGGTCATCCGACGGGTGCCGGTTTTGTGGGGGCGCAGAAGTGTGGAGAATGTCACACGAAGGCTCTGCAGGTCTGGCAGCAGTCAGCACATTCGCACGC
This sequence comes from uncultured Planctomycetaceae bacterium, assembly GCA_903858815.1. Taxonomy (GTDB): domain Bacteria; phylum Planctomycetota; class Planctomycetia; order Planctomycetales; family Planctomycetaceae; genus SXXK01. The sequence goes on along the minus strand of CAIOKE010000031.1, from coordinate 34,966 downwards.
TCTGGAAAGTCTGGACCCGGCGGCGGGGCGACCGGGTGCTGAGCGGCTGCATGGGATCAATCGGTCTGCGGATCCGGAGTGTCTGGCGTGTCATGTGGGGGGCTGGGACCCGCGGAACTTTGTGCGATATCATGGCGGATTTCTGCCAGCTGAGCAGACGGAGACAGATGCAGACAGGCTGCAGGCTGCGTTGCTGCCGGGCAATCAGTGTGAGAACTGTCATGGTCCGGGCAGTCGTCACGTGGAGTTGATCGAGGCTGGCAATACGGCGGCGGCCGCAGTTGAGGTGCGAATGACGCTGGAGCAGGCGCGAGGAGATGCTGGCTGCGTCAAGTGCCATGATGGCGACAACAGCCCGGAGTTTGATTTTGACAGTTATTGGAAGCAGATTCAGCACCCCGAACGGGACTGAAGCAGAGCCCTGCGTAAATCAGGCTTCGGCAATCCGCTGCATTTTTTCCAGGCCTTCGCGAGCGACATCCAGAGGATTGCGGGTGAGCAGATCTTCCCGGAACAGTTCCAGTGAGAGCCAGCTGTTGTAACCGATATCGGTGAGAGCCTGGCACCAGCCTGACAGGTCGACGATGCCGTCACCCGGCATCACGCGGTCTTCATCGCCCTGTTGTGAGAAGGGTGGGGTGGCGGGGCTGTCATTAAAGTGCGAGATGGCGATCTGTCGCGGGTCGAGGCGACTGATGGTATCGATTGAGCCTCCGCCACGGACGCAGTGGAATGGGTCAATGACGATGGTGGCATCCACGTGCTGTGAGCGATTGACGATGTCGATGGCATCTTCCAGACGACAGATGTCTTCGACGAAGCCCAGATATTCAAAGGCCGGGTGCACGCCGAATGATTTCCCCAGTTCCAGCAGCTCGTGGTAGTGGCGAGCCCCCAGAGCTCGGTCTGCCGGGCCTGGTGGCGGTCCGGCGATCGCACGCTGGGCCCCTACGGCTGCCGACTGTTCAAGGCGTCGACGGACTTCGATCAGAGCCTGATCATGTTCCGGACCGGCCGGCTGAAACCAGCCAGCCAGATAGATGGTTGTGGGAACGACAAGTCCGTGGTCTTCGAGTGCTTTGCGGACGTCTGCGAGGGTACCACCATTTCGCAGGTGCAGGTCCAGATGGTCGTGCCACAGTTCGATGGCATCATAGCCGGCGGCCCTGGCAGTGCTGATCTGCTGCAGGACCGGAGTTGTACGAATGGTACTGGCGTTGAGGCAGTAACGAAAACGGGGCATGGCTGAACATCTTTGGCAGGCAAGTGCGGGAAACGGGATCAGAGCCCGGGAGGCCAGTCACCATCAGGTCTTTGATAGGGATCCTGCGGCGGCGCATCCGGTGGAGGTTGTGGGTTGCGCTGTCGCTGCTGGAACTGCTGGTAGGAGTGCTGCAGAGAATCCAGCAGACGACGAGCATTCACGGTCGCCATGAACACTCGAGCCGAAACGCCGGACCGCGGGAAGAAGGAGGTGATGAAGTCGAAACAGAATTCGGTGGGTGAGTGTCCGATGATCACCGTGTTGGCGTAGGAACCGGACTGCACGTCCTCGTTGATTTTCAAAGTGTCATAGAGTTCTTCGGCAGACTGCCGGACCTGCTGTCCCTGAGTGGGAATGACGGGCATCTGAATCGGGCCGAAGCGGTCTTCGTATTTTTTGAGATTGTCCTGCAGGGCTGCGATGAACTGGGCCACAACGATCGGTGGCAGAACGATGCGTGAGGCGACCTGATGAGGCTGCTGCATTCTCAGCAGGAAATCCACAATGAATTCGTGCTGTCCCTGCAGCACGACGGCACCAGTCGTAAAGATTCCTCGCGCGACGTGGGCCGGTACGAGGGCACCGATGGAGGCATGCCGGATTTCCTGGCTTTGCGGAGCATCGGGGTTGGGTTGATTTTCCGGATGTTCATTCATGTTTGAGTTGCCTGAATCGCAGAAAGGCCTGGCGTTGAAGAACGCCAGGCCTGAGTGATGTCAACAGTCTGCTGATATCAAATCAGCCACCCTGTGGCAGGCGTACGCGTTTGCGAACGTCTGTTTCCAGAACGCCGAAGGCCTGCTCGTGCCGCTGCAGGGCCATGGACAGTGCGTGCCACAGACGCTTGGCGGTGTAGTGGTTCAGAATGATCCGGTGGGTCACTTTAACTTCGACCTTGCCCGTCGCATAGGGGGTTGGGTTGAGGCCGAGGTCAAGGATCAGTTCTTCCGGAGTGCTGGAGACACGGCAGAAATTTGCGTAGCCGGCATTCGCATTGGAATCGCTGACCACCACTTCCTGAATCTGCTGATTTTCGCCACCCTTGGCTTCTTCCTGTGCTTCGCTCACGTAACAATACTCCCAAGAAAAAAAACTGGACTTGTGAACAGGTACGAGCGGTTCTGACTGGTTGATCCTTGAGCGGCCCGGCAACCGCTTTGCTGGAACTCCAAACCGACTACACAAAAACACCCATTCTTCGGCAATCTGACGCAGAAATCGCTTGTCTGACTGCAGTTTTTTGAACTTTCATCCAAGTGAATCTGAAGAAGTGTAAAAATCGGAGTTTTGGGGTGATGGGATTGATTTTCTGGGGTGTTGTGCGGGTGTTGCGTAATGGCAACAGCAAGTGATGCCTGGGTTAGTTTGGGAGCTTCCGCAGGATTGCGTAGTTTGCCGAACCACGTTGACATGGTGTATGTCTTGTTCGATACTGCGTTCAATCGATCATTTCAGTCAACAGGCCCGGTTTGCGTCTGGCGTAACGGGCCGGGTAACAGGAAAGTAATCACATGGCGGGCAGTCTGCACGAATTGACGGACGCGACGTTTGAAGCTGAAGTATTGAATTCCAAAGGTCTGGTACTGGTTGACCTGTGGGCACCGTGGTGTGGTCCCTGTCTGCGTCTGACGCCGACATTAGAGGCCTTGTCGGTTGAGCTTGCGGGGAAGGCGCGTGTGGTGAAAGTGAATGTGGATGACTGTCAGACCACTGCGGGCAGTCTCGGTGTGAACAGTATCCCGACGGTTGTACTGTTCAAGGACGGCAAGGAAGTGACTCGTCTTGTCGGCAGTCAGCCGAAGGACGCGTATCTGACGGCGATCAGCAAGGCCTGATCAGTCGGGGTTTGGGAAGGGAGTCCCGACCATGGCAGAAGCGACAGAACCTGCTGCAGTGCCTGCGCCGGCTGAGTCCGGCGAGGTATCTGCTGCGCCATCAGTCGCTTCTGGGGCAGTCGCGGCTGTGTCTGGTGCGGTCGAGTATGCTGAGGTGGATGCATTGAAGATTCTGCTGCAGGCTTCGGTCGCTGCAGAATCCTTGCAGCAGCGATTTGCCGAGTTGCATCAGCGGCGTGCGGAGCTGTCAGCCGACCAGCGGCAGCTGGAAGCTGAGCGAACGGCTTTTGAGCAGCGTGCTTCGGAGTTTGCTGCGGAGGTTGCCAGATCGCGTGCCGAGCACCGGGAGCAATCTGCGGATCTTGAGCAGCGTCAGCAACGGTGTGCTCAGCAGGAAGAGTTGCATGAGCGTCAGTCGACAGAGCTCCGGTCAGCTCGACGGACGCTCTCAGAGGAGCGTGTTGCGCTGCGGCAGTCGGTTCGTGCTGAGTTGGACGAGGAGCGTCTGAAGCTGGGGCAGGAGCGTGCGGTACTGGACGCGGAGCGTCAGCGTCTGAGGGCTCAGGCTGAAGCCGAGCGGCAGGAGCATACTGAGCGGATGCAGCGTCTGGCGGATGAGTTGCGACAGGAGAAGCAGCGGCTGGCCGAGCAGGCGCGGGAGCAGATTGCCGCTGAGCAGGCGTTGCTGAAACAGCGTCAGGCTGAGCAGCAGAGTGTCTGGGATCAGCAGCAGGCCGAGCTGCGGGCTCAGAGCGAAGAGCTGCAGCGACAGCGGGAAGAGTTCGGCGAGCAGATGGATCTGGAGCGAGAGCGCCTGCGTGAGGAAACGGAAAAGAAGAAGCAGTTGCTGCTGAGCGAGCAGAATAATCTGCAGCGACGATATCGATTTCAGTTTGAGCATCTGTCGCGTGCGCGTGAGGATCATGAGGAGGAGTTGCGGGCTTTCCGTCGGGAGCAGCAGTTATTCCGCAGTGATCGCCTGAAGTTTCTGGAACTGCATCGGTTGCGATTTGTGCAGCTGGAACGGTTTCGAAGTCTGCAGCAGCAGCGTGAGGATTCGCTGGCGCGGGAGCTGAGGATTCTGGATCGCACTCGAAATGCCACAACCGCAGACCTGCTGCAGAGGCAGCGGCGTACTGAGGAAGAGCGTGAGGCGGTCCTGCGGGATCTTGAAAGTCGGCAGCGGAGTGTGCGTCAGCAGGAGACTGCCGTTGCTGAGCTGGCAACGCGTCTGGACGAACGATCACAGCGAATGACGCGACTGCGTTCCGAACTGGATCAGACTCAGTCTGAGATTCTTGAGCAGCGGCTGGTGATTGAAGAGGCGCGGGCGGCATTTGTGCGTGAGTCCATGTCTCCGGATGCTGCGCGGGCCCGTCTGGAACAGGCCCGCCATGATGTCCTCGCCTATTTTGAACGGTTGCGGCTGCAGCTGCAGAGTGAACGCGACAAACTGGACGCAGCGGCTGTGGATCTGGCCGAGCGACAGAAGCAGTTCCGCCAGGATCGTGCTGAGCTGGAGCTGTATTTTGTCAGTCGGGAAGAAGAGCTGGGAACTCGATTTCGCGAAGAGATACTGCAGGAGCAGGAGCAGAAACAGGCTCGTCTGCAGGAGCAGCTGGCACAGTTGCAGCGAAAGTGGCAGCAGGAGCGAATGGAGGCGGAGCAGACAATTCGCCGACTGATCGAGCAGCTGACGGAACGTGAGTTGCCGCGGGGTGACACTGGCAGTGCCGGCCCCGCTAGCGCCGCGTGAAGACGTACTGGCGATGTTGTTTATTGAGCTGCCGATTGCGTTTTGATCGTCAGGGGTGGCCGTGGCGTTCATCAGAGCCCTGCGGCGCGGCAGGTGGGAACCAGCGGGTGCTGAATCAACGCAGCAGTTCGGGGCGAATCTGGCCACTGCCCGCGATTCGCAGTGGGCGTCCCTGGGGGTCGGGGATTGTGGCGTCTTCCGGGAATCCCAGCAGATGATAGGCGGTGGCCTGCATGTCCTTGGGGCTGATGGGAGTATCGGCTACGTCACCGCCGATTGCATCACTGCTGCCAACGATCCGGCCTTCAGCCATCCCGCCTCCGGCGAACACCGATGAATAGACTCGGGACCAGTGATGCCGTGCTCCGCCACGCGGTCCGCTGTCGATCTGCGGTGTTCGCCCGTGTTCGCTGGTGCACAGGACCAGAGTTTCATGCAGTAAGCCACGGTCATGCAGGTCAGAAATCAAAGCAGACCAGCTCTGGTCGAAGACCGGCAGCAGATAGTTGCGGAGTCGTGGGAAGTGATTGGCATGCGTATCCCAGACAGAGGCGCCGTGCGGACCGAAGGGATCCCAGAACACCGAGACAAACCTGACTCCGGCTTCGACCAGTCTGCGGGCGGCAAGACAGGACTGACCGAACAGGGTCATGCCGTAGCGGGTACGTGTTGAGGACGATTCGCGATCCACATCGAGTGCCTGCCGGATGCGATGGGAACTAACCAGTGAGAACGCTCGCTGCTGCTGTTCGTTCCAGCGGAATGTTTCGGCGATATGATCAAAGGTCGGTCGAGCAGCGTCGAACTGCCCCAGCAGGTGGCGACGTGCATCAAAGCGACCGGGCGACAGATCTGCTGGAAGCTGGCAGCCATCGGCCAGCGTGAAGTGTCCGAGTGAATCAATGCCGGCGTGCGGGTCAAGCACTTGTTCGGTCTGAGTCTCTGCGTTCAGTGCCGGGACGACAACCGTGCCTTGTCCCTGAAAGTCGGTCCAGAAGGGATCGTAGCCGTTGCCAAGAAAGGCTGCGTAGGGGCCGGCCTGATTGCTGGAAGTACCGCGTGAGCAGAAACGCCACGGCAGACCAACGTTGTTGGGCATCGCAGAGGGCTGGCCGCGCTGGCGAGCATCCAGATAGTCCACAACAGAGCCCATGAATGGCCAGTGCTGTGGATCCCGCGGTGCTGTTTCCAGCGGAATGCTGTAAGTTGGCATCCCCGACATCACATAGGCACAGCAGTGGATCGGATACTGGTGAGTCATCGAGCGGACAACGGTCAGACGATCGGCAATCGTGGCTGTCAGTGGCAGCCCTTCACCAATCTGCAGGCCAGGCACCGACGTGCTGATGGCCGACATTTCTCCCTGTATTTCCCGCGGTGCCTGTGGCTTGGGGTCGAAAGTTTCGTGCTGAGGCGGCGAGCCAAACAGGAATACGAAAATGCAGGACTTCGCTTTCGGTGCCGGACCGCCTGACGGTCGGGCCTGCAAACTGCTGAGTCCCAGTCCGCCGATCGCACCGATCTGCAGCAGTTCACGACGAGTCACGCCACTGCACAGTCGTTTTCCTGAACCACTGAGCGTCAGCATCGTGTGAGTTCTTGTGTGGAGGTTGTGACGAGGGCGGGAGGAATCCGGGGAGAGGGGGGGGCACGGGATCACCGTGTCCGAATCATGTCCAATTGAATGTGGCAGAACAACTGTTGGCGCAGCAAAAAAACCTGCCCGCAGGGGCAGGTTAATTCAGTCAGGTGGCCCGTAACGGGCTTGCAGGCGGTCGCTTAGGACAGCTTGACGTGCTTACGCTTCAGGCGACGAGCCTTTGAGCTGGCGGGACGCTGACCGTGATTGGACTTTTTCAGTTTACGATGAGTTTTTGCCATGATGACGCAATCCAGGGAAAAGCGGACCGCAAGTGACAGAGTTCGGACCGCAGCAGTTGATTTTGAAGCGTGGCAGGATATCGAGTCGAAGTCGACAGGAAAACCCCCGAGTGAGACTGTGCAGCCGGTTTTCGCAAAAACCAGCATGCGATGATCAGAAATTCTATGTCGGTTCTTCAAAAACGCTGATATTTCGCGGATTTGAACGAATCACTGTGTGAGAAGAATCCGTAATCATCCGTGGAACCTGTGGTTAATCGCCAAACTTCGGTTTTTTCACAGGTGTCCCCGAAAGCTCTTCTGTCTCCCTGCAAAATACTCGATTTTCGTGGATTTCCCAATGAACTGGTTGAATTATCATCATTTGCTGTACTTTTGGACAGTCGCAAAGGAGGGTAGTATCAGCCGGGCGGCGGCCAGTCTGCATTTATCGCAGCCGACGATCAGCGGTCAGCTGCGGCAACTTGAGAAATCCGTGGGCAGCAAGTTGTACGAGCGACATGGTCGTTCGCTGCGCCTGACTGAGGTTGGGCAGATTGTGTTCGAGTATTCGGACGAGATTTTTTCGACTGGCCGGGAGTTGATGGAGCGTCTGCGAGGGACTCAGCAGGGGGGCAGTCAGACATTCACGGTGGGTATTCCGGACTTTCTTCCAAAGCAGGTGGCGTTTCGGCTGCTGGAGCCGGTGTTTCGGATGCCACAGAAGGTGCAGTTGATTTGTCAGGAGGGGAAGCTGACGGATCTGCTGGCTGAACTGGCGATGCATCGGGCGGATCTGATTCTGTCTGACAGCACAGTCGGGTCACAGGTCAGCGTGAAGGCTTACAATCACTCGCTGGGTGAGTCCGGGATCAGTTGGGTGGCGACGAGGGAGCTGGCTGAGATCCTGCGTCCTGCCTATCCACTGTCGCTGAAGGGACAGCCACTGCTGCTGCCGACTCAGAATACAGTCCTGCGGCGATCGGTGGAGATGTGGCTTGAGCGTCAGGACTTCGATCCTGTTGTGTCTGCTGAAATTGAAGATTCTGCCCTGCTGAAGCTGCTGGCTGCTGAAGGGCTGGGAATTGCTCCCGTAGCCAGTATTGTCCTGCGTGATCTGCAGGAGCGTTATGGGTTGTATCCAATTGGTTCACTGGACGGTACCACGATGCAGTTCTATGCGATCAGTGTGGAACGTCGAGTGACTCATCCGGCGGTCAAGGCCATCTCAGAATCGGCTCGCAGTCAGCTGTTTCGAATCTGATGGTCGTGGCCACGCCGTGGCGACTCGCGCGGCACGCGCATGTGTGTGGCAGTTTGAGCAGCTGACGGCCACATATGTGAATGCCAGTACCGTGCCATCTGAGTCCTGAGCTGTGGCCATCCGCTCCAGTAGTTCGACGGCACGGACAAAGTCCGCAGTATCCTGCACATACCGTGGACTGGCCATCTGCTGCCAGACTTCTTCGCGGCTGAGTTCGATCAGGCGTGCTGCGGCTGCTGTGGTCTGTTCGTAGTTGCCGCGAGCGATGGCGGCGAAGGCCTGTTGAGCGCTGGTCATTTTCTGCTGCATCAGCCGTTCCATGCGTGGATGATCGGGGAGCGCTGTGTTTTCATCACGTGCGGGTCGCGGCAGGGAACCATCCCGGGGGCTGCGAGACGTTTCATCGGCCGAGAAGCGGACAACGGCACACAACAGCAGCACCGTCAGGGATTTCCATCCTCGGAAACTCATGGCACAGACTCCGCACTACGAATCCAGCCTGCGGCCACCGGGCCCACAGATCATGTCTGGAAACGCTGCAAACGCTGCGCCATGACGCCGCGGACCGTCAAATCGCAGGTCTGTATTGAGTCTCGGAGATTCTTCAGTTGCCTGTCAGCGTCTGTTGAGTGGCAGCTGTGTGCACCAGCTGCACGGATGTGGTGTGCGGTGTGCGAATCACATCACCGCGATCAGGCGTTCTGCTGTGCATGCACTGGTTCACCGACGGACCATTCACGCCCACGCCGGATGACTCGACGATACAGTGTATCGCGTTCCACCGGAATTCGCCCGGCTTCCCGAATCAGTCGATGGAGCTGTTCCACAGTCATGCCTTCGGGCGTCTTCGCCCCGGCATCGTGGTAGATCAGTTCGTGAACGACAGTTCCATCGATGTCATCCGCGCCATAGCTGAGTGCCAGTTGGGCCGTCTGCTCGCCCAGCATGATCCAGTAAGCCTTGATGTGATCAAAGTTGTCCAGCATCAGGCGGGCGAGGGCGATCATCCGCAGATCCATCAGGATGTCCGGCTTCACAATTCCGGATAACTCGGTGTTGTCGGGATGGAAGGCCAGCGGAATGAACGTCTGAAAGCCTTTGGTCTGATCCTGCAGATCGCGCAGACGCAGCAGGTGATCAATTCGATGACTGGCTTTTTCGACATGTCCGTAGAGCATTGTCGCATTGGATCGCAGCCCCAGTTCGTGGGCCGTTCGGTGTACGTCGAACCAGACATCGCTGTCGGCTTTGTGTTCGCAGATCTGGCGACGAACTTCTTCGTCGAAAATCTCGGCACCGCCACCCGGCATACTGCCCAGCCCGGCCTCAACCATCTGCTCCAGCACCCAGCGGATCGGTTTCTTCGTAATGAAGGCAAACCAGTTGATTTCCACGGGTGTCCACGCCTTGATGTGGATTTCCGGGCAGGTCTGATGGATGACTCGAATGACGTTCAGGTACCAGTCGAAACTTTTCTTGTGATGCAGTCCGCCGACCACGTGAATTTCCGTGGCCCCCGACGCTCGTCCCTCGAGGACTCGCGTCCGCAGCATGTCGTCAGTGAACGTGTAGGCTTTTTCATCCTTCAGATCAGCGCGGAAGGCACAGAAACGGCAGCGGTAAACACATACGTTGGTCGGGTTCAGGTGAATATTGGTGTTGTACCACGCGTAGTTGCCATTCCGCCGTTCACGCACCTGATTGGCCAGCTGCCCAAGGGTGTGCAGATCCGCCTGCTCGTCAAGCAGCAGGCCGTCTTCAAATGTCAGTCGCTCAGAAGCCGCTACCTTATCAGCAATACGCTGCATCCGCGGATCAGTCAGTGTCAATGGCATGATAGCATTCCCGTCACAGTCAGAAGATCCACAGGTCCAGACATCCCAGCAGCAGTATCCCGAAGCTGATGATGGCATTCACGTTGAAAAAGGCAATGTTTACTCGAGTCAGATCATCCGGACGCACCAACCAGTGCTCATACAGCAACAGCAGCCCGATCAGCACGATCCCGCCCAGAAACAACGGTCCAAGCGCTGCGGTTTTCCAGAGAAGGAACAGCATTACAAGTGTCAACAGGTGGCTGATGAAGGCTACGCGGAGTGCTGCGGGAATGCCGACAGCGGCCGGGATGCTGTTCAGTCGTGCCTGGCGGTCTGAGTCGGCATCCTGGCAGGCATACAGAATGTCAAACCCACCCACCCAGAAGAAAATCACGGCACCCAGCATGGCCGGGACCACGGCAAACTCATCCCGCACCGCAATCCACGCGGCAATCGGCGACAGCATCAACGCTGCCGACAGCCAGTAATGGCAGAAGCGAGTGAACCGCTTCGACAGCGAATACCCCAGCAGAAACAGCAACACCGGGATAGCCAGCAGCAGTGGCAGGCGACGCGGCAGAAAAATGGTCGTGGAGGCAACAAACAGCAGACTCATCAGCACGGTGAAAATCACCACGCTGCGAACTGACAGCAACCCGGCGGGCAGGTGTCGGCGAGCGGTGCGAGGATTTTCAGCGTCGATACGCCTGTCGACAAGTCGGTTGAAGGCCATGGCGGCAGATCGAGCAGCCACCATGCAGACCAGGATGCCCAGCAGGTCACGCAGGCGAAACTGAGAACCCGGTTGAGACCAGGCCAGCACAGCAGACAACAGCGCAAACGGCAACGCGAACACCGTGTGGCTGAAGCGGATCAGTTCCAGAAAATGTCGAATGGTCTGTAACATGAAGATCCAAACCGCAATTCAGCCGCCGATGTAACGCGAATACAGAGTGCGGGCGACAGCAGGGTCACTGGTGCCGCGAATAATCGCCCGGCCATCGGGAAAAATCGTCAGCTCCAACGCTGTTTCTCGTAAATCAGAGGCATTTTCAGGGAGCTGCAGTCGCAGCAGAAACTTATTCAGAGTGATCTGTCCTGAATTCTGCAGGCGCTCGGCCAGCTCGCCCAGCGTGCCTCGCAAGGGTTCCGGGGGCGTAATCTGCACGGCGTTTCGCCCGCACAGCACAGTGGAGGCAGCGCGCTGGCTGCCGCTCAGCCAAAGCCGTTCCCCGCGATGGCAGGCCGGACACGTGCCAGCAGCCAGCAACTGCGAAGTATCAACCTGTCGGAAGGTCCCATTCCAGACATCCAGTACCGTCAGCTGACAGGCGATCTCATCACTGTGTCCTGTCAGAATCCTGATTGCCAGAGCGGCCTGCAGGGCGGCCGCCACACTGACCGCCGGTCCAAGCACGCCGGCAGTATCACAGGTTTCGACGGAACCGGGCGGTGGTGGAGACGGCAGCAGGCAGCGCAGACAGGCGGTCCGCCCGGGCAGGATCGGCATCACCTGCCCGTGACTGCCGGTGCACCCGGTGAAGATCCACGGTCGTCCGGATTCCAGAGCCATGTCATTCAGCAGATAACGCACTTCAAAATTGTCCGTGCCATCCAGCATCAGTGACACATCAGCGGCCAGTCGTGGCAGATTTCGGCAATCCACATCAGCCACGATCGGTTCAATCAGCACTTCAGAATTGATTTTTTTCAGGCGTCGTTCAGCGGCGATGGCTTTGGGCAGGTGTTCGGCCACGTCCTGTTCATCAAACAGGATCTGTCGCTGCAGGTTGGACAATTCCACGAAGTCACGATCGACGATACGGATGTGACCGACACCCGCGCGAGTCAGCGCATCAGCGACGACGCACCCTAGAGCGCCGCAGCCAACCAGCAGCACGCTGCTTTCACGCAGCCGCTGCTGTCCGGCAGGGCCGATGCCCGAGAACAGCATCTGTTTCTGGTAGCGGGAATTCGGCAGAGTAGTCATTCAGGTGATCGATCCCCGGGAATCAGGAAACGGAATCCAGCAGAAACCGTCGCAGCACATTCGCTGTGATTACGGAAATCTGAGAATCCACAGGCAAGGAAGCCACATAACTGATGGAACCGACGGAGAATACAGCGCCGCCCGAGTCGGTTTCCAGCAGCACCATCTCGGCACCACCATCATCCGGATTGGTCCCGCGTGCCAGCAGGTGCGTGCGGGGGGGCGAACTGGCAGAACGCTTGTCTGTCTCATGGCCCGAAGCACCGCCAGGACAGCGCTGATGCAGGCATTCCCGGCCGAACAGATCACCGTTCCGCAGCCCCGTGCCGGCAAAGACCCAGTGCGATTCATCCTCAACTCGATAAGGAGCCCCGGTCATGGCACCGGCCGGAGTAAACACCACTCCCAGCAGACTGGCTTCAGATTCATGTCGCATACCGAAGCGACTGTCACAGTTGTTCATGCCGGCGGGCCACAGCGACTGGATGTTGCCATTGTGCACCGTCATCGCATCCGCCTGCAGGTCCACCTCGCAGTTCAGGCCGTTACCTCCCAGATACATCAGCCGGCCACCTGTCTGCTGCACCCATTGCCTGACCTTCTGATACATTTGCAGACTCCAGTATTCCGGATGGACGGCAATGATCAGTACGCGGTAGTCCTGCAGGTTCAGAGTGCCATCATGCAGCTGTGTTTCAGCGTAATAGTCATAGGCAAACTGCTCACGCTCCAGCCAGCCCAGCAGACGCCATTCGGCTGGCGCAAGGTGACAGGCCTGCCGTCCCTCAATCGGATCCGTGATGCGTTCGTCAAAGTCAATGTCACAGAATGGTTCCGGACGATCAAACGACAGTGAAGCATACCGGGGATAGCCCCACGTACCGTGCTCAGGATCACTGTATCGCTTCAATTCCACTCGCGAATTGACCGTGGGCGTTTCCGGAAGTTGATCCGCATGGATGTAATTGCTGCGGCCTCCAAACGAGTTGTAGGCATTCCATGTCAGATTGGATGCGAGTACCGCAACCTTTGCCTGAGGCTGTGCCGGAGCGACGATCCACGGGAACGAAAATCGACGCCCCGAACGCACTTCCGCCCGGAAGTAATACAGGCCACTGCGAGCCGGTGCGGTCACAAACTGACGATGTGTGACCGACGTGTAACCTACGCTGTTCCAGCGACAGCCGGTCTGAGTATAGTCGCCATCCGGTGTGACCTGCATGACCGCACGGGGGCCGTGTTCATCATGCCAGCCCAGCTGACGCACCAGCTCGGGGTGCCAGCCGTAACGCCAGAGCTGCAGACGATAGGCCTCCACCGAGTGCACTCGAAACTCGGACTCGCAGCCACTTCGCACCCACTTGGGCCACGCATAACCCAGCAGTCCGTCCGACAGCAACCGAAAATGCACAGCCTTTGCAACGGGAACCGTCAGCGAAGAAATCTTCGCGCCGAATCCGTCCTTCCGCAGAATCACCGAATACTGACCAGCGGGCAGATCCAGCCAGACACTGCCACTGGCTCGTGAGCGAGTTTCCCAGGAATACCCGGCTGAGTCCGTAAATTCCAGCAGCACATCCGCAAGGGCCACATAGCGTTCATCACTGACATATCCGATTTTCATGCCCAGTTCCCTGTGCTCAACCGCAGACACTGATCATCTCAGGCACGGTCAGCATAGCAGACTGGCGGCGAAAAAGGGGATTGAGTCCTGAGTTTCAGGGACGAGCTGCCAACTGACGGAACAACGGGGCTTCTTCGGCCGCTTTTTCTGGTTGGTTCTGCTGCTCGTGGCAGCGATTGCAGCGACGGGGTTCACCCGTCATTTCGCCGTCAATCTCGACCCCACAGCACTGGCAGATAAAGCCACGCTGAACAAACACGGAAATCCGCATCACCAGATCACCCATGATTCTGCTCCCGGTGCACAAGTCGGCTTAAACAATCAGGCCAGATCGCTGTGTCCACACGACCTGTGACACACCGATGTTGTAAGTGACGCGCGGGCTGAACAGCCGTAGTTCGGGCTTTGGCCCGGGCACGCGCGACACTCCACACCAGAAATTCCCGGTGTTTCTGAAGGGCGGGGCCGAGCAGGAATGCTCGGCCACAAATCCTGTTCCTCGCATCGCCGTTCCCTGTGGTCTTAGACCGCCTGCGGCCAGCGTCCACCGGGAAAACGGCCTCGAGGAAACCGGAAAGCCACTGTTTTCAATCGCAGTCCGGGTCGGAACGATCAGGCGTGCAGATGATCAGGCGTCGCGGAGCAGTGCGAAGCCGCGAGTCACATAAATGGCACCGCTGTACAGCGTGGTGGCAACAGCGACGTACAAGGTGAGGTCGCGAAACAACGGGGCCCAGCTGAACTGCAGTGCCGGAGCCATCGAAAGCAGGCTGACACTGACCGCCACGCATTGCAGCACCATTTTCAGCTTTCCGATCATACTGGCTGAAAAATCCTTGCCCTCTTTTTCGAGGATGCCACGCAGGCTGGAGACAAACATTTCGCGACCAATGATGATAATCACCATCCACGCTCGCACACCAGAATCCGGCTGAGTCTGGTGTTCCAGCAGAAACACAAAGGTGCCGCAGACGATCACTTTGTCGACGAAGGGGTCAAGGATTCGGCCAAGCACCGTAATCTGCTTGTTACGGCGAGCGATGTAGCCATCCAGCGCGTCGGTCGAAGCTGCAAAGATGAACAACGCAGCAGCGGCAATCCACTGATTACTGAGCGCTATCAGTGCGAACAGAGCGACAGCCAGCAGCAGTCGAGTGCCGGTGATCAGATTCGGCAGATTCAGCGCGTGACGGCCCAGAACAGCGGGGCGTTCAGCACTGGAAGCAGCCGGGGATTGAGTCATGAAAACAGTACTTCGCAGGGGGCAGGGCACTTGCCCGATTGCATCAGGACAGTGGACACAGCAGCACACGGCAAATCGCCATCCATGCCGGTTTGCCACAGAACGTTGGTTCCGAGCAAAGTCCGGTATCCTGCCATGCCGTGCCGGGATTCACAAACTGAACGGGGTGAAAAAACGGTCCCTCGCGGGAAATCCCATGGAAGCGGAATTCGGTCCGGCACTTTTCAGGGCCGACCAGCTCGTTCTCTGGTTTCTGCGGGCAGGTAAGGTTGAACGACAGCAGCAGATCTGACAAAGTGTTCTCCAGAAACCGAAAGCTTTGCTTCAGGTCTGTCCATGTTTACACCTGTTCGCTGCAGTGGGAGTAATACTCTTGCACGCTGATTTTTCATCATCAGGTCCTGATTCGTCGACTGCGGCTCATACCGGCCCGTGGTATCGTTCCTTGAACAGGTATCACTGGTTTGTCCTGATTGTTTCAGCGCTGGGCTGGCTGTTTGACTGTCTGGATCAGCAGCTTTTTATTCTGGCGCGGCCGGCGGCGATGAGCGATCTGTTGAGTCACATCAAGGATGCGAAGCTGCTGGCCAGTGAGACGCAGAAGTACGGCGACATAGCGACCTCGGTGTTTATCGCCGGCTGGGCCACGGGGGGATTAATTTTCGGCATGCTGGGGGATCGGATTGGTCGAGCAAAGACGATGCTGATCACGATTCTGATGTATTCGTTGTTTACGGGTCTGAGTGCGTTTTCGGTCAGTGTGTATGACTTTGCCTTTTACCGTTTTCTGACGGGACTGGGTGTCGGTGGCGAATTTGCAGTCGGGGTGGCTCTGGTGGCCGAAGTCATGCCTGCTGCGGCGCGTCCCTATGCACTGTCTCTGCTGCAGGCTCTGTCGGCTTTTGGCAATATCAGTGCGGCCCTGATCAACCTCGGGCTGGGTGTGGCTGAGGGCGAGGGATTTGTCACCAGTCCATGGCGTATCATGTTCTGTATCGGTGCTTTGCCGGCGCTGCTGACGATTGTGATTCGACGGAACCTGAAGGAACCGGAAGCATGGCAGAAAAGTCGCGCCGAGGGTAAGGTGGTTTCGCCAGTGGCGACGTACCGCGAGCTGTTCGGGCATCCGGTCTGGCGTAAGCACGCGCTGCTGGGACTGGCACTGGCATGTTCCGGAGTGATTGGTCTGTGGGCGGTCGGGTTCTACGTCCCCGACCTGACTCGGCAGGTGCAGACAAAACCAGTGACGGCTGCGGTGTATGCGGCGGAAATTGAGGCTGCGACGGCAGCCGGCGACACGGCTCGGGTTGCGGCTCTGCAGGAGGTGCAGCAGGCCGTGAATACCAACGCCGTTGAAGGGCTCAGTGCTGAGCTTCAGGCGGTGAAAAAGACAGTTGATCCGAAGATCAAGGGGCGTCTGACGTATTATCAGAGTTTCAGTTCGATTGCGATCAACATCGGTGCGTTCTGCGGCATGTTTGGTTTTGGTGCGTTATCGCAGCGAATCGGGCGCAAGCCGACGTTCGCGATGGCCCTCATCGCTGCCTTTGTTTCCACGGTCACGGTGTTCTGGACGCTGCAGGATCTGTGGCAGATCTTTGTGCTGGTGCCGATCATGGGATTCTGTCAGCTCAGTCTGTTCGGTGGGTATGCCGTGTACTTCCCCGAACTGTTTCCGACTCGCCTGCGTTCGACCGGAGTCAGTTTCTGTTACAATGTGGGGCGCTTTGTGGCGGCAGTCGGGCCACTGGTGAAGTTATGGCTGAACGAAGTTTTCAAGGAAACACCTGAGCCTCTGCGCTATGCGGGAGTAACGATGTGTCTGGTATTCCTTGTGGGGCTGGTGGTGCTGCCATTTCTTCCGGAGACTCAGGGTAAACCTCTGCCGGAATAAGTGGTGGCGAAGGGAGCGTGGGCATGCCGTCGTATCTTCGCCACCTGCTGTTGTGGGTTGGCTGCGTCTGCCTGCTGTCTGACACTGAGGTGTCTGGCCAGGGGCGGCAGGCGGCAACAGCCGCGGTGCCCGATCAGCGACTTCCGGACGATCGTCCGCCACTGGATCTGCAGCGATTGCAGGCCAGTGGTCTCACGGTCTATCGGTCTCGTCATCTGATTCTGGTCTCAGATGCACCGGCTGAACAATGCAGGGGTCTGCCTGAGCTGGCGGATCAGTTCTTTCGGGCGCTGCAGCAGCAGCTGGGGCCGCTGGCGACCGACGCGGCGGGGACTGAGTTTCAGGTGACCGGCTATCTGATGGATGCGCGGGAGCGATTTCAGGATGCCGGAGTGCTGCCGGACGGTGACTTTGTTATCAGGCATGGTCGACATCGCGGCTACCAGTTCTGGATGGCCAATCAGCCTTCAGACTATTACCGACGACACCTGCTGCTGCACGAATATGTGCACTGCTATCTGATGTGTGAATACGGTCTCCGCGACATTCCTCCATTGTGGTACACAGAGGGCATTGCAGAGGTGCTGGCGACACATCGACAGGAGCCACTGGAGTTCGGGATTCTGCCGGATCAGTTGAATGGGTTTGAGGGCTGGGGGCGGATCACAGAACTGCGGAAGCGACCAGCGGAGCAGCGGGCTGAAGATGCTGAAGGGCTGTTGTTGAGTGATGTTCTGAACCCGCAGAGCCGAATTTTTCTCTCAGATCTGCGTTATGCGCAGGCGTGGGGTCTTGTGTGGCTGTTGCGGAATCATCCGGAGCTGCAGCGTCCTTTTGCTGGTCTGTCACGTGTCCGGTCGCGGGCGCAGTTCGATGCTGTGACAGCCGGAATAACGCCCGCTCAGCTGCAGCGTCTGGCGATTGTCTGGCAACTGATGCTGGATTCGTGGGACGAAGGTTTCGATGTGGAACGCTCATTTCCGCCCTTATCACCGCAGTGGCAGGCATGGTCTGAGCTGTCACCAGCGAAGCAGGAAGTGGAAGTGCTGGCGGACCGTGGCTGGCAGCCGGGTGGTGTCTGGTTCAGTGACGCGGTTCGCCTCGGTCTGACTGCCACTGGTCGCTGCGTTGTGCAGCCGGCACAGGGCAATCGTGTGCGTGTGTGGGAGTCTGAGCCTGCCGGGATTACGATTGATTATGCTCAGGGCAGGCCACTTGGTGAGCTGCAGGTGCTGTTGGTGCAGCGTGAACCGCACAGTCTTCCGCAGCGAGTGTCCGTGGGGCCGGGTAGTGAGCTGTCGGTGCCAGCGGGCAGTGAGCTGTGGCTGCGGATCAATGATTTTGAAGGCCAGCGCAAGGGGAACTCGGGCGGTTATCGAGTGCAGTTACAGCAGGCGGACAGGCCCTGATCTGGCCGCTCGTGGACTGCAGCAGAGAGGGATGTCGGAGCTATGCTGGGAATTACCGGAATTCTGGCGTCATTAAGTCTGTTGATGGTGCTGGCATATCGCGGTGCCAGCGTGATTGTGCTGGCGCCCATTTGTCTGCTGCTGGCGGTGGCTGCCGACCCAGCGACGCCTCTGCTTGCCGGATATACTCAGGTTTTCATGCCCGGAGTTGGTCGCTTTATCGCTCAGTACTTTCCCCTGTTTCTGCTGGGGGCAGTCTTTGGGCGCGTGATGGAAGCTTCGGGAGCAGCGCGGCGGATCGCTTTGTTCATCACCGAGCTGTTGGGTGCTGAACGCGCAGTGCTGGCCGTCGTATTGACCTGTACCGTGCTGACCGGGGGCGGGGTTTCCCTGTTTGTCGTGGTGTTTGCCGTGCAGCCGATTGCCGACTATCTGTTTCGCAGAGCAGATGTACCGCGAAGGCTGATTCCGGCGGCCATTGCGCTGGGATCATTTACGTTCACCATGACTGCGCTGCCAGGAACAGTGCAACTGCCCAATCTGATTCCGATGCAGTGGTTTGGCACAACAGCGTTTGCCGCCGCCGGGGCAGGGCTGGTGGCATCGGTGGCTATGTTTGGTGTTGGCATGTTGTGGCTGAGCCGTCGAGTGCAGTCTGCGCGAATGCAGGGTGAAGGATATGGTGCAGATCCGCAGGGTGTTGAAACGACAGCATCTGAAGTCACGCACCTGCCTGCCACAGCGGCCGCATTTGCTCCCATCCTGTGTGTGATTGTCGCCAACTTTGTGCTGTCACAGTATGTGCTGCCAAAAGTCGATGCAGGCTATCTGTCCGAGACACGGTTTGGTGCCACGACGCTGGCTAAAGTGCTCGGGACATGGTCAGCACTTTTATCCATGCTGCTGGCGATTGGTCTGGCGATCGTGCTGTTTGGTCGATCGCTGAAACGAGTGAATGAATGGCTGGCGGACGGAGCGAGGTCGTGCCTGTTGCCGGTCTTCAATACGGCCACGGAGTACGGTTACGGGACGACGATTGCGTCGTTGGCGGGTTTCTCGGCGATTCGCGACTGGCTGGGTTCGCTGAGTCCGGGAAATCCGCTGGTTTCCGAAGCCGTGACTGTCAATATTCTGGCGGGTATTACGGGTTCGGCATCGGGTGGACTGAGTTTGGCGCTGGAGTCGATGGGGCGAGTGTATGCCGAGCAGGCTCAGAGCGGGTTAGTGGACCCGGAGCTGCTGCATCGTGTGGCAGCGATGTCCTGCGGTGGACTGGACAGTCTGCCGCACAACGGCGCGTTGATTACTCTGCTGATGATCTGCAGGTGTACGCATCGCGAGAGTTATCCGGATATAGCGGTCCTGACGGTGCTGATTCCGCTGGCCGCAACGGCAATGGTGGTGTGTTACGGGGCGTTCGCCTGAGACCCTGGTGGGTTGCCGATGGCTGCGTTGAATGTGGGCGTTGGCCAATTGGGGTGGGGCGCAGGGGTGGAAAGACGGTGCGATACGATTATTCGGTTCAATCCGTGGGCACGGATTTCCCTTCAGAATCACTCTGGGACGTCCGATTTCCACGTGACACCTTATCAGGTGATTTGCTAGGCTGACTGGTGATTTCCAGTTCTCTGGCGACCTGCGCCTGCTTTGATCGCTTCCCGCCTACCGCTTTCCTGCCCCTGAATCTGTCATGAACATGCCGCGTCTGTTCATTCTGCTGCTGTGTTTTCTGCTGTGCGCGGGGAAAGTCCGTGGGCAGCAGCCGGCTGTCGTCGCGGCAGATTCTCAGCCGTTTGTGGATTTCGACAATGACATTCAGCCGATTCTGACGAAGTTTGGCTGCAACAGTGGTCCGTGTCATGGCAAGGCTCGGGGGCAGGGTGGTTTTCAGCTTTCGCTGCTGGGTTTTGATTCTCAGCAGGATCACGACGCGATCACCAAAGAGGGTCGTGGACGGCGTGTTTTTGCGGGTTCACCGCAGCTCAGCCTGCTGGTTGCGAAGCCTGCGGGCCTCGTGCCTCATGGGGGTGGGCGTCGGCTGGAACCTGACGGTGCCGAGGTGCGGACGCTGTTGCAGTGGATTCAGCAGGGAACACCTCGACGCGCCCCGAATGCTCCGCAGTTGCAGTCTATTCAGGTCACCCCTGCCGCTGTGACTCTGGCTCCGCAGCAGACGCAGCAGCTGCAGGTGACGGCCACCTTCAGCGACGGCTCAATACGCGATATCACCTCGCTGGCGGCCTTCCAGTCCAATGAAGCGCCGATCGCGGCAGTGACAGAATCCGGTCTGATCACGGCGGGCAGCATCACTGGTGAAGCTGCGATCATGGCGCGGTTTCTGGGTCGTATTGCGGTGTGTGAGGTTCTGATTCCGCGGCAGCAGACCATTTCCCCGGAAGTCTATGCCGCTCTGCCGCGCAGGAATTTCATTGACCCGCATGTCTGGAGTCGGTTGCAGCGACTGAACATCGTGCCATCCGTGCTGTGTGATGATCATACGTTTCTGCGACGCGCTTACACGGACATCATCGGGCGAATGCCGACCGCTCAGGAAGTCACCACATTTCTGGAGGACACATCCGCAGATCGCCGTGCGGTGCTGGTGGATCATCTGCTGCAACAGCCTGAGTTTGCGGACTTCTGGGCCAACAAGTGGGTTGATCTGCTGCGTCCGAATCCTTATCGGGTGGGCATCAAGGCGGTGTTCAACTATGACCACTGGATCCGACAGTCATTTCATGATCGCAAGCCGTGGGATCAGTTTGTGCGTGAACTGATTACGGCTCGCGGCAGTACCTTCCGGAACGGTGCGGTGACATTGTTTCGTGATCGTCGGGAACCTGAAGAAGTTGCAACTCTGGTCAGCCGTCTGTTTGTGGGCGTCCGTCTGGAATGTGCCAGGTGTCATCATCATCCCTTTGAAGTCTGGGGTCAGGATGATTTCTACAGCTTTGCCGCCTGGTTTGCTCAGATTGGCCGCAAGGGAACAGGTTTAAGTCCGCCGATTTCGGGTTCTGAAGAATTTTTCTTTGCAGGATCGCGGGGCAGTGTGAAGCATCCTGTGACGGGCGAGGTGATGACTCCGCGGCCGCTCTTCGGTGAGGCTCCTGCGGCGGATTCCACCGAAGATTCTCGGGAAGCACTGGCAGCCTGGCTGACATCACCGCAGAACCATCTGTTTGCTCAGGTGATGGCCAATCGCGTCTGGGCCGATCTGATGGGTCGCGGTCTGGTGGATCCGGTGGATGATTTTCGCGGCACGAACCCCGCTTCGAATCCGCCCCTTTTGAAAGCTCTGGGTGAACACTTCCGCGACTCGGGTTTTTCGCTGGCGGAACTGGTTCGAGTGATTGCGAATTCGCATGTGTACCAGCTGAGTT
Organism: uncultured Planctomycetaceae bacterium; assembly: GCA_903858815.1. GTDB lineage: Bacteria > Planctomycetota > Planctomycetia > Planctomycetales > Planctomycetaceae > SXXK01. Next base: position 13,630 of record CAIOKE010000031.1, on the reverse strand, counting down.
CGCTGCCCAACGACACCAACTCGGCTGATACTCGCAGTTTTTCCCGGCATTACCGGCATCGTCAGCGGGCCGAAGTGCTGCTGGATTCGATCGTGCAGATTACGGGCATTCCGCAGGACTTTCAGGCGATGCCCCCGGATTCCAGTTCACGACAGATCTGGACTCATCGAACAGAGTCTGTGTTTCTGGATACCTTTGGTCGGCCTGATCCCAACCAGGATCCTCCCTGCGAACGCACGGGAGAATCGACCGTGGTTCAAAGTCTGCATCTGATGAACAGTGAGAAGCTGTATGCGGACGTGGTCAGTGATCGTGGGCTGGCGAAGCAGCTGGCTGATGGTGGGAAATCGGCGGACGAGCTGGCGGTGCAGCTGTACCGCACAATTTTCAGCCGTGATCCGGTGGCTGACGAGCGTCAGCTGGTGCGCAGTCTGCTGGAGGCAGAGGCAGCCAATCGCCGACAGGTGCTTGAGGATCTGATCTGGGCCATGCTGAATTCGGCCGAGTTTGCTATTCAGGACTGAAGTGGAGACGCAGTGATGTCATTCATACGACGCTGTGATGGTGTGACTCGACGCAATGCCGTGCAGGTTGGTCTGGGTGGCATGTTGGGAACTGGTCTGGCCAGCGGACTGCGGGCGATGGCTGAGTCGCGCGGGTCAGGTGGACCTGTGGCGAAGGCGACCAGCTGTATTCTGATCTGGATGGATGGTGGTCCGACGCATTTTGAAACCTTCGATCCGAAGCCTGACGCACCGGCCGAATACCGGGGTGATTTCGCGGATATTGCGACGGCGGTTTCGGGAGTGGGTTATTCTGAGCATATGGTGAAGCTGGCGGCCAGTCTCAATGATTACGCCATGATCCGTTCGATTCGGCATGATCAGGGAAATCATGGTGCTGGCAATCATTACATGATGACGGGGGCTCCGCCGCGAATTCCGGTGGGCTGCGGTGCCTTTGTCAGTTTTCATCCCAGCATGGGTTCAGTGGTTGCTCGCGAGCTGGGTCGCAACAACGGTCTGCCGTCGTATTTCAGTATGCCGCAGATGTCTCGTTCGGGTGGTCCCAACTTCCTTGGCGCCCGGTACGCTCCGTTTGTGGTCGGTGACGACCCGAACAGTAAGCGATTCAAGGTGCGTGATGTGGCCCTGCCAAGGGATCTGAGTGAGCTGCGTTTCACATCACGTACAGAGCTGCGAGCGAAGGTTGACCGGATGGTGCGGCTGCAGGACGAGGCGGCCGGGGATCCCGCTGCGGCTTACGACGAATACTATCGTCAGGGTTTCAGTCTGGTGACATCGGTTCAGGCGCAGCAGGCCTTTGATATTCATCAGGAACCCGAGGCTGTGCGGGAACGATACGGTCGCAACAGTTTTGGTCAGCGGTGTCTGCTGGCCCGTCGTCTGGTGGAAGCCGGTGTCCCGTTTATTACGGTGTATGACGGTGGCTGGGACCATCACAGTGACTTGTTCGGCGCTCTGAAAAAACGTCTGCCGGAATGGGACAATTCGGTAGCGACTTTGATTCAGGATCTGAAAGAGCGTGGTTTGCTTGATTCAACGCTTGTGGTGGCCCTGGGAGAATTCGGTCGTACTCCGAAGATTTCGACGCTGTCCGGTTCCAACACACCCGGTCGTGATCACTGGGCGAACGCGATGTCGGTGCTGATGGCCGGCGGGGGAACTCCGGGTGGCACTGTTGTGGGGGCCACCGATCGTAAAGGCTTTTCAGCTGTGGATCGTGTGTTGTCTCCTGAAAACTTTGTGGCGACGGTGTATCACAAGCTGGGCATTGACCCGGACAAGGTGGTGTTTTCGCCCGAGGGGCGTCCGACTCACCTTGTCAGCGATCCGACCCCGATTCGCGAGCTGATCTGAACGACGGCGGGCAGGCAGGTTCTGGGAGCGGCGCAGTGAAGCGGAGAACGGGATTGGGGATCTGGCGGTGGTATCTGCTGCCGCTGGCAGGTGTGTTGTCGGGTGCTGCCGCAGCATCGGCTGCCGATCCACCGGTACTAGACCGACTGCTGCCAGCCGGTGGCCAGCGTGGTACCACAGTGACTGCAAAAGTGATTGGTAAGCCGGGCGAGGGCAATGTGCGGTTGCAGAGTGCCTCGGCAGGTCTGACGTTTCGCCTCAGCGAAAAGCGTGATACTGTGGATGTGGATATTGCCGCGGATGTCGAGCCGGGCGTACACCTTGTGCGGCTTTGCAATGATTCCGGGGCTTCTGAACTGCGTCCGTTTGTCGTGGGTATTCTGCCCGAACAGGCCGAAACGGAGCCTAACGGGCGATTAGCAGAAGCTGCAACGCTGGCTGGGACGGCTGCCACCGTCAACGGCGTGCTGGAAAAATCGGGCGATGTGGATACGTGGGCTGTGCCACTGGAAGCGGGGCAGACGCTGGTTGCCAGTCTGACGGCATCGCGAGTGCTGAGTTCGCCGATGGACGGCGTGCTGCAGATCGTGGACGGACGCGGCACCGTGGTATCGCAGAATGATGATGACTGCAGCATGGATCCGCTGGCCACATTTCAGGCTCCTGTGAACGGCACGTGGTACGTGCGAGTCTTTGCGTTTCCGGCAGCACCGAACAGTTCGATCGCCTTTGCCGGTGGTGCAGACTATGTGTATCGGCTGACGCTGGCTGCGCAGCCCTATGTTGATCACGTCATGCCGCTGGTGCGGCAGCGCGGCAGTGGTGAACAGCGACTGCAGCTGCACGGCTGGAATCTGGCGGTTCAGGAGGCCGTGCTGGGGGCCGATCAGACCGTACTGACCGGCCAGTTTGCGCAGCCGTGGCGAGTCTATGACACGGCAGATCCTGTGCTGCTGGAAGATCAGTTGTCTGAGCGGTTGCTGCCGGCATTGCCACTGGTGGTCTGTGGCTGCCTGAACCAGCCCGGTCCGGACAATTTTCGTCTGACACTGAAGCAGGGACAGCGACTGAGTCTGAGTGCTGAGGTGCAGCGATTCAGTTCACTGCTGGATCCTGTATTGTCTGTGCGTGACAGTGCCGGCAAGGTGCTGAAGGAAGCGGATGATGTGGACGGTGGAAACCCGGACGCCGCACTGGAACTGACGGCGCCCGCCGACGGGACCTTTGAGATTCGCGTCCAGGATCGATTCCTCGGGCATGGCAGTCGCTGGCACTATGTTCTGGCAGTGCGGGAAACGCAGCCGGAAGTGCGACTGACGGTCAGTGCAACTGCGTGGACTGTACCGGCCGACAAAGCTCTTGAGATTCCGATTACAGTGGCTCGCCGCAATGGCTTCGCGGAAGTCCTGGAGCTGCGGGTGGATGGGTTACCGCAGGGTATTGTGGCCGAGCCGCTTTCGTCAGCAAAGGATGGTGATACGTCCAAAGCTGTGACGCTGAAGCTGGCGGGAAAACTGCCGGCCGTCTGGTCAGGTGAAATTCGAGTGATGGGCAGAGCGGCTGATGGCCGTGAATTCCCGGTGGTCTGGCTGGCCACGGATGGGACTGAGGTTTCTGGTTTCTGGCTGACGGTACCGGCAACCGGTGGATGAATTGCGACCGTCGTGGGCCCGTGGCAGCGACTGTGTTGCGATTGTCCTGAGGTATCCGGGCGGCAGGTGACGAGGCAGTTCAGGAGATGTGCAAATGACAGCATCCACGGAATTTCCAGTCGCGGTTTTCAGTACACGGCAGTATGACCGGGAATCCTTTGGCCATGCGCTGCGGGCGGCCCGGTTTGCTGATCTGCAGCTGACGTGGTTTGAGACTCGGCTGTCGCCCGAAACAGTCTCGCTGGCCGCCGGTTGTGCGGCGGTCTGTGTTTTTGTTTGTGATGATCTGTCGGCACCAGTGGTTCAGTCGCTGCATGCTCTGGGAGTGCGTTTACTGGTGCTGCGGTCTGCCGGGTTCAATCATGTGGATCTGGCCGCCTGTCGTCGACTGGGGATCGCTGTGGCTCGTGTGCCCGCCTATTCGCCGTATGCTGTGGCGGAACATGCGGTATGTCTGCTGCTGACGTTGAATCGGCATGTGCATCGAGCGTGGCAGCGAGTACGGGAACTGAATTTTTCACTGGACGGGCTGACTGGTTTTGATGTGCACGGCAGGACTGTGGGCGTGATTGGAACCGGTCGGATCGGTACGGTTTTTGCTCGCATTATGACGGGTTTTGGTGCCCGAGTTCTCGCGTATGATCCTCAGCCTGCTGCCGAAATCCAGACCATGCCCGCAGTGCAGTTGACGGATCTGGAACAGCTGATTGAACAGTCTGACATTATTTCGCTGCATTGTCCGCTGACAGAACAATCAAGACACATGATCAATGCCGATCGACTGTCGCGCATGAAGCCGGGAGTCATGCTGCTGAACACCAGTCGCGGTGGTCTGATTGATACGAAAGCATTGATTCAGGCTTTGAAATCGGGGCGGATTGGTGCCGCCGGACTTGATGTGTACGAGGAGGAAGAAGGGATTTTTTTCAGCGACCTTTCTGAAAGCGGTCTGCAGGACGATGTTCTGGCCCGGCTGCTGACATTTCCCAACGTGCTGATCACTTCGCACCAGGCGTTTTTAACTCGCGAAGCACTGCAGAATATTGCCGAGCGAACTTTGCAGAGTCTGCTGGAGTTTCGTAACGGCGAAATCGCTGCTGAGGCGAGGCTGGTCTGATGCCGTACTGCCGGGCAGTAGAACCTGTGCGGTTGGTCAGCGTCGATCAAGCGTCAACAGGCCGGTGATCGTCAGGCAGATACCGGCCATCGCTGTCCACGACAGCTGTTCATTGAACAGGGTGACGGCACCCACGGCACACATGGCATTCTGTGACGCATTGATCACGTTGGCACGACTGATGGTCAGAAATCTCATGGCGTGCGTAATAGCAAAGAAGCCGATCGCGTTGAACGTTCCGGCAATGCCGATCGTGATCCAGTCTTCAGGACTGGTGCGATGGATTTCGGCCAATGGCAGCAGCAGCAGGCTGCCGGGGACAAGAATCAGAAAGCCGGCTGCACTGAACAGAAACAAAGTTGCCGCTACAGGCATATGCGATCGCACAGCTTTGCGAATATAGACACCCGTGATTCCATAACACAGCCCGGAAACTATGGACAGCAGAACACCGACAGTAACACCAGGTCCTGCGGACGCGTCAAGTGCCGTGGGAGCAGCGATGGTTTCGGGCTGAGGCACGTCTTCAGTGACCGCTGCGGGACTGACAGTCGAGGTCGTGCGGGAGTTGGCACCCGAGGACAGGAAGACGATGGCTGCCACCATCAGACCCATGCTGATGGCCGAGCGAATCGAGACCTGATCACCCAGCACAATGCGGCCTACGACAGCACCACTGCAGATAATCGAAGCGAAACAGATGGGGACGGAAACCGCCAGTCCGATGACGCGCAGCGACATTTGAAAGGGCAGGTTGCCGCCCAGCTGGTTGAAGATGGCAGCGAGAGCGATCGGCCAGACAAAGCTCCATTCGGCAAACGAATGCAGCCCGTTCAGACGGCGCCATGTGATCAGGGTGACTGCGATGAAGAACGTTGGAAAGGCTTTGGTACCGGCCACCCACATATCCCAGCCGGCCCCGCCATCAGTGCGTGCCAGTTGCCGCAAGGCCATGTTGGCAACCGAGTATGCCGCGGCTGCAAACAGACCCAGCAGCATCATACGTCCGGTAACAGGAACCGCCACTGCAGGCTGATTCACACCAGCGGACGGTTGTGACGAAGGCGTCGATTCTGTCTGGGACATGGAATACTGGTTACCGGGGCGTTTTGGGTCAGGGAAACGCCAGGAGTCTATCCATTGCCGGGTGCCCGGCGACAAAAAAGTTTCCGGTTCCGCAGACTTTCCAGGCTTTATCAGGAAACGGCACGGCGCACGACCTGCATCGCGTGATCGATCAATCTGACTGCATCGGCGGTCTGTGGTGCCTCCGCAATGATCCGAATGATCGGCTCAGTATTGCTGGCTCGGACCTGCACCCAGCGGTCGTTCCAGTCCAGTCGCAGGCCGTCTCCTTCACGCGCTTCAGCGTCCGGAAAAGCTGCTCGCAGCGCCGCGCAGGCGGCGTCCACCTGACTGGCCGGACACTCGATCTTGTCTTTGACAATCGTGTAGAACGGCAGCGAATCGGCCCATGCGGAAAGTCGTCGTTTGCCGGCCGCCAGCCCGGCAAGCACGTAGGCCATGGACACCAGACTGTCCCGGACATAGCCGATCCGCGGCTCAATGACACCACCGTTCCCTTCGCCACCCAGGACCGCATTGACCGCTCGCATTTTGCCACACACGTGCGCTTCACCCACATAACTGCGATGAAACTGGCAGCCATGTTTGGCAGCAATATCGGCAGTCACACGACTGGTGGACCCATTCACCACAAAGGGACCCTTCTGCTTTTCCAGCACGAAGTCAGCCGCCAGTGCCAGCGTCAGCTCTTCACCAATAAACCGACCGGACTCGTCCACAATCGCAAGGCGATCGGCGTCAGGATCCTGGGCAAATCCGGCATCGGCCGAATGCTTCACAACGGCCCGGCACAAGTCACCAAGATTCTTCTCCACAGGTTCAGGTATGTGTTCGAAGCGACCATCAGGAGTTCCACCGAGGACAACGACTTCGCAGCCCAGAGCCTCCAGCAGCTGTGGACCGCCAACGGCACCTGAGCCGTGATTGCAGTCCAGCACCACTCGAAATTTTCGACGTCGAATGGCGTCCACATTCACGAGCGACAGGACGCGGTCGATGTGGACCTGAGCAGGGTTCTGCAGCGTGACCACACTGCCCAGACCGGACCAGCTACGCCAGGCAATCGTATCCCGCTCAAGGATCTGCAGCAGCTGCTGACCCAGATCCCGATTGAAGACCGAACCGTCAGGGGCAAAGGGTTTCAGGCCATTCCATTCAATCGGGTTATGACTGGCAGTGATCTGCAGACCTCCGGCCGCCCCGTGATGCTGCACCAGAACACCGCAGGTCGGAGTCGTGCAGATGCCGGCATCAAGCACTTCACAGCCCGTCGCCAGCAGACCTGAAACCACCGCATGCTGCAGCATCGGGCCGGTGGAACGACCATCACGAGCCAGCACAACCCTGCCACCGCAGAACATGGTTCCCAGAGCCGCTGCGAACCGGCTGGTATAAACCGGATCCAGACCATCTCCGATGACACCGCGAAGACCTGAAATACTGAGAATCCTGGTGGCCATAGCGAGTCACTCCCTGACAAAGTCAATGCAGGATTGCCGGCACTGCAGACGAAACCGCAGCCCGAGCATACCTGACGCGTCGACAAACCGCAGCCCGAGCATTCCTGCTCGGCCCCATCCTTTAAAAAACACCGGGGATTTCAAGGGTGACGAGAAGTTCGTGCCCGGGCTAAAGTCCAGGCTACGTTTTGTATCCGCAGAGTTCTTCCTGCCTGGTCGGTTCCTTCCCACAACACTGTACCGCATCCCCGGTAGCCTGAGCTTCAGCCCGGGAACACCCTGTCTGATCTTCCTGCCGTCTGCACCCATGCCAGATTCTACGCACTTCGGAAAATTGGCTGTAGAGGAAGCTGTGGGAAATCCCGTGGCCATCGAGGCGTCAACCGGCAGAAACTGCCGTTACCAGTGCATCACCGTGCCACCATCCACATTGATGGTCTGCCCGGTGATTTCAGACGCCCGGCGACTGCAGAGGAAGACAATCAGATTGGCCACATCGTCCGGTCGCTGCCAGCGTCCCAGTGGCACGACTTTGCGAATTTTCTGTTCGGCCCAGACGTCATATGTCAGCTGATCGGCGGGCTGCTGCTGTTCGTTCCATGCGGCCCAGACCGAGCGATTGAGGGGAGTTTGAACCATGCCGGGACACACCGAATTGACTCGCACGTTATGCGGTGCCAGATCCTTCGCCATGCATTGAGCAAAGTTGATATTGGCGGCTTTGCTGGCGCTGTAAGGCGGATCCGTGGGCGACCCCATCTGACCAGCAACACTGGCAAGAAACACCATCGCACCCTGCTTCTGTGCGGCCATAGCCGGGCCCGCGACATGTGCCACGTGAGTCATACCGAGGATGTTGACTTCGAGGACTCGTGACCACGCAGACACAGGCACATTGGTATATGGGAAGCCGTACGAACCCGAACCGATGGCTGCACAGTGCACCAGGATCCTGACGGGTCCGAACTGCTGGACTGTCTGATCCCACGCGGTCTGAACAGCTGCGTTGTCACAGACATCGACCCGCAGGAACGGCAGGGCCGCTGCGGAAGACGTCTGACCTGCTGGATGCAGGTCCCACACAACAGGCCGCGCACCTTCTTCCTTCAGCAACGCGGCCACAGCCGCACCAATCCCACTTGCGCCACCAACAATGACAGCTGCCTGACCGGCAATCCCAAGATCCATGATTGTCATCCGTCAGGCGACAAAGTGCTGAGATGAAAAGGTGCATTCCGAACGTGGATTCTATCACGAGATCCCTGTCTGTTGCACTGTCGCTGCAATTCCGACACAGCTGAACACAAAACCGTGGCCCGAGCAGGAATGACGATGAGGACAAAAGTCGGCTGAGGCCGTCCAATTGACTCCAGCTCATTGAAAAACATCGTGTTTTTTGAGGGATGGGGCCGAGCAGGAATGCTCGGGCTGCATTTTTGTCCATGGCAGCAGGAATGCTCGGGCTACATTTTTGTTCCTCGCGGTTTTCCTGCTCGGCCGGTCTGCTGGTTTTTTGCGAGCGTTTCCGAGCGTCGACCCGGGCTGAAGCGCAGGCTACGGTGTTGATCCCCAGAGTCCTTCCAGTTCGGTCCTCGCCTTCCAACACCATTGAAACTCCCCACCCGTAGCCTCGGCTTCAGCCCGGGACCTTACCCACGAAACCAGGCGGTCCCCTGGTGCGACTGTTTCGTTTTTGTTCTGCCCGCGTTTGCGGCGATCAGCGAGATCGCAGCAAACCGTGGGTGGGTTCCGGGGCTGGGGTGGCGTGTCGGTTGCTGGGTTTTACAACTGGCTGACACCCCGGGCCCTTCAGTGAATCATCCGCATCCAGCGAGGCAACGAGACTCTGTCCCGTCGAGGGCAACTCGCATCGAAGTCCGACTGCCGAATTCTCAGCGTCTCCGCGGGATGTGGCGTTCGGTAATGTCCGGATTTTCCCCCAGAGGCGCGGGGGCGCTGGGAACAAAGGCCTGAATTGCCCATTTGCAGCCCCGCTTTCTCTGCTGGACGGTGACGATTTTCCTCGCTGCAACCTCGGGGCGTTCGGTTTTTTCCGAGCACTGCCGGATGCTCGGCTTCAGACACGCTCGCGCTGTGCAGCGAGGCCTGTCACTCGGTATGCTGTCGCTGCGGCTCACCGATTTTCCGCCTGTTTCTGGGTTCAGACGCCATGAACTCGCCTCACGCCTCGCCAGGCACCTGTGATTCAGACGGATTTTCGGCGGCACTAACAGCGGTGCGACGGCGGAACTTTTCGCATAATCAGAGATTTCATCCGGAAATCCGGGTTGAAACGGGTGCGGACATCGTTGAGAGGTTCAGACGGTTCACCCAATGACCTGCCTTCGGAGAATTCCATGACGCCGTTCAGAATTGACCTGCAGGACCTGGCATTGAAGTACCGGGGTTACCTGTGGGCACTTGCCAGAGCCAGTCTGGGTGCTGGTTTTCGCAACCAGCTGGACCCTGCCGACGTAGTGCAGGCGACGCTGTTAAGGGCTGCCCATTCGCTGGCTGACAGCCCGGTGAGTGATGAGCAATCTCTGCTGGCATGGCTGCGGCAGGTGCTGAAGAATGTTCTGGTGGACGAGTATCGCAGACTTCATCGTGATCGTCGCGATATTCGCCGTGAGCAGCAGTTACTGGAATCCGGGGTGGATGCATCGGCCGCAGGTCTGCAGGCGTGTCTGGCCGCTGATCAGACATCCCCCAGTCTGGCGGCGGTTCGCAATGAGCGATTACTGCTGCTGGCTGACGCACTGGTGCAGCTGCCGGCTGAGCAGCGTGAGGTTGTTGTGCAGCGTTATCTGGAGGGACGCAGTGTTGGCGCTATTGCGGATTCCCTGGGGCGGACAGTCCCTGCGGTCGCAGCTCTGCTCAGGCGTGGTCTTGAGCAACTGCGATCACTGCTGCCGGAATTTGGCGGGCAGTTCTGAATTCAGGTCTCCTGGCGAAAGCGGAGGTTATCATGTCAGGTGAAGATTCCACGGTGCATGTATCCGAGCTTGATCAACTTCTGGCAGAGTTGCTTGAGCGTATCGACAATGGCGAGAAGCTGGATCCGGATGCTCTGGTGGGTCAGTATCCACAGCATGCAACCGGCCTGCGAGCATTCTTCATCGGAAACGCCCAGCTTGACCAGATGCGGCAGACCGGCAGCACTGGCTCGCGTGCTCCGCAGCAGCAGCCCCCTGGGGAGTATGCTTCCGGTGACGAGATTCAGGGGCGCTATCGCCTGCTGCTGTTGATTGGCGAAGGAGGTATGGGGGCCGTCTGGCTGGCCCAGCACACGACTCCGGTCAAACGCCGAGTAGCGATCAAGCTGATTCGAGCGGGTATGGATTCAAAACTTGTGCTGGCGCGATTTGATGCGGAGCGTCAGGCACTGGCGATGATGGATCACCCCAACATCGCTCGAGTGCATGACGGGGGCATGACCGAGCGGGGACGGCCATTTTTTGTGATGGAATATCTGCGCGGAACACCGCTGACCGATTACTGCGATCAGGCGAGGCTGTCGATCCGTGATCGCATGGATCTGTTCCTGCAGGTGTGTCGTGCCGTGCAGCATGCTCACGCAAGAGGAATTGTGCATCGGGATCTGAAACCCTCGAACATCCTCGTGTGTCGGTACGACGGACGCCCCGTTATAAAGGTGATCGATTTCGGGCTCGCCAAGGCACTGAATCAGGAACTGACGGATCTGACGCTGCATACGGCGCATGGTGTGATGGTCGGCACCCCGATCTACATGTCTCCTGAACAGGCTGAGCTGAACAATCTGGACGTCGACACTCGCACCGACGTGTATTCACTGGGGGTCGTGCTGTATGAGTTATTGACCGGGACCACGCCTCTGGATCGGGAGCAATTGCGTCGCGCGGCCATGCAGGAGGTCCTGCGACTGATTCGGGAGGAAGATCCGATTCCTCCCAGCACTCGTCTCAGCAGCAGTGATCGTCTGCCGCTGATCGCTGCTCAGCGGAATGTTGAGCCGTCAGTACTGCGTCATTGCGTGACAGGCGATCTGGACTGGATTGTGATGAAGGCGATTGAGAAGGAGCGTGCTCGCAGATATGAAACTGTCACTTTGCTGGCGGAGGACATACAGCGTTTCCTGACGGATGATGTCGTGCAGGCCCGTCCTCCCGGCCTCTTTTACCGAATCAGCCGCTTTGCACGTCGCCAGCGCACAGGGCTGCTGGTGGCAGCGGCGCTGGCGGTGGCCGTGCTGGGGACCAGTGTCGGGCTGGGCTGGGGCTGGAAAAAGTCAAGTCAGGCCAGCACTCAGATCCAGCAGTCGATCAGCGAGGTGCAGCAGGAGCGGGGCGAAAAACAGCGTGCTCGGGATGCAGCACAGCAGCAGCGTCAGGTGGCCGATCAGTTGCTTGCCGAGGGGATTTTGCGGAGTATCGGGCTGAGTGGTTTTGAGGATTCGATAGGTGCTGACATTTCTGAAGCAGAGTCTGCGGCGCTGCGGGCGTGGGCAGCGCTGCCGGACGACGAACAGCGGATTCGGGTGCTGGAGACTGGCCTGTCTGACGCCACCACGGCCCGACAACTGGCCACCCGTTCCATCAGCGTGCTGCGTGCCTGTGTGGGTTTCAGCACAGCACGCCGGGCCAGGGTACTGCAGTTACTGGCCGAAAAACAACGATCAGCCGATTGTGCGTCTGAGATACGCGGAGCGTGCTGCCTGCTGAGCGCAGCCCTCGGTGGGACCGATCTGTCGGCCTCTGCAGATGTCTCTTCCCTGAAACTGCCGACCCATGAATTTGAAAAGAACGTCTGGAGAATACTGCCGGCGGTATCTGAAGCTGAACGCAATCGACTGCTGAGATTTCTGCTGACACCGCGGACTGAAGGTCAATCGGCCGCGACACACATGCGGCATGGCGAATTTGAAATTCTGCTGGATGACGCCATCAAGCCTTCCGTGGAGATGGTCTGGCAGCATCTTCTGAAGGATCTGCAGGAGTCTGCAGCGAGGCTGATGCCGGACAGCCTTTCCGTCCCTGTTCCAAACTCGGAACTCATCACTCCGGTCGTGAAAACTCTGCCGGACAGCGCCGTCCCGCAGGCTGTCGAACAGCTCCTGAACCTGATTGAAAGTCGTCCATCGGGCGTACCGCGAGACTACGTCTGGATGCTTTTGGATCATGGCGGCGACCTGCTGCTGATCGGGCGACTGTCCGGCGGACACGTTGCTGTGACCGCACAACGGCTGATGAGAGAGCTTGCCAGCGATGCTGACAGCGACAGAATTTCTGTTTGCCGACGCTACCTCGAAATCCTGCTGCCAAAACTGTCCGCCGAGGATAACACGGCAATTTGCAGGCAACTGGTCATGATCCTGCCGCAGGCAATTGACTGGAGTCCGGGACACCGCTGGAAACTTGCCGGCTTGCTGGGATTCAGCGTTCGTCAGCTGCCCCCGGCAGCACTTGAAGCCACCGCAGCGTACGCAATGGCCATGGTGGAAATGAACGGGCAGGCGGCGGTGCTGGAAATGCTGGGCCCCGCACTCACCCCGGTAGTTCCCCTGCTCACGCAGGATCAGGTGACGCAGCTGTGGGGCAGCATCATGCAGGCGATGAGCACGGTGGAGGCCGGCGAACAGTCTGACTGGTGGCAGGTGGTCATGAGCCAGCCAATGGCCATGCTTGCAGGCAGGCTGGACACAGCCGGTGCTGCCGCAGCGGTGACTGACCTGCTGGCGCTGCCACATGACACACAGCGGCCAATCGCGACACTGCCGGCCGTCATGACCGCTCTGAATGTGCTGGTTGATCATCTGAATCCCACTCAGCTGGCCACACTCAAATTCGAATTGACGATGCCCCTGCGACCTGAAGTCCGGGACGTTGATCCCGAACTGCGGCAGAGGGCACTCCAGAATGGTCCGTCCATTGCATCCCTGCTGGAGCGAATCTGGCACCGGGCTGATCCCGCGGATGACGGTAACTTCCTGCACCTGCTGCAGTCCGTCAATTTTCGTGACGAGAACTTCCACAGTGTCGCCGAGATACTGGCTCCGACACTTGATCTGGTACTTTCCAGAACCGACAAGTCGCTGATCCCTGTCACTTTCGATCATCTGATGACCGCGTTCAGGCAGGTCAACTGGAACGATGGGCATTCGTTCAACACGGCCACTGCCGGATCCCAGTTGCTGCGATGCACCGTGCGACACCTCGCTGCGGCAGATCGACCAAAGGCGTGGTCGGCACTGCTGGATTTCTTCGCCACGCCCGGCGATCCCCACGAAATGCTGCAGCTCCGCGAGAACGCATATTCACTGCTGATTGCGCCGGCCCTGCGGGAGTTGGCGTTGCAGATTCCCGCAGAACAGTGCGAAGCCCATTTGAAGCAGCTCACCAGCATCCTGCATATCGAAATACCGGACACCACCCTGAGTAACCCCCAGCACTTCAG
>CAIOKE010000030.1 GCA_903858815.1 uncultured Planctomycetaceae bacterium | reverse complement strand
GGCTGGTTCTGAAGGTTGGCATCCGCTTCGCCGCCGATAATCGCGAGAGCATCCTGCGGACGTTCAAGGAATGCTGCACGCTGGGCTGCCAGCAGGCCGATCAGCACCGACAGTTCGTCAGCAGTCGGCCTGCGAGCCGTGCAGAGCCGAAATGCCCTGTACAGTCGCTCCGCATCAGTGCCCTCGGGAAGATCTGTCTGCACGCGTGCTGCAAGAGCCCTTGCGGCAGCGACGCTGATGGGATCATTGAGCAGAGCAAGTGCCTGCTGGGGAGTGTTGGTTCGAGAACGTCGCACAGTGCAGGTCAGACGTGAATTACCATCGAATGTCATCAGCGAAGGATGCATGGCACTGCGTTTGAGCACCACATAAATTCCGCGTCGCCACAGGTCTTCGCCACTGCTGATCTGGTAACCATACTGCGTGCCACCGACCTTCGACCAGAGCCCTTCCGGTTGCTGCGGACGGATTGGCGGGCCGAATTGTTTCAGACTCAGCAGGCCGCTTACCGCCAGCAGATTATCGCGAATCATTTCTGCATCCATGCGGAACGCCGGGCCGCGCCACAGCAGCCGATTACGTTCATCCAGCCTCCGCCCCTGCTCAGTCTGCACCGATGACTGTTGATACGTGGCTGACAATACGATCTGCCGCAGAATGTGTTTCATGGACCAGCCGTTGTCCATGAGTTCGCGTGCGAGCCAGTCGAGTAATTCGGGGTGAGTGGGCCTGTCGCCCTTGACGCCAAAGTCCTCCGGTGTTGACACCAATCCCTCGCCAAAGAGCTCGGCCCACCAGCGATTCACCGCTGCACGAGCGGCAAGCGGATTCTGAGGGGACACCAGCCAGCGTGCGAGGTCCAGACGAGTGCGCAGCGGCTGAGCATTTGCTGGATCGGCAATCAGAAATCGGGGGACACCAGGTTCCACCGGCTTACCGCGGCGACGATAATCCCCGCGTTCAAATACAAATGACTCGCGCGGAGGAGTTTGTTCAACCATGATCAGAGTGGTTTGCGGCTGTAAGTCGGCGAGTTCACGTTCGAGCGCCGCCAGTTCGGAATCGGTGCGCTGCTGGTTGCTGTCCGGTGCCGGCCTGCCAGGGGGGATCGGTTCTGCACCACAGATGGCAGTCAGGCGAAATCGTCCGAGCGTTCGTGCGGAACCAAACCGCTGTTCAAGCCGCAGCTTCAGCACAGAATCAGCGGCTGCGTTCAACGGTTCACGCAACACGGCCACCAAATAGTGGTCACGGTGGAATTGCGGTGCAATCGCCCAGCCGGTCCTGGGTTTCCCATCAACGGCGCCAGCGGCATCCCACTTCTGCTGTGAAAAGTCCGCCCATGCTGTCCTGAATGGGATTGTTTGTGCGCTTCCATCCGCGGCTGTAACTTCC
The DNA here is from genome assembly GCA_903858815.1 of uncultured Planctomycetaceae bacterium. Lineage (GTDB taxonomy): Bacteria > Planctomycetota > Planctomycetia > Planctomycetales > Planctomycetaceae > SXXK01. The sequence goes on along the minus strand of CAIOKE010000030.1, from coordinate 876 downwards.
AGTACCAGCTCATGCAGGACAAAATTAGGACGACCATCCGATCCTCGGCCAGGACCGCCACCAGGAAGCTCCGGATGAGTCAGTGCATCGAGGCGCAGTGCACGAATGTCGGAAGGCACTTCTGTGAAGGTGAGAGCATAGACGTCTGTCGAAGGAGCATCGTCGCCAGTCAGCAGGATGGAACCATCGTCAAGCATCCGCCACGAATCTGTTGCGCCCTGCGACTGAAAATCGGCTGGTCGCAGAACAACTTTGGCGATTGCCGGTGATGACGAGTTTGATCCCGTGGCTGCGGCGTCCGCTGCGGTAGCTGCGGGCTGTTTTTGCAGTCGTTCAAGTTCCCGTCGCTTCGTGGCCAGTCGTTGTGATACCTGCTCACGCCGCCGGTCCCGTTCACTGTCAGTCAGCACCATCGTCGGTCCCTGAAAGGCGATGGATGAAGGTTGCCGAGGATCCTTGCGGTCAGCTTCAATTTCGGTGTTGTTGAAGAATGCCAGCAGCTGATAGTAGTCCTGCTGAGTGAAGGGGTCGTATTTGTGGTCGTGGCACTGAGCACACTCGAGCGTAGCTCCGAGCCAAACCGCGCCAGTTGTGTTCACACGATCAATCAGCTGCTCGGCCCGTGTTTCTTCCGGGAGCGATCCTGCTTCCACGTTGACGGTGGTACAGCGATGAAAGCCCGTGGCAATCCGCTGAGCTTCGGTGGCATTTGGCAGCAGGTCACCGGCAAGTTGTTCAATGGTGAATTGATCGAACGGCATATCTGAATTGAATGCGCGAATCACCCAGTCCCGCCACGCCCAGATATCCCGCAGGTCGTCTCGCTGAAAGCCATGTGAATCGGCGTAGCGGGCAAGGTCCAGCCAGTGACGTGCC
>CAIOKE010000029.1 GCA_903858815.1 uncultured Planctomycetaceae bacterium | reverse complement strand
GACAGATTTCAGATGAGCTTTTCGATAGTGCACATGCGGCGAGCCATCAGGGGGGCATCTTATGTGCACGGTGCGCTGGCGGGCCTGCGGTGTCAGAGATTGCTTGAGGCCGAGCATCTGACGGTGTGGTCGCAGCAGATCGCAGAAATCCTTCGCAGCACCAAATCCCGGTTGCACGAGTTGTGGGCACTGGCCGGCAGCAATTCGTGATGAACGGCAACCGCGAGACCAGGCGGCCTTCAGACCGAACTACTTTTCGGGATTCAGCTGAATTTGTTCAGTTTCCTGAAGCAATAGTCCGTTCTCATCAACAGGCACGGCTGCCTTTTTTGCATCGGGAACTGAAGACACCGGGAGCAATTGCTCTGAATCTGAAGCAGCCTGTGTATTCTGTTTTTCCGCAATGCCAGAGCCACTTTGTGGGCGGTGGTCTCCAGCGAACATCAGCAGCAGACACAGCGGGAGCACTGTGAGGGAAACAGCCACCGCCAGTCGTTTGGCGAGATGCTCTGGTGGCCTGACAGCAGTCACTGAGGAAACAGCGGCCGTTGGGCGGGTCGGTGGCTGACTGAGTGCAGTTGCGGGCACTTCAAGGCGGAAGAAATCCAACAGCAGCCCGTCTACGGCAGCTTCTGTGAGCATTTTTCCGGCGTGGTCGTTTGAAGGCTGTGTTTCAGTCATTGCAAAACCCTTGTTCATTCAGAATTTCAGCCAATCGGCGTCGAGCTCTGGAAAGCCGCATGTCCACTGCGGCAGCCGAACAATCCATCACGGTGGCCATCTGAGCAGATGACCAGTCCATGGAATATTTCATCACCAGTACTCTGCGGTCATCTTCGTTGAGTTGCTGCAGAGCCCCCCGAATCTGCCGCTGGCGTTCGCTGAGCTGCATTTTCTGGTCGGCAGTCAGGCTGGACGAGGTGTGGTCGTCGAGCCCTGGCAGCAAACGCACCGAATTGGATTTCCGCCTGGCTGCATCCCGCAGCCAGTTTTGACCGACACGCAGCAACCACGCCTTCAGGTCTCGTACTGGCTGACCGTGATAATCGTACAGCCGCACAAACGCCTCCTGAACGGCGTCGTGAGCACGTTCCGGATCGTTGCACATGGAGTAGAACAAAGCCCAGAGCTCACGTGAGTGAGCCCGATAAAAGGCCTCTATCTGCTCGGGCTGAGAATCGGTCATTCAGACGTTCCGATTTCCCGAAGTGAGTTGGCTGACAAATGTCTGCCGGAGTAACAGACGACGGTCCATTAAAAAACCAACCGCCCGACCTCCAACTATGCGGGGATCGGGCGGAAAAGTAACGGAATTGGCCGGAAATCGGCGAATTATTCCGCGAAAACTCTGCAGTCTGCGGGAAATCTACCCCTTCAGCACCTGCGCGATGGTTTCTTTCAGCACGTTGGCACTCTGGAGCAACGCAGTCTTCTCCTTCGACCACAATTCCACCTCAATGTGGCTCTTCACTCCCGCACGTCCCATGATCGTAGGGATCGAAAAACACACATCCCGAACCCCATAAGCCCCGCTCATCAAACTGCTGACCGGGTGAATCCGATTGTCATCCAGCGCGATGCTGTGAATCACATCCGCGATCGACACACCGACCGCAAAGCCAGCGCCGCCCTTTTTGCGGATCACCTCAGCACCGCTCCCCCGAGTCTTCTTTTCGACCTCAGCGATCAGCGTCTGAGTCACTCCGGGGAATTTTTCGAGCGGCATGTTGGCGACCTGAGCCATCGACCAGATCGGCACCATGCTGTCACCGTGCTCACCAAATATTGTGACGTTCACCTGAGTCGGCGGCACGTTCAGACGCTGAGCCAGCATGCTGCGGAGCCGCGTCGTGTCCAGCACAGTCCCCAGACCAATCACTTGAGAGGCGGGTAAACCCAGTTCTTTCACCGCCAGATACGTCAGCACGTCCACCGGGTTTGAAACCACAAACACGATGGCGTCCTTCTTCAGGCCGTGCTGCTTGACGTCAGCCAGAATCGTGCGGAACAGAGCAACGTTGCGGTTGATCAGGTCCAGCCGACTCTCATCCGGCTTACGCCGCAGTCCAGCCGTAATCACTACTACATCGCTGTCCTTCACGGCCTCTGTCCCAGCCGCGGAAATTCGCTGCGGAGCCATTAGCGAGGCGCCGTGCAGCAGGTCCAGTGCCTGGCCTTCACACAGATCCTTGTTCACATCCACCAATACAATGTCGCTGACGATGCGGCCGGCCTGCAAAGCGAAACCTGCGCACGAACCGACCAAACCACCGCCGCCAATAATGCTGACCTTCATCGCTTCGCCCCAATTGAAGAAATGTCATTCGAATGGAATTCACGCCACTGCCAGGCCTCAGCCTCGGCCCAGTGCCGCCAGCACCTGTTTTGTGATTGCCTGCACGAGGTCCTCGCTGACCTCAGGAGCCTGTTCCGCACAGGGGGCTCCACAGGGCTTCTGCAAATATCCCGGATACTCCGGTGCTGCTTCAAACGCCCGCTGCACCGGAATGTTCTCCCGATACCCCTCGCGGAATGCACTGTTGCCGCACAAATCACAGTTCTCGTTGTGGAAACGCGGATCGTCAAAGCCCCATTTGCGTTTCAGATCGAGCAGTTCCCGGCTCTTTTCTTCGCTCAGATACATCGGCTGGCCAATTTGCTTCGCCAGCAACAGAATCCTGCAGTACGCATCCAGAATCTCCGTCTTCCAGTAAGCGTCCTCAAGACTCTTGCCAAACGAAACCGTGCCGTGGTTCTTCAGAATGATGGTGTTCGTGGCCTTCAAAAACGGCACCACCGTATTCGCAAAACGCTCGTCGCCCGGCGTCTCATAAGGCGCGATCGGAACCTCGCCCATGAACACCTCCACCTCCGGCAGAATGCACTGCGGAATTGGCTCGCCCGCAACCGCAAACGCCGTTGCATGTGGCGGATGACAGTGAACCACAGACTTCACATCCGGGCGATGTTTCATGATGGCCAGATGCAGCAGCACTTCGCTGGTTCGCTTCCGCTTGCCCGCAATCTGCTTGCCATCCATGTCCACCGCACAGATGTCGTCAGGCTTCATAAACCCTTTGCAGATCATCGTCGGCGTACACAGCACTTCATTCTCGCCTACGCGGATACTGATGTTGCCGTCATTCGCCGCAGCAAAGCCCTTGTTGTAGACCCGCCGACCAATTTCGCAGATCTCCTCCTTCAGAGCTCGATCATTGATCCCGCTGTTCCAGTTTGTCGCCATCTGTCAACCTGCTTCCTGTGAAAAGTTCAAATCCAGCATTCACTCAAACCGTTGGTTCCACAACCACTGCGTCCAGTATGGCCGCGTTGTATGCATCGATCGGTTTTACCTGCGGGTGAAAAGGAGCTGACGCCTCGGCACTCTCCGTCACCGCCAGCAAATCTCCAACTCCCGCTCCCAGCTCGTCATAAATCACCACCGGCTCCGTCCGACCCGCCGAGTCTCCGTTCAGTCCGGTATGCAGCAAAGGCACGGCCAGCTTCCATGAAGCCCCGCTCACCTCCGGTACCCACCGCGACAATGTCACCCGACCAATCACTTCCATGATTCTCATCGAACACCTCCCCGCTGCTGTTCAGACCACCCGGCTGGCTGCTGCAGTGGTCGCTTCATCAGCCCCAGCAGCCGTGACAACTCGGGATAACCCCAGCCCTCTGACTGTAAACAAACAGCCTGCGGCTGCATCTGTTCCAGCAGTCGCTCCATACCGACCGCCCGCTCGATGACCGCTGCACGAATGGCAGAGTCGCGATTGAGCACGCAGGCGGTGATTGCAGGCGACGGACAGACACACAACACACGCTTCCCGGGCAACAATTCCTGCGCTGCCCGAGCTGCTGAGAAGTCGTCTGTCGCCTCACGCACCGTCCAGCCGACAGCCGCTGCAGCCATGCGCACCGTTGACTCACGCCCCACAATCACCACCGCTCCAGCAGACGCTGCCTCCGAACCAGAAGCAGTCGCTGTAACAGAAGTTGATAGTCGCACGTTGTGTCGTCGAATATAGTCCCGGGCCGATGGTGTCAGTACGGCGCCGCGAACCAGCGAAACCGTTCTTCCCGCCGCGCCAGCATTCGCCAGCACAGACTCGGTCACCGCCCGATCCGAAATCCGCACAACATCTGCCGCCGTCGTAACGGCGGGCGTTGTGGCAACCAGTGCAGCTGACACCGGAACGGACGAAGCTGCAGCCGCGGATGCCACAGCAGCCGCCGGACGAGCAACCTGCCCAGCCCGCAGCTCCTGCAGCACCTGCCGCACAATCTCTTCCAGTTTGTCCGATGTCAACGCCATGTTGAATCCGCGTCTGCTTGAACGTAACCAGTTAAACCTAACCGGAATTTCTGTCAGCCGGGCTGACTGTCCAGAATCCCCTGCACCGAAAATCGAATCGGCGTGTCCTTACGCCCTGTCAGCTGCTGGATGTACTTCGCGTCACTTGTGAAGAACACATGGTCTCCCCGGCGTGCCCCCAGCGGGTCAATGGCCAGCTGCGGAAACTCGTCCGGTGCATCCCGAATATCCAGCGGCTGCAGCACCACCAGCTTCCAGCCCTTCCTCGAATCATGCCTGACTGTCGCTGTGGCATGTCCCAGCACTCGAGCCGTCTGCATCGTGGTTGCTCCGTCCCAATTCCTCAGATGATTCTTAAATCGTCAACCATGACACACCGTCGCTGCCGAGTAAATGTCAGGGGGCTGGTTACCCCTTCACCTGTTGGCGTGGCAATGCTGAAGCTCAGATAACCCTCGCCGCCAAGTCCCAAACCCGCCATGCAGGGACCGTTCTTGACAAACAGAGTGGTATTCATCACGCGGCCCATCTTTGTGATCGTGTGCACGTCCCGCGAATGAATAATGGCCGTGTGACCAAATCCATGCTCATATTTGCGTGCCAGAGCAATCGCGTGGTCGGTGCAATTTGCCCGGATGAACGGCACAAACGGCATCATCTGCTCTTCGGTCACAAACGGATTATGCTCGTCCGTCTCCCCGTACAGAATCTGCGTCTCTGAAGGAATCTGCAGGCCAATCTGAGCAGCCAGCCAGGCTGCGTCGCGGCCGATGAAGTCGCGATTCAGCACATAGTGCCCGCCTGGTTCCTTCGGAGGCCCAAACGCTTTTGCGGTGAAGGCCGCCGTCTGCGATGCATTCAGCCGATATCCGCCGTGAAGCCCGACTTCGGTCATCAGCTGATCGAAGATCTCCTTCACCGCGAATACTTCCTTTTCACCAATGCACAGCAGGTTATTATCAAAGGCCGCCCCGGCGACAATTGACTTCGCCGCATTCGCCAAATCGGCTGTTGCATCCACCACTACCGGCGGATTACCAGGCCCGGCCACAATCGCTCGCCTTGGGCTGCGAAGGGCCGCACGAGCAACTGCAGGGCCGCCAGTGACCACCAGCAGTTTCACGCCGCGATGATCGAAGACCTGCTGAGCTGATTCGATCGTGGGTGTGCCGATGATCGTCACCAGATTTTCGAGTCCCGTGGCCGCATGAATCGCACGGTTAAATCGCCGCACACCCTCGGCCGCAATCCGCGCTCCGCTGGGATGTGGGTTACATACGATCGTGTTGCCAGCGGCCACCATGTTCACGAAGTTGCCGGCCAGTGTCGGCAGGGAATGAGTCACCGGTGTGATTGCGCCGATGACGCCAAACGGAGCATATTCGGTGATCGTCAGCCCATGCGTGCCGCTGACTGCGTCAGTTCGCAAAAACTCGACTCCCGGCACCGTCTTTATCGCCTTCAGCTTTGCAATTTTATGCTCAAGCCGGCCGATTTTGGTTTCTTCAAACTCAAGCTTACCGAGCTCCTCAGCCTGCTCGTCGCAGATTCGCCTGACGATGTCAATTGCAGTGCGACGCTGCTCCATCGAAGCCCGGCTGAGCTGCTCAAAGCCCCGCTGAGCTGCTGCGACGGCATCGTCAACTGATTCAAATACGCCCCAGCTGTTGGCTGCTGTGCTGCTTGAAGCAGCGCCCCGGCCAGCCAGCTGACTGAGCACTTCCTGAACCACCTGACGTATCGTTTGTTCTGTTGCCTGAACCACGTGTTTTTCTCACAGTCCTGACGCTCCCTCGTCCTGCTGCCCGGCACAGCTCCTGCCATGCCCTGTTTCAAACCACAGCAGACCTGCGTCTGCCGAATACTTTTTTGAGTTCTCAACTTTCACTGCCACTGTTGCTGTTCGTCCAGTCGCCGCTCCTGTTCCAGCCACGACCGCAGAGTTGCCTGCCGCGGTACCCGCGTCAGCATCACTGCCCAGATCGCCGCCAGCGCCACCAGCGAAAACCACGAACCCTCCACGAATCCGGCCACGCAATTCAACACGGCGGCTCCTTCCAGCACTG
>CAIOKE010000028.1 GCA_903858815.1 uncultured Planctomycetaceae bacterium | reverse complement strand
GCCGTTTGCCGCCGCCTGTGACGTGGGTGTGCAGGCCTGCGAGGCACTGCATGCCGCTCATGAAGCGGGCATCATTCATCGCGATTTAAAGCCGGCAAACTTTCTGCTTGAAACTGATGGACGCGTCCGCATTCTTGACTTCGGACTGGCACTGATTAACGGGATGGCCGACGAGGAATTCTCGCTTTCAATGGTCTTCGGCCATGATTGCCTTGGTACTCCCGACTTCATCTCGCCCGAACAGTCGCTCGACAGCAGCCACGTGGATCGCCGCGCCGATCTGTACTCGCTGGGTGCCAGCCTGTACGTGGCACTCACCGCTCGCGTGCCATTTCCGGACAAAAACAATCGCGCAAAACTGGATGCCCATCGCACCCGTGCACCGAAAAATGTCTGCGAGCTGCGGCCGGAAATTCCGGCGGGTGTGGGTGCCATCATCTTGAAGTTAATGGCCAAAGACCCGGCCGAACGCTATCAAAACGCACTCGAAGTCGCAGCAGCACTGCGACCCCTTTGCCGAACGTCAGCCGATCAAGTTCGACTTCAGAGAACTCATCACACTGCGTTCCAAACTTGCCAAAGCCCGCGCCGCCAGTGCCCCAGGAAAAGCCGCCGCCCCGCGGTCCTCCATCACCCATTCCAACGACTGGCTCCGCTCCGACAGCCCCCTGCCCGAAGGCTCAGATCACTTCGCCGTCGACGATTCACGCGAAATCACAGCCGAGCCAGTAAACAGTCCCCGCCCCGGCTCAGGACAGATCCCCACCCCTCGTACCAGCAGCGCATCCACGGCAGATTCGAGGCCGAAAGCACCACGCAGCCGCGTCGCGGACAAGTCAGCTCAAACCCCCGCCAGAGTGAAACCAGCAGAGTTGGCCAACGACAGCCAGCAGCACCGCACGTCGGCATGGAAGGTGATTGTCGCCATTCTTGTGATCGCAGCACTGATCCTCACCGCCATCGTCTTTCTGCCGCGATAGTCCCTTGCACCTTTACACAACAAGGCGTTCGGGTAATGTCAATCCCCCGGTAACGGTGCGTCCACGCGCTGCCATCGCCGCACACGCCCGAATCCGGTCCGTACCGCCCGACTCAATTCCGGCCTGCATCCGGAATCTCCGTTCCCGGGCCTCGATTTGCGGTCAACGCTGCGAACCCCTGCGATTACGGCCTGGAAGGCCAGCTCCACCAGCCCGGGATGCAATCCCGGGACCCCGACCCGAACGTCGCTTTCGGCCTGAAAGGCCAGTTTTTAGCTTCGCCCCTGCAACGCGTCGTCCGGTTGTACATGATCGACGTGCCCGGGTTTGCATTCGCATCAACGCCGGAACGCAGGGCGACGACGCCTCTGGGACGCGTGACCTGGCATTTCATGCCAGGCTGATGGAGCTGGCCTTGCAGGCCGGAAACGCAGCTGGGCCGCAAATGCACGTGAACCGGAAGCGAGGCAGGGCCGTGAATGCACAAGGCCCGGAGGCGTGAAGACCGGAAACGTACATGGCCCCAAACCGCGCATGCGCCGTCACCTGCGCAGATGGTCAACGCGTGGTTCGTGCAAACTCGCGACATTGCCATTACGAATGTTGTCAAGGTGCATGGCACCTCGCAG
>CAIOKE010000027.1 GCA_903858815.1 uncultured Planctomycetaceae bacterium | reverse complement strand
TCAGTGTGCTGGAAGGTGGCTACAATCCTGCCCGACTGGCAGAATCCGCTGGCCTGCATCTGCAGACCCTGCTGAACTGCCGAACCACCAGTGCACCTTGAAATCCAGCCGCTGTTCACCATCCGATCCCAATCAACCGAAAGTCCCGTCGCATGTCTCGCCGGTTGTCAGTTGCTCTGTTCGCAGGCCTCTGCCTGCTCTTCGCCAGCCAGCGTCTGCAGGCTCAGCCGGATGATGTTGAGCAGGCTGTACTGCAGTCGCTAACGGATCATCGTGACGCCAGCTGGCAGATTGCTCAAAAGATCTGGCAGGCAGCCGAACCTGGCTATCAGGAAACCCTGTCTTCACAGTTGCTGGCTGACGCCGCTGAAGCGGCTGGGCTCAAAGTCACTCGCGAAGTCGCCGGGATTCCCACGGCATTCACCGCTGAGTTCGGCAGCGGACACCCTGTTATCGGTATTCTTGGCGAATACGACGCCCTGCCGGGGCTGTCGCAGCAGGCCCAGCCGGAACGTCTGCCACGTGCCGATGAACACAACTGGGGACACGCCTGTGGTCATCACCTGTTCGGAACCGCATCCCTGTCGGCCGCTATTGCTGTCGCCGGTCAGATTCGCAGTGGCAAGCTGCCGGGCACGGTGCGTTTCTATGGTTGTCCGGCCGAAGAAGGAGGCTCGGGGAAGGTCTTCATGGTTCAGGCTGGCCTGTTCAATGACTGTGACGCCGTACTGCACTGGCACCCAGGCTCACGAAATGCTGCCGGTGATCGTTCCAGTCTCGCTCGCATCGCCGTGAAGTTTCAGTTCGAGGGTCGCACGGCCCACGCGGCCTCGGCACCACACCTTGGCAGGTCGGCACTCGACGCTGTGGAACTGACCGCGCATGCGTCGGAACTGATGCGTGAACACACCCCCGACAACACTCGAATTCACCATGTCATCACCAGCGGCGGTGAGGCTCCGAATGTCGTACCACCGTTTGCTGAAATCTACTACTACATCCGTCATCCGGAAGGACGCTACCTGAAACCGCTGTATGACAGACTGGAGCTGTGCGCTCGCGCCGGAGCACTGGCCACAGAAACGCAGCTGCGAATTCGCTACGAAGGTGGTATTCGGGAAATCATGCCTAACAGCACGCTGACCAGCATCGTGCGGCGACGTCTGCAGACCCAGAATGATCTGCAATGGACCGCAGCCGAACAGCAGTTTGCCGCTCGCATTCAGCAGACGCTGGATACCAAAGACGGCCTTGAGGCACTGCAGACCGTGGACGACGTTGACAATACCATCGGCAAGGGATCAACCGACGTCGGTGACATTTCGTGGGTCGTTCCCACGACTGGATTTACAACGGTTTGCTGGGTTCCGGGCACACCTGCACATTCGTGGCAGGCCGTCGCCGCTGGTGGCATGACAATCGGCGAAAAGGGTATGCATCTGGCGGCCCGCACGCTGGCATTGACCGCGGTGGATCTGTTTCGCAGCCCGGCGGTCCTGAAGCAGGCTGCAGCAGAACTGCAGCAAAGGCTGGGAACTGAAAAATACGAATCTCTGATGCTGCCTGGCCAGAAGCCGCCGCTGGACTACCGAAACCCGCCAAAAGCCGGAGCTCCGGCCACCCCCTGATGTTCCTGCCGATCACCGCTCTCCGGATTCCCGATTTTTACTCCGCCAGTCGCAGTGGAAAATGAAGGATATCGAGTAGACTGTCGGGCTCAGAAATCCCGGATCTCCTTTGCTGCCTGCGGCTGGCCTCATGAAAACACTCAGTATCGTTCATCATCCGCATCCTGCACTGCGTCGTAAGTGCCGCGAGCTCAAAAAAATTGACGCCGAGCTCCGGGACATGGTGAAACAGATGTTTTCGCTGATGTATGAAGCTCGCGGTGTAGGACTGGCGGCCAATCAATGCGGTCTCCCGTACCGTCTGTTTGTGATCAATCCGGAAGGTGATCCGGCCTGCACTGATGAGGAAATGGTGTTCATCAATCCGCGAATCACGCGTCGGCGGGGCGCTGCAGATGGTGAAGAAGGCTGCCTCAGTCTCCCCGAGATGTACGCGCCGGTGCCTCGCGCTGCTCAGATCGTCGTCGATGCCTTTGACCTGACGGGACAGCCGTTCGAACTGGAAATGGAAGATTTTCCGGCTCGCGTTGTGCAGCACGAATTCGATCATCTGGAGGGGCTGATGTTCACAGACCGCATCAGTGCCACCGAACTGTCCAAACTTCAACTGCAGCTTGCTGATCTTGAACGACAGTTCACAGCGCAGCAGAAGGAAGGACAGATCCCGACTCTCGAACAACTGAATGCGGAACTTGACCAACTGGAACGAGCTCGCACCTGACGGTCATTTGCTGCTGGTCTGCCCATCACAATGCTGATCAGGATTTCAGAAACACACATTCATTGACAGAAGGCGTCCCGCAATGTCGCGATCTATTTTTGACCTCACTGGTGATGTGGCCGTCGTGCTGGGTGGCACAGGTGTACTCGGTGGTGGAATGGCGTCCGCACTGGCTGCAGCCGGGGCCGCTGTGGCTGTCGTGGGACGCAGTGCCGAGCGTGGTCAGGAGCGGGTTCGGCAGATTGAAGCAGCCGGAGGCCGGGCCTTGTTTGTCTCAGCGGACGCACTGGATTCCGCCTCATTGACCGCAGCTCGTGACGAAATTGCCAGTCGCCTCGGGTCCACCACGATCCTGATTTCAGCTGCTGGTGGAAACCGACCTGACGCCACACTGCCTCCGGGCAGCAACTTCTGCCGCCTGTCCCGCGATGCATGGAATGGTGTCTTCGACCTGAACCTTGTTGGTGGTGCGCTGCTGCCTGCTCAGGTTTTCGGGGAAACGATGGTGGCTCAGAAGAAGGGCAGCATTATCAATATCGCCTCCATGGCCGGCATGATTCCGCTCTCTCGAGTTGTGGCCTATTCCGCGGCCAAGGCAGCTGTGATCAATTTCACAAAATTCCTGGCTCGCGAATGGGCGACTCAGGGTGTCCGAGTGAATGCCATCAGCCCCGGATTCTTCCCGGCTGACCAGAATCGTGCTCTGCTGTTCCGCGAAGACGGCAGTTACACCGAACGAGGTGCTCAGATTATCGGCCACACACCAATGGCCCGATTTGGTGAAGCACACGAGCTGGCCGGAGCGGTCATCTGGCTGGCCTCACACGCGGCCTCTTCGTTCGTCACAGGTCAGAACATCGTCGTGGACGGCGGATTCTCCTCGACAACCATCTGACAGCTCAGAATCATTGAATGACTTACTGGTGCAGGAGCACCGGCAGAAACTCAGGGAGGATCGACCGGAACATCTGCGGTACGATCATGGCAGCCACAACAGCAGTCCGAATACTTCGCTCCATTCCTGTCAGTCACGAAGCCAGTGAATCACTGCGTGCCGCGATTCCTGCGGGGAATCTGAAGGCATTCGCGCGCGAGTTTCTCGACCTGCTGGAAAAACCAGCGCGACGTCTCAGAAAACTTCAGGGCGACGACACAACCGCCGTCTGGTCTGCGGCCGACGAGGGGCTGTCCAGCCGTGAACGAACACTGGCTGCGGGACTGGATCAGTTCTGGGCAGCACATCGATCCGGAAAACACCGCTCAAAAACCCGACGGGCCGTCGAACAGTTGCTGGCAGAGTGGTCAGGCTCCCTGCGGCAGGCACCGCGAGCGTGGGAGGCACTGGCCGTATCAGAATTCCTGTTGCTGCACGGTGACATACCTGAACCAGCGACGTTGGCCGCCTGCATTGCCGTGCTGGCTCGCTTGAAGTCCACCCCGTTCGAAGCTGCCGATCCTGCTGAAACACTGTCTCTACCGGGCCTCGTAGGTACCGCCAGTCTCAGTGAAGCGTCCTTGATCGTCGCTTTGCTGCTCAGTCCGCTCGGGGATCACCAACCACTACTGGAAAGTGGTGAAAGTGGTCTGCGGCAGGCACTTCAGCAGACCACTGACGAAGACGGGCGGCCGCATGGCAGCCTGCTGACACTGCTCCCCGGGTTCCTGACAGTGCTGGCTCGGCCCACAGCCTGGGCTGCAGCATTTCGGCACTCCCTGTGGGGTACTGAACTGCAGCAGCGAATCAGCGGACTGACTACGTCGACAGCCATGCTGGCTGCGCCGCTGCAGCCAGCCACCGAGACTGACATCCCGACCTGTCGATTGTCAGTAGCCAGTCCCCTGCTGCTGTTGACAAAATCGCTGCACCCGCCGCAGGCTGGCCGCCTGCAGAAACTGCTCATGAAACTGCAGCGTCCGGTCAGGAAGATTCGCAACATCAAGCCGTGGAAGGGGGCCCCTGCAGCCGACACCCCGGCTGAACAGACAGCCGACCAGACTGCGGCAGCAGAAACACTTCAGCCGGCGTGGCAGTCAGACGTCGCCTGCTGTGCCGTCCTGCGTTCTTCAGCGGACCCGGATGCCGACATCATCAGCGTTGACTGGCACGCTGGACAGATTCAGCTGCAGGCATATACCGCCGGAACATTACTGCTGTCGGGGCCGTGGCACTGGTCAGCCCGCCTGAATGACGCACCGGAAAATGGTCCGGTCGCCTGGAAATGCAGCTGCTGGTTCGACGATCCGGAGTGTGTGTTTATTGAACTGGAGGGCGAACAGAGTGGTGCGGTGAAATGCGTTCGCCAGATCATGCTGGCCCGTCGCGAACGATTCGCCATCTTCACCGATACCGTTTCAACGGGTAGCGAACAGCCGCGAGTCCAGTTGACGACGGCCCTGCCGTTTGCTGAGGGTGTAATGGCGGTCCCCGATCCGGTGACTCGCGAACTGCAGCTCTCACGCGGTCCTGCCACTATCCGCGCGCTGCCACTCTGGCTGGAAGATGACCGCCTGCAGCATCCATTCGGCAGCTGTGCCGTTCATGACGGGCAGCTGGAAATGACAGCACCTGGCAACGGAGGCACCTGCCTGCCGCTGGCTCTGGACTGGAATCCTCGACGCAGTGATCGCCCAGCCGACTGGGCGCGACTGATGGTCACTGAAAACCGCCGACCGTGCGGAGCGCATGAAGCCGCTGGATTTCGAGTACGCGTCGGGGACTTTCAGGTACTGCTGTACCGCAGCCTGCAGAATCCAGGACAGGCACGAGCCGTTCTGGGGCTGCACACATGGGACGAGTCCGTCTATACTCGCGTTCCCGGCCGTGAAACCCCCATGGAAGGACTCGTGGAAGTCGAATCACCCGAATAATCGCCTGCACGGAAAGTCGCAAGCATGAAATCCCTGCCAGTACTGCTGCTGACCAGTCTTGCCATGATACCCTGTGGATTATCTTTGCAGGCGGACGATCCGTCGCCGCCGGCAGGCATGAAGCTTGTCTACAGCCACGACTTTGAAGATCGCAGCCTGACTCGCTACGAGCCCACTGACTCCAGCGCGTGGCAGCTTACGGAACAGAATGGCAATCACGTTGCAGCACTGATCAAACGCAACAGCGACTTCAAACCCCGATTTCGTTCGCCATTCAATCGAACGCTGATCCGCGATCTGCAGCTGTCCACCTTCGTCATGGACATCCGACTGCAGTCCACCATTCCGGACTATGGCCATCGTGATCTGTGCCTGTTCTTCGGCTGGCAGGACAACGAGCACCTTTATTACGTGCATTTCGGCAAACAAACGGATGATCACGCCAATCAGATCTTTATTGTCAATAATGAACCACGAAAGAAGATTTCCGCCCGCACCACAAGTGGTACTCCGTGGACCGATAACTGGCATCGTGCTCGGATTGCACGCAACGCAGAAACGGGAGAAATCAAAGTCTATTTCGATGACATGCAGAATCCGGTCATGACGGCGATTGACAAAACCTTCGACAAAGGGCGGCTCGGCTTCGGTTCCTTCGATGACATCGGAAACTTCGACGATGTCCGGATTTACGCCCCCTGAACCTGTTGGCACAGCCATGATTGCAATCAGCGACCTGCAGTTTGCCTGGACTGATGGCCCATTTCGGCTGCAGATACCGCAGCTTTCCATCGGTGCGGGCGAGGCGGTTGTCGTGGCAGGCCCCAGTGGCTGCGGCAAGACCACACTGCTGAATCTGATCAGTGGTATCCTGTTACCGGCTGCTGGCAAAGTCGACGTGGCCGATACCTCAATCAGCAGCCTGTCCGACGCCGCGCGGCGTCTGTTTCGGCTGCGGCACATCGGACTCGTATTCCAGGACTTTCAGCTGCTCGATTATCTCGACGTACTCGGAAATGTGCTGCTGCCGTGTCGCATTCAGCCTGCCGTACGGCTGACGCCGGAACTGCGTGAACGTGGGCTGACGCTGCTGCAGCAGGTCGGACTGGAAAAACTTGTGCAACGTCCCGTCACCAGATTGTCTCAGGGCGAACGCCAGCGTGTGGCTCTCTGCCGCGCACTGCTGCTTCAACCTCAGCTGCTGCTGGCTGATGAGCCCACAGGCAATCTGGACCCCGAAAACTCACGACGCATGGTCGATCTGCTGCTGCAGGAAGCCCGTCGCAGTCAGGCAACCCTTGTGATGGTCACCCACGACCACTCACTGCTGCCACTGTTTGACCGCACCCTGCCCTTCCAGCAGTTTCTTGCGCGAACACCCACCGGCACTGAAGGAGGTGTGGTGTGAACAGCGCGTTTTATCTGGCTATTCGCTCGCTGTGGTGGCATCGTGGCAGATCACTGGCCGTCATCTTCAGCCTCGCAGTCATTCTCTGGCTGCCGGCCACCCTGCGAATCAGTCTCAATCAGTTTCGCAGTGACATCTCCGCCCGTGCAGATGCCACGCCACTGATCATCGGCGCTCCCGGCAGCCGAATCGATCTGGTGATGCACGGACTTTACTTCCGCTCACAACCGGCAGCCCCGGTGACAATGGCCGAACAGCGGCTGGCCGCCGAAGTTCCCGGGATGACAGCGATTCCCCTGCATGTGCGATTCACCACACGTTCGCAGCCCGGAGTCGATGGCGCCCCCATCATCGGCACAACGCCGGAATACTACGCGTTTCGACAGCTCACACCGCAGACCGGAGAACTGCCGGCACTGCTTGGAGAATGCGTGCTGGGAGCCGACTATGCGGCACGCAGCGGGCTGCGTGCCGGGGACACTATACTCTCGGCACCTCGAAATGCACTGAACCTCGCCGGTGATTATCCACTGCAGATGCTGATCACAGGAGTACTGGCCAGAACGTTTTCTCCCGACGATGACGCCGTCTTCACAGATCTGCGAACGGCCTGGGTGATCGAGGGGATCGGACACGGACACCAGACAGTGGATCCGACAACTGATTCCAGTCTGCTGCTGCAGAACTCACGCGACGGTGCGGCGAAAGTTACCGCGGGCATCGGTGTTCTGCCGTATCTTGAAATCACGGACGAAAACCGCGACTCGTTCCACTTTCACGGGGATCCAGCCACATTTCCACTAACCGCGATCCTCGCGGTTCCCGGCACTGAACGCGATCGCCTGAGACTGCTCGGCCGCTTCAGCGGCAACCGTCAACTGCAGTGCATCACACCATCACAGGTGATTGCCGAACTTCTCAGTATCGTGTTCCGTATCGAACAGCTCGTACTGCTGTTCACCCTGATTGCCGCCACTGCCGCGCTGCTGCTGCTGGCACTCGTCATCAATCTTTCACTGAAGCTGCGAGCGGCTGAAATGCAGACGATGTTCCGACTGGGCTGCAGTCGTCTGACCATTCTCTGCCTGCAGACTGCCGAAGTCCTGCTGCTGCTGCTGATCGCCTCCGGTCTGGCGCTGATCGGGGGACTGCTGATTCGAGGCAGCGTTGCAGCCATGCTGCAACGGCTGATGCTCTGAACATCACTGCCGGATCAGCAGCTGGCAATGCGATTGGGCAGGCGAATGCGATTAAACCGATGCCCCGTGGCGTCGTAAAACAGCAGCTCGTTGACTGATTCGGCCCACACAGCAGCCAATCGGACCGAGCGTGGACCATGCAGCAGAAACTGCACTCCGCAACGTCGCCCCCCCTGCTGAATCTCCAGTTCCGTCATCGGAAACTGGTACTCCAGAAGATTCTCGCGACGACAAAGCTGCACATGCACAAAGTGCCTGAGCTGCTCCAGAGTCCGTATATCAAACAGATTCTCAGTGTGCTGAACCGCAGCGGCGGAGAGAGGCATGCAGGATGTTCCCTTGCAGTCAGTGTCTGACCTGGCATCCATTCCCAGTAAGCCACAGATCAGGAAACACCGGCAGATTTTTCCGATTCTTCCTGAAGGCACAGGTTCTATCGGTCCGGGTTTTCACAAACCTTGCCAGATCCGCAGCCACTACGCGCAGCCGCCAGCACCCCACTAACCGCTACAGGCTCTCAGAGTGCTTCAGTTGCGATCACCACTGCTTTCAGCCTCACTCCCTTCCGATTCTGCAGGCGGCGCCGTATTCATCTTCGCTCGAATCTCAGCGATCACTGCAGGCAGGTAAAGAATGCCCGAATAATGATCCGCAGCCATTTCAATATGATGCCCGGCAGGCAGACTGGCCGCCTGAGCAAGCGCCAGCGAACAGGCCGGCGGAACAACGTCATCATAACGACCACTGTACAGCCACGTACCGGTCGGACGCAGCCGATGCGCCACTCGCAGTGGTTCCACAGGTCGAGCCAATTCCCGAATCTGATCCGGCTTCACACCAAGTGCCTCCAGACGCCGGCGCACCTGCGCCGCATCCTTCTGCCCCTTTAACACCACATCATGCAGATTCCCACCCGCCAGCAGAATAAACACCCGATCAAAACCAGCGTCCAGCCCAGCCGCCGTGGAAGTCACAAAGCCGCCAAGACTGGTCCCCTGAACCCCGAATACCTCCCCCGTAATCAACGGCAGACTGGCTGCAGCATCCCGCGCTCGGCGCACATCAGCAACCGCCTGCTTCAGACCATCCAGCATCTTCTCGGCACGATCAGAATCCGGTGTTCTGCGAGCACCATAACCCGGCAGATGAATCAGAAAGGTATGTAATCCCTGAGCATTCAATCCGCGAGCGAAGATTCGGCCCACCGTCATGCCACGGCCGGATTCATGCACCACTATCACACAGTCCGCAGCACACGGTCGTCGATCCTTGTCACGCGCCGCATACCACTCCATCGATACCAGATCATTCACCGCATTTCCCGAAGCAACCGGCGATGGAAAACGCACCAGCAGATCACCCTCGTTTTCCCGAGGCATCTCAAGCCGCACTTCAAAATCACCCGGTTTCCAGCGCAAACCCTGCAGACACTGCTCCGCATCCTCCTTCGCATCCGCAGCCGTGTTCAGCGTATCTCGAGCCTGAAATACGGCCCCCGCTCGCGGTAACTCCGGCTCACTTGCCCCAAACGCAGCAGGTGCAGACAGCGCCAGCAGCCCCCACAACAGCAGACACAGACGCTGCAAACCGCAGCAGCCAGACATACCCCGCAAGACTACAGTCATGGCTTTGAATTCTCCTCCGGAGGTCGCTTCGAACTGCCAATACGACGCTCTGTACCGTTCAGGATCCGAACCACATTCGAGCGATGTCGCCATAAAATGGTCGCTGGCACAATCAACGAAAATATCGTCAGCGGCAGACGATTCATCGACCATGCCGCCAGACCTGCCTTCTGCAGATGAAAAATCAGGAATGCAAGAGCAGCCAGAATCGAAGACAGCGACACCATTCGCGAAAACAGCAGCGATACTGCAAACGTCAGCAGCGCCACGACACTGTGCAGCGGTGCCACCACCAGCACGACACCCATCGCTGTCGCCACGCCCTTGCCACCACTCAAACGCAGCCACACCGGATACATATGCCCCAGAACAGCCGATAAACCCGCCAGCACCGGAGCCAGTTGCGTTGGATCATCCAGCCCGAACCGCCGCATGACCCACACTGCCCCAAGTACCGGAAGCATCCCCTTCAACGCGTCCAGCAACAGCACAACAAGACCAGCACGCCAGCCCAGAACCCGCCACACATTCGTCGTGCCGATGTTCCCACTGCCATGACGACGGATGTCATCACCCAGCAACAGTCGCCCGGCCAGATAACCAAACGGTATCCCGCCAATCACGAAGGCCGCCACGCTGCACAATGCAATTACAAAAAACATAGTCACTGCTCGCCCGTTCGCAAATCAATCACCAGACCAGAGTCAGACGAACGACCGCTTCCCGAGCTCCCGCCGGCAACTGAATCAGAAGCTCGTCCTGATCACCTATGCGGCGAACAATTGCCAAACCCTCCTCAACCTGCACCCGCACTCCGTTCCACAAAAAACCACCATCAACCTGCTCGATTCGCCCGGTAGCCACACGCACCCACAGATCGTCCAGGCCAGCCGCTGACTTCAGCAGCAGCGTCCGACGCAGTCCGTTGTCAGGCTCGTGCGGAACCGGCTCCAGACGGTCCTCCACCTGCACCCCACTCCACTCATAACGAAACGCCGGTACCCCGGCTGGATTCAACTGATAACCGCGGAACTGAAATCCCGCATCCCGCGGGTTTCCACCCGGCCACGCCGCATCCAGAGACGACAGCTTCGCCAGCGGAGGACCAGCAGGCAGCGTCATCACGTGATCACCCAGCGGAGACTGATTACCCGGACCACGATCCACCCAGTGCTTCGCCGCATCAATAAAACCTCCATGCCAGATCAGACGAACTGTCATGTGCTCAGCATCCCACGCAAAATGCACCCGCTCAGGAAATCCCACCGCAATTCCTCGCGGCGACAGCCCCTCCAGAAAATTCCGATAAATCAGCGGACGCCCGGCAGGCTTCAGCTCGATCGCCTGACGCTCCAGTCCCGATGGAATCTTCGCTCGCCGACCATCCAGCAGGTAACGCCAGATCGCCTCAATCTGCTGATCAGGCTGACCCTCAAGAACAGCCGGCACTACAGATCGACCACCCGGCCACGCAGCCGGCATTCGAGTCCCCGGACGATATTGCTGCGGGTCGGCAAGATAACGATGGAACCAGTCACGCCGCAGTCGACGCGTCATCGTTGTCATATCCAGTGACTGCAAACCTGTCGCTGCATACGAATCAAAACGATGGCACTTGATACACGACAGAGCCTGATCTCCCACCAGCTGCCTCGCATCTGCCTTGACCCGATGCTCCGGAGCCTCAAATTCCACGTCAGGCACCACCGGCCCCCGATCCACGGCCGATAATCGCGAAGCCAGATATTCCGCATGCGCACTGCCAAATCGCGGCATTCTCGTCGCCATGTATGGTCGATCCTTTGCCCCCTCTGCCAGTACTGTCCTGATCCACTCCTCATTCAGCTTGTCACCCGCTCCCGTTAATGCCGGAGGAATTCGGCCTTCATCACCCATCTCCGGAATGGAACCGGAAAACACATGATTCAAAGACTCGGTAACACCTCCCAGATCTGATCGGGCATGACAGGCAAAACAATTCAGAGACAACATCGCCTGCTGCACGTCAGACGCAGGTGCGGTCTGTGCCTGAGCCCCTGCAGCCGCCGAGACTGCAGCCCGCAGATCCACACGCTGCTGATCGCTCAAGGCAAAAACCGGCAGACCAGCCGGTACATCACCCGACAGACAGCCCCCGGTCGCATTCAACTGCGAAAACTCACGAGCTCGGGTCGCTGCCACAATCAGACTGTCACCCTCACCATGCTGATGACATGCGGCACAACCCAGTTTTGCAAAATGTGATCGCCCGGCTGCGACCAGTTCTGCCGATGGAGCCACTGCATCTGCAGCCTTCGGCTGCGGTGCTTCTCGAGTCAGAGTCGTCAGGGCAGACAGGGGCTGCCGCGAAAGACCTGGCCCCTCGATCTCAACACTCAACTCTTCACCACCCCCCTGCTCAAAGTACTCCACCACCAGCGCATGACTGCCGGCAGTCAACTGCACAGTACCACTGCGACCCACCGCCGGGTGAATCCCGTCATTGTTCACAACTTCCCGCTCCGCAATCAAAACACGCGAACCATCATCCGATGTCACGTGCACTCGATATTCACCCGCTCGCGGAATCTGCACATAACCCAGAAACCGCAGAGCAAAATCGTTCTGTCGAGCACCAGCGCCGGCAGAAAAATCGGTCGTCGTCCCTTTCGACACAGCCTTCAAGGCACTGAAATCCGGCAGCTTGTCCCAACTGCCCTCAAAATACTCATACTCAATATTCGCCTCCACCTGCACCTTCCGCAGCAGATAACTGGCGACATCCCGAGCCTCCTCAGGGGACAGATTCAACGAAGGCATCCGGCCACCAGGACGCACCAGATGCGGCTCACGCAGAAACTGCATCAACCCGGCCAGCGAATACTTTTCTTCCAGACGCCCCAATGGCATCAGAAAATCTGACTGCACTGCAGCAGCCTTTGCAGACTTTGCCGCTGCGTCCGGATCATCCTCGTCCTCCTCATCTGCCGGCGGTGCCAGACCACGCCGCAACGCATCAATCACCTCTGCACTGCGCTGATCACCGTGGCAGGCTGCACAGCCCACCCGATGAAACAGATCCTCGCCGCGGCGCACGGCATCAGCTGAAATCGCCATCGCTCGCCAGCTACCACCCGCCGTCAGAAATGCCGTCAACGCATCCAGGACCGCAGGATCAGATGCCGCGGTGTGCAGCCGAGGCATCACGGTGCCAGGCTTCACCTGCTGCGGATTCTGCAGAAACTGACGAACATGGTCCGGATTCAAACGCTGAGCTGCAGCGGTCAGAATCGGAGCCTGACGAGGCTGTACCGTCAGACCCGCATAGGGTCCGTGACACGACTGACAGTTCAGCTCACTGATCAACAGTCGTCCGGCCTGCTCAGATGTCAGATGCGCCGCACGAAATCTCTGCCATGCAGGCACAACACTGACAGCCTCTTCAGCCTTCACTGACAGGCACTGGACAGTCAACAAGGCACTACCGGCTGCCAACCACAGTACGCCGAAACGACACAGCGTCTTTAACCGTTCCATAAACGCAACTTCACCTGAAAGCCCGGGAAATCAGACACGCCCCCAACAGCGACCGAAACGGCAGGCAGCGCAGCACGAATCATGAAATGCGGCGCCTGCAAACGCAACCGTCCGGCCTGCAACTGACGAATTCCGCGGCAACTCGTACACACACCGCGCCCACGAATCCTTGCATTTCCCCGCTGCAGTTCGGACAATTCCCCCAACGCTTCAAGTCGCCCCTCCAACAACGTCAGCCAGCTCACCAATGCAAGCCGAACAGTTTCTGCAACTGCTCAGGCAGTCGCTTCATGACTACCAGCTCACCCGCTCGGAAAAGTCAGACCTGAAAAGCTGGCTTGAGTCTGCAGAACCGGAACCGCCCGTCATCTCGCAACTGCGAAATGCAGCCTTCGATCTGGCACGAACAGCAATCAGCTCCCAGCCCGCAGAAGGTCCCTCCATTCTGGCATGGCTTGAAGATGTCATCAGACTGCTGCATCCCCGGCAGACAGCCTCCGCAGATCTCTACGCCCGCGCCTGGTTCAGCCCGCAGGATGACTGTCCCCGCGAAATCTGCTCACTCATCTCCACAGCCCGTCACTCCATCGACCTGTGCGTCTTCACCATCACAGACGATCGCCTGACGTCAGCCGTCATCGCAGCCCACCAGCGAGGCATCCGAATTCGCATCATCACCGACAACGAGAAAACAGCCGATCCCGGCTCCGATGCCCAGCGATTTCAGGACGCCGGGATTCCCCTGCGGATCGATCACACACAATGGCATATGCATCACAAATACGCCATTTTTGACCGTGCCATGCTGCTGAACGGCAGCTACAACTGGACCCGCGGCGCAGCAGAAAACAACGAAGAAAACTTTCTCGTCCTGAATCACCAGCCACTGGTCAATCGCTACCAGGAACAGTTTGAACTGCTCTGGGAAAAACTGGCTGCATTTGAAGGCTCCTGAATCAAGGCAGTCGCCTCGACTGCCGCTCAGTCCCTGTCCGCAGCATCGGCACCATCAGATTCCCCATCTGCCGGTCGCTCATCAGGTTCGACACCGCCGGCGTCCCGCAGATCCCCCGTCAGCTCCGCCAGCAGACTGGTCGCAAAAGTCCCGGACGGCAACGAAAACGACAGCTTCATTGCGCCATCGACCGCCTCAACCACCACCTGCTCAGGGAACTCAAGCATCCGCCTGCGCGCACCGGATGTCAGTTTCGCAAACCGCGAAAACACCCCAGCATGCAGGCCCAGCAACTGCATCGCTGACTGCTCCTGCAACAGTACGTCACCCGACGCCACAGTCATCTCAGGACCCGGCATAGGGCCAGCCGGCAGAAAGTCCGTCCCTGGCTGACCAGGCGGCAACACAAACGGTTTGATGCCGCCACGCCGAATCACCACATCGCCCACCTGCGGAATGCCGACCGTACCAGACTCAACTCGCGCCGCTGTCGTCAGATTGAAGACCGCACTCTGAACAGCACTCAACGATAACCTCTTCAGAGTCCTTGACTGATCCTCAGGCCAGTAATCCCGAGGCAACCGACCCTGCAGCAGACGCAGCCCATCATTCAGCGTCTGGCCATCACGACCAAATCGCTGCGGACCATAGTAATTCGGGAAACCCTCGGCCTGCAGCAACTGCAGCCGTTCACGAACCGCAGCACAATCTGCCTCCGAAAAGCCCTGCGGCGCTCGCAGAGTAATAATGAAGCGATTGCCCTTCAAATGCCCCGTCTTCAGCTTGTTGCGATGCAAAGTCACTGACAGCACCTTCAGCTGCGGCAGATTGATCGCAGCCGCCGCTTCCGCACAACGTCCCGGAACCGAAACGAACTGGCGAGTGACGGCCCAGCGATCCTTCTGACCAGCCAGCCCAATCTCACCACCCCGAATTCGCAGCTCACGAGACAACAGGCTGATCATCTGCGGTGATGACAGGCCACGTTTCTCCAGCCAGAGCCACGCATGCTCACCCTGACCCGACAATGCATACGAAGGCACCTCTTCCACCTGAAAATCATCGTCCACCGATCGCATGATCGCCACAGGCAGTACAGGAGCCCGCATCCGAGGCGGGTTGATAATTCGAGCAATTGTCTGTTCCGGAACCGGCATCTCTGTCCTGCCTGAAAATCCTGACCTGCACCCGCGAATCACACCCCGCAGGTTCTGACGGCAAATACTGCCCGTAACACAGTCGCTCAGTCTCGTGAACCCGGAGTCACCCGGAACGAAAGTTCCTTGCCGTCCCGAGTCACCACAATCTCAGTCTCCTGACCCGATTTCAGCGACTCAATCGCATACGTGTAATCATAAATGTTCTCAATCTTCTTACCGGCCAGCCTGACGATCACGTCGCCACCCTTCACACCCGATTTCTCTGCCGGTCCTCCCTTCGCAACTCCCGACAACAGCACCCCCGCCAGATCCGACTGAGCATAATCCGGGACGGTCCCCAGCCATGCTCGCAGAGCCGCGCGGCGCTGCCCCTCTGCCGGACGCTCCTGGGCCGCATACTGCGGCGGACGCTCCGCTGAAATCAACTGCCGGCAAACAAGGCTCATCAGTCGAGCGATCTTCGAGATGCCCTCGTAATTCAGCTTCTCCGGAGTATCACGAGGCGTATGGTACTCGCCATGATTGCCTGTGAAGGCTGACAGAATCGGCACACCATGCAGGAAAAACACACTGGCATCCGTCGGCAGATAACTGTCATTCTGCAGAGAAACTGACAAACCCAGTGGCACATTCGCACGCTCCACCAGACTCTGCCACGCCGGCGATGAACCAATCCCCTGCAACACCAGCTTCTCCTGAAGTCGCCCGACCATGTCCATATTCAGACAGGCTGCAATGTACAGATTCAGACCACCCGTGTTCGGACCACTCAACGGATCCTCAGCAGGCTTCTCCGCAGACCCACCACCAGATCCGTCAGCAGATCCGTCAGCACTGTCAGCACGTGGCTGCTTCTCTCCAGGTGCCCCCTCGCCTTCAGCTGCCGCTGCATGCTTCGAAAACAGCGTCTCCAGAGTCTTCACATAATGACCGGAACCCAATAACCCCAGCTCTTCACCCGACCACGCCGCAAAAACGATGTCCCGGCTGCCAGTCAACTGACCAGCCTGCTTCGCATTCGCCAGCGCCTCTGCCATCTGCATCAATGCCGCTACACCGGAAGCATTGTCGTCAGCACCAAAATGAATGCCCGCACGCTCGTCATCTCGAGCCAGCGAATTCCCGTTGGCACCCGTTCCCAGATGGTCAATGTGAGCCCCCACAACCACAACCTGACCAGCCTGCTCAGTGTTCACCTGCAGACGCCCAAGGACATTCCGCCCCTTCTTCTTCTCATGCACAATATCCACCGCAGCCTCGAACACCGCGTCCTTCAGCGGATATCCAATCGCCGGAACACCACTGTCCAGTTTCTCCTGAACTGTCCGCAGATCCTTGCCTGCCGCACTGAACAGGTACTGAGCAGCCTCGTCCGACAGACTGACAACCGGCAACCCGGCTCCCGCCAGAGAACCATCAAACTGCAGCGGGACCAGCTGATCCCTCACACCCGATGTCGGACCACTGACAATAATCAGACCTTTGGCACCCAGATCCCGAGCCTGCATCGCCTTGAACCGCAGACTGGAAAACCGCCCGAAATGCTGTCGCTGTTCCGGAGTCAGCTTTTCCGGCATGAAGCGGAACGCCAGCACCCATTTGTCCTTGACATCAAGGTGCACGTACGAGTCGTACTCTTCCTGCCCGTCCGCTGCCGGAACTCGCAGCCCATAGCCCGCAAATACCACCTCGCCCCGCTGCAGCTCCGTATTGGCAGAAAATGCTGCCGGCTGCCAATCCCGCTTTAGCTCCAGAGCATGCCCGGCTGCAGTCGCCGAATTTTTCTGCCCGGCCGAAACACCACTCGTAAACTCAAACTCCTGAAACCACGAACCATCATCCCCCGCTGGCTCCAGACCCAGAGTCTCAAAATGCAGAGCCACGTAGTTGGTCGCCAGTTGTTCGCCCCTGGTTCCAGTCAATCGACCACCCAGCTGCGGACGACACAGATACTCAACATGACGCACCGCATCAGCCGGAGCAAAATCACCGCGTCCCTCGGCACCTGCCGCCATCACCCGATCCGGACCCGTCTTCGCTGCAACTGCTGAACCAGCACTTAATCCCAGCAACTCAAGGGCCT
This sequence comes from uncultured Planctomycetaceae bacterium, assembly GCA_903858815.1. Classification (GTDB taxonomy): domain Bacteria; phylum Planctomycetota; class Planctomycetia; order Planctomycetales; family Planctomycetaceae; genus SXXK01. Next base: position 7,121 of record CAIOKE010000027.1, on the reverse strand, counting down.
GAGCATGGTTCCAGTCAGCCATGAAGATCTGCGATTGACCACTGACTGTCCGACCAGCCGTCCACGCCAGCTGACTGCCGTCCGGACTGAAAACCGGCAGACCATCGAATCCCGGAGTATGAGTGACGCGCACCGGCTCGTGCTTTGCTTCAGCATCCACCAGATACAACTCAAAGTTGGCAAATCCATGCCGATTCGTTGTAAAAATCAGATACTGACCACTGGGATGAAAATACGGAGCCCACGACATGGCGCCCAGCTTCGTCAGCTGACGCTGGTCACTGCCGTCAATGTTCATCGTCATCACTTCTGCCGTGGCCCCGTTTTCAGCAAAACGACGCCAGCAGATCCGCTTGCCGTCCGGACTGAAGAATGGTCCGCCATCATACCCCGGAGTTGTTGTCAGGCGACGAACATTCGAGCCATCTGCGTTCATCAGATAAATCTCGTTGGCCCACGCCGGATCCAGCTCAAAGGCCTTCTGCTGCTCGGCCGTCAATTGCTGCTCATAGGCCGATCGATTCGAGGCAAATGCGATCAGACTGCCGTCCGGTGACCACGATCCCTCGGCATCATAGCCCTTTTCACGAGTCAACGGGCGGTAAGTCCGACCCGCCAGATCATACTCGTAAATGTCATAAAACAGATCATAGTCCCACGCATAGCGCCGCTCCTTGCCGGAAGCCCGCTGCTCCAGCTCCTGCTGCTGCTCAAGCTTCGCATCCGGGTCCTCCTGAGTCGAAGCAAACAGAACTCGGTCACCCTGAGGATGAATCCACGCACAGGTGGTCTTGCCGGTTCCAGGAGAAATTCGCTCAGTATCGCCGGACTCCAGATTCATCAGGTAAATCTGAAAGAACGGATTCCCCGGCTCACGCTCGCTCTGGAAAATCATCTGCCGACCGTCGGCACTGAAATAACTCTCCCCCGCGCGCCGCCCCTCAAACGTTAACTGACGCACACGCCGGACCAGCAGCTCCTCAAGACGACGAGCCTCAGTGGGATTCGTCTCTGTGATGTCCGGGTCCACAGTCTGCGCCACAGCAGGTACCGCCGTACACACTGCACACAACCCTGCAATCACTACAGCCAACAGTCTTACAACGACTACAGACAGTGACATTGGCACGCCCCCAAACGGTATCGCAGCACAGAACAGAACCGGCCAAAAGAATATCAACCCCGCCACCCAGCAGGCAAAACCCCAGCCCGTGTTCTTCGAATTGAGCAGGAAAAGTGGGATTTTCTGAGGATCAGGAGGATTTGGCAAACCTCAACGCGACAGCCGCGACAATGGATTGTCACGAACCTGCAATGGCAAAGCCACAGGCCCCCCCTGCACATGAGACTCAAAGGCCGCCAACACCAGCTCCACAGCCCCCCGCGCCTCATACATCGAGCATTTTGGCTGGCGATCCCGCCGAATTGATTCCATCAGATCCAGCGCAGCAGCCGGATTCCCACCCTCGTAGCCCGTTGCTGTCAACACCTCCGGCTGACCTAACCCCTGAGAACTGATCGGCTGCCAGCCCGATTCCACCCCGGGACCTCCCCAACGCACATCCCGCAACAACCATGCCGGATTGCCAAAACCCGAAGTATGCTCAATCACTCCCTTCGTCCCCAGCACCCGCAGACCAAATCGACTCGGACTTCCACCCGCCCCCCTCCGCGACGAAAAATACCCCCGCACCCCGCCACGAAACATATACATCGCATCAACACGATCACCCGCCAGAGGCCCTAGACCCTCGTTCCCATCCCGCACATGCGACCCACTCACACGCTGACCCTGCTGAGACAACTCCGCAAAACAGCCCTCAGGCTCGCCACCCAGAGCACGCATCAGATCCAGCACATGAGTCCCCAGCACCCACAGATCCTCACCACCACCCCGCCCGTCTTCCTTCCCGCGAGCTCTGATCTCCAGCACGTCCCCAATCTCACCACCACTGATCAGTCGCCGAATCTGATCCAGCTGCGGTGACCAGCGGCTGATGTGCGCCACCGCCAGCTTCAAATGCCGCATTTCACAGGCCCGCAACATCTCATCCGCTTCACCCAAAGTCCTGCAGAAGGGCTTCTCCATGTACATGTGACTGCCCACCTCGGCACAGGCCAGCACCATGTCCCGATGCTGATCGACCCACCGCGGACAAATCGCCGTAATCTGCGGACGCTCTCGCTGCAATAATTCGCGGTAGTCAGCATACGCCCGCGCTGCACCCGTTCGCTCCTGAGCACGTGCCCGACCAGGCTCGTCCGGATCCGCAACCGCCACCACTTCACAGTTCTCAAAAGTACGCCAGACCGCGTCCAGCCCGTGACCATAGTCCCCGCGACCAGTACACCCCAGAATCGCCACTCGAAATTCTGCCATGGCCCGCCCCCCCCCAATTCTTAACTGACACTCAGCACTCAGGCGATCAGGCACCTTTGTCAGCTGCCTCGTGACGATGAATTACCACAAACTGAGCGCAGGATTCTGAGACACAGTTGAAGTCTGCAAAAACTCGTGATAAAACCTTTGAAGTGCAGGATATTCAGACGCATTAATACCCAGAATCAGGTTTCTTTTCACCTTCGCAGGAACTGCCAGACACCAGGTCCTGCCTCGTAGCAGTCGTTCTTCCAGTCGTACTGCCTACTCCCCGTGATGACACCGTTTGAAATACACCGTTTGAAATACACCGTTCGAGATACACTCGAGGGGTTCAGATCATTTCTGCGGCAGCCAGGCAAACACCATGCTGACGATGATCGAAGGCGATTGCCCGCACTGTGATGCCAGCAACACAGTGCGCCCGGATCCCGGACGGCTGCGCAGGTGGCTGCACGCCTGCTTCTTTCGTCTGCCACTCAGATGCCGGAAGTGTGGTGTCCGCTTTTCCGTCCACCACACCCCCTCGATCCTCGCTCGCATCATCGACTACTTCATGCCCTAAACCTGCCCGGGCTCTGGAATCCGGAACCCATCCCGGTTCGGATCTTTCAGCAAAGCATTGGCCTCAGCAGCAAACTCACCCACGTGCTGCTCAGTCTTCGCATCAAAACTCAGCCACGGTCCCACCACGTACTCAGCCCCGTTTTCAGGGATTCCGACGCCATCACGCATCACCGAATGCAACTTCAGAAAATGCTCAGCGGCATCTTTATTATCCCCAAAGCTGCCAGCCTGCTCGTTGAACGGAACCTTTTTACCCAGCCGCCACGAGTTATTCATCAGGTGGCCCAGCACACAACCATAGTGCGCATCCATGACATTCCCATTGGCCAGCTCCGGACGACGCTCACGACAGGCCGTCACAAACGCCCCCCAGTTGCCTCCCGGAGTCACCTTGCCTGGTGGTAAATCCAGCTTCTCACCCTTCGTGCTGCCTGCCGGATAATACAATCCACCAGTGATGCGGCCACCATCCTCAAAGTAATACTCGTTCATCACCTGAGTCTGATAGCCCTTATATGGCACGTTGCGGACGTTGAAGAACACCTGCTGTCCATTCGCGTACTCAGCAATACCCATCATCGTATTCGGTGTCTCACCCTGATCGTTCCACTGGAACCGTCCCCCCAGCGCCATCACTCGCACCGGATGAGTCACATCACGATCCAGAGCCCACCGCGCGATATCCAGCTGATGCGTGCCCTGATTGTTCAGATCACCGTTGCCTGTCTTCCAGAACCAATGCCAGTTGTAATGCACATAGTTCCCATGAAACTCTTCAATCGCCGCCGGGCCGCGCCAGAGATTCCAGTCAAGGTTTTCCGGTGGCGCAGAAATGGGCTTCGTCCCGATACTGCCTCGCGCTTTGCAGCAATAACCATACGAAATCTTCAAACGACCGAATTTCCCCGCCTGAATGGCTTCATGCAGACCGGCAATCTCCGCACTGCTGCGGTTCTGAGTTCCATGCTGAATCACCACTCCGTATTTCTTCTGCGCCTCGACGCAGATACGCCCCTCAGCCACATCATGACTCATCGGCTTCTCAACATACACATGCTTGCCCGCCTGAGCCCCCCAGATCGTCATCAGAGAATGCCAGTGATTGGGAGCAGCCACAGACAATGCGTCCACCGTCCTGTCTTCCAGTGCCTCCCGCAGATCGGCCGTGCCCTTCGCCGCAAACCTGTCACCAAGCTTGTTCTGCAAACCACTCATCGCCCGGTTCAGCACGTTCCGATCCGGATCAATCAGATACGCAATCTCCACATTCTGCTGATCCAGATACCCCGACAGATGACTCTGACCACGACCATTCAGACCGGCAATCGCTATCCGCAGACGATCGTTCGCACCACGAATCCGAGCCGTTGACTTTGTCCCCATCAGCAGCAGTGAGCCACCTCCAGCTGCCGCACCCAGAAAGTCCCGACGATTCACCATCTGAATTCCCTCCACTCAAAAGCATCTCACACAATCACTCGCGGACGCCACACACTCAGCGATTCACTCCTCGTCGTCTTCACTCTCCTCGTCATCAAAATCCTCGTCATCCACATCCGCGTCCGGATGCAGAGGATCGTCAGGATCAAAAAAGAAATCCCCCAGACCCATCGGGACCATGTTGCCACCCAGACTCTGACTGCGACGCTCCGCCAGCGACTGCAGGTCACCAGCTTCCTCACCAAGACACTTCTCAAGCGCCTCACGCCACGCAGCATCACGCGATAACGGATGCTTCGAATCCTGAGCCAGACGCTTCAAAGCAAAACGCAGTACGTTGATCCCGTCACGAGTTGAAAAGTCAAGATTCAGCGAATGCGCCTGCTGCAGAAACTCCACGGTGAGATTCAATAACTGATCATCCGCAAACGGCAGATGATATTTCAGAATCGCCAGCTCATCCTCACGCGCTGGATGACCCAGAGTCAGCGTCGGCTGCAGACGGCTCAGAATATAATCCGGTATTTCAAACGTGGACTCGTCCTCGTTCATCGTGACCGCACAGCGAAAATCCCTGTGCGCACGAATCGTGATCCCCGCCACAATCGACTCGACATACCGACGATGGTCAAGCAGCGGAGCCAGACTGGCCCACGACTTCTCGTTCATCCGGTTCCCCTCGTCCAGAATACAAATCCCCCCACGAATCATCGCTGTCACCAGCGGAGATGCGTGATAGGCAATTTTCCCACTCTCGGCCAGGACCGGAGTCACCAGCAGGTCTTCAGGACGAGTATCAGCGGTGCACTGATAGATGTACAGTTCCTGCTTCCGAACTCGAGCCCCGGCAATCGCCAGCGTCGTCTTGCCAATCCCCGGAGTACCCACCAGACGAGGTGCCAGGGGCTGGTCCCGCTCGTCCACTACAATCCAGCAGGCCAGCAGCTGCCGCAGTACCTCCTGCTGACCAATCCACTCCCCCTCGCTGGTATCCGGTGTCCCCAGGTGCAGCGTAATACCGCCAATTGTCGTTGTTGCTGTCATGATTCTCGTTCAAAAAACCGCCTGCTGACGGCTGTTAAGGCCGCGCCAAAAACATACTGAACCCCCCTTCTGCCTGATCCTGCGGTGAATGTCAACCGAACACACAAACCACCAGATTGTGAATTTTGTGTGAAACCACCCCCGCCCACACCTGACGAACCACAGCCACACAGACATCATCCCGCTTTTCGTTTGTACCCAAAACAGCTCACAGGAGCTCTCTGCTGTGCCCGCTCTCCCCGCACAATTGCTGCTGCTGATATCCATCCTCTGCACACCACCAGCACCAGCCGACGACGGCATTCAACTGCTCGGAACCGCCGCCATTCCCGGAGACAGTCGTGACCTGTCCGGAGAAAATACCACCCTCGAGAATGGTGAAGCCGTGAATCGCCTCGGAGGATTCTCAGCGCTTGACTACGCCCCCCAGTCAGGACTCCTCGCCGCACTCTCAGATCGTGGTCCGGATGATGGTGCCGTCAGCTACCCCTGCCGCTTCCAGCTGTTCTCTCTTGAGCTCACACCCGAACAACAGCCCGCTGTCAGACTCACACTGAAGAAAACCACTCTGCTGCGCGATGCCAGCGGACGTCCCCTGACCGGACGCTCCACTCTCCTCGCCCCTGAAACACACCGAGGCCGGCGATTTGACCCTGAAGGATTCCGCTTCGGCCCCCGGGATCGCTTCTACATCTCCGACGAATACGGTCCGGAAATCGTCGAATTCAGTGGCGATGGCCAGGAAATCCGCTCACTCCAACTGCCCGACTATCTGCAGGTCAGCAAGCCGGACGGTGACCGAAAAATTGAAACCGAAGGCAATTCCAGCGGACGAGCTTCCAATCGGGGCATGGAATGCCTCGCCATCACTCCCGACCAGAAATCTCTGTTCGGCCTGATGCAGGGCCCCCTGATTCAGGACGGCCAGCGAAATGATGGCAAAGTTGTCGGCACACATTGCCGACTGCTGCACCTCACCCTTGAACGAAACCTGACCGCCGAATACGTCTACGTCATGGACAGCCCGGACAACGGCAACAGCGAAATCCTCGCACTGCACGATGGACGACTGCTCGTCCTCGAACGTGACGGCAAAGCTGGTCAAAAAGCTGCCCACCGTCGCCTGATTGCTGTGGACCTGACCGGAGCCACCAACATCGCCGGACGCAGTACACTGCCCGCCAACCTCGAAGCGGCCGGAATACGCCCCGTCAAACGCTCGCTGCTGATCGACCTGCTGGACCCACGCTGGAAACTGGCCGGCGAGCAGATGCCGGAAAAAATCGAAGGCCTCTGCCTCGGCCCACAACTTCCCGACGGACGCCAGACTCTCCTGCTCAGCTCAGACAATGACTTCGAATCAAAAAATGCGTCCCTGATCTGGGTCTTTGCACTGCCGGCACCCAAAACCGCAAAATAACCCGGCGAAACACAGACAGCCGAAAACACAGACAGCCGACATCAGATGATGTCGGCTGTCCACAGTTTTTCCGCCCGCAGTCTGAACTCAGTGACCGGCAGCGACCGCAGCAATCCCCTCAAGGAACCCCTGCAACTGTCGACTGCGCACCGGATGCTGCAGCTTGCGAACCGCCTTGGCTTCGATCTGACGCACGCGCTCGCGCGTCACCTTGAAGATGCGACCCACTTCCTCCAGAGTGTACGTGTAACCGTCTCCCAGCCCATATCG
>CAIOKE010000026.1 GCA_903858815.1 uncultured Planctomycetaceae bacterium | reverse complement strand
TTTTTTTTGAACCACGAAAGGAACGAAAAACACGAAAGATACGGGGTGTCTTTGTGGTGTTTGAGTGGTGGTGATTTTTCACCACGGAGTACAGGGAATACACGGAAAAGCACGGGGGCGTTGGTGGAAGTGTTTTCCGTTTTCAATCCTCGTTTGGGAGGGCGAGGCTCCTGCCGAGCCGAAGATGACTGGGTTGTGGTTCCCGAGCTGGTGCTCGGGGGTCCCAGGTGGGCTTAGGCGGGCCATTAGCGGCGGCTGACGGGTGTGGTTGTGATGTTCACCGAGCTGGTGCTCGGTGTTCCCGGGGTGGTTGTTGCGGGTGCGGATCTGATTCTGCGTGGATTCATGAAAACAGCCCGGTTCTTACGAACCGGGCTGTGGGAATTGGCCAGAGAGGATTGGTGATCAGCAGATCACTTTGCGATGACGCGGGCCATTTCGAGGACTTTGTTGGAGTAGCCCCATTCGTTGTCATACCAGGCGACCAGTTTGACGAAGGTGCTGTCGAGTGCGATGCCAGCTTCGGCATCGAACACGCAGGTGTGGCTTTCGCCGACGAAGTCTGTGGAGACGACTTTGTCTTCGGTGTAGGCCATGACGCCTTTGAGAGCGCCCTGTGAGGCGGCTTTCATTGCGGCACAGATTTCTTCGTAGGTGGCGGCTTTGTTGAGTTCGCAGGTCAGGTCAACGACTGACACGTCTGACGTGGGAACTCGGAAGGCCATACCGGTGAGCTTTTTGTTGAGCTCAGGGATGACTCGACCTACGGCTTTTGCAGCGCCCGTGGACGAGGGGATGATATTTTCGAGGATACCGCGTCCGCCGCGCCAGTCTTTGGCACTGGGGCCATCGACTGTTTTCTGTGTTGCGGTGGCTGCGTGCACCGTGGTCATCAGGCCGCGTTTGATGCCGAAGGTGTCATTGACGACCTTGGCGAGCGGCGCGAGGCAGTTGGTGGTGCAGGAGGCATTGGAGATGATGGTTTCACCGGCATAGGAGCCATGGTTGACGCCATAGACGAACATTGGGGTGTCGTCTTTTGACGGAGCCGACATGATGACCTTTTTGGCCCCGGCTTTCAGGTGATTCTCGGCGGAGGCGAGGTCGAGGAAGAGTCCGGTGGATTCGACGACAACATCGGCGCCAACCTGATCCCACTGCAGGGTTGAGGGATCCTTGACGGCGGTGAGACGAATGGACTTGCCGTTGACAATCAGATTGTTGCCATCGACAGCAACGTCACCACGGAAGCGACCGTGGACTGAGTCGAACTTCAGCATGTAGGCGAGGTAGCTGGGTTCGAGCAGGTCATTGATGCCAACAATTTCCACATCGCTGGAGAAGTTCTGAACAGCGGCACGGAAAACCATCCGCCCGATGCGGCCGAAACCGTTAATACCAATCTTGATCATGGACCGTGTTACTCACATTAATGAGGCCTGAAAAGCAGGTTTGTACTGGTGTGGGATTGTAGCGAAAGCAGAGAAAAACGCAAAATCAGGTGGGGGTGTGTGCGGGAAAGCGATGGAATGTGCGATTTGCGGGAAAAAGTGGTGCATTCAGGGTTGTGCGAGGCATTCGTCGAGGATTTCGTGGGGGGATTCTGCTTTGTGCGATTGAGCGGAGCGGTAGCAGGCGTCGACGAGGGCCATGGTCAGCAGGTTGCGGCGTCCGGAGATTTCTGGTTCGCGGCTTTCTTCCAGTGCACACAGCAGCTCGGCCATTGGACCGATGAAGGCATCCGGGAACCACACTGAGTCCCAGTGTGGCGAGTGCCAGCGTTCCTGATCGGCGATGGTTGAGTAGCGAAGTGTGCTGGGTGTGCGAGCGGGATAGTCGGGCCAGCCGATGGTCCCGAGGGCCAGTCCATCGGTCCCCTCGACTCGCCAGCGAATCCCGATGTCGGCGGCGCTGCCTTCGCGAGCAGGTCCGGCCCAGACGTCATCCCACAGTGAGGCGCGAATGTTGTTGGGGAATTCGAGGATGCAGAGTGCAATTCCATCTTCGTGCGGAAATCGGCGGGCGGTGCGAGGGTCCGGGCGTACGCTGGCGAAGACGCGTTCCGGATCGCCCAGCCAGTAGCGCAGAGTATCCAGATGATGAATACTCATGATCCGCAGCGTGACCCAGCCCTGGCGTTCCTGCCACGGCATCCAGTGTGGAATGGCGCGCATTTCGATGGTTGCGAGGACTGGAGTACCCAGTGATTTCTGGCTGAGCAGAGTATGGCAGGCGCGGACGGACTGGTCATAGCGCATGTTCTGATTGACAGCCAGTGTGACCTGATGCTGTTCGCAAAGTCTGACAATTTCGACAGCTTCACGGCAGTTGGTGCCGAGGGGTTTCTGAGCGAGGATCCCGGTGAGCTGATGGGGTGCATTGAGAGCTCGTCGAATGACGTCTGCCTGACAGTCGGGCGGGACAGCCACGTCCAGTACCTGAACATCCGGTTGTGCGACAACGTCTTCCACAGTGCTGCAGACTGTGGGGATCTGCCAGCGGCCGGCCACGGCGGCAGCCCTGCTGTGCGATCGCGAGGTGATGGCAACGGGGCGCAGTCCGTGCTGGGAGTAAGCGGCGAGGTGGCAGTCGGCCATGATGAATCCGGCGCCGATACAGCCGATACCGACGGAGCGGTTCTGTGGCAGCTGTGGCTGCACGGACTGCAGAATCCGGAGTGCGAGCTGATCCTGTGGTTGCAAGGTCATGGTTTGGGTGGGTGGCGGCGTGTGGAAGGAGGAGTTTGTGGGTTGGAGGTGCCAACTATTTGACCAGTCCGGGTACGGGAAGAAAAGTGGTGGCGGGGTGGAAATCGGGTGGATCGGCAGTTTCAGTTGCGGCAGATTTCCCTGGCGTTTCCCACGACTCTGTGCGACACTGTGAATCGGCGTTTCAAATCGCAGTCTGCGTATCATCCTGCCCTGCTCTGCCCTACCCACTTATTACTGGCCGGTTATCTCCATGTCACGTTTGTTTCTGTCGCGAGTGGCTGCCTGTCTGGCAGTGTTCAGTCTGTGTTGCAGTGAGGCTGCGGTATCGGCGTATCAGGAGACAGCGGATCCCAGTCGTTTTGAGCTGACTGAGCTGGTGCGGGGTCTGGTGCAGCCGATGGAACTGGCGGTGGGGCCGGATGGCACGGTGTGGCTGATTGAAATCGCGGGGAAGTTGCGTCGGCTGTCTCCGGGCAGCAGTGTGCTGGAGCTGGCGGGCGAGCTGAAGGTGACGACGGAGCAGGAGAATGGTCTGATTGGAATGGCGCTGGATCCGCAATTTGCGAAGAACGGCTGGATCTATCTGCAGTATTCTCCACCGGACTATCCGGGTCAGCACATCAGTCGGTTCACGATTGTGGATGGTCAGCTGGATTTGTCTTCCGAGAAGCTGTTGTTGAAGTTTGAAGAGCAGCGTAAGGAGTGCTGTCATCATGCCGGTTCGCTGCATTTCGGGCTGCGTGGCGAGCTGTTCATAGCGACGGGTGACAATACTCATCCGCACGGGGATTCTCAGGGGTATGCTCCGATTGACGAGCGTCCTGACAAGGCTCCGTGGGATGCTCAGAAGTCTTCCGCGAACACCAGCAGTTACAGTGGGAAGATTCTGCGAATTCGACCGACTGCTGAGGGCGGGTATGAGATACCGGAGGGCAATCTGTTTCCGGCGGACGGTTCAGCGGGTCGTCCGGAGATTTACGCGATGGGTTGTCGCAATCCGTGGCGGATGACGGTGGATCAGAAGACGGGTTATGTGTACTGGGGTGAGGTTGGTCCGGATGCTGGCGGTGACAGTGCGCGGGGTCCGCGTGGTTATGACGAAGTGAATCAGGCGCGGCAGGCGGGGAATTTCGGCTGGCCGTATTTTATTGCCAACAATCAGGCGTATGCGGATTTTGATTATGTGACGGGTGTGGCTGGAGCGAAGTATGACGCGGCCGGTCCGACGAACACGTCGCCGAACAACACGGGAGTGCGGGTCCTGCCACCGGCTGTGTCGGCATTTATTTACTATCCGTATGGAGATTCGGCGGAGTTTCCGGCACTGGGCAGTGGTGGTCGCTCGGCCTGTGCAGGTCCGGTGTATTACTACGACGCTGAGCTGCCGTCAGCGGTGAAGTTTCCTGCCGCGCTGAATCACACTCTGTTGATCTACGAGTGGACTCGAAACTGGATCAAGCTGGTGCAGCTGGACGATCAGGACCGCATCGTGAAGATCGAGCCGTTTATGCCGCAGCAGAAGTTTGTGCGACCGATTGATATGCAGTTTGGTCCTGAGGGAGCGTTATATCTGCTGGAGTACGGCGAGACGTGGGGTGTGAACGCGGATGCGCGGCTGGTGCGGATTGATTACATGCGTGGCAATCGTCCGCCGGTGGCAGTGGCGACCGTAGAGAACAACATCGGGCCAGTGCCATTGAAGGTCAGGCTGTCCGGGAAGGGGACGCATGATCGCGACGGCGAGGATACGCTGACCTATGAGTGGCGGTTGATCAGTGCGGCTGATCCGCAGGCCCAGCCACGAGTGCTGGGGACGGGTCTGGAGATTGAGGCGGAGATTGCGGAGGCGGGCGTGTATACGGCCGAGCTGATGGTGCGGGACGCTGAGGGTGCCAGTCGTTCGGCGACGGTGCCGGTCCTTGCCGGGAATGCTCCGCCGGAACTGCGGTTTGCCAGTCCGCAGTCCGGTGACTTTTTCGACCCTGCTCAGCCGATCGCTTATCAGCTGGTGCTGCGGGATGCGGAGGACGGGACGAACGATGAGGAGCAGATTGAGTCCGGCAGTGGTCAGCCTCTGGATCCAGAGGGACCGGGTCGAGCTTCGGTGAATGCTGTGTTTCTGACGGGGCCGATTCCGCGAGCGGGAGTTCCTGCGACTGACGATCTGACGGCTCCGATCGGACTCAAGCGGATGAAGAGCAGTGACTGTTTCAACTGTCATGCGGTGGACCAGAAGCGGGTTGGTCCGATGCTGCTGGACATAGCGAACAAGTATCGGGGTGTGGAGGGTGCTCTGGAGGTATCGGTACAGCGTGTCCAGAAGGGCTCGACAGGTGTGTGGGGCAAGATTCCGATGATCCCACATTCGCACAACACGGTGGACGAGCTGCGTGAGATGGTGGGCTGGATTTACAGTCTTGAGCCGGCTGGTCTGGTGCGAGTTTTTCAGGGGTTTGCGGGTGAGGTGTCGGTACCGGCTGAGGAGGCTGGTAAGTCGGGGTATTACCGTCTGGAGGCGGTGTATGCGGATCGAGGGGCTGGTCCGGTGCCATCGTTATCCAGTTCAGTGACGGTATTTCTGCGTCAGCGGCTGGTGGAGGCGGAGCAGGCGGATGAGGTGCGAGGCCCGCAGATACTGAATTCCGGGAATGCGAGTGGTGGTCGATTTATCGGGGCCATCAATCATGGCCATGTGCTGCGATTCAGTGGTGTGCAGCTGGATCAGGTGGGTTCGTTGAAGCTGAAGATTGCATCGGCGGGGGCTGGTGGTGCGATTGAAGTGCGGCTGGACAGTGCCGAGGGCGAGCTGGTGGCGGAAGTGCCGGTGGAAGTGAATGGTCAGTGGGAGCAGTTTTACGAGCGAACCGTGGATGTTGGCAATCGGGTTGGTCGTCGCGATCTGTTCATTCGATTTACTCATCCAGGGCAGGCCGGTGGTCTGATGAATCTGGATGCGATTGAATTTTTACCGCGATCCGCAGAGCCGGCGTTGTAGTGGGAGTGTGGGGTCAGTTGAGTGTTGCGTTCAGGCGGTTTCGGGCAGTCTGTAGCGTGCGACGATGGATCGTCCGGCGCGGAGACCGTCGACGGCTGCCGTGACGATGCCACCGGCGTATCCGGCACCTTCACCGATGGGGTACAGGCCGCAGATTCCCGGGATCTGCATGGTATCCGGATCGCGATCGATGCGGACGGGTGAGCTGCCGCGCATTTCGGGGCCTACCAGCACGGCTTCGGGCAGGTATTGTCCGCGCCATTGGCGGTCCATCAGAGGCAGTCCGTTCTGCATGGCACTGAGGATGGACGGGGGCAGGACAGCAGCGAGGTTTGAGGGGCGCACGCCGCGTTCGTAGGAGGACGGAATATTTTCGGTGGTGGCGGGCGTGCGATTGGCGAGGAAGTCGCGGGCGCGCTGAACGGGTGCGGCATAGTTGCGGCCCGTCATTTCGAAAGCCAGTGTTTCGTAGTGTCGCTGCAGATAAACGCCGGCCAGCGGGTGTTCACTGCCGAATTCGTGAGTTTCCAGTGTGACGACCAGTCCACTGTTGGCATATGGAGTATCGTGCCGGGAATTGCTCATACCGTTTGAACAGAATCGCAGCGGTTCTGAGACGCTGGGAATGACGATGCCACCGGCGCACATGCAGAACGTGAACAGATCTTTCTGGCCGCGAGCGACCAGTGAGTAATCAGCGGCCCCCAGCAGCTGCAGATAGTCAGCATGCCCGTATTTTCGGTGATTGATGAGAGTCTGTGGGTGTTCGATGCGAAGTCCCAGCTGGAAGGCTTTTTGTCTGAGAGGCAGTCCGCACTGCAGCAGCATTTCGTAGGTATCACGAGCACTATGTCCGATCGCCAGCACACAGACGCTGGTGGGAATATAGCCGGACGATGTGTGGATGCCGCGCAGGTGGCCTTCGTGAACGTCGAGGCCTTCGAGTCGGCAGCCGAACTGATACTGACCGCCGAGGGCTTCGATGCGGCGGCGATAATTCCGACAGATCATGGGCAGTTTGTTGCTGCCAAGGTGTGGACGATGTTCGTAGACGAGCGATGGGCGACCGCCACATTCGACGAAGCTGCGGAGAACCCAGTCGACGTCCGGTCCGGTGATACGGCAGGTCAGTTTTCCGTCACTGAAGCAGCCGGCACCGCCTTCACCGAACAGATAATTGTTTTCTGCGTCATGAGCTCCGCCACTGTCGAAGTCGCGGATGGCGGGAACGCGTTCTTTGACGGCCTGTCCGCGTTCGATGATCAGTGGTCGGTAGCCCTTGAGGGCGAGGAAGTACCCGGCGAGCAGTCCGGCGGGCCCTGAGCCTACGATGACAGGTCTGCGGGGCAGTGGTTCTGAGCCGGAGTCCGGTTCGTGGAAGTCTGTGGGCTGCCACGCTTCGACAGTGACGCCGTGTCGGCTTTTGAGTGGTGGTGGTGAGTGATCGTCACCGAGGGCCAGTGTGTAGACGAATTCCAGTCGCTGACGATTGCGAGCATCGAGGCTTTTGCGGAGGATGCGAATGGCGGGGATATCGTCACGACGCACTTCGAAAACACGGGCCAGTTCTTCGGCCAGCTGAGTTTCCGGCAGTTCGACGGGTGTTCTGAGATTTGTGACTCGCAGCGGCATGTCCGCCAGAGTAATGAGGAGAAATCGGTGTGGCAATGGCAGGTGTCCGGGAAGCCACCGATTCGCTGAAGCTGTAGGTGGGATCTGGTGGAATTCTGCGGATGGTGGGGTGTCTGATGGGGATCAGTGTGAACGGTTTGAGCGGGGGGCTGCTGCCGCTGTTGTGCTGCTGCGGTCTGTTAACAGTGGAAGCGTTTGGGGGTGCGGCGAATGAAGCGCGGCCCAATGTGCTGGTGATTCTGTGCGATGATCTGGGGTACGGGGATCTGAGCTGTCAGGGGCATCCGATTCTGCGGACGGAGCATCTGGACCGTCTGGCGGCGGGTGGTCTGCGGCTGACCAGTTTCTATTCGGCGGCGCCCGTCTGTTCGCCCTCGCGTGCGGGGCTGCTGACGGGGCGGTCTCCGAATCGAGCCGGGATTTACGACTGGATTCCCGCTGCCGGAACTCAGCAGCGGCCGCGTCCGGATGCTCGTGAACAGGTCCATCTGCGCAGTTCTGAGCAGACGCTGCCGGGACTCCTGAAAGCTGCCGGGTATGCGACCTGCCTTGCGGGAAAATGGCACTGCAACAGTCGCTTTAACAGTCCCGAGCAGCCGCAGCCGGGTGTGGCAGGATTTGATCACTGGTTTGCGACTCAGAATAATGCGGCGCCATCGCATGAAAATCCCGTCAACTACATTCGGAACGGGCAACCGGCGGGTGAGCTGCGGGGTTACAGCTGTCAGCTGGTGGCAGATGAGATCATAGACTGGCTGCGGCAACGACACACGGCTGGTCGCAATGAGCCATTTTTTGCCATGGCGACATTTCATGAACCGCATGAGCCGGTGCAGTCCCCGGCAGACCTTGCAGCGTTGTATCGACCGCATTGCGGTTCAGATGACGAAGCGCAGTATTATGCCAGTGTGCATCATGTGGATCTGGCGGTGGGGCGACTGGTGGCCGTGCTGGACGAGCTGCAGCTGCGTGAGCGGACACTGATTGTGTTTACATCGGACAATGGCCCGGAGACTCTGAATCGCTACAAGGGGTCTGAGCGATCGTGGGGACGGACCGGTATTCTGCGTGGCATGAAACTGCACACACATGACGGTGGTCTGCATGTGGCAGGAATCATGAACTGGCCGGGGGGAATCCAGTCCGGACGCACAGAGGATGCTGCGGTATCAGCCCTTGATCTGCTGCCGACAGTCCTGGAGCTGGCTGGTGTAAGGCCACCGGAAGGTCGGTTGCTGGACGGTATCAGTCTGGTGCCATTATTGCGGGCGGGCGTGGTTCCTGATCGGCCGCGGCCGTTGTTGTGGGCGTATTACAATGCGGTGAATGAGTGTCGAGTGGCGATGCGGCATGGGCGCTGGAAGCTGCTGGCCCGGCTGAATTCCGGAGCTTTGCCGCGGCTGGAAAATCTGACTCCTGCGACGGCCGCGGCCGTGCGTGCGGCTGAACTGACGGATGTGCAGATTTATGACCTGCAGGCAGATCGCGGCGAGACGCGGAATCTGGCCGGGCGAGGACTTCCGGAGGAGTCGATGCTGGTGGAACTGCTGCGGAACGAGTATCTGCAACTGGCTGCTGATTCACCGGCGTGGCAGCCGCAGGTGCAGCCAGCCGGTGGGCAGTGAGGAGCGGTCAAAGTCTGTAAGTGTTTGCAGAGATTGCAGTGTTTTCAGAACAACTCAAGGAAGTTGGTCAGGCTGCCGGATAGTTTTACGATGAACCGAGCGGCATCGGCACCATTGATGGCCCGGTGGTCATAGGACAGTGACAGCGGCAGCATTTGTCGCTCGGCGATCTGACCATTTTCCATTACGAGGTGGTTGATGGTGCGGGACATACCGAGGATGGCCACTTCCGGGTAGTTGACGATCGGCGTAAAGGCGGTACCGCCGATGCCACCCAGATTGGTGATTGTGAAGGTGCCGCCCTGCATGTCTTCTGCTTTGAGTTTGCGATCACGGGCGCGACCGGCGATCTCGGCAAGTTCAGCAGCGACCTGCAGGATGTTTTTCTGGTCGCAGTTGCGGATGACGGGGACCACCAGTCCATTGGGAGTATCGACAGCGACACCGATGTGATAGTACTGTTTGACGACCAGTTCCCCGGACTGCATATCGACGCTGGAATTGAAGTTGGGGAAGGCTTTGAGGGCCTGAACAACGGCTTTGATGATGATGGCCGTCATGGTGATTTTAGGTGCATTCGGATTCGCTTTGACGTATTTACGTCGAGCGGCTTCCAGTTCGGTGATATCAGCGAGATCATGCTGAGTGACATGGGGGATGGTGACCCATGCGGCATGCAGATTGGATGCTGCGGTGCGGAAGATTTTGTTCATCGGCTGTTTTTCAACCGGGCCGAAGCGACTGAAGTCCGGCAGTGGCAGTGCCTGCACGACTCCGAATCCCGGTGCTGCGGGCGCTGTGGCGGGTACGGCGGGCTGAGTCATGCGTTCGCGAACGAAGGCTTCGACGTCTTCGATGGTGATTCGTCCGCCGGCAGCCGAGCCTTTGACCTGTTTGAGATTGACGCCCAGTTTGCGGGCCAGTCGGCGAGTAGCGGGACCGGCGGGTGCCGGCGGGCCGGCATCAGTGCCGACAGTGTTGCCGGGAGTTGCTGCTGCGGGAGCAGCGGCGGGTGTCTTTGGTGCAGCGGTGGCGACTGCCGGTGCAGTTGCTGCAGTTGTTGCGGCGACGGGTGCTGGGTTTGCGGGAGCAGCGGCTGGTGCAGCCGAGGTGCTGCCTGCGGCTTCGACAGTGATCAGCAGGTCGCCGATTTTCAGGGTTGCCCCGGCCGTGGCGTGCACGGCCGTGACTTTGCCAGCCACCGGTGACGGTATTTCCGCGACGGCCTTATCAGTCTCCACTTCGCAGACAATGGTGCCTTTGGCGATGGTGTCGCCGACTTTGACGGCCACACTGGCGACGTCAACTTTGGTGACACCTTCCGAGACTTCGGGGAGACGGAATTCGAATGGTCCGCTGCTGGCAGCGACCGGGGCTGGAGCAGCGGGTGCCGCTGCGGCGGGTGCTGTGGCGGCGGGGGTGGCAGCCGGTGCTGGGGGTGCAGATGGAGCAGCGGTTGTGCCGGCAGTGACGGATTCAATTTCCAGAATGGGTGTGCCAGGGCTGATGGACATTCCGGAAGTGATCAGGACTTTGGAAATTTTCCCGCCGTGTGGGCAGGGAATTTCCGCGACGGCTTTGTCGGTTTCGACTTCGCAGACAATCGCCCCGGCCTCGATCACATCACCGACTTTGACGCGGATATCTGCGACATCGACGGAGGTGACACCTTCAGAAACTTCCGGAAGTTTGAATTCGATGGCCATGTGAGGAATGACTTCGGAGAGAAGGAGAAGAGAGCAAATTGCGAGTCAGTGACAGTCGGTCGCCGCTGATCATTCGGCGACCGACTGGTCTGGGAGTTCTCAGGCATTCAGTGGGTTGATTTTTTCCGGATCGATACCCAGCTGCTGCAGGATCCGGGGCAGGCGAGCTTTATCGAATGCGTTGGCATTCGCAAGGCCTCGCAGGGCCGCCCACGCCGTGCATTCAGCGTCGATCTGGAAGTGTCGCCGGAGTTCGGGACGAGTTTCGCTGCGTCCGAATCCATCGGTTCCCAGTACGATGTAATTGTCCGGCATCCATTCGCGAATCTGATCGGCGACGAGTCGCACGTTATCGCTGGTGGAGATGAATGGTCCCTGAATTCCGGCGAGGGTGCGTTCCAGGTAGCTGGTACGACGTGGCTGATCCGGGTGCAGGTCGTTCCAGTGCTGGCAATCCATGGCATCGCGACGAAGTTCGCTGTAGCTGGTCACGCTCCAGACATCGCAGCCGATGTCGAATTTTTCCTTCAGCAGCTGTTGTGCTCTGATGGCTTCGCGGAGGATGGTGCCGCTGCCGAAGAGCTGAGGTCGCTGCGTCTGACCGGCACCGCTGTCCGTGGAGCTGAAGCGGTACATGCCTTTCAGAATGCCATCGACCACATCGGCACGTTCCGGCATCGGCGGATGGACATAGTCTTCGTTGTAGACGGACAGGTAGTAGAAGATTTCTTCGCCTTCCGCGTACATTCGGCGCAGACCATCCTGCACGATGACTGCCAGTTCGTAACCCCAGGCTGGGTCGTAAGACCGCAGTGAAGGTACGGTCGTGGCGATCAGGTGGCTGTGGCCATCTTCGTGCTGCAGGCCTTCGCCGTTCAGTGTGGTGCGACCGGAGGTTCCACCGCAGAGGAATCCCTTGACGCGCGTATCTGCGGCACACCAGATCAGGTCACCGACTCGCTGGAAACCGAACATGGAGTAGAACACGTAGAACGGCACCATGTTCAGGCCAAGATTGGCGTAGGTGGAGCCGGCTGCGATGAAGGAGCCCATCGCACCAGCTTCGTTGATGCCCTCTTCAAGCAGCTGGCCATTACGAGCCTCTTTGTAGAACATCGCGCTGCTGGCATCGACCGGCTCGTACAGCTGACCCTTGCTGGAATAAATTCCGCAGAGGGCAAACAGGCTTTCCATACCGAAGGTACGAGCTTCGTCAGGGATGATGGGGACGATGCGCTGGCCAATGCCCTTGTGACGGATCAGTCCGCGAACGATGGTGCCGAGGGCAAAGGTGGTGGAACCGGCGGCGCCATCGCTGCCTGCCAGCAGAGGTTTGGCCTCGAACAGCTTGTCCTGCAGTGCCGGCACATCGAGCTTTTCAGTGCAGGCCTGTCGCTGCGGAACAAACCCACCCATGGCCTCGCGACGTTCCTTCAGATACTGCATCTCGGGGCTGTCAGGGGCTGGTTTGTAGAACGGCAGTTTTTCGATTTCGGCATCGCTGATGGGCAGTGCGAAGCGAGTTCTGAACTGCTTCAGCCCGTTCAGATTGACCTCTTTCTGATTGTGGGCGACGTTCTTGCCCTCGCCCGCTTCACCCAGCCCGTAGCCTTTGACCGTCTTGGCGAGGATGACCGTGGGAGCACCTTTGTGGTTGGTGGCAGCGTGGTAGGCCGCGTACACCTTTTCCGGATCATGGCCACCGCGACGAATCACTTCGAGGAAGTGATCGGAGAGGTGTTCGACCATTTTCAGCACTTCAGGGTCTGCACCAAAGAAGTGCTTGCGAATGTAGTCGCCGTCCGAGACGGTGTACTTCTGGTACTGACCGTCAACCACTTCACCCATGCGTTTGACGAGGCGACCGTCGACGTCGGCATCGAGAAGCGGATCCCAGTCTGTGCCCCAGATCACCTTGATGACGTTCCAGCCGGCACCACGGAAGGCCGCTTCCAGCTCCTGGATGATCTTTCCGTTACCGCGCACCGGTCCGTCCAGACGCTGCAGGTTGCAGTTGATGACCCAGGTGAGATTGTCGAGATTTTCGCGGGATGCGAGGGTGAGGGCCCCCAGCGATTCCGGTTCGTCACATTCACCGTCACCAAGGAAGGCCCAGACGCGGGATTTGGAGGTATCCAGCAGTCCGCGATGTTCCAGGTAGCGGAGGAACCGCGCGTGGTAGATGGAGCAGATGGGTCCCAGTCCCATGGAGACAGTGGGGAACTGCCAGAAGTCCGGCATCAGCCACGGATGCGGGTAACTGCTGAGCCCACCACCTGCGGGCAGCTCGCGGCGGAAGTTCTCAAGGTGAGATTCCGACAGACGGCCTTCGAGGAACGCGCGGGAATACATGCCGGGAGACGCATGACCCTGAAAGTACACCATGTCGCCAGTGTGCTGCCCCGTGCGACCATGGAAGAAATGGTTCTGAGCCACTTCATAGAGGGTGGCAGAGGAGGCAAAGGTGGAGATGTGGCCACCGATCCCCTTGTAGTGCGTATTGCCACGAACCACCATCATCATGGCATTCCAGCGCACTATGCTTTTGATGCGACGTTCCATTTCCCGATTGCCCGGGAAACGAGTCTGTTTCGAGTGGTGGATGGTGTTGATGTAAGGAGTGTTTGCGGTGAACGGCAGCATGATGCCGCGCGCGTAGGCCCGCTCCTGCAATGAAACCAGCAGCGTACGCAGACGCTCGGGCCCATAACGATGCAGAATGTCCTCCAGTGACTCGTACCACTCTTCAAGTTCTTCAGGGGCAATCCCAGAGCCACCCAACGCCGACTGATTCTGCATTCGAGTCCCCAAAAACTATTTTTCACCCGGTAACTGACCCGGTCCTGTACGAGAGCTGATCCGGCATTCAGGGCAAGCTGCCCAAAAGCGGAGGAGTTTCCGTAGAATCGGCGGATTGTAGGGTTCGGGCGAGTCCCATTCAATCCGTGATGTCCCGACAGACACCGTGTTCCACAGAGTGGGCTGGATTTTTCCGACGGCAGGCATTGAAAGACCGAAATTCGTGGCAGAAATCGCCTGAGTTGGGTCAAAACGTCCACTCGGACATGCTCGAAGCCCTACCCCGAGGACTCGGACAACCGCCGCACCTGTCCGCCAACCGCCCGCAGTTTTTCATCAAAATGCTGGTATCCACGATCCAGATGATGAATGCGGTGCAGGATTGTCGTGCCGCTGGCTGCCAGTCCGGCCAGCACCAATGCCGCACTGGCACGCAGGTCCGTAGCGGTCAGTGGAGCTCCGGAAAGTCGCGAAACACCGCGAATTCGTGCCTGATTCCCCACCACATGAATGTCGGCCCCCAACCGAATCAGCTCGGCCGCATGCCGAAATCGCTCGGGAAACACCAGATCCGTAATTCGAGACTCGCCAGGGGTACAGGCGAACAGTGCCATCAGTTGAGCCTGCAGGTCGGTGGGAATTCCGGGGTAGGGTTGAGCGATCGCGTGAGCAGGTCGGAGTGGGCCGTCGCGTTGCACGATCAGGGCATTGGGGAGCAGTGTCAGGCGAGCTCCGACCTGCTGCAGCAGTTCGAGGAAGTCGGTGAGTGCGTGTGTGGGTGCGTGCTGGAGTGTGAGGCGTCCGTTTGTGAGGAGTGCAGCGACGGCGAAGGTGCCGGCTTCGATGCGGTCGGGTGAGACGGTGTGTGTGGCTGAACCGAGCGAATCGACGCCGTGAATTTCGATGGTGCCGTGCCCTGCATAGCTGATTCGAGCGCCAGCGGCATTGAGGAGAGTGGCGAGGTCCTGGACTTCGGGTTCGCGAGCTGCGTTGCGGATGACGGTGTGTCCTTTGGCGAGTGTTGCGGCGATGAGGATATTGCAGGTTCCCGTAACGGTGGGACCGGCTGGTCCGGCGAGATCGATGGTGGTGCCGATGAGTTGCGAGCAGCGGGCGGAGACGCAGCCTTCGCTGATGCTGATGTCGGCTCCGAGAGCGGCGAGTCCGCGGAGGTGGAGGTCGATGGGTCGATGTCCGATGTTGCAGCCACCCGGGAGCGCGACTCGGGCGTGGCGGAAGCGGCTGAGGAGTGGGCCGAGCACGCAGACGCTGGCGCGCATGCGGCTGACCAGTTCCCAGGGAGCATTGGGATTGAGTGTGTCGGGTGCCTGCAGGAACAGCTGTCCGTTGTGCGGGGCTGTGATGGTCGTGCCCATGGAAGTCAGCAGCTGTCGCATGGTGTGGACGTCGAGCAGGTCGGGGACTCCGGAGAGCAGGAGTCCGCCGGGCAGTGCGAGCGCGGCGGCCATGGCGGGGAGTGTGGCGTTTTTACTGCCGCTGATGGTGACAGTTCCATCAAGTGGCTGTCCGCCGTGGATTTCCAGCCGTTCTGACATGGTGACTCCGGTTCACTTAAGGTCAGTGGCGATTCAGGCGGCGGGCTGGAAGCGAGCTGAGACGACGCGATTGAGTCCGGCGAGGTCGGTGTGAGTCTGAATGTCAGAGCAGCCGCAGTTGAGGAGCAGCTGGCAGACCAGTGGGCACTGTGACGGGTCGAGTTCGAAGGCGATGAAACCGCCGGGTTTGAGTTTCTGGGGGGCGTGATTCAGGATCAGTCGGACGACATCGAGTCCATCGGTGCCGGCGTAGAGTGCCTGCGGTGGTTCGTGGTCGCGAATTTCGGGAGCCAGCGAGTCTTTTTCGTCGTCGCGGATATAGGGGGGGTTACTGACGATGCCGTCGAGCAGTTCGGGATCGTTGAGGAAGGGCTGGAGAGCGCTGCCGAGAGCGAAGCGGATGCGTTCAGTGACGCCGTGTTTCTGAGCATTCCTTTGCGCGATCTGGAGGGCCTGTTCGCTGATATCCGAGGCTGCGATCACGGCGGCGGTGCGTTGCAGGGCGAGGCTGATGGAGATGCAGCCGGAGCCGGCCCCGACTTCGCAGATGCGAGTGGGTGTGGACTGGGGAATGAGTTCGAGGCAGACGTCGACGAGTGTTTCGGTTTCGGGTCTGGGGATGAGGACAGCGGGGCCGACTTCGAAGCTGCGGCCGTAGAATTCACGGGCCCCGATGAGGTAGGCGAGTGGTTCCCGGCGAGCGCGTCGCTGGACGAGTTCGCGCATGGTTGAGCGTTCGTGTTCGGTCAGCAGGGTCTGGAAGTCGGTGTAAAGTCGGATGCGTGGGCATTTGCGAGCGAATGCCAGCAGGAGTTCAGCTTCGACGCGGGGCGATTCGATGCCTTTCTGGCGCAGGAAGCCGGTAGTCCATTCGAGGATGCGCTGGACGGTCCAGCCATCGGCATCGGAATTGGATGAGGCAGCAGCGGATGACATAAGCGGAGTGCCGGTCTGTGACAGCAGCGACGGGATTTGTGTGTACAGCGGGAATGCGGGTGGATTGTGAGAGAGTGAGGGGAAAACCGCAACTGGAGCGGGTTGTGAAGCTGGAAAAGCGGATTATGGAACTTGATGACTGATGAGACACAGGTTTGGTTGTTGCTGTCAAGGTAGTGTCGTTTATCACCCGTAAATAGAAGGAAGTGTGAGTGTTGTGCAGGATGTGGAGTGAGGATATGGGTTGGTTGCGATGCGGCAGCGTGGTGTTGTTTTTGGGAAACTGGGATTTCCGGGCGGTTTGGTTGTCAGGGAGTGGCTGTGGTGTTGGGGAGTGTTTGTGTTTGATGAAGGCAGGAATTTTTTCTGTGCCGTATCTTTCTCGCCGGAACTGAGAACTGGGACAATCCTTCCCAATCTTTCCGGAATGGCGCTGAGAAGTTGCAATCTGAGCGTGTTTTGCGATAGGTTGGGATGGCTGCTGCGTGGGGGCTTTACGGACTGTCTGATTGAACGCAATGACTGCTGCTGACGGAATAGTGCTGGCTTGTGTTGTGCTGTTGCTGCCTGTGGTAGCTGCGCGAGTGGGTCGTCGTGTCTCGAGGCCGGACGAGTATTTTACGGGCGGTCAGCGTACCAGTCTGCTGCAGCTGGTATTTTTCATGTTTGGCTCGGGTACGGCCACGGATTCGACATCGACTGTGATGTCGGGCGTGTGGCGGTATGGGATTGCCGGGGTTTGGTGGCAGCTGATCTGGGTGCTGGTGGCGCCTTTTTTCTGGGTGTTGGCACCTTTGCTGCGTCGTTTGCGAGCGGTGACGACGGCCGATTTTTTTTCGATGCGATTTGGTCCCAGCACATCGATTCTGTATTCGTTGTATGGGATGTTGATCTGTGTGGTGTTGATGGCTGGCGTGCTTTATGGGTCATCGCGTCTGCTGAATACTCTGACGGACCCCTTATTTGAGAACGTAGCGGATCGTCTGTCGCTGCAGTTTCCGGTTTTGAATCCGGAGACAGTGTTCAAGGGGCCGGGTTATGGTCAGCAGCCGTTGTTGTCGTTTCGTCCTTTGAAGGGTGACGCGCTGGCGGGCATTTTTCTGGCGGTGCTGCTGGTGGGGTGTGGTTTGCTGGGTGGTTTGAAGGCGGGGATCCTGTTGGATTGTGCGCAGGGTATTCTGCGGATCGGTCTGACGTTATTTCTGCTGCCGCTGGTCATCTGGAGGGCAGGCGGTTTCGGGTCTCTGCATCGGTCGGCGTATCTGAAGGTTGGGATGCTGGATTTCGTGGCCAGTACGGAGTCAGGTCCCGGGCGATTTACCGAACCGTTTACTCCGTTTTATCTTTTGATGCTGGCGACGGCTGGTTTGTGTGGAATTCTGGTGCAGCCGCACATTATGGTTTTGTGTGGTGCGGGTCGTCGTGAGCGCGATGCCCGGCTGGGTTTTACGGTGGGTAATCTGCTGAAGCGAGTGATGGGTGTTCTGTGGGCCTTTTTCGCAGTTGCCTGTCTGGTGTGGTATCTGGGTCCGACCAGTCCTTTGCAGCAGCCGGATGCTCCTGTCGAGGATGCTCAGTTACTGCAGGATCTGCGTCTGGCGGCCAGTGGTGATCTGCAGTCGCGGGATGCTCAGGAGGTCTACCGTCTGAACAAGTTGAACGCGCAGTTTGCGGATCGGCTGTTCGGGCGTGCTCTGCGTGACCTGTTGGAGGGACTTCCGCCGGGACTGGTGGGTCTGGTAGCAGCGATGGTGATGGCTGCCGCAGTCAGCCACTGTGGGACTCAGATGATTGTCGGCAGTGGTCTGTTTTCGGCACATCTGTGTCGCTTTTATCTGATGCCCGAACGTGAGCCTCGTGAGCTGGTGACGGTCGGGCGAATCTGTGGTGTTGTGCTGGTGCTGGCTGCGCTGGTGCTGCAGATGTCGTTTCGCAATATCACGGACATCCCGGTGTTGTTTATCAAGACCACGTCGATCATTGGTGTGAGTATGTGGATGGGTCTGATCTGGACTCGCTGGAACACCGTCTCTGTCTGGGCCGCGACGGTGGTGGGTGCAACGACGGGGATTCTGTGTGGTTACTTTCCGGGTGAAGTTGAGCGATTGATTCCTTCGCTGGCGGATCGCATTTTTGTTGAGACACCTGATGGTCGAGTGATCCTTGATTCGTGGAAGATTCTGTTGATTCTGAGTTCCACGTTTATAGCCGGGGCCATGGCAACAGTGATCACCGAGTTGTCTCAGGACGATCAGCTGGAGTTCTTTTATCGGGTGGTGCGAACGAAGGTGCGTCCTGGGGAAGTGGGTGCGGACATCACGACGTTTGAGATTCGGGATGACGACGAGCTGGTGCCGTGCCTGTCTCTGTTTGGTTTTCAGTTCCCCGGTCCGACTCGCGAGGGCACACTGGGCTTTGTGCTTGCCTGGGTGGCCGTTGTGGTGCTGATTCTGGGGACTCGACTGCTGCTGTTTGTGATCTGAGTGTGGTGGCTGTTCTGCGGGGTCTGCAACGAAAAACGCCTCCCGAATTTTCGGGAGGCGCAGTCTGGATCAGTGCTGATCAGCAGCAGCATCAGTTCACGGTTTTACCTTCGAACTTTGAGCTGTTGTCAGACGTTCGAACTCGGGTCGGAGCAGCGGCCTTGCTGGCGGCAGTGGGATTCACGGGAACACCGCGATCGCTGGCGGCGCCTTCTGCGACCTGCTGTTCAGATTTCGGAGCCCAGTTGGTCACGGACCAGGTGGGGTATTCGTCGGCGACACTGGCGGCCAGATCCTGCAGAATCTCCTGCATCTTCTTATTGCTCATGTCGCGATTATCCACAACTCGCTGCATCACGAAACGTTTATTGGTGGGGATGTAAGCGAAGAACTTACCACCACCAAGTCGGTCATTGGCAGCCAGCAGTCGCAGCAGTGCGGTGCGAGGAACTTCCGCGGAGCTTTGCGGAATCTGGTCGAGCCATGCCATGACCCAGACGGATTCGCCATTGCGACTGAGGACTGCGGACATCGAGAACTTCCATTCTTCGCCGCGGTAACTGGTTTTGAAGGCGAAGTCGTAGCGTTGTTCGGTCCTGGTGGGTTTCAGTCCGATGGCAGAGAGCATATCGCCGAGTTCAGCTTCGCTGATCTGGCCGGGCAGTGGTGCTCGGCGAACCGGGGCCTGTTCTTCATCCGCGGATGCGGTCCATACGCCACCCAGCACCAGCAGTGCGGGCAGCAGCAACGCTGTCAAACTCTTCATGACTCACTCCCTTGAATCAAATCGGCAGAAACTGCCGAAGCAGACGGACAGATTAACGGGCAGGTGCAGCAGAACAGTCCGGGAATTTCTGTGAACTGTCAGCGGAACCGGCCGTGGGCAGCAGCAGAGAACGATCCGTGTTCTCTGCGATACCGCGTGAAATCTTAGCTGTTTTCGCATTCTGCAAGGAATTTCAGGCAGATCTGCGACCATGTTTCGAACTGATCAATCTGGTTGAGCAATTCGGCAAGGGGTGCGAACCCTGCGTTGATCATCGACTTTTCGCGGGGCTGAACTTTGGGATTGTCGAGTTCGAAAATATGAACGATTCCGAGGTGGACTTTGCCGACTTCGGTTTCGTCGTCATTGATCAGTCCGACGCAGTCTTCGGACCAGCCGCATTCGATATCGACTTCCTCTTCAAGTTCTCGGCGCATGCCTTCGAGGTAGGGGGACTGTGTTTTGGCGAGGTCTGCAGTGGACACGTGTCCGCCAACTCCGATGGAGCGTTTGGCGTGCAGTCGGGCTTCTCCCTGAGCGGTTCCGCGCTGGTAGTGGAACACCTGATCTTCGAAGCGGAAGACGCAGTAGGGAATCAGTTGTTTGAACGATGGGTCCTGTTCCATCTGTGGTCGTGGTCGATAGCTGGCGTGAGCCGGATCGAGGATGACATCGAGGTAGCGATCGATTTCGCTGGAGAACCCCTGAAAGTGTCCGACGTCATGAAAGACGCGAGTTGGGATGACGAGGACATGTTCGATGCTCATGGCAGTTCTGCTTTGAAAAACGTTGGGGAATCGGTGTCAGGGATTGGCTGGTGACTTTTCGGCCGCTGTGCTGACCACGACCAGCTGATGATTGGGAACATCGTACTGGTATTCCAGACCGGCCGGCAGCTGTGGCAGGCTGATTCTGTTTTCCGTGATGATGCGATCCATGAATTCCTGGAAGGAGTTCGGGTAGCGTCCTTCGGAGGCATTGAACAGGTTGAGTGCCTGTTCGATGGCGAGCGACGGCAATTGTCGCTGGGCGTTTTTGAGGATAGCGAGCGGTCCGGAGAGCGGATCGGTGACGGGCAGTGTGGGATCGACGATGTTGTTGTTCTGTGCGGGTTGGAATTCGCTGATTTCCCCGGCGGGTGGTTTCAGCAGGTTGTTGGCCTGATTTGGTTTGGCGGGGGGTTGTTCTGAGCAGCCGGTCAGCAGGAGCAGTGTGGCTGTGATGGTGCAGCCGAGTCTGCGTTTGCTGGTGGGCAATCGCGATGCGAGGTGGAATTGGGGGGTCGGCATAGTGGATTGAATCCTTGTGGAGCTGGGGTTGGGGAGTGGAGTATAGCAGGTGCTGGGCTGGAATTCCTGTCTGCCGGAAGGTGTGGTTGGGGTGCGGGGGTGTTGTGAAATCGGCTCGATCCTGTGAGAATGGCGGTGTGGCAGCGGGTTGTGAGCGATTCGGGAACATCGGGTGTGCCGTGGTGGGGGCATGTCAGAGCGTAAGTTCGGACCATTTGTGGTGGGTGAGCAGATAGGTGCGGGTGGCATGGGTGTGATTTATCGCGCTCTGCATCCGGAGACCGGCCGAGTTGCTGCGCTCAAGATTCTGCCTCCGGGAATGGACACGGACCGTCGCATGCAGCAGCGTTTTGAGCGTGAGATCGGGATTCTGAAGCGGCTGCAGCATCCGAATATTGTGCGGTATTATGGCGGTGGTTTTCAGGGTGGTCAGCGCTGGTATGCGATGGAGTTTATTGACGGTGGTTCCCTGCAGGATGTGCTGAAGCGTCGTGGCCGGCTGACTCCGCTGCAGGCGATTCAGGCTGGTCGGCAGCTTTGTGCTGCGCTCGAGCATGCTCACAATGCCGGCATTATCCACCGTGACCTGAAGCCAGCGAATCTGCTGTTGACGTCGCAGGGAAGGCTGAAGCTGGGTGACTTCGGAATTGCTCGGGACACGGAATCCACGGCTCTGACGGCAGCCGGCAAGACGGTCGGCACCTACGCCTATATGGCTCCTGAGCAGATTCAGGGCAGTGAGCACATTGATCGTCGGACGGATCTGTATGCGACGGGTTGTCTGCTGTTTGAGCTGCTGAGCGGAGAGACTCCATTTACGGAAAACAATCCGGCGGCCATGCTGATGGCTCATGTGGACAGTATTCCTCGCAGTGTGCGCACGAAGTGTCCGGAGTGTCCTGTGGCGCTGGAGCGTCTGATTGCGCGGCTGCTGGAGAAACAGCCTGAGGATCGTCCGTGGGACGCGCTGGCGGTTCATACGGAACTGACAGCCATTCAGGAGCAGTTGAAGCAGGGTGTGAAGGGCTCGAGTACGGCCGCGGGTGAGGTGTTGTCAGCAGCATCCGGTGGGGGTTCAAAGACAGTTCAGCCGTTGGGTGCTGGCGCTGGTGTGACAGGTGCTGTGCGTCCAAAGCGGAAGAAGAAGCGTGCTGGTGGCGAGTTTTATGAACAGCTGTGGTTTCTGGCGTTGTGTCTGTTGCTGCTGATTGGTCTGGTGGTGTGGTTAATGCGGGGGCCGAGTGAGCAGCAGCTGTATGCGGGGGCAGCAGCAGCGATGGAGCAGGCGGATCCGGTCGTACTGGATGATGCTCGCAGGAAATTCGTACTGCCGTATCTGCAGCAGTATCCGGCTGGCCAGCATGTGCAGCAGATGCAGCAATGGCTGGAGGACATTGACGTGAGCCAGTTGCTGTTGCGGGCTGAGCGGCGTCTGCGTGGCAATCGTCAGGGGCGTAATGCGCTGGAATCGGCCGGTCTGGCGGCACTGCAGTCAGAGCGTGACAGGCAGTTGAATCCGCTGGAAGTGCTGGAGCAGTTTCAGGGGGTTGTGGAGGTGGCTGCGGAGGCTGAGCCGGATGCTGTCGAGGGTGTGGATGAGATCTCGTCTGTGGATCAGCGACGATTGTGGCGGGTACTGGCGGAGCGTCGACGGGACGAGCTGAAGGGTGTCTTGCTGAAGCGTGACGATCTGCAGTCTCTGATCGCGAAGCGATTTGAGCAGGCAGAGCAGTTGCGGGCGGCGGGGAATGAAACTGCGGGGCGGCAGGTGTATCAGCGATTTGTGTCGCTGTTTATGTCTGAGCAGCGTCTGGAGCCGTGGCGTGACTGTGCGCAACAGCGAGCTGCTGGTGGGGTGGCAGAGCAGCCGGCGTTTTAGATTTCTGGTCTGGAAGTGGAGAGACAGTGATGGCATCGTTTATTGAGCAGGTGCGGCGTGTGGAGTTTGTGGAAACAGACATGGCCGGGATCGTGCACTTCTCCAGGTTTTACATCTGGATGGAGCAGCTGGAGCATGAGTTTTTTCGAGCGATTGGATTGTCGATCATGCAGCAGCTGGAGGACGGGACGGTGATAGGCTGGCCGCGAGTCTCGGCACAATGTCGGTTTGAATCTCCGGCGCGTTACGATGAATTCATCACAGCGCGTTTGACGGTTCAGCGGATAGGTGTCAAATCGTTGACGTTTGATGT
The DNA here is from genome assembly GCA_903858815.1 of uncultured Planctomycetaceae bacterium. Taxonomy (GTDB): domain Bacteria; phylum Planctomycetota; class Planctomycetia; order Planctomycetales; family Planctomycetaceae; genus SXXK01. The sequence goes on along the minus strand of CAIOKE010000026.1, from coordinate 736 downwards.
GGTTTTCCGGCGTGGTGAGCGAGTGTTGGCGCGTGGCAGCATGAAGACGGTGTGTTGTCGGCTGCGGCCTGGACATGAGCTGGAGTCACTGGAGATACCGCAGTTGTATCTGGACCGAATTGAAGAGTATGCGGAAGCGACGGCCGAGGCTTGAGGTCGCCTCGGAGGGTGAGGCTTGGGGGGGGGGGCAGTTGTCAGTGTCGTCAGTGCAGGTCCCCTTTGGGAGGGCGAGGCTCCTGCCGAGCCGAGGGCTGACTGGGTTTTGGTTCCCGAGCTGGTGCTCGGGGGTCCCAGGGGGTGAGGTGGTGCTGGTGGGGGTTGTGTGTTTTTTTTCACCACGGAGGACACGGAATACACGGAAAAGCACGGGGGCGTTGGTGGAAGTGTTTTCCGTTTTTTAATTGTCGTTTGGGAGGGCGAGGCTCCTGCTGAGCCGAAGGATGACTGGGTTTTGGTTCCCGAGCTGGTGCTCGGGGGTCCCGGGGGTGAGGTGGGGCTGGTGTGTGTTGTTTTTCACCACGGAGGACACGGAGGGACACAGAGAAACGCAGTTGGCGTGGTGGTTTTTTGAACCACGAAAGGAACGAAAAACACGAAAGATACGGGTTGTCTTTGTGGTGTTTGAGTGGGGGTGATTTTTCACCACGGAGGACACGGAATACACGGAAAAGCACGGGGGCGTTGGTGGAAGTGTTTTCCGTTTTTTAATTGTCGTTTGGGAGGGCGAGGCTCCTGC
>CAIOKE010000025.1 GCA_903858815.1 uncultured Planctomycetaceae bacterium | reverse complement strand
CAGCTGCCGTTTGTAGTCAGCCTTCTGCGGATCTGCAGCATGGACTTCATCCAGCAACTGCAGCTACTCGCGAATCATCGGAGCAGCCTTATCAAGCTGCCCCAGCCACATCAGGGACTGACCATAATTTCCGAGGTGCCCCCCCAGCTCCAGCTTCAGTGGCAGCATCGCACTGCGACGCTCAAAAATCTCACGGCGACCCGCAATCGCCTGATCGTATAACACCAGTGATTCCTCGGTCCGACCCAGACGCAGTCGGACATAAGCCAGTCCGAGCGCTAATTTGTCGTGATTGATCTGCCTTGCTGCAGTCAGTGCATCTTTCTCATTCTCACTGAGCTTTGCGAAATCCGGTGCTGATCGAACCGTCTGCAGTACGGCAGCAATCAACTGCAATGCTTCGGCAAAATTCTTCTCGCCTTCAATCAACTGCCCCTGATGCAGATTTTCCACTGCCTTGTTCTGCAGCACTGCCGACAGCAACTCCTGCAGCTCTTCTTTTGAGGGGCTGCCGGGCAATGGATGTGGATCCGACAGACATTCGCGAGCCAGTGCCTCAGACTCATTCAACAGCGTCATTGCTGCGGCTGGTTCAGAAGTCAGCCGTTTCTTCACAGGAGTCCAGACGAGGGCAATTCGGGCTCGGTTACTGCGAGCCGCATCAGTTCGTCCTTTCAGCGCGATCCGCTCGGCACTCATGTCATAAAGCCGCTGAAATTCCCGGTCCGCCTCAGTCAGTTTGTCCAGTTCGAAAAACGCCAGACCCATCTGCTGGCGCAGAGCCATCAGCGTGGGTATCGCTTCACCTCGCACGCCACCGGTCATCTCAATGTCCAGCTTATCCCACTCCTTCGAGACGGCTTCCAGAATGGCAATGCGGACTTCGCTCATCCCCGGCTGCTCTTTCAGCTTCGTATCTGTCTCTGTCAGCACAAACTGGATGTTCTTGAGCACCAGATTGGCCTGTTTCTGCGCCAGGAGCTCGTTTTCTTCGGCTTTTGCCTTCTGCTGGTTGGCGATCACTCGCTGACGTTCCGCTTCATCCCGCTGACGACCGGCCTCATCCCGCTGCTCTTCAACGTTCTTCTTTTCATCAGCGATCTGCAGAGCCTGAGCTGAAGTTACTGCCCACGCCCAGGAAGAAATGAGTGCTGTCAGGAAAATGAACAGCCCAGCCAGTCCCGATGGGATCGCAATCCGCGGATTGCGACGACACCAGCGGTAGGCCCGCTGGACACGGCTGATCGGTCGCGCGTGAATCGGTTCGCCGTTCAGGAACCGACGCAGATCGTCGGCCATCGCCGCACAGTTTTCATATCGAGCGACCGGGTCCTTCTGCAGCGCTTTCAGGCAGATCGTTTCAAGGTCGACCGGAATTCCCGGCTGCAGCTGCCGCGGAGCCACAGGTTCGTTGTTGATCACCTGCATCACCGTTTCCAGCGGGCGATCCGTAATAAATGGCGGACGCGCTGTCAGCATCTGATACAGAACAGCACCCATCGAATATTGATCCGATCTGGCAGTCACCGCCGAGATCTGACCACGTGCCTGCTCAGGAGGCATATAGCTGGGACTGCCCATGATGGTGCCATCACGAGTTGCCGTGGAGGCGTCCCCGTCCACTTCCTTCGCCAGCCCGAAGTCCGTGACCTTGGGATTGCCGGCCGAGTCCATCAGAATGTTGGCCGGCTTCAGGTCCCGATGCAGAATCCCGTTGTCGTGAGCATACTGCATGGCACGGCAGACCGTCTCGACAAGCAGCGCCGCGGAACGGGCCTCACGAGGCTTTCCATCCAGTTGTTTCTGCAGGTCACTGCCATCCACGAATTCCAGCGAAAACCACGGCAGTCCATCCTGCTGCCCCATGTCAAAGATCTGCACAATCCCGGGATGCTGCAGATGGGCTACAGCGCGGGCCTCGGCCAGAAATCGCTGCAGGGCAGGCCCGCTGCTGTGCGTTCCAGCCAGAATCATTTTCAGCGCGACTGTCCGTTTCAGAATGCGATGCCGAGCCTTGTAGACAACACCCATCCCGCCACGACCAAGCTCCTGCAGAATTTCATAATCACCAATCACCTTACCGGCGGCACCGGTCTCTTTCATGCCCCCCTGCGAGCCACCGTCGTTGAGTGTCTCGATGTAGTCTTCCAGCTCTGGCGGACCGCCAACCAGCGTATCGCCGGGATTTGCCATCGCAGCAGCGACCTGCGGCACAAGCGTGGCCTGCGGATCCACGGCGATCGGCTGCCCGGCCAGCACCGGATCCACTATGGTCTTCTGCACAGTCTGACCAGCATCGGCTACCGCAGCTGCAGGCTGCGCCAGCACCGTGACATCCGCACCAGCCAAACGCGGTTGCACGGACGCAGGCATTTCGGCCAGCGTCTCATGGGCCGCTGCTACCAAAGTGGCCCCCGTATCTGTCAACGGCTGTGACACCGAATCAGCAACCAGAGTCTGCAGCGCAGCGGCGACCCCCGGACGATCGGAACCCGTTTTGACACCTGAATCAGACGACGCCATGCTGCGACCTCTTCTTCTGCACGAAAATATCGTCCCCAAAACGGAGACCTGTTCCGGAAGGCCAACTCATGGATTCTACCCCGCCAGATTTCCTATCCTCAAGCTCTGAAATCCGCCAAACAGTTCAAAAAATGCCAAAAATGATGAGTTTTCCGAATGCGCGATCATTCAGGCAGCGTTCCAGACGCTGATTTCCTGCAAAGCTCCCAGTTTGACGACGACTGGAACACCTTGAGGGACATTGAAGGGAGCCCTGAGTTCCACGGGCTACTATGCATCCAACCACGCAAACATCCAATCCATGATCTTACGGCCCAATAACCGATTCACATGAGAACGATCCACACTATCGACACGCCCTGAGCCATCAACATCCCCGTTCCATCCAGGCCCGGTCTTACCAACTTCTCGCAGCACCAATGCAGCATCATCCGCATTGACTATTCCGTTGCCGCTTGCATCTCCAAACAGTCGGAAAAACTCAAAACTTGCATCCTGCGAATCAGCGAACGAGGAATTCCCATTCACATCCATGCTGACACGATAGAACCCATCGCCCGCTTCCCTCAATCCACCCAATCCTGTGGCACCAAAATCCAGCCTCAGTGACTTGTCGGCGGCAGACGCCGTAACGGAGTACCCTGTTACATTCTGCCACGCGACTGCAGTAATACTTGCCGCATTTATCGGTAATCGCTCAACCTTCAGACGTGACGGGCTGACTGAAGATGGATCATTTGCGAATCGGATATCCAGAACGCGAATCCACGATCGCTGTGACATTCCGCCCTGAACACGAATTCCAAGCGGCGTCAGACCCGGGGCGGCGAAGGTCGCAGTCGCTGTTTTGTCGGGCAGCGAAGGCGCAGCTTCCACATTTCCCGTTCCATCCACCGCTCGTGTAAAAAATCCATACGTATGCTCCTGTCCATCAAGAACGCCAATTACACGAGAAACCGCAGAGAACTGGCCTGGCGTCGTCGGCAGAGCTGTGACTGAATCCACCTTTGTTGCAGTACCACCGTCAACTGTCATGTAGACATCAAAGTACTGCAGCACACGACCACTGGGCTTTGCGCCGATGATCTGCAACTCAAACTGACCACTCGAGTTCCACGTCAGCGAACTGACCTCACTGGTGGGGGGCAGAAGATCTCCAACGATCGTGTAAGTATCCGGATTACTTTTCGACTCGCGATTACCGGCGTTGTCAACCGCACGGCTATAGAACCAATATGTCTTGTTCGGCAGTGCCGTAAACGCCGTGGACGGACTGGCGGCAGGCACAGTCGCAAACAGCGAATAGCCGGATCCCGTCGAATAATACAGCTCAAACTCCTTCACCCCGCTGGCATTTGCCCCAGGATCAGAGCCGGAGGCGGTTATGGTCAGATTCACGGTCGTTGCATTCACCGCGAGGGCCGCCAGTGTGCTGACAGGCGCCGTTTCATCCTGCACATCCGTGATCGTGACCGTAAATGCCTTATCAAAACTCAGTCCCCCGGCATCCGTCGTACGAATTCGAACAGACCGAGTCGCCGACTGCTCATAATCAAACACCGCCGCAGTCCGTAACTGACCGCCACTGATGCTGAACAAGGCGTTATCAGCAGACCCCGCTCCCGCGACCAGAGAATACGTAAAGACGGCATCGCCGTCAGGGTCCGTACTGCTGAGCGTCCCAACGACAGTTCCGCTGGCAGCATTCTCCGAAACCGACGCCGGGGACAGACTGATATTCGTCGGAGCATTATTCAGCAACTGAATCGTGGCCGTCAGAGTCAGCTGGTTGCTGACCCCGCCATCGTCGTCCTGCAGTTTCAGGCTGATCACAGTGCTGGCGCCCGTTCCGAATGTCACCTTGAAACTGCCCGCTCCCGTAGTGCTGTTCACAGCAAAATCCGAGATCGTTCCGAAACTGCCACCAGAGACGCTGAACAGACTGAAAGTGTCGGCTCCGATGTCCGAGGCTGTAAACGAATAGGTGTGCGTCGTACCCTCAATCGGATTCGACTCGCCCGTCAGCGTCAGCAACACCGGATTCACATTGGAAACCGTCACGTTGAAGGTTTCCGTCTGCGACTGCCCAATATCATCGACGATCGTGACAGTCACTGTGTACGTACCGTTGTCAGTCCACGTATGCGACAGCGTTGCCGTCCCGTCAGCAGCCACCGTCAATGATTGATTACCACTGCCGTCCCCATAATTCACCGTGCTGCCCACCCAACTGGTTGCCGCACGGTCAGTCACACTGATTGAACGACTGAAGGCCGCCCCCTCGGTTGAGGTTCCCGCTCCCCCAACCGACACCACCAGCGAATAGTCATCGCCAGCGCCCGCCTTGATCTGGTCCACACCGCCATATCCGCGAATCGTATCCGTACCATCGCTTTCATTCGACTTCGTGAAACGGGAAAGCACCAGCTGATACTGGCCGACGTCGGTATCGTCGCGAGTATCAAGGAAACGTTTCAGCAGATCCTCAAAGCCCGGACGCAGCAGATTGTTGGGGTTCGACAGATTCAGAGGACTGCTGGGGTTCGAGGCATCAAACAAGGCACTGGTAGGATCTCGTTTGAATGTATCGACTTCGATGTAATAGGTCCCGGTGACCGGCAGCAGCAGGTCCACAATCGAACTGTCCGTCGGCTCAAAAATGTCATCATTCACCGCTGTCGAGGTAAACCAGGGCACCTCCGTCAGGACGTCGCCCTGCACATACCAGACCCGGACAATTGAGTCGATATAGTTGTCGGCTGCGGTGCCATAACGTGTCAGCGAATTGCTGTACAAATCCAGGTTCACCACATCGCCCGCAGATCCGGTGAAACTGTACCAGTCGTTCTGAGATTTTCCGGTTGCCGAATCCACCGCGATCGATCCAACCACAGATTTCATCTGCACGTAGACCGACTTATTCTGATTGAGTCCGGTGCTCAGCGTGTTCGGAACAGCCACCGTGGTCAGCGCCAAGGCCTGTGCCGTCAGATAGGTTCCGTGGGCAGAAGAGGATTCCGCAGCGAATGTCTGCGAGTGATCACTGCCGGACAGTGCCAGCTTGATCACCTCACGCTCTCCAAAGAACAGATTCCGCAGATCGTTGAAACGATCCGACCCGACCGACGCTCCAGTTCCCAGCAGATGATCAAAGGTCTCCACACCACCGGCCGGTCCGGGGAACTGCGGGTTGTACCCGTTCACTCCCGGAGGATCATGAACTCCGAATCCGATCGGACCAAAGCTGTCCTGGTGCCGCAATCCCATCAGAT
>CAIOKE010000024.1 GCA_903858815.1 uncultured Planctomycetaceae bacterium | reverse complement strand
CGACGCTTTGACTCGTCTGACGGGCATTGTTCGCTGGATTGGCGACAGAACCGAACTGGACCAGAAAATCGGCAGCCTGCTGAATCTGGCCGTTTGATTATTCGCAACAAAGGAGAGCAGACCAGATTTCATGCACCACCCGGTCTCTCTTCCAGTTGATGGAGACACATCGGCTACCATTGCGAATCAGCTGAGAAAAACTATTGCGGGCCACAACGAGCGCATTACCTACAGCACAGCAACAACGGCCCCCGTTAGGTTAGCCAATCACAACAGCCAAGATGTGCATTCGTCGCCGACTCACTTCACCAAAACGGCGAGGACTGAATTCGTGACTATCGGAACCTTTCCAGTTGGTGCTCTCTCTGCCATGCGTTCAGATCAGCACTTGCCGAAGAAATCGCCAGTTTCGCCGCGTCGGAAATCGTAGACTGATCATGATTCGTCAGCGAAGTCCAAATTCCTATTTCCCGGTGGAACTTCTCCGGAACCTCAGCAAACTCCATAGTGAAGTGCTTTCGGGATGAACTCACAATTTCCTCCAGAGAAACGCCATGTGTCGACGCACAGATGGCCAGTGAAACCCATTCACAGTCCGGGGTACGCTCCAAAGGACGTAAGTTGAATCTCGACAACCGATGTATCGCAAAGAGTCGTGCATACACCGTGCCTGACCCCCCAACAAGAGCCTTCACAAGTTCCCCTGCTTGCATCGCCGTAGGACTTACCATTTCAAGAGTCTCGCAACGCTCCCCCTCCGTGAGAGCGGAAACTGCCACCTCGAAAGATTTGTCGCTCACGAACTGCCTGGTATGCTCACTCTGGCAACACTGCTCTGCGAGCCAGCACCCTCGAAATTCAAGATCAGCGGTGAGGGCTTGTTGTAAGCACCATTCGTCTGTAAGGTGCCGCGCAGCAGCTTTGAGCCAGATCATTCTCAGCGAATCTGCAAGTGGACGCTTTGCTTGGGCGTGCCCTAATCCACGAAGGGTATTCGACACAACGGCATGATCGGGGTGAGTAAGCAGGGACTCGATGGTGTCATTGGATAAGCTGGACGTCATCGCAAGTCCTTCGATCAAATCAGGCACATGCGAACATTGGGCAATGGCCAGCTTTCGAATCTCAGCCGGCACGCCACAGACCAGCGCAACCCGTATCGCCTCGCGTCTGTAATCGTCATGGTCCATCAATATCCGTAACCTGTGTGCCAAAGCGTTTTGCTCGTGATCAACCGCCCTTTCAAGAAAAGGGCCCAGCAAGTGTGACTTGCAACGCGAACAAATCATTGCGTCAATCCATGGGATAGTTTCGTCAACGCGTTCCGCGATGGCTGCACTCAACTCAATACAAAAGTTCGGCCTTGCATCAAGCATCTGGTCGGACTCCTCAATGCACCACTGAATCTTTCGAACAACCTCTAATGGTTCCGCTAACACGAGAACTTCCGCAAGTCTGTTTACTTCGAACACAAGGTGATGCCCCCCGTGTTCACTACCTACGTCGGCACAACCTGGGAATAGTATCGCGAAGGTTTCATCGATAAGTACGTCCCTCCTGATGTCTCGTCGAGTTGCGATCTGGCGGAGTGAAGTCAAAACGCCGGGGCGGCCAACTGCCAACTTAGCCGCTCGATCTAAAATTGCATTCTCAGCACCACGCAAGACCCTAAGTTGCTCAGGCGACAAACCGCTGGGCCCGAAATAAGGAAACAGCCAGGATTGAATCGCGGCTAAAATCGGCTTCCATGAAATCACTTGGCAATCCTGCAGAATGTCGAAGATGGTATCCCAGTGTGGTTGAAGTGCGTATAAGTCACCATCGCTAAGCCCACCACGATAGCTCCGAAAACATTCTCGATCTGCCGGACTCTGTTCAGTGATTTCAATGAGGGGCGAAAGAATCACGGGGACCAATGGGACTGCGAGATCGCAGTCGCGCCCCGTTTTCATGAATCTGCGGAAAGCTTCAAGAGTGATTTCTCGCCGCTTTAAAGCATCAGTACCGGGTAAGCCGGCCTGTACCCAATCCCGAATCCTTCGAATGGGATGATCTGGAGCCTGATGCTCCGGTCGAAGGTCCCTCGCTGCGAGGTTGAGGAGATGAGGAATCACCTTTTCTGGCACCCGTCGCAGAAGCACATCAGCCAGTGACAATATGAGTCGCGGATGATCTCGGATTACTCGCTCTGCATGTTCGGTGCAAGAACAAGCGTATTCGCGCCAGACATCGCCTGAGTTGATCAATTCGACGAGCTCAAGAAGTCTCGTGTCCGGAAATGAAGCCCCGAGAGCATGCGCTGCAATGATTGTCTTCACGAGACCGCAAGATATTCCTACTTCACGCACCGCATTCTCAAACGGCACTGGAGCAATTGGCCGAAAGAAAATGTCCCGCACAAGAATGCCACGAAGTAGCTCTGGCACCACCATCACCCTTCTACCCCCCAGATCAACGATAAGTCCACCGACCCCAAGGCGGTGCAGGATATCCCTGACTTCTGATTCGGATCGTTTGAGCACCGACCCCACAGTTGAGTCGCAAATGCCATCTGAGCCACGGAGGCTGCAGCACGCGAGCACTTCGATCGCATAATTTCCGATAGGTTGAGCCACTCGTGTCTTCACCCAGCGGGCAAGTTTCTCACCAGTAAACACGTCACGCCAGTCTTCGATTTTTTTCTGGAGGCATGCATCGATCAACATTACAGCGCGGCCTGGGCAGCCCGTTGATTGATGAACAATTGTGTGGAGCAACGCGTTGGGGCCCTCGATACCGGATTTGTTTATAATATTGACGATACTGTCATCGTCCAGTGGACACAACTCAAGCATCGCGGAGGCGGACAGGTCCATGGCAACGGCCAATTGATCTTTATCTCCAGGCCACGCGTCCACGATGATGTCGAAGGAAAAAGTACTTTGTGCACGAAATGATTTTAGCATCTGGATTGTTTTGAGATGGAGTTGCCCATCTTCGATTATTATTGCAGTTGGCTGCTGATTGTGAATCGCTTCAATTATCTCTCGCGGCTCATCGATGGTCAGGAAGAATGCGTCGCTCTGAACAGCGTAATGTTGAAGAAGAAAAGTCTTTCCCATGCCGGGTTGGGCGTAGATGAGCTTGTCTCCCGCAGTCTGGTTCAACCATGAAAGCTCAGTGTCTCGTCCTGTAATCCGCGGCTGGAGTCCAGTTCGGCATGATTTCGGGATCTTCGAAAGTGCTCGCAGTACAAGGCTGGGCACGGGCGGATTAGCACTTTCAGCTAGCCAGTCTTTGAGTAGTTGCACAAAGCTGGAGCGAGGGAGAGGTCGTGAGTTTGTCGAGTAAGCTGTCAGCGTCGTGATGAGCGCTCCCACCAACTGTTCCCGATGCTCGGGTGACTCAACCACCAAGCGTTCTCGTCTCAGGAATTTATCCAACAGATGCGCGGCTTCATGGATAAGCTGAGTAGTCTCCAGGTTTTTGGGCTGTGGTATTTTGACTCGGCCGATAGTGTCCACTTTGGCGACCTGACCGGAGCAGGGCCCGACGATAATTAACACTAATTCGCCCGATTCGACGCATTGCTCGAATGCTGCAGCCCATTGATTAGCTTTTGCCATTGAGATTTGGTTGGCAGAAGACCTGACCTGTATTGCTTTTGTATAATCTGGGCTTTTTAGGATGATATCAACTTTTTCTTCATCACCTGACGGTTCGAGGATGATTGTGTTCCAATCGCTGGACTGCAATGCTTCGAGAAGTGCAATGATGGTCTGCACAAAGTAACCGCGAATTCCGTCTTTTCCAGACATCGCCTTAGCCCAATATTGAGGTGCAATAAAAATCCGAGTGGGTGGTAAGTACCTTCGCTTGAGCGTAATTCAATGGGGTCGCCAGACCCCACGTAAGCAGACGGCAGACCTATCCCAGTTCAGGCAACACCGGGTTTGGTCATGTGACATTGTACGCGTTGGTTCGCTGTGCAGGCTACCGAGAAGGGGTTTGCAGCAGGAGAAAACTGTCCCAGATAAGCCCCGTACTATGCCCGGAGCGTCCCTTGCTCATTCCATCAGGTTTGCACAGCATGCTGCAAGCTAAGGGAAAGATGCGGTCGTCGTGTTTTCTGGGAGTTCAAATCCTTCGTGCTGAGACCGCGGCAGCAGGAACCTTCGCAAAAACCCCGGGCTTGAACCTTGGAGGCTGTTCATCGCGGGATCCTTCGAAGCTGCACGGGGGATG
>CAIOKE010000023.1 GCA_903858815.1 uncultured Planctomycetaceae bacterium | reverse complement strand
CTCGCCCTCCCAGGGGAACTTTCCCCGGGACCACCGAGCACCAGCTCGGTATCGCACAACAACAACCGTCAGCTGCAGATAACGGTACGGCGGTACGGCGCGGGCGGGCCGTTCGGCTCGGCAGGAGCCTCGCCCTCCCAGGGGAACTTTCCCCGGGACCACCGAGCACCAGCTCGGTGACGCACAACAGCAACACCCGTCGAGCCACGGTTCCGTTGCTGGCTGTCTTTGCTGTGTGCCGTGCGTATCTTTGCGATCCAGGCCTGAAGGGCCGTTTTCTGATAGCCCAGGGCGCAGCCCTCGGTCTGCGGCACCCGCACACCACATTTGGCCAACGGCCATAGCAAACATAGCCTTGGGCAACGCCCAAGGAAAACCCAGCCGAAAATCATTGATTTCCTCCTCCGCTGCAGCGGAGCGACCTCATAAGCATTGCATGTTCGCGGATAATGACACGGGCTGAAGCCCATGCTACGACCACCGAGCACCAGCTCGGTAACGACGCCGAGGCGCGCTTCGCTGAGTGGTTAGCAACCGACGGAATCGCTGAGCAACGGGCAAACGTACACCGCGTTGCGGCTCGGTTTTATGCGGGCAAAAGGCCGCCGGGCAGGAATGCCCGGGCTACGGTTGTTAACTCACAACGACGACTGAACACGGACAAGTGACTTCGGCTCGGCGGGAGCCTCGCCCTCCCAAGGGGACCACCCCGGGACCACCGAGCACCAGCTCGGTAACGCACAACAACACCCGTCAGCTTATGCTAACGGCTCGCCTGTTTGGCAGCAGGCAGCTGGCTTGCACGGGCGAAAGGCCGCCGGGAAGGAATAACGCAAGAGACAAAAGTCGTAGTCTGGGCTTTAGCCCGGGCACAAACTTCTTGTCACCCTTAAAATCCCCAGTGTTTTTTAATGGATGGGGCAGAGCAGGAATGCTCGGGCTACATTGTGGCTGACCACTGACTACTGAGAACTGACCACTTCTTTCGGCTCGGCGGCAGCCTTGCCCTCCCGAAGGGAGGGCCATTTTGCGAAGAGGTGTCCAAAAATCGACCTCAAACCGCCCACAGCATTTCACGTTGAGCCCGAAAAACGCGGCAGTTTCACGGCGTTCCGGGGGCATTTCCTGTTGGAGACACTCCCGACAGCCGTTATTCTCTGCAGAGTAATCGGTGCCTGAAACACGGACCGATCACTCTGTTGCTCGTCTCCCCGGTAATTGCCCACCTCCAAACTCACCTGTGGCAGGCTCGCCCATGAAGACACTTTCACGTCGTGCTGTGATTCGCGGGGCTGCCGGTGTTACTCTGGCATTGCCAGTGCTGCAGGCGATGGGGCAGGAAGTCGCTGCACAGTCGCCGCGGCGATTCTGTGCGATGTACACCGCCAACGGGATGTCTTTGCCCGCCGCGGACAACGGCATCAGCGACTGGAGCTGGTTTCCACAGATTGAAGGTCCGGACTTTCAGTTCGGACAGTCGACTCAGCCCTTCAGCCCGTTTCGAGAACACGTCAGCTTTCTGGGCGGTCTGCACCATGCGTCTGGTCTCAAGGCAGACCCGCATATGTGCTCGGACATGTGGCTCACCGGAGCTCCGCTGCACAACCCCAAACCCGGGACCTTCAACAGCGTCAGTCTTGATCAGGTCATCGCACTGCATACTCGACAGTACTGCCGACAGCCCTCGCTGGTACTTTCGATCGATGCCGGAGTTGGGTTCCTCTCCCGCACCGGAACCATTTCCTACAACGTCGAAGGCAAACCAATTCCCGCCGAAAATAACCCGCGGCGAGTGTTTGATCGTTTATTCCGAGGCGATGACGGATCCACTCAGACCCGCCGCGCAGAACTCGCCCACCGCATGCGACTGGTAGACGCCGTACTGGAGGGCACCAAAGCCCTCAATCGACAGCTTGGCAGATCTGATCGCGATAAAATGGAACAGTACCTGACGTCACTCAATGAAATCGAAGGGCGTCTGACAGCTTCTGAACGCTGGATCGACATCCCCCTGAAGGCTCAGGATCATTCCCATCTGAATCTGGAAGCCACCAATGAAGGGGCTCCGGCTGATTACTATCGCAATATGTTCGACCTGATCGCGCTGGCCTTTGATGCCGATATCACCCGCTCCGTCTCGTTCATGCTCAACCGCGAAGACGGCATGGGGATCAGTGATACGTTCCCGCTGAAACTGGGTCTCACCAGAACTCACCACAATCTGTCCCACGCCGGTGACCGCGACGGACAACTGGAATTTGCACGCTACGACCTGTTCCTCAGTCAGCAGATCGCCGGATTCCTGCAGCGACTGCAGCAATATCAGGATGCTCAGGGCAGCGTACTGGACAACACAATCGTCCTGTACGGCAGTGGTTGCAGCACCACGCACAACCCAGCCAATCTTCCCACATTACTGGCGGGTGGACGCAATCTGGGACTGCATCACGGGCAGTACTGCCGCACAAAAGACGGCCTGATGTCCAGCCTGTATCTCAGTATCCTGCAGTCCATGGATATCCACCAGGAGAGCTTCGGTGACAGCAGCAAAACACTCAGCTGTCCAGTCTTTGACGCCTGACAGCCTCCCCAAAGCCAATCGCATCGTCAAATCAGAAGATCGCGGATCACTCGGCCATGAACATCCGTCAGTCGCATTTCACGGCCGCCAAAACGATACGTCAGTCGTTCGTGATCCAGCCCCAGCAGATGCAGGATGGTCGCATGCACGTCATGAATGTCCATTGAGTTCTCAACGGCACTCATGCCCATTTCATCTGTCGCCCCCCACGTCATTCCGCCCTTCACTCCGCCACCCGCCATCCAGATCGTGTAGCCACTGACATGATGGTCCCGGCCATCCGTGCCGGAACTGTGCGGAGTCCGGCCCATTTCCCCGGCCCATACCACCAGAGTGTCGTCCAGTAGACCCCGCTGCTTCAGATCCCTGATCAAAGCCGCCACCGGCTGATCCGTAATTCTCGCATTCTCTGCATGACGCAGCCTCAGATCCCCGTGCTGATCCCACGGAGAATTGTTGCCATGAGTATTGGGGCAGGTGACTTCCACAAATCTCACACCGGCCTCCACCAGTCTCCGTGCCCGCAGACACTGCAGGGCATACAACTGGTCATACGAATCCGAACGATCCACGCCATACATCGCCAGTGTGGCAGCAGTTTCCCCAGCCACATCACACAGCCCGGGTACCAGCGTCTGCATCCGCGCCGCTGTCTCATAGTTCCGAATTGACGACTCAATCTCATCCACACCGCCCTGCCGGTCAGCAAACAGTCGATCCTGCCCCTGCAGGTAGGACAGCTTGGCCCGCTGCAGATCCGGCGAATCCGTCGGCACAATATTGTCGACCGGTGTCCCCTTTGCTCGGACCAGAGCAGCCTGATGCACCGCCGGCAGAAACGAACTGGCAAAGTTCTGAAAACCGCCGTTCGGAATCCAGTCGTTGTTCAGCAGGACATAACCCGGCAACTGCTCGTTCTCACACCCCAGGCCCCACGAAATCCACGAACCAATGCTCGGGGCTGCAGCGATCGATCGCCCGGTGTGCAGTAACAGCGACTGAGCACCGTGCAAAGGCGTCTCACCAATCATCGAACGCACTACACACAGTTCGTCCACTACCTCCGCCGCACGCGGAAACAGACTGCTCACCCACAGCCCCGAATCCCCGTGCTGCCGAAATTTCCACGGACTGCCCAACCATCTGCGGCCTGCACTCACTGCCTGCGAACGCGGATCCGGATGCCATTTCGCCGGCTGACCACTGCGCTCCGACAGCACCGGTTTCGGATCAAACGAATCGACATGGGACACACCACCATCCATAAACAGGAAAATCACTCGCTTCGCTCGCGGTAATGCATGCGGCAGAACCTCACGCTGCTCAACTCGCGCTGCCTTCGCTGCCAGTCCACACCACGACAGCCAGCCCCAACCCAGACCACAGGACTGCAGCCACGCACGCCGCGAAAACGCCGGAGCCACGTCACCGAACTCGCCATCCTGCAACTGACTACGGGACATACAGAAACTCCTTCAGATTAAACACTGCATGCGCTGCGTCAGCCCAGACTGACTCAGCCATCAATAAGCCCGCAGAGTCGACGCGCCGCAGCCGAGCCGACTCGCGTACCAATTGAACCAGCCCGTCCACCTCCAAAGCCGACGGCTCACGACTGAACGCCCGCCGCAGCATCGCCGCCACTCGCACTTCCACCGATGCACTGCCATCCCTCATCAGTTGCCGACTCCAGTGACCCGCTGCCTCCGCCACAAACGGATCATTCAGCAGCGCTAAGGCCTGATCGGCCGTCGTCGTCACATCCCGACGACCATTCGTCTGTTTCGGCAACGGCTGATTAAACAGTGACAGGAATCTGGGCGGCTCCATCAATGTCATCTCCAGATACACACTGCGACGTCCGGCACCGTCCAGCGGACCTCGATAAAGTCGCTTCGAAGAATCCTCAGCCGCACGCCATGGTTCCACCGCCGGACCATACAGCCGCAAATCGAGACGACCAGACACCTGCAGCAAAGCATCACGCAGCGCCTCTGCCTCCAGTCGCCGCAACGGACGGTGATGCCACAGACGATTCTCCGGATCCAGCTCCAACGCCCGCGAATTCGCCAGACTGCTCTGCTGCCAGACCGCCGACAGAACCAGACTGCGAATCAGACGCTTCGTAGACCAGCCGTCCCTCATGAACTGCACCGCCAGCATATCCAGCAGCTCCGGATGACTGGGATGCTCACCGAGATGTCCAAAATCATCTGTCGTGCGCACCAGCCCAACCCCGAACAGATAATGCCAGACCCGGTTCACCCACACCCGTGCAAACAGTGGATTGTGCGAACCTGCAATTCGTCGAGCCCAGCGCAGTCGCCCGCTGTCTGTCGCCGCAAGTGGCTGATCCTCGGGAAACATTCGCACCTGTCCCCGGGGCACACTTTCACGAAGATCCGTGTACACCCCGCGATTTGCCACCCGGTCATCCAGACCCTCCGGCCACTCCGCCACCGAACCCACTGTGCGGTCAGCCTGCAGCTGCTGCGATGTCTCACGCCACACAGACACCAGACGAGCCGTCTCAGCGTCACCCGCCAGATCCACCGGCAGTAATCCCGCCTGCACCGCATCGTTCAACAGGAACGCATCTTCCGAATTACAGGTCCCCGTCTGCCAGCGCTGCACCGCCGCTCTTACCAGCCGCTTCAACCGAACCAGCCAATCCGCCTCAGACGCAAACTCACCGAACAAACCCTCAAAACGACCCAGTTCATCCTGCGGACCACGCCCCGGAGCATGCTGCACGATCCGGGACACCCCAAACCAGGATCGCTCGTCTGCACACTCCGCCTCACTCACTCCACCATACCCCACACGCGGTGGGAAATAGTTGTTCAGAGACTTCGTCGCCAGTTCGAAATAAACCCGACGTGCAGCCGCGTCCACAGTCCCTTCAAGCGAATCAAATTGTCCGGCAGTCACGGTGCCCCAGACTGGCTGCGGCCGAGCCGGAAACTGCAGTCGCTCAGGATTCAACGCCCGATCCACAACAAATGTCTGCGAAGCAAAACGTCCAGCCACTCCAAGCAGGGAAAATGTCACCGGCTCCTGAGGATCCATCGCCGGCCCCTGCAACAGGCCCGCAAGTCGTGACGACCACAGATGAGAATACCGCCCACCAGGCAATATCTGCACAATCGCCCGCTCACCCTCCTCGGACACCACCATCTCACCATCAGCCGCCAGACCATGCTGCATCCCAAACCCATCCCATCGCCAGCCCGCCACTGCCGCAGGCTGCGAAAAGTCTGCCAGCACCGTCAGATTGGCGGCGTTCTCCCGTACCCGCTGCTCCCGCACCCGCCGAAACTCGTCCGCCGTCACGGGATTCACACGCGACCGCTTCCAGTAATCCAACAGCGTTGACGGCACACCCGCACCAGCAACTTCCCCCGCCGGTACCGCCCTCAACGCCACCGCAAATCCTGCCTGCTCATCGTCAGACAGTGCCTGCAGCCAGCGATGCGACAACACCCGCCGCAATTCACCCCGCACTCCTCGCAATGACTCAATCACCCGAAGATTCGGATCGACCGCATCAACCGTGCGGGAACTGAATCGAGTACTCATCAGCATCCCGGACAATGAGTAATAATCACGCTGCTCCACGGCATCCAGCTTGTGATCATGACACTGTGCACACGCCAGTGTCGTTGCCAGAAACGCCTTCCCCAGAGTGTCCACCATACTGGACACG
>CAIOKE010000022.1 GCA_903858815.1 uncultured Planctomycetaceae bacterium | reverse complement strand
CTCAAGAAACCCCTGCAGCTGTCGACTGCGCACCGGATGCTGCAGTTTGCGAACCGCCTTCGCCTCGATCTGACGCACGCGTTCTCGAGTCACCTTGAAGATGCGTCCCACTTCCTCCAGCGTGTACGTGTAACCGTCACCCAGACCATACCGCAGCTTGATGATCTCACGCTCACGATACGTCAGTGTCTTCAGGACCAGATCAATCTTGTCCTTCAGCATCTCTGAAGCCGCATTGCTGACGGGACTGTCGTTGCCACGGTCTTCAATGAAATCCCCGAAGGCACTGTCATCGCCCTCGCCAATTGGCTTGTCCAGACTGACCGGCTGACGCGAAATTCGCAGGACCCGACGAGCTTCCTCCAGGGGCACTCCGGCCGCTTCAGCCATCTCCTCTACCGTCGGCTCGCGACCGATTTCCTGCAACAGGACTCGCCCCGCCGCTCGCAGCTTCGTCATCGCTTCAATCATATGCACGGGCACACGGATCGTACGAGCCTGATCGGCAATCGCCCGAGTAATCGCCTGACGAATCCACCACGTAGCATAAGTCGAAAACTTATATCCCCGCCGATACTCGTACTTGTCAACCGCTCGCATCAATCCCGTGTTGCCCTCCTGAATCAGATCGAGGAAGGTCAGACCGCGATTGCGATACTTCTTGGCAATCGAAACCACCAGACGCAGATTCCCGCCTGACAGATCACGCATCGCCTTGTCGTACTCATCATGCCGCTGCTGGATCGATCGCACTCGCTGTGCCAGTGACGCTGGTGTCTCCTGAGTCAAAGCCTGCAGCTCGTCCAGCTCCCGCTGCAGATGCCGACTCTCATCCGCCGCAGACTGCAGGTTCTGCAGACTTTGAATCTGCTCGTGCAGTTCCGACATCCGAGCCGAAATCTGTTCCAGACGCTTCATGCAGGGCTGCAGACGCTGAGTCCTGAGACTCAGTTCTTCCAGCAGCGTCACACAACGACGACGGCGCTCGTGCAGTCGCTGCTGCACCGCATGACGATCCTCGGCAGACAACCCCGCCGACTTCAATAACTCATAATCCTCACGATCCCGACGCCGCATGTCCGCGATCGTCGCCAGATTGATTGGCATCCGCCCCAGAATCTGCTCCTTCTCAAGACTCTCCGTCATTGAGACCTTGATCGTGCGATCAAATGGCAGTTCACCCCGATGCACCCGCAACAACGTTTCATGGCAGTAATTCAGAGCATATTCGGTGGACAGCAAAGTCCTCCGGAAACGCCGGCGAGTCACCTCGATCTGCTTCGCAAGGAAAATCTCTTCTTCGCGAGTCAGCAGAGGGATTTCGCCCATCTGACTGAGATACACACGGATCGGGTCCTCAGAACCACGACCCTCGTCGTCAATCCGAATCTCCTGCTTCCGCTTCCGACGGACCACCACTGGGACCGCCTCCACGGGCACCTCCGGGTCCGGAACCAGCTGGATGTTCAGCTCCTCCAGACACACAATCAGATTGTCCAGATGCACCGGATCCGGCGCCTCATCAGGCAGGTAGGAATTCACCTGAGAAAACGTCAGATGGCCACGCTTCAGGCCGGACTCAACCAGTGTTCGCAGACCTTCATCAAGACAACGCATTGCTTCAGCTCCCAGGGACAATGACAGGCTGCACCCCATCACGCACTGTTCCAGTTCCACGTATCCGTCAAATCACTTGAATGTGCCCGAATTCCCCGTCTGATTCCGACGAAATTCCGTCAGTTTCTTCAGAGCCGCTCGAGCGTTCTCATCGAGTGTCCCGCCAGCCGGCCCGGTCTGAGCCTGCATCTGTCGCGACAACTGTCCTGCGGGTCGGTCTCGCTTCTCCAGTAACGGTCCCAGCACCCTCTCAAGATGCACAGGAATCGCACCAGCCAGCCGGCCCTCTCCACCGTCAGACATCAACCGAAAAATTCCCTTGTCCTCTGCCGAATCCACAATCGAATTGATCAGATTCAACATCGCCGAATCCGAATCCGCTCGACTGATCAAACGACCCAGCTCAGGTAACTCGCCCTCTTCCTTCCACAAATCCAGACACAACTCAAGCAGCTTCTGATGCTGCGGATTCCGAAAGTCATCCGGCCCCAGATTCCGCCCCACAATCTCAATCATGTCAGGACATGTCAGCAGAATCTCAAGCAGCTCCCGCTCGGCCCGATCCAGAGCATTCTCGGGACGGGCAGGAACAGCCTCAGGCAACTCGTCTGAACGCCGCAAAACCAGCTTTTTCTGAGCCGTCCCGCGAAGTTCACCAAGCTGCTGCCGAGCCACCCGCTCGTCCACCTGGACCCGCCAGCACACACTACGCAGAATCATGTCCTCGCGCGCCGTGCCAGCCAGACCCTGTGAACCCGCCAGAAACTCAAGCATCGCACCCAACACCTGCTGCCGACCAGCCACCGTCGCGACTCCCGTACGCTTCAGCACTGCCTGCAGCTTGTAATCCCATGCCTCCGCAGCCGACGCCGTCAGCGACAGAAACTCTTCTCGACTGTGATCTTCAAGATAGTCCGCAGGATCCTTTCCTGACGGAACATTCAGAATTCTGAGATCAAGATCCTGAGCGATGAATTGCGAAATTGACCTTTCTGCCGCGCGTTGCCCGGCGTCATCACTGTCGTAAACCAGCACCACCCGCGAAGCAAAACGTCGCAAAAAGCGAACATGCTCCTCCGTCAATGCCGTGCCCAGCGTCGCCACGGCATTCAGCACTCCCGCCTGATGGCAGGCAATGCAGTCCATGTAACCCTCGACAATTATCACAAATTCCTGACGACGAATGGTCTCCCGTGCCCTGTCAAAGGCGTACATCGTACGCCGCTTCTGAAATATCCCACTCTCCTGACTGTTCCAGTATTTGCCCCGGTTCTGATCATTACGCCCCGGCAGCACACGTCCCCCAAATGCAACAATCCTGCTCCGCTCGTCAAAAATCGGAAAAATCAGACGATCGGCAAGATCCATCGCCGAATACCCCTGACCCTCGTCACGTTCACGCAGTAACCCGGCTGATACCAGCTGGGCCGGAGTGTACTTCCCTCGCGCCCGGTCCATCAGCCAGTAACGATCCTCCGGATGGTAACCCAGCCGAAAATTTCGCACCGTCTCGGCCGTCAAACGCCGCTTCTCAACATACTCCCGAGCATGCTCCGCCATCCGCCCCGTCCGCAGGGCCTCATGCATCAGGTTGGCCGCCCACTCCACAATCTCCAGAGCAGCAGCCTTCCCAGGCACATCCGCCCCAGCAACTCCACGCCCACGCTTCGGTATCTCCAGCCGAGCACGACGGGCCAGACTCTCCATCGCCTCCGGAAACGAAAGCTTCTCAATCTCCATCACCCAGCGAAAACAGTCACCACCCTGCTGGCAAACCCAGCAACGATACGACTGACGGTCCGGGTAAACATAGAAAGATGGATTGTGATCGTCGTGAAACGGACACAAACCCACGTACTGACGCCCACCATGCAGCGGCTTCAAAGTGACAGTCTCTGCCACCAGATCCACCAGATTGGTGCTGGAACGAACAAGCTCCCGAAAATCGTCGCCAGTCCCCTGCACCTCACGAACTCCTGCTGCGCACTGATCCCCGAACAGATCACACCAATACCACACAAATCCAGCGTTTTCAGGGACCAGCCGGCAACAAGGCTGCACTCGACCAGTTGCCCGCCAGACTGCCCATTCTGCAGCCGTTCAGCGGACCCCGAACTTTACTCGTAATTCCTCGCAGGTCAAGAACTTCGACTCCTCACACGCAGCGAAACACAGGAGCCCGCAGTCGTACTTCCCCCAGCAGAACAGGTCTTCGCCCGCCGAGTTTCCTGCGCGACTGCGGATACTTGCCCAACCCCTACTCGCAACGCGCCCGGAAGATCCCACTCGGCCCCTTCACCAACACTAATCCCACGCAGACATACCCGCATTCCACCAGATTCCACAACAACCCGTTTGACAGATCCCGTTTCAAACACACTCGACGTGCCCCCCCCCACTCAATCACCACGACCCCCAGCCTCATCCTGCCGCACAACCAGACTCAGCCGCAATTGCCCCGCAGCCGACTCCACCTGCTGTAATCGTACACGTCCCCGAGGTAACCACGCCGGCAGAATCTCACGCGGCTGATCTGACAGGACCGACCGACCCACAAACGACTGCAAAGCCCCCTTGACCAGATTCGTCCACGCTGTCCCACTTCCGGAAACGTCCACCCCCGAAACGACGACCCGCCAGAAACCTGACTCCACAATCTCACCACGTAACTCCACTCGCAACTGCAACTCGTCACTCGGTTGACCCACTCGCGGCAACACCCGAAACCGCAGCTGCACCCCTATCACACCAGCCGCACACTCCACATCCACAACGTCCGGCTGCGGAAATTCAACGGAATACAACACCGCCTCAGTAGCCACTCCTCCAACACCCGCAACCGCTGCGGTTGACACCCCACCAACCCCGGATTCCCCCAGCACCCCCTGCAACGCCGTATCCGTCAGTACCCGACTGCCGGATTTCATCAGAAATCGCTCCAGGAACTTGTTCCCCAAGGCACTCAATGCCGCTTCCGATATCACCAGCACCCCGTCCTCAGCGTCCTGCAGCTGAACTGCAGCGGGAACAGCCACCGACGCACCTCGCACCGATTCGGCTGACTCTGCTGACTGCACAGCAGCATCTGACACTCGATCCCCCGCAAAACAGACCTCCGTCGCCGTCGACCACGCAGACCAGCGGAAACGGGCGTCGCCCAGCCAGTCCGACTGCTCCGCACGCAGAACTCGCCAACGGTCCTCCAGCTCAGCAAATCTCTGCTCTACACGCCGGTCCAGACTCGGCAATACATCGCGAGACAGATCCTCAGCCACCGCCCGATTGATCTGCGGTTGCATCAGCATCACCTGATTCCACGCCAGACGGTCCCCCAACACCGCCAGTGCCGGAGTCTGACGACCAACCACACTGGAAACCCGCTGCGGCCACTGAAAGGCCTGAATCACCCCATAGCCCTTCTGAGTCCGAAAGCGAGTCCCGTCAAACCAGAGTGGCTTCAGAACCTCAAACCGATGCTGCCCACTGCTGTCAACGATCGCTCGAGCATTCAAACCGGTGGTTTCACTGCTGACCACTCCCGTTGTCTGCAGCTCAAACTTCAGTGGCCGGCTGTTGGGCTCAATCCGCAGACGCGTTTGAGTCTTCGTGGTCTGCTCACCTGTCACCTGCGAATTCAGCAGTCGCTTCCGCACCGGATTCTGCTCCGCAGATTCGTCCAGCACCAGAGCCTGCAACCGAGCACTCCGCAGCGACAGACTCAGCCAGCGATCACTGGCCGCTGCACTCCCAATCCCGCCCGGCACTGCCGAAAACAGCAGCGTCAGCAGCATGAAAAGTTCGCCCGGCCGAAACATCTGCACTCCTCTGCTGTTCGCCACGCCCACCGTTACCCACCCCACTCGCAATTATCGCACTGGGTCGACAGGAAATCCAGAACCCCGTCACCGTTCCACCGCAGCAGAACCTCCCGATTTTCCCGACTTTTCGCCCCGTTCACGAAATCCGCAGTGCCCTCACCCCGGCATTCCTGTTATCCTGTGTGTCAGAAAAAATCGTCAGACTCCCCCTCCCCGCCCTTCCCACTGCCCGGACGTCTCCTATGGATGACCAACCGCAGAATGTTCCACTGGTCGAACGCTTTCATCGCGCGGAACACCTTGCCCGGGATCTCAGTGAGCACCTGCAACAATCCCTGCTGCCCAAAATCTCGGCACTCCGCCATGCCGCCAAAGTCCACGACGTCTCCGCAGTCAGTGATCAGGAAATGCTCGACCACATGACGGCTTTTACCGAAGCTGAAGCCTTCGCCTCGGGAATCCACGACAAACTTCGCGCCTACCTGCTCAGCATCGAACAGGAAACTCGGCGTATCCTGAACTTCTGACGGCCCGCAAAGACTGCCCCGACCATGCTGCAGATTGACCTGAGCGATCGCGTTGCCCTTGTCACCGGAGGCGGACAGGGACTGGGACAAGCCACAGCACGCCTGCTGCAGCAGTGCGGGGCCACTGTCATCGTCAACTATCTGAATGATGCCGCTGGTGTCGGACGGATCAAAGCCGAAGAGACTGTCGCACCATTCGGTTCCAAAGGACTGGCCGTCCCTGCCGATGTCCGTTCACGTTCTGATCTGCAGCGGCTGATGGCCCAGATTCAGACCCGCTTCGGTGGTCTCGATCTGCTCATCAATAACGCTGGTATTCTGCGCGATCGCACAGTCAGAAATCTGTCTGATGACGACTGGGATGCTGTCATCGAAACAAATCTGTCAGCCGTTTTCCGCGTTTGTCAGTCTGCCCTCCCCGTGCTCCGCGATGGTGGTCGCATCGTCAACCTCGCCTCCATCTCCGCAGTCATCGGTTTCTACGGACAGGCAAATTACGCTTCCGCTAAAGCCGGTATTATCGGCCTGACAAAGGTCCTCAGCCGTGAACTGGCCGCCCGCAGCATCAACGTCAACGCTGTTGCACCCGGTGTCGTGCTGACAGACATGGGACAGTCCATCCCGGAATCCGCTCGAGCACAGATGCTGAACCAGATTCCACTCAAACGCTTCGGCGAACCCTCGGAAATCGCGTCCGCCATCGTGTTTCTCTGCAGCCCGCTGTCCTCCTACATCACCGGACAAACCCTGCACGTCAACGGCGGCTGGTGGGCATGACAGATCACGTTCCCGCACAGCTCTGCTCGGCAGAAGCCGCCATCGCCGGGATTCCGCCTCGATCCACCGTGGCCTGCAGCGGATTCATCGGGGCCGGGCACCCGGAACAGCTGACACTGGAACTGGAACGACGCTTCCTGCACACCGGCATGCCCACAGACCTGACCCTTGTCTACGCCGCCGGTCAGGGTGACGGTCGCCAGCGCGGACTGAATCGTCTGGCACACCCGGGACTCTTGAAACGCGTCATCGGTGGACACTGGGGACTGGCTCCCCGACTCGGGGAACTGGCACTGAACAATGAAATTGAGGCCTGGAATCTGCCCCAGGGCGTCATCTGCCAGCTCTTTCGCGACATCGCTGCCGGCCGACCGGGATGCATCAGCCGCATTGGTCTCGGGACCTTTATTGATCCACTCCACGATGGCGGTCGACTCAACGCACGCTCCACTGAACAGCTCGTGGAACGGGTCACCCTCGCCGGACAGACATGGCTGCTGTACCACGCCTTTCCAATCCACGTGGCCCTGCTCCGAGCCACTTCTGCGGATTGCCATGGCAATCTGCTGCTGGACGAGGAAGCTGTCATCGGCGACGTACTCGCACTCGCTCAGGCCGCTCACAACTCCGGCGGCATCGTGATTGCCCAGGTCCAGTCACTGCTCCAGCAGCCGGCACCTCCGCAACAGGTTCGAGTTCCCGGGAAACTGGTCAATCACATCGTCGTCGCCGATCCAGAACTCCACTGGCAGACATTCGCCGAACAACTCAACCCCGACTACTTCAGCCCCGCTCCTCAGCAACACCCCACACTGCCCAACCCCGATGATGCCACTGAAATGGTTCGTCGCATCATCGCCGTCCGAGCCTGCCGCGAACTGCAGCCGGGCAGCATCTGCAACCTCGGCATCGGGTTGCCCGAGGGCATAGCTGCAGTGGCCGCCGAACAGGGCCTGCTGCAGCAGGTCACTCTCACACTCGAAAGCGGTCCCCTCGGAGGCCTGCCGGCCACCGGACTCAGCTTCGGCGCCTCACGATTCCCCGAAGCCATCATCGATTCGGCGTCACAATTCGATTTTTATGATGGCGGAGGTCTCGACTTCGCCGCCCTCGGCGCTGCCGAAGTCGACGCCGCCGGAAATGTCAACGTCTCACGGTTCAAACAGCGATTCGCGGGCGTCGGAGGCTTCGTCAATATCTCCCAGTCAGCCCGCCGACTGGTCTTCTGCGGAACATTCACCGCCGGTGGCCTGCAACTCACCATGGAAAACGGTCAGTTGCGAATCATGCAGGAAGGCGCAATCCGCAAATTCGTCCAGCATGTGGAACAGATTTCCTTCTCAGGCCTGCAGGCACGCCAACAGGCCCAGGATGTGCTGTACATCACCGAACGCGCCGTCTTTCGGCTCCATGCCGCAGGCCTTGAACTGGTCGAAATCGCCCCCGGCATGGAACTTGACCGCGACCTGCTGCAGCACATGGACTTCCACCCCATCATCAATTCCGTCCGCCCGATGCCACTCTGAGGACCAGGATTGACCCGGATTTCACTTGAGTTTTCCGGGACTGATTGTTGAAGTGAGAAAGGTGCCCGGAAGGCAGCCAGCCCAACGGCCCCCGCCACCGCTCCCTTGCTCCCGTACCTGTCGTCAGAAACGTCTCATGTCGATTCCCGCAAGCCGCAATTCCCGCGAATTCATCCTGAATCGCATCCGCAAAGCCCTGCCACAGTCGGCTCCACTGCCGGAAGTCCTCGGCAACGGTCCCTGGCAGACGTTTCCCGATCCCGTCGCCCGCTTCGCTGAAGTCCTCGCCACGGTCGGCGGTCAGATGGTCGCCTGTCAAAACCTTGCTGAAGCACAGCAGCACCTTCAGTCCATGCCGCTCTGGAATACGGCACAGGTCCGCTACTCCGCTGTACCCGAACTGGGTGAAACCTCACCAGCGACCGCTGCAGCCAATGATCCACATCAACTGGAAAATGTTGAATTTGCCGTTCTTCGCGGACACCTCGCAGTCGCCGAAAACGCCGCCGTCTGGGTCACTGACGAGACACTGCTGCACCGCGTACTGTACTTTATTCCACAGCACATGGCGCTGGTCGTGCCGGCCGCCAGCATCGTCCACAACATGCATCAGGCCTACAGTCGAATCACCGTCGGTCAGCACCGTTACGCAGGATTTCTCTCGGGCCCCAGCAAAACTGCTGACATCGAACAGTCGCTGGTCATCGGGGCCCACGGAGCACGGTCCCTGACAGTCTACCTTGTCGCCGATCTGCCGGACCTGTTGCCCAGCCGCACTCCCTGATAACCGCCTCCACACAGTCTCCCATGTGGTTCCGCAGACAGTTCCCGCACTGAACAGGACCGCACGGTCTTCGGGACAGTTACCTCTGGACTATCCGTCAGGGTCCCCTGCAGAAAATCCGCAGGCACCAGCAATTCTCGCCCCACAATGTTCTGCACAGGGCATGCTTTCGCGCGAAGCATCCTCGTTTCTGCCGCTCCGACATTTCACATGGGGTCATTCATGACGATTGCTGCCTGTCGACACGCACTGTTTTGCGGTGCCTTGTTGTGCCTGCTGCCACTGACAGCCACGGGTGACGAGGAAGTTGATCTGGCCCCCCCCGTGGATCTCGAAGCGCCCACCGCAATTCCACCGGCTGCTGGCAATCCAGCCGCCTTGCCACAGCCACCGATACCACAGCCACCGATACCACAGCCACCGATACCACAGCCACCCGCGCCACAACCCCCGATACCACAGCCCACAGCACCCGGCGTTCAGCCATTCGTCCCTCAACCCATGCCACGGCCTGCGTTGCAGCCAGTGCCCGATCCCGCCATGCAATACGGGCCTATGATTCCCGGTCCCGTCGCCGGTCCCGTCGATCAGCCGGTTGCCGTGCAACTCAGAGGAACGCTGGGCTTCACCTACCTCCGAGTTTCTCATCCGGTACCGGAAGAAAAACATCCGCGTCTGGGCATGCTGGCCATCCGCACGGGAGACAGCGAGGAAACCATTGCGATCCGCGGAATGAGCGGAATTCGTCTGAAAAGCGGTGTCTGGTTATTCGAATCCAACCGACCGCTTGATCCGGGAGTATCCCACATTGTCCGAGTCGAAGCGAAGGAGCATCCACTGGATATGGATGCCGTTGCCACCCGCTTCGTCCGCCTGATCCCCGGCCGCATTGTGTTTCTCAGCTTCGGCGACACAATGGAGTAACTGCTTCCTCGCCCGCGACACACATCATTCTGCAAATAATGCGGTCAGATCGATGTCATCATCGCCTGACCGTTTTTTGTTCCGGGCCGGTTTTTTGACGGTCTGCTTCGTCGCGTCCCCCTGAGCTGCAGGCTTTCCGGCTGCCTCCGATTTTTCCGGCTGTTGCGAACGATCAGCAGCAGCGACAGTCTGAGGTGCTGTCGCCTGAGTGCGAGCAGCGGTTGTGGGACCCGCAGAACCAGTTGCTTTCGCCTTCGCTGCTGCGGCTTCCCGAGCCAGCTTCACAAGTCGCATCTCGGCCTCGCGGATTTCTGCCACCATGTCCCCGATCTTCTGCCAGCGTTCATCGGGATTGGCTTTAAGCCCCTTCATGATGGCGGCAGCGATCTGACTATCGATCCCCGGCACAATCGTTGTGATCTCCAGTGGTGGCTTGTTGATGTGCTGCAGCACAGCATCGATGGTCAGAGCAGCATCCCACGGGAACCGCTTTGAATACATTTCAAAACACGTGACAGCATACGAGAAAATATCGATCCGCTGATCAGTTGGCTGTCGCTTGATCAGTTCCGGGGCCATGTAACTGGCCGTCCCCGTTCGATTGCCCGGTCGACGAAACTCCGGAGTGTTCGGAACGGCAAGTCCAAAATCGATCAGTCGAGCTGACTTGTCGTCACCGATCATCACATTCCGCGGACAGATGTCTCGATGAATCCAGTTCTGCTGGTGAAAATGCTGAATCGCTTCACCGATCTGAATCATGTAACGCAGACGGTAACGCTTCATTTCGTCGTTCTGCAGGTCCACCAGCAGGGCCAGTCCGACGCCCTCAACAAACTCCATCACCAGAAACATCTCGTCTTCCGTCGTCCAGCCGAATTCCCACGTCTTCACAATGTTCGGATGGCTCAACGACATTGCCACGTCGGCCTCAGTGGGCTTCTTCAACCCCTTGAAACGTTCCTCCAGCTTTTGCGTCTTCTCTTTGTCCAGCACTTTCAGCGCGACAGTCCGCCCGGACTGCAGATCGACAGCCTTCCAGACTTTTGACATGCTGCCCTGACCGACTCGGCCGATCAGGTTGAAGCGGCGAGTAATATCCGTTTGTTCATGAGCCGGCTTTTTGGCGAAGAATTTTTCAAACATGATTCGCTCGCAGATTCAGGCACACAAACTCAGATTCCACCAGTGGGAATTAACGCCCCGGCTTTTCGAAAAGTCAACAAGTTCTCGTCACTGACGGGACCTGTTCGGGGTTTTTCCTCAAAAAACGGTGAATTTGGCGACGAATTCGCCGGATCAGATAAACGGCAGCGCCTCGTGTGCCCCCCAGGTCCTTGCAGGTGAGCCTGCCACAATCCCTTTGCCCGCGTGCCGCTGCAGGCCCCCGTGCGCTTGCCTTTCCTGCAGCGAGCACAAGAATAGCAGCACAGGCAATTCAGGACGTGGTACTCAGAGGCCCTGCGGAATGTCCCGCTGCCCGTCCGTCCCGAACCACTTAAGACAGGAGCACACTTGTATGCGGATGATTCACACTCTGGCTCTGGCGTCAGCCGTTCTTTTCGGAGCAGTTTCCATGGCAGCAGATACCGTTCACGACATCGGCATGAAGTCGATCGAAGGCAAGGACGTGAAACTGGCTCAGTACAAGGGCAAAGTCCTGCTGATTGTCAACGTCGCCAGCCAGTGCGGACTGACCAACCAGTACACTCAGTTGCAGGCACTGCACGAGAAGTACGCGGACAAGGGCGTGGTTGTGATCGGAGTGCCCTGCAATCAGTTCGGCGGACAGGAGCCGGGCAGTGAGAAGGAAATTCAGACCTTCTGCAGCACCAAATACAATGTCTCATTTCCTATGATGAGCAAGGTTGATGTGAACGGTGGCAAGCAGCACGAACTGTACAGCTTCCTGAAAAGCCATTCCGATAAGAAGGATGACATCAGCTGGAATTTCGAGAAGTTCGTTGTGGGTAAGGACGGCAAGGTCGCTGCTCGCTTCGCACCTCGGACAAAGCCTGATGCAGCGGAAGTGATCGCAGCCATCGAAGCAGAACTGAAGAAGTGAGTCTTCGACCAGACGAGATTTGCGATGGGCCTGCCAGAGATGGCAGGCCCATTTTTTTGGCGCGACGTAAGATGCCGCACGGTGATGCCGTGCCGCCTGAGTTTTGGTGATTCTTCACTACAGAATGACACCATGACTCAGCTGTCAGTTGGCAGTTGGCAGTCGTCAGTTGTCAGTTGTCAGTGATCAGTGCACGCAGAATTCCCGTTGGGACGGCGAGGCTCCCGCCGAGCCGAAGTCGCTTGTCAGTGTTCTGCGTTCGTTATTCGCCGACAACCGTAGCCCGAGCATTCCTGCTCGGCCCCGCACCGCAAAAATCACTGGGCATTTCAAGGGTAACAAGAAGTTCGTGCCCGGGCTAAAGCCCAGACTACGACTTGTGTACCTCGCCTCATTCCTGCTCGGTGGTCGTAGCAGGGGCTTCAGCCCCTGCCGTCCACCGCCGTTCAAGCCCCCCCCCCTCGCGAGCCGCCAGTGTAAGCCGACAAGTGTTGTCGTTTACGCCTGAACGGTTGTGTTCTCCCGGGCACGGAAGCAGTATCCAGCGCGTTTTCGCTAACCCCATCAAACTGCAACCTGCAGCTGCGCCCAGGATTTCGCGCTGATCCTGATTTTGTGCCAGTCCATGCAGCAACTATTCGGGCAAGCGGTCGTACAGCGACCACGCCAGCTGACGCAGGTCCTGCAATGGCAGAGCACGCAAATCGCTTTCAGTCTGCAACGGCAGACGTAACGCGCGCTGCACCGACCGAATCTGAAGAACCAGACCAGCCTTTTCACCCTCCTGAAGTCCCTCCTGAAGTCCCTCCTGCAAACCCTTCTGCCGCCCCTCTTGCCAACCTTTCTGACGGCCTGCCTCAAGGCCCTCCTGAATCGCCTCCAGACGCCACTTTTCCTTCCACACATCCAATGCACTCTTCATACCATCCTCCGAATCCAGTTGTAACCCGGCCAGTGCAACCGCCAGTAGTTGCCCCGCCTGCTCCGGACGAGCGACCTCAGAGATATACCGCAGGATATCCTGAATCAGCGACTTATGCGAGGATTTTTCTGCGCTGTCCGCGGCAATCAGACTCAGAATCTGCAGCAGTTGCTCTGGCAGCTGCGACCTCAACTGTCCGGCAATCAGTGTTCTCAGACGCGCCACATAGTCCACCGGACCTGTGAAAATTCGGTCATCCGCTCGCGGCAGATCCAGCAACAGAACCTGATGATCCGGAAGAAATCCCCTCAAAACCTCTGGCACTCGCACCAACTGCCGCAACGTTAAAGCGGTTTTCCACGGCTCACGACCGTGATAGATCACAATCGGAATCACTGCCGTCAGCCGCTGCCTGCGACGCAACAACTGGTGCATCAAAGACGTCATATAAGTCAGCAACTGCAGGGCCGTCAGTGGATCCTGCCAGCTCTTGTGCTCGAAAATCACATACAGCCAGATCTGGTCGCCACCCAGCATCGGAATCCGATACAGAGCATCCGCCTGACGCTTTCGTAACTTATCGTCCAGCAACAGCTCGCTGCACTGCTGCATTCGATTCAGCTGCATGCCCCGCAACAACTCGGCAGGCAGCAGTAACTGCAACAGACGCCGCATATGCTGCGGCATCTGCAACAAACCGGCTGCAAAACGATCGTGCGAATTAAGGGAGTCTTTCTGTGCCATCACTACACACGTAGTGATATAATTCCTGTGATCAAGCGAAAATCGAAGGAAATGAATAAAGGCATCCCGGTACGCGCCGGTTCTGACGACATGCTGCAGAAAGGCAACAGCCCGAGCCCCCTCAAATCAGCCGGAAACACCCGACACAGAACCCGCTGCACCCAACGAACTCTCCACCGCGGCACCACCCGCACCAGTGCCACTCCCGTACCCCCGCGTCGTCCAGCGCAACAGCAGCGGCAGCATCACCAGATCACTCACCAGACCACCCAGCATCGAAAGACTCAGCAGCCCACCGAAATACACCAGCGGTATAAACTCCGATAACGTCAGCACCAGAAACCCTGCCACCAGCGCCGCATGCGCCAGAACCACGGCCTTGCCCACTCCCGCCTGAGCCCGCTGCAGCGCACCTGTGACCCCCACCAATGGCACCGCCCGCTCAAACACATCGATGTAATACACCGAACAGGTAAAACCCATCGCGACACTGGCAATCATCGCCGTCCCGATGTTCACCGGCACATGCAGCCACCCAAGGGTCCCCGTTACAATGCCAATCGGAAAGACATTCGGCACCAGCGAAATCAAGCCAATCCGCAAGCTGCGAAACGCCAGTGCAGTACACAGCACTGTCCCTGCCGAAGCCCACAGAAAGCTGTTCAGCTGATCTGCCAGAAGACTGTCAATGATGCGTGCCATCACGACAAACAAACCACCCGCCGCAGCCTCCGCTCGCCACTCCGCCGATGCCTCCGCCGCCCCGGACTGCACCTCCGCACGCTCACGCTCCAGTTCCTCGAAAAACAACACCACCACTTCCCGCACTGCGGTGATCTGCCGCAGCTTTTCAGCCGTTGCCTGCTGCTCTGCCGACCGCAGCACAATCCGCATCCGCCGAGATTCGCGGTTATAAAACCCCTGCACCAGATCCGGCTGGCGTCGCTGAATCAGTTCCAGTCGCTTCACGGCCGTCCCCAGACGCGGCGGGATGTTCAGCGCATCACTTAAAGACACCACCTCCACCTGCAGGCCACCCTCCCGCAATCCACGCAGTCGACCGGTCAACTCATCTACTCGCTCAAGAAATCCGGCCGTCAGTGGCTGCGGAACATTGAATGAAACATCCCAGGTGCCCGCCGGCCCCAGTTCCGACTCCACAAATCGCAGCGCCTGTATCATCGGGGAACTGTCACGGAAATTGCGACTGAAATCCGTTTCCACCTGCAATACCAGCAGGCCGGGAACCGTGACCACCATCAGCACAGCACAAATCCCCGTCGTCGCCAGCGGATGCAGGTCAATCGCACGAGCCATTTTTGACAGCCAGCGATCAAGCCGGTCCTCCAGACCCACTCGCCCCGGCAGCGGCACGTAACGCCCTGATGCAAAGACAGCCGGCAGCACCAGCAGGATCAGCAACGGTACCAGCAGAGTTCCCACTGTCATCATGATCGCAAAACTGCGAACCGGCACGATGTCCGAAACCAGCAGAGCAGCAAAGCCCGCCGCCACAGTCACCACAGTCCAGAAGACCGGAGCTGCCAGCTCACGCAGAGTCCGCTGCAGAGCCTGCTCCGCTGTCAGCCCCTCCTGCATACGCAACTCGCGATAATGCACCGTAATATGCGTCGTTGTACTGATGGCAATCACCGTCACCAGCGAATTCAGCATGGAACTCACCATGCTCAGCTGCGCACCAGCCAGTACCAGCAGAGCCCGCGTGGCTGCGACCGCTCCCAGCACCACCAGCAGACTGCCAGCCACCCATCGCAGACCACGAAAAATCCACAACAGCATTGCAGACAACACCAGCAGCGATGCCGCATACAGCAGATTGCCGTCACGCTCCACCAGATCAAACATTTCCTGAATCTGGACAGGCTCGCCCGCTACCGCACACCCCGGCTGCAGCCGCAGCGCCGTGTCCCGGATTGCCTGAATCGCAGTATTCCGCGACACCGGAGCCTTTGCGGAGGGCAGCAACTGCAGGACGATGGCTGTTGTCCCGCGATCACCACTCACCAGCAAACCCTGAAACAGTTTCAGCATGGCACGCCGCGTGTTTCTGTTCCGCGGTGACTGCGACAGCAATCGCTCCAGATCGCGAGTCCTCGCTCCATCCACACCCGGAACCACACTCAGACCATCAGCCAGACGCCGAATCACAGCCCCGGCCGTCGCCGTCACCTCCACGGGGTCCGTACCCGCCTCATCCGTCAATAACTCCGGCTGACGCCACGCCACGATCACAAATTCATCACCGCCAAAGACTTCCCGCGTGCGTTTCAGCAGCTGAATGTCAGGATGCTGCGGCGCAAAAAACGACTCAATCGTCTGATCAAAAGTCAGCCGCCGCGCAGCCGGTACCGCAGCCACCAGCAGCAGCATGGCCGCAGCAAATAACCAGTTGCGATATTTCGCTATACGGTCGGACAACCGATCCAAAGCAGCACCTGCGGGAAGGAATTCAGACCACAGCAGCCGATTTCAGGCCGAAATCTGCCGAGCAATCGGAGGCAGCATAGTGAATCGGGGGTTTTTGAGCGAGATTTCCTCGACCAGACATTTTCGTTCTGCCACGAAATAGAGACAATTCCATCGCCGGGCTATCATTCCGTCAGCCCTCAGATCACGCAGCCTGCCCACAGGCGGCTGCCACACAACACCCTCTATCGCAAAACCGAGCCTGAACCGATGCCCAGGGACTTCAACAGCGAAAGCCTGTCTCACGACCCCATCCACGGTTACATCCCGTTCATCTCCCGCAGTGGTCTGCCAGCCTCGGAAGCGTCCGAACAGGAACTCATCGATCACCCCTGGGTCCAGCGCCTGCGACAGATCCACCAGCTCCAGACCGCCTGGTGGGTGTTCCCCTCGGCTGAACACATGCGATTCCAGCATGTCCTCGGTGTCATGCACCTCGGATCCATCGCCGTACACGCCTGGTATGACTCGCTCTGTGATACCTGTCGCAACGTCCCATCACGCGCCTGCGTCGAAAGTCTCGTCCGCATTGCCGGTCTGCTGCATGATGTCGGCCACGGCCCCTTCGGACATTTCTTCGACGATCACTACCTCGAACAGTTCGGGCTGACTCACGAAGACATCGGCAGCCATATCATCGAACACGAACTGGGCGAGATCATCCGCCGGATTCGACGCAATCCCGGTGGTCGCCTGCAACCGCTCGAAGAACTGGACCCGCGGCAGGTCGCGTGGCTGATCCGCCGCCCTGCCGGAACCGCTGAAGACCAGGAAGGACACCCGGACTGGCTGCGAAAGCTGCGTGCCCTGTTCAGCGGTATCTACACAGTCGATAACATGGACTTTGTCCTCCGTGACGCCTACATGTCCGGCTACAACACCCGCGCCTTCGATATCTCTCGCCTGATCCATTACAGCTTCTTCACCGACAGCGGACTGGCCATCCACGCCCGCGGCATGCCCACCCTCATCAACTTCATCGAAACCCGCGCCAACCTGTTTCGCACGATCTACTTCCATCGCACCGTTCGCGGCATCGATATCGCGCTGGAAGACTATTTCACAGAAACCATGCGCCGCCTCTTCCCCGGAAATCCACTGCAGTACCTCGCTCAGTATCAACAGCTCACCGAAACCAGTTTCCTCGTCGATGTTGCCCGCTGGGCCTCCAGCTCAGACCCCCAGCTCCAGGAACTGGGCAAGCACTGGAAAGCCATCATCAATCGCGATGAAATGTGGCGCATGGCCTGCGAACGAACCATGCACTTCCACAGCGGACAGGCTGAAAACACTACCATCTTCTCAGAACCCGACCTCGTCGAACGACGAGTCCGTGAAGCGCTCCCCGCACCACTCCGCTCCATCCCACTCCGCATTGATGTGGCACGCCACTACCACCGCCCCAGTGCCCGGCGACCAACCGGAAAACTCAACTACTGGTACGACCCGGCCAGCGGAACTTCTCACGTACTCGACGACGATGAACTGTTCCGCAATCTGCCCACCAGCTTCCTGATCTTCCGGATCTACAGCCGCGATCATCTGCACGACCGCGAACTCAACGCCGCACTGCAGAAAGTTGCCGGTGGCAGCGGCGGTGATACCAAAACGAACATGTGAATCCACCATGTCACGTCCCCACGTCAGAATCCTGCCCACCGCGATCGCTGCCTTCTGCACAGCATTCGTGGCCGCAGCACTGTTCATCAATCCCGGACTCGTTGACTCGCCACTCCCCGATGGCCCCGGACTGACTACCGACGAATCCTTCAATATCCTTCAGGGAATCTATCTTGCTCAGGCACTTGAACAGCACGGGCCACTGCTGTTCACACCAGCCGTGGCACAGCAGGTTTTCCGAACTCCCGACTTTCTCCCCGATCACCCGCCTCTCGCCAGACTGGTCATCGGACTCGCACACGAATCCACAGCGTGGCTGATTCCCGGGGCAGATGCGGCGGTGTGCAATGTGGTCGCTGCCAGACTCGCTTCCTGCCTGACTTTCGCACTCACTGCCGCACTGCTCACCGGATTCGCACTCCGTCGCTGGGGTGCGGTCACCGCGTTCGCCACAGCAGCACTGTTCATCGGATCGCCACAGCTCATCGGACATGCACGCCTCGCTGCACTCGAAACCACACTGAACTTCACGTGGACACTCGCACTCCTCCCGCTGCTCGCCCACTGGACCAGCCAAGCCCCACCACGCAACAGACAGGCAGCACTGGCCGGTATCTGCTTCGGACTGCTGCTGCTGACCAAGGTGCAGGCCATCCTCCTGCCACCGGTTGTCGTCGGCTGGACCCTGCTCCGCTTCCGCCAACGCGGCATCCGGCCACTGCTGATCTGGGGCCTGACCGCCGGACTGCTGTTCGTCGCCGCATGGCCATGGCTCTGGGAACTACCCCTCCAGCGCACCCTGCAATACCTCGGACGCACCACCAACCGCACGATCCTCTACTGCTGGTATCTCGGGGAACGCTGGGTGGACCGCGAAGTCCCCTGGCACTACCCGTTTGTCATCCTGCTCTGCTCCCTCCCGTTTGCCACAGCCAGCGGACTGCTGCTCAGATGTCGTACCCGGCTGTTCGCCCCCGATGAACAACTACTGCTGGCTGCCAGCCTGTTCCCTCTCATCGTCTTCGCAGTCCCCGGGGTCCCCGTTTACGATGGCAACCGACTGTTCCTGATCTGCTTCCCCGGACTGATCCTGCTGGCAGCCCGAGGCTGGGCGAACAGCCTCGCTGACTACTCCTCAAAATCACTCCTGCCTCGACTGAAGTCCAGCTCCGTCGCACTCGCACTCCTGCTGCTGCCACTGCCGTGGACCATGCAGCCATTCGCACTCAATCAATACAGTCTGCTCTGTGGCGGAAACTACGGTGCATCTGCTCTGGGGCTCGAAGCCGGCTACTGGGGTGATGCCCTGAATGCGCAGCTCTGGCGACAGATCCCTGAGCACAGTACGCTGCTGGTCGCACCTGTCAGCCATCAGTTCCAGCTCAGCTCCCTCGAAACCATGGTGCCTCTGATCAGCCAGAAAAAAATTCACCTGAAACCATGGCTCTACGAAGACTCGCGCGAGCCACTCCCCTGTCGACTGCTGCTGATCCATCGGCTCGCAGACCTCCGAACAGAACTGGCCCAGTCTCGCCCTGAACGCCCCGAAATCCTGTCCATCCGTTGCTCCGGTACAACCCTCGCACGCCTTGTCGAAGTCTCACCTGCCCCCAACTGAACGGACGCAAACTGAACGTAGCCCCATGCAGAATCTCGCAGAATCCAATTTCCCGATGTTCCGCAGGACCTCGCAGTTTTGGTTGGATTTTCTCGCAGATTGCTGCTATCCTCCGCCAACACCATGACGATGACTGTATCGAACAGACCCACATGCCTCTCATATGCCCAACATATGATCTCCGCATGCTGAGATCCTGAACGAAATAAGTCCACGATCATGAACTCGCAGGCACGATCCCGCTTTCGTGGCTCAACCACGTTTGCGGTCAGCTTGCAATCCAGACAAATCCCTCCGGCACTCCCCCCCCCCCCCAAATCCTTCCCCGTACACAACTCAGTGGCAACTCGGCGGCAACTCCACCCAGCCCACTGCAATTCCCCTGAATCCAGCCTCCATCGGTTTCGTCTCAGCGACTGCGATCTGGTCTTCGCAGCAGTTGTGAACAAATCAATCCAGCAAATGTCACAGCCTCGGCAGCTTTGTCGTTTTCCCACCACTCACTGCAGGGCACGGCAGATCACCCACCTCGAATTCCCCAAACCTAAGCAAAAAACAAACTATTCTCGGTTAAATCGATAAATTTTTCGATTTTTCACCAAACAAAAATCACCGATCAAGTTGTTGAAAAAGTGAACCGGATCCCAGAGATTGGCAGTGTGAACGATTCGGATCCGAACTAACATTCGCTTCCGGAAACAGTGCCGTCGGAACAGAGCTGACAGGAATGCACTCATGGCTGCAGGAAAAAAAACCTCACTGACTAAACGGCAGCGGGAAATCTATGAATTTCTCCGTGACAAGATCGTCAACCGAGGCTACGGACCGACGGTTCGCGAAATCGGACTGCACTTCGACATTCGCTCACCCAACGGCGTGATGTGCCACCTCAAAGCACTCGAACGAAAAGGACTGATCAGCCGCGAACAGAATATGTCGCGAGCAATCCAGCTGGCCGAGTCACCTCAGAATCGGCTGAACGTTCGCCTGATCGGTACGGCAGCCACCTCCGGCCCCATCCAGCCCTCCGTCTCACTCGACGAAACCATCAGCTTTCGCGAAGTGTTCGACAGCATGGATCTCGGCTGCCTCAAAGTCGAAGGCAACAACTTCGCCCCACTCAGTATCGCCAGCGGTGATTTCCTGATCATCAGCCGGGATGCTCAGGTAACTCCCGGCTGTCACGTCGTGGCACTCGATGACAGACACTCTGTCGTCATCTGCAGTGTGCAGGAAGGATCCGGTCAACTGATTCCTCTGGGTGTCGGCAGCTACGTTCCCACAACCCGACAGCTGCTGGGCGTGTTAACCGGAGTGATCCGTCGCTTCCGCCGACCACAGCCCGCGGCCGAAGCCGCAGCAACACCTGCTGAACCAGCACAACCCTGATCAATCTGACGGCAGATGCCGCTGATACGTCTGCATTGCCAACGACAGATCAGCGGATGTCTGCTGCCAGAATTCCCGCAGCCCTGATTCAGCCCCGGCGGCTTGTTCCAGCTGGCTGCTGGCATGGTCACACGTTTCCGCACTCAACAACACAGAACACGCCGGCCCCTCCCCGCTGACATGCGCGGACACAGGCTGATCAGCCAGCCGCATGCCCGCCGGCACAGCAACGGAATTCAACAGCTCACTCGCTGGCCCGGTTGGTTCACCACTCCAAACCACAAACTGTGCACGAAACCCGGTCAGGTCACCGATCCGGTCAACCCTGTCAGCCTCCCCGGTCACTTGCAGGCGAACTGCCAGACCCCGCTGACCCGCATCGTAGATCCAGTGCGAAGCAGGGATCCGCGGATTCACTTCCAGCAGCCACAACTCACCCGCACTCAGCAGAAAATCCACCCCGAAAACACCGCTCAGACCCGCTCCCTGCACAATCCGCAGTGCCAGCCGAACAGCCTGCCGCTGCAGCCTGTCCGGAAGTCTCAATGGCCCACCGTTGCCACACCACAAAGCTTCACCAGCCACCGCCCCCAGGGATCGCCAGCCACAAAACTGCAGACTGCATCCCAGCATCAGCAGCTGCTCCGCCCCCGCATGAAACACCATCGAAATCGGTGCCCCGGGAATATATCGCTGCAGCAGATACTCAGTACCTGCCCCCGCACCCACCACCGCCCTCAGCGGCTCATCCCCTTCGCGAAGTCGTCGCACCCCGGCACCGCCCGCACTGCGCACAGGCTTCAGCAGCCAGTCACCACCAGGAATCTGTTCGGCAGACGAAATCGTCTCCGGAAACCGTACCCCCGTATCCTCAACCCAGCTCTGCAGATTCTGCCACGTTCGCACCGCACGCACGGCCGCTGCCGTCGCTCCACACACGCGCCGACCACTGCGACCGGACTGCTCCAGAATCTCAACCGCATTCTCCAGACCACCCGACCAGCACAGCGGAATCTGCAGTGGAACGGACTCGAGCACTCCTGGCAGCTCGGCAAACGAACTCAACGTCCGCAGGTAACGGCCACCACACTGAGACAGCAGCTGCTGCAGATCCCGATCTCCGAAAAAATCACAGCACCACGGCCGAAAACCGGCCGCCACCGCTGACTCAGCCAGTGATCGCACACTGGCCCCCGCCAGCAGTACCTCCCCAGTCACCGCAATCCCCCATTTCCACTCCGGTTCCGACGAAACTGCGGAACCAATATCCCGGTCAGTTGAACATCCGACAGAAAATCGCAATCCTTAGTGTCTGATCAGCATCGGTCATTGTCACAAAACGGCTCGAACACACTTCTCGATCGTTCTGTGACCCGGGCTGTTTCCGGTATTCTTCCGTGGTTTTGGTAACCTTGTCCACTCACGCAGGGTTCAAAAAAAGGATCTGAAAAGATGTCGATGTACGTCGGGGAAGCTCTTGTCGGCGAAGGAAATGAAGTTGCTCATATCGACCTGCTGATTGGCGACAAGGCCGGTCCGGTCGGCACGGCATTCGCCAACGCTCTGGCTGATCAGAAGCACGGCCACAGCAATCTGCTGGCCGTTCTCACTCCGAACGTTGCTGTAAAGCCCAGCACCGTGATGATCACCAAGGTCACCATCAAAGGTGCCCGCCAGGCTGTGCAGATGTTCGGCCCGGCTCAGAAGGCCGTTGCTGATGCTGTGACCGACTGCGTTAAAAGCGGCGCGATCCCAAAGGATCAGGCCGAAAACCTCGTCATCGTCTGCGGTGTCTTCATTCACTGGGACGCTGCCGACGACAAGAAGATCTATCAGTACAACTACGAAGCGACCAAACTGTCTATCGAGCGTGCCATGAAGAATCAGCCGTGCGTTGACACGGTTCTCTCACAGCGCGACACAGCCGCTCATCCGTTCTACGCAGGCTGAGCCCACCGCTGAACGGCTCGGCACAACTGCCGACTGCTGCTGATACAGGCCACATGCCCATCCGGTTTGTGGCCTGTCCTGTTTCTCATCCGCAGCACTGGCTTTCACACTCAGGACTCGGGACCGCCCTCAGACTCAGCAGCACCTGCTGCGGCCGACTTCTCCCGCAGCTTGTATGCCTGATAAATGGCTTCCATCTCAGGCAGTGTCACCTGCTGCAAAGCCCTGCCGGATTGCCGCACGGCCGCCTCAATCGCCTGAAACCGGCGAGTAAACCGGGCGTTGGTCTTCCGCAATGCCTCTTCCGGATTAATGCCCCAACGTCGAGCAATATTGGCGACGGCAAACAGCACATCCCCCAGTTCAGACTCCGCTCGATCCCGCCGCGCTGCATCCGTCCACGGCTCATCAGCCACCGAAGCTGCAGTGGCGGAGGGAGTCACCGATGGCAGCTCGTCTGTGCCAAACAACTCCACCGCCAACTCACCCAGCTCCTCACGCAGCTTGTCAAACAGCATCAGACGATCCGGAAAATCATAGCCCACCAAAGCCGCCCGGGACGACAGCCGCGCTGCCCGCGCAAGCTCCGGCAGAGCCTTCGGAATGCCCTCCAGCTGCGATGACCGCGCAGGCTTCTCCTGCTGCTTGATCACCTGCCATGCCGCACGCACCTGCGACACCGTTTCCGCCGCACTCTCGCCAAACACATGCGGGTGCCGCCGCACCATCTTGTCAGCAATCTGACGCACCACCGCCGTCAGCTCAAAACGACCCTCATCCGCCGCAATCTGAGCATCGAGGATCACCTGCAGCAGCAAATCTCCCAGCTCCTCCTGAATCGCACCGCTGTCGTTCGAATCGATCGCCTCGAGTAACTCGTAAGTCTCTTCCAGAGTATACGGCTTGATCGTCTGCAGCGTCTGCTGACGATCCCACGGACAGCCATCCGGAGCACGCAGACGAGCAATCACTTCACACAACCGCTGAAACTCAGGCAACAAGTGCTGGAAATCCGGCGGAGTTCCCGGGGTCGGATGCGGAACGGCAGACAAGTTCTCCTCTGTCCCCATTACCACACCTTCCACCACGGCTTGTTGACCTGCGGCGGACGTGGCGGTGGAGGCGGCGATGGGCCATCCATCGAAAACCCACGATGACGAATCTCCGGCTGAGACTGCAGCACATTCCCCTCAGGAAGCAGGACACAACTGAGCTCACCGTCAGAACCCGCACCCGTGTCCGTCATGATCATCCCCAGCGCCGACTGCACTCGCGGCACTGGCACGTGCCCCACCACCAGCGGCACTGGGGAATCCACAGGAGCCCCCAGCAGGATGAAATCCTTCGAATACAGCCACGGCGGATGCGCCAGCGAATAATCACGCTGACGCAGAATGCGAATCTGAGTATCAAACGGAAGATTGCGATCCAGACCGGCATGCACAAACAAAAATTCCGGATGCTCCACCGCCCACGGCAGATCGGCCATCACCTGCAGCTGCTGCTCGGGAATCGCCTGCCGCAGAGCATCCAGATCGCCAAACGGGACGCCCCACGATTCAAAGGTACTGCGAGTCCCGTAGTTCTGAACCCAGCGACCCGCATAATCGATGTAGTCCGGCGATGGCAGCATTTTCAGCGAACCAAGCATCGCCAGCTCATGGTTGCCACAAACCCACGTCACACGACCATGCTGCCTGACAAGATCAAAAAACACCTGCACCGTGCCAGCAGGATCAGGACCACGATCCACCAGGTCACCGATAAACACGATCCAGCGACGCTGCACATCAGGAAGCCGAGCCAGCTGGCCAATGATCTGACGCAGCTTTTCCGTCTGCCCGTGCACGTCCCCAATCACTGCAACGGGACCGTCAATCTGATGCGGGACAGATGGCATGTTGCAACATCAACAAAGTCCGGAAACAGATGCTGCCACCATGGCGAAGGCCCCGCAAGCCACAGCCCACGAGCCACAGCCCACGAGCCACAGCCCACGAGCCACACACTGTAAGTCTTCGCCGCGAGCAATCACTGGAAGCCGTAACGAGCGTTTCAGTGAACACCGGCCGGACGTTTCAGTGAACACCGGTCGGCGGAAACCGACCCGGAAAACCGCTTTGAATACAGCTGAAAAAAACTACCGGAGGTGGGACTCGAACCCACACATGGTTTTACCCATACCGGATTTTGAATCCGGCGCGTCTGCCATTTCGCCACTCCGGCCTGTCTGGTCGGCCGAGCCAGAAGAATATCGGCTGTCCGCGGGGAAGCAAGCGGCGAATTGTCGTTTTTCGGGCATTTCCAGGCGGTCAGTCACCGTTCGTCGCTAGATCTGAAACAGACCGAAAAAACCCGCTGAATGCGCGAACCTGCCACTTCCCGCGATTGTGACGGGAATTCACTCCCAAACTGGCCAACCAGCCCTTTGCACTGTATCCTTACGCACCTCATAATCCAGCCACAATTCCCGTTCCTGACCCCCGCAACCCGAGCGTTCCTATGTCCAGACTGGTTTACGTCGCCGGTACCCTCGTCCCCGCTGAACAGGCTGTCGTCAGCGTCTTTGACCACGGCCTCCTCTACGGCGACGGCATCTTCGAAGGCATCCGCGTCTACTCCAGCAAAGTCTTTCTGCTCACAGAACACATCGATCGCCTCTACGAAAGCGCGCTCGCGATCCGTCTCCAGATCCCTCTTACCAAACAGGAAATGACGGCCGCCGTCGAAGACACCGTCAAAGCCAATCACATCACCGATGGCTACGTCAGACTGGTCGTCACCCGCGGTGCCGGGTCACTCGGACTCGATATTCGACGCACCGCCAATCCGCGGGTCATCATTATCGCTGACACCATCACCATGTACCCCGAAGAAATGTACCGCACCGGCATGCGGCTGATTACAGCCTCCACCATCCGCAATCATCCCGGTGCACTCAGCCCCCGCATCAAATCGCTCAACTACCTCAATAACATCATGGCCAAAATCGAAGGCACAGATGCCGGCACCGTCGAAGCCCTGATGCTCAACCACAATGGCGAAGTCGCCGAATGTACCGGCGACAATATCTTCATCATCAAAAACGGTATTCTCAAAACTCCACAGCCCGACGCCGGAATCCTCGAAGGCATTACTCGCAATGCCGTCATGAAACTGGCCCGAGAAGCCGGCATCCCCGTCGTCGAATGCGTACTCACACGCCACGATATCTTCATCGCCGACGAATGCTTCCTGACCGGAACAGCCGCCGAAGTCATCGCCGTCACCAGCCTTGACGGACGACAGATCGGCAGCGGACAACCCGGCCCCGTCACCACTCAGCTGCTCGAACTTTTCCGCCGCCTCACACGCGGTGCCTGAAACCCTTACACACTCCACGGACCACACTGCCACTTGCCAGTACCGCCCGTCAGGTAACCCCGCGAAATGCCTCGAAATCACGACCTGTTCGATGACACCACGATGACCTTCGGCGAGCACCTCGAAGTGCTCCGCGTGCATGTCTTCCGGGCTGTCATAGGTCTGATCCTCGCAGTCGCCGTCAGTCTGTTCTTTGGTGATCGAATCTTCTACTGGCTGCGTCAACCCGTCGAAAAAGCACTCCGCGAACGCGGGATCGACAACGTCGCCATGGATGTCCCCAAACAGTCGTTCTACCAGTACCTCACCGGAATGTTCTCCGGAAAACCACCGCTGGATCCCGTCGCTCAGCAGACAACCCGGCAAACCCAGGCCCCGCAGCTGAAATCCGATCAGCTGCTGGTTCGCATCGAGCGCGCTGAACTGCTCAAAGCCCTCGGACAGAACACCACCGATCCCACCCCGCCACCTTCAGCCCCCCCCGCCGCACAGCCCTCCACAAACCCCGCGACACAGTACGTCAGCGTTGTGATCACTGCCCCCGAATTCGCTCAGTTGCAACGAGTCATCGAAGACACGTCGCGGATCACCACGTTCAAAGTCGAAGAAGGCTTCATGGCCTACATGAAGGTCTGCTTCTTCAGCGGGCTGATCATCGCTGCACCGTGGGTGTTCTATCAGCTCTGGCTGTTCGTCGCAGCCGGCCTTTACCCGCACGAACGCCGCTACGTTTACGTCTATCTGCCACTCAGCGTCATCCTGTTCTCGCTGGGGGCCATGGCAGGATACTTCTACGCCTTTCCGCTGATGCTGGATTTCCTGATCGGATTCAACCAATGGCTGGGTGTCACTGTCCAGCCA
The DNA here is from genome assembly GCA_903858815.1 of uncultured Planctomycetaceae bacterium. Classification (GTDB taxonomy): domain Bacteria; phylum Planctomycetota; class Planctomycetia; order Planctomycetales; family Planctomycetaceae; genus SXXK01. Next base: position 22,253 of record CAIOKE010000022.1, on the reverse strand, counting down.
CGACTCAGTGAATACATCAGCATGGCCATGCTGATGCCGCTGCTGTTCGGTGTCAGTTTCCAGCTGCCACTGGTTATGGTCTTTCTGGAACGCATCAGCATCTGCACTGTGCAGACTTACAAGGAAAACTGGCGGATTGCCGTCCTGGCAATCTCGGTGGCTTCCATGCTGCTGACCGCTTCGCCGGACCCGTGGAGCATGCTGCTGATGATGTTTCCGCTGCTGTTCCTGTATGTTCTGGGGATCTATCTGTGCCAGTTCCGCATTGGCGGACCAGCCAGCCCGATTCGCTGAACGGTCGCCCGCCGGAACATCTCACGTGCTTTTCCACCCACAATCCGCTATGCTCCCCGCCGCAACCGCGCACAACTTCGGTTTGTGCCGTTGCCTGCGGACATTCTCAGAAAGTGGACAGCATGTCTGAAACATCATTGCGGGAACCCGAGCAGCTTCGCACGGAAACACCGCGCTACGTCATTCGCTACGGCAATACTCGACTGCTGGGAAACTTTGAAACGCGTCGTGACCAGCGATTGCTCCGCGGGGACGAGGTCATTGTGCGCTCCGAACGAGGGGTCGAATGGGGGGTCGTGCTCTGCCCCGCAGATGCTCAGACCGCCGCCTGGTTCGGGAACGGTCGAGTCGGCAGTGGCCGTGTGCTGCGACCGGTGACCGACGAAGACCGTCGTGCTCGCGAAGAACACGCAACTCGCGAACGTGACCTGTTCCGACGCTGCACAGAACAGCTGCGGGAACGTGCTCTGCAGATGCAGCTGGTGGATGTCGAACTGATCTTCGGTGGTGAAAAACTGGTCCTGTATTACCTTTCCGAAAACCGCGTCGACTTCCGCGAACTCGTCCGCATTCTCGCTCGCGACTTCAACCTCCGCATTGAAATGCGGCAGATCGGTATCCGCGATGAAGCCCGACTGCTCGCCGATTACGGAGACTGCGGCAAACCCGTCTGCTGCAATACGCACCTGCAGGAAATGCCCGCCGTCTCCATGAAAATGGCCAAGCTCCAGAAAGCTTCCCTCGATCCCAGCAAGATTTCCGGTCGCTGCGGACGTCTCAAATGCTGCCTGCGTTATGAATACGACACCTACGAAGAACATCGACGCGACCTGCCACCCGTGGGAGCCACTGTCCTGACAAAATCGGGGCAGGGGCGAGTCCTTTCCCAGGAACTTCTGGCACGCAAGCTGGTCGTCGCATTCGAAGATGGACGTCGACAGATTGCGGACGAAGCGGACATCGTCACCGTGATCTCCCGTGGCAGCAAACGCCACGATCAGGGTGATGATGACTGATTTTTCCAATCCCGCGCTTCATTCTGCTGCTTCCGCTGATTATCATCCGTTGACGTTTCGCAGCATCACTCGTTGATCCTACCCCCGGACTCAGCCAGTTTCAGCAGGTCAGCTCTCGATGGAATCGCTCAGCAGCAAAGCCTCAGGTCACTATCACCCCGCCGCATTCCGCTTCGTCTATGCGGCCCTCAAATTCACCCAACAGCAACTGGGACGCGATTCCGGCTCCGAAAAAACCGGCCATATCTCCGGCCCCGAACTGCTCGAAGGAATCCGCTCACTGGGGCTCCAGACCTTCGGTATGCTGTGTCCGCTTGTGTTCGCACGCTGGGGTATCCACACAACCGATGATTTCGGCTACATCGTCTTCCAGATGATAGACAACGGCGATATGCGTCGCACCCAGGATGACTCACTGGAAGATTTCTTCGACGTCTACAGCTTTCAACAGGTTTTCGTCAACGACTACGTGCCGGACGTCAGCACTGTCTTCAACTGATACTGACCGTTTTTCACTCAAAGTCCCTCCCACCGCTGCTCCCGCCCTGCCCCCACCCCGGCTTAACCGTCTTCATCCCTGATTTCACTTGTGATTCCGCCCCGAAAGTCGTACCCTCACAGTCCCGCCAGTTTGCCTTCTCAAGGACTGTCCCATGTCCGTACCCGCCAGTCTCCCGGAACTCATCCGACGCCTGCTGGCGCGGCTGATCCCCGGAACCCGCGCTGTGCCCTGCCCGGTCCCCGTTCCGCGGTCCTCACAGAAGACTCGTCGCACACTTCGCAGCCTCCTGCTGCTGCTTCTCGTACTGACGCTCGGCTCGGTCGCCCCACTGCCCGCTCAGGACCAGCTGTTCACTGAAAAAATCGCTCCCCTGCTGCAACAGCACTGCATCTCCTGCCACGGCCCTGAAGCCCAGGAATCAGGCCTCCGCCTCGACTCCCTGTCGGCCCTGAACACTGGCGGCAAAGCCGGTGCCCCCATCATCCCCGGGAAACCCGATGAAAGTCTCCTGATGGTGGCTGTCCGCCGCACGGACTCGGCCCTGCAGATGCCTCCTGAAGGGAAACTGCCACAGGAAGCCGTAGCCGCACTGGAACAATGGATCTCGCTCGGCGCTCACCATCCCGATGGCCCCGTGGTCCCGGCACAGCCACCCCTGCCATTTCAGCCCCAGCAGGCTCGGCAGTTCTGGGCCTTTCGCCCGCTGCAACCTCCCCAGACTTCCGCACATCCGGACAGTCACCCCATTGATGTACTCACCGAACGCCTGCTGCAGCAGCAGGGCTTCGTCCGGAATCCACCGGCCGATCGCATCACTCTGATCCGCCGTGCCTCCTTCATGCTGACTGGCCTGCCACCCGCTCCTGAAGAAATTGACGCCTTCCTCGCTGATCACTCCCCCAACGCCTTTGCTCGCGTTGTCGATCGACTGCTGGACAGCCAGCAGTACGGCGAACACTGGGGACGACACTGGCTGGATGTCGTCCGCTACGCAGACTCCAACGGGCTCGACGAAAACATCGCCCACGGAAACGCCTGGCGCTATCGCAATTACGTCATTCAGTCGTTCCAGCACGACAGACCAATCGATCAGTTCCTCCGCGAACAGCTGGCCGGTGACCTGATCACCACCGCCGCCTCGGACGAACAGGCCCGCAATGATCGCCTGATTGCCACCGGCTTTCTTTCGCTCGGACCCAAAGTCCTCGCCGAAGGTGACGAAAAGAAACTGATGCTGGACATCATCGACGAACAGCTCGATACCATCGGCCGCTCCATGCTGGGACTGACAATCGGGTGTGCTCGCTGCCACGATCACAAATTCGACCCCCTCACACAGGCCGACTACTACTCACTGGCCGGCATGTTCCAAAGCACAAAGACGATGGAGTCTTTGAAACGCATCGCGAAGTGGCACGAAAATTCCATCGCCACCGTCGCTGACCAGCAGCGGCTTGCACAGCACAATGCACAGATTGCCGCGAAGAAGGCCGAAATCGCCACCCTGCTGCAACTGGCCACCGCTGCCGCCGCAGCCGGACAACCCATCCCGGAAGATCAACTGCCTCAACAGACTCAGCAGCAACTGGCCACACTCCGCACAACTCTGAAGGAACTGGAGGCCACTGTTCCCGAGTTACCCACAGCCATGGGTGTGACCGAATCCGAAGTGACCAATGCTCGCGTCATGCCCCGAGGTAACCATCTGGCCCCCGGTCGCATTGTCCCCCGCACAATCCCGGTCGTACTGAATGCCGACAATTCGTTCCGCATCCCTGATGGACGCAGCGGGCGACTGGAATTTGCTGAATGGATGACAGGCCCCACCAACCCGCTCACGCCGCGAGTGCTTGTCAACAGAGTCTGGCGCTGGCATTTCGGTCGCGGACTTGTGGCCACAGCCGACAACTTCGGCCACCAGTCACAGCCTCCCATCAACCCCGAATTGCTGGACTGGCTGGCCGCAGATTTCGTTCGCAGTGGCTGGTCACTCAAAGCACTGCATCGACGCATCCTGCTGTCACAGACCTGGCAGGCCTCGGCCGATCGCAGCAATCCCGCTGAACAGGCAGATCCGGACAACCACTATCAGTGGCGCTGGACTGTACAGCGTCTGGAAGCCGAATCCGTCCGCGACTCAATACTGGCCGTCTGCGGCAAACTGGACCGCAGCATGGGACAGTCCATGCTGCACGTGAAGAATCGTGAATTCCTCTTCGACCACACTTCCAAAGACCTCACCTCCTACGATTCCTTCCGGCGTTCGGTCTATCTGCCGGTGATTCGCAATAACCTGTACGATGCCATGTCGCTGTTTGACTGCACGGACGGTACTGTCCCCAATGGTGACCGTGCAGCATCCACAGTGGCATCCCAGGCCCTGTTTCTGATGAACAGTCCACTTGTGATCTCAGCCGCCGAACACCTCGCTCAGGACCTGTGCAGCAGCAGTTCGGATTTCACAGCTCGTGCCGTCCGAATGTCCCGCACTGTGCTGGGACGAACACTGCAGCAGGATGAACTGACGGCTCTGCAGCAGGCCGCCGCTCGCCTTGCAGCACAGCTGCAGTCCGATGCCACTCCACAGGCACAGCCTGATGTCGCTGTCTGGACCAGTCTCTGTCAGTCGCTGCTGATGTCCAACGAGTTTCTGTATGTACGCTGAACAGGTGCTGTCATGACGGAATTCGGTTTCAGTCGACGTCGAGCTCTGCAGTCCGCCGCTGTCGGTTTCGGCAGCACCGCCTGCTCAGCTCTGCTGCACGCTGCAGCCGCTGCTGATGCCGGGCACAGCCCGTTCCACTTCCAGCCTCGCGCCAAACGTGTCATCTTCATGTTCATGAAGGGCGGCCCTTCACAGGTCGACACCTTCGACTATAAGCCGAAACTGCAGCAGGATGACGGAAAGACCCTGCCCTTCGCCAAACCTCGAGTCCAGTTCGCTCCCACCGGGAACCTGCTGGGTTCACCATGGAGGTTTCGGCAGCATGGCGACAGTGGCATCCCTGTCAGTGAGCTGTTTCCCAACGTCGCTCGCTGTGTGGATGACATCTGCTTCCTGAATTCCTGCCACGGCACAAATGCGGCTCACGGCGGTGCTGCCCTGAAACTGCATACAGGCAGTGACAACTTCGTGCGTCCCAGTATGGGAGCGTGGGTCAGCTACGGTCTGGGGACTGAAAATCAGAACCTGCCGGCATTTATCACCATCTGCCCCACGCTCGCACACGGCGGACGCAACAACTGGGGATCTGCCTTTCTGCCGGCTCAAAGCCAGGGCATTCCGCTGGGTGTCGCCAGTCAGCCGGCCACAGCCGCGGCTGTTCGCTACATTGCCAATCCCCGCTGGTCCACCGCTGCCCAGCGCACACAACTGGATCTGTTGCGCCAGCTGAATGAAAAACAGTTGCAGCAGAATCCCGCTGAAACAGCACTGGAAGCGCGAATTCAATCCTACGAACTGGCATTCCGCATGCAGTCGGAAATGCCCCGACTGCAGGACCTCTCACTGGAAACTCAGCAAACTCAGGATCTCTACGGACTGCATGACAAAGTCACCGAAAACTTCGCTCGCCAGTGCCTGATGGCGCGGCGGTTCGCTGAAGCCGGTGTCCGCTTTATTCAGGTGACTCACAGTGACGCTTTCGTACAGTGGGATCAGCACGGTGACCTCCGCAAAGGCCATACCAAAAATGCCCTTGAAGTGGATCGCCCGATTGCCGGACTGCTCACAGACCTGAAACAGCGCGGCCTGCTGGAAGATACGCTCGTTCTGTGGGGTGGTGAATTCGGTCGCACACCCACTGCTCAGGGCACCACAGATGGTCGAGACCATAACCCCGAAGGCTTTACCATGTGGATGGCGGGTGGCGGGGTCCGCGGCGGGACTCGCTATGGGGCCACCGATGAATACGGCTACTACGCAGCCGAAAACCCCATGCATATTCACGATGTCCACGCCACTCTGCTGCACCTGCTGGGCATGGATCACGAATGCCTGACGTACCGTTATGCGGGACGCGATTTTCGACTGACCGATGTGGCCGGCAAAGTCCACCACGCCGTCTTCAGTTAGCGTCTGACAGCCGCCCCTGTCCGGCCCGAAACTCACGCTTCCATCACAGCCGTTCGCTGCCACCCGCCCGCAGATTCGACTGCACTTCGCTCATCCGCTGCAGCGGATCACTGCTCCACGCAGACCCGTCCGCCGGACCCTCGGCCATAATCCGAATCGCCTCCAGTGCGTCTTCAGAACGCCCCTCCTGAATCCGGGCATTCAATTGCCTCACGAATTCCTCGATGCTGCGTCGCTGCTGTGCCAGCAGCACTTTGCGAGTCACATAAACGCCCCCGCCACCAAAGATCAGCACCAGCAGACAAACCGAAAGCACCGCCAGCCAGTTTTTCAGCCAGCGCACGTTCCACGACTCGGTCACAATCCAGCCGAAAATGATCCACGCAGTCAGCAGCAGCAGCAAAGTCGCAGCAATATACAGCATCGCGGTTCGCCCGAATCAGACGATGGAAGCCCTCAATTCAGTCCTGCTTCGGGCATCCTGACTGCCGAGTTGAGAGAATCAGCGGGACGGACTCTGGAAGTCCTCACCGCTGGATGCGAAGATCCAACAGGGCAGTTTACGGGCCACCTCACGGCACCTGCCGACTGCAGCGATTACAACAAAGACAGAGGTTGCGGCAATGAATGCAGGTCTGAATACTCACTGGGAACCTCAGCCCGCTGGTGCCGCGTGGGTTACTCAGACACTCGCTCACTGCAGCTCCGAAAATGCAGTCCTCCGGAACTTCGCAGACCTGCTGCACACCTCCACAGGCACCCGGCTGGCCGACTGGGTCGATTATCTTCACGTTCCCACCGCTGCCGGACTGCTCGATGCCGGTTTTCAACTGGCTGCCGACGGCTGGTACCAGCATCCGGCGGCCCTGCTGCCCCCGGTCTGCGTCTCCGGCCGCAGAATCGTCGTGCTGCGAGTCGATTCCGTCAGCGACTTCGCTGTCGCCTGCAGTCACCGGTTCCCCATCGCAGTCCTCGGACAGGCCGGCGATCTGCTGCGACAGGCATGGATCACCACTGCCGAATCATCCACTGTCAGTTTCGGTGTCATCGAACACCGTGGCTGCAGCATTCGTCGCCCCCCGTCGCAGCTGTCAGACCAGCAGAAGCAGCAGATTTGCCAGACCGCTGACCAGCTCCGACTGCGACCTCGAGAATTCGACTCTCATGAAGCCGCCTTCACCAGTCTCCAGCAGCTGCTCACATCCGCCATTCAGCTCGTCGGACGCGACGTCACCTGTGACCTGTTTTTTGAAGCTGAACGTGCCTTCTGGCAGGGGCGGAACCGTGCGGCTCGCGTGCAGTTCATGCGACAAGCCGCCCTCGGCATGGGCTGGGGCAACCACGATCACCACACCTATCGCAGCAGCCGCGTCTGCTTCGCCCCCATGATCGCCCTCTTTGAACAGCTTGGATTTATCTGCCGCGAACGATTCTATCCAGGGCACAATGCCGGCTGGGGAGCTCAGGTACTCGAACATCCCGTCTCACCTGTTGTCATCTTCGCTGATGTTGATCTCACAGAAGCGGAACTTGCCGGCGATTTTGCCCATCAGCAGCTGGCCCCCGCCACAGCACTCGGAACCATCGGCCTGTGGTGTGGCCTGCATGGCGAAGCACTGTTCGCCGCCGGCATGCACCACCTCGAATGCCAGTTCAGCTTCGACGGTGCGCGACAGCAACTGGCAGAACTGGGTATCAACAGCATGAAACCCTTCACCGACTTCTCGTTCCTGCGACAATGCTTCACCGAACCCGAACGCTGGACCGTTCAGGAATCACGACTGCAGAAACTGCTGCATCTGCACCTGATCACCGCCGAACAGGCGGACACCTTTCGCACCGCAGGGGCCCCCGGTTCACATCTGGAAATCCTTGAACGAAATGATGGCTATCGAGGCTTCAATCAGACCGGAATCACCGAAATTATCCATCGCACCGATCCGCGACGAATCCACATCTCAAACTGACACACTCCACCATCTGCTGCCGGACTCACCATGACATTTCGCATCGTTCAGCTGACAGATCTGCACGTGTTCCGTGATCCCGATGCTCTGCTGAAAGGAGTGCCCCCTTTTCGGTTTCTGGAACTGGTCATCCATCAGCTGCAACAACTCACACCGCAGCCCGATGCACTGATCATCACCGGTGATCATACCCATGATGAACTGCCCGAAAGCTACACCGCCGTTCGATCCCTGCTGACACCATGGCTCGATCGACTCTGGCAGGTCCCCGGAAACCACGACGATCGTGCAGTCCTGCGCACAGTCTTCCAGGATCGCATCAGTGGCACCGCTGATCAGCCGATCCAGTTTGATTTCGAAGCCGCCGGATGGCTGTGCCTCGGACTGGATACTCACGTCCCCGGGGCCGTGGCCGGCAGTCTCTCTGCCGCACAGGTGGACCAGATCCGCAGCCGGCTGCAGACCAGTTCGGCCAGCCGCTGCGCTGTGTTCATGCATCACCCGCCGGTCCTGCTGAACAGCGTCTGGATGGATGCGATTGGCCTCGCTGGTCGGGAACTTCTTGCTGAGCTGTGCACCGCCGAACCACGCATTCAACTGATCTGCTGCGGACACGTACACCACGAATTTCACGGCCAGCTGGCTTCGGCCGCTGTCCGCACAACGCCCTCCACCGGCATCCAGTTCGCACCCGACAGTGAGACTCCCAAATTCGTACCCGGCTGTCCCGGGTTCCGCATCATCGACCTGACCCCCGGTGGCTATACCACCGAAATTCAGCGGATCAGCACACCCTCCATCCCCATCACTCACTGAACAACGCCGCGCAGCAAAGAAACACCATTGCGACGGAACACCACCAGCCCCTCAACCGACGCCCGGTGTCTCGTTCAGCTGCTCAGACCCGTCCGCAGTGATCAGATAATTGTTTTCAACCCGGACGCCACCTACACCCTCCCGATAGCAACCGGGTTCCAGAGTCACGACATCACCCACTCGCAGCTCATCCGCGCTTTCCGAAACCAGGATCGGAGGCTCAGGATGCTCCAGTCCCAGACCGTGTCCTGCGTGATGCACCAGCGGCCCCATCCCGGCCTGCTCCAGCAGCGACGATGCCGTCTGCCACAACTCTCTGCACGCCGCTCCAGGACGCAGTAGTTTCGCCGTCGCTGTCAGAGTTTCCCGGCAGGCCTGCAGCTGCTCAGAGGCAGCCGACGACACCATTCCCACAGGCAGCGTATTCGTAAAATCACTGCGATACCCGTGCAGGATCACACTGTAATCCAGAATGAACAGGTCACCCTCCCGCAGGCGGTAGTCGGTCGGCAAACCTCCAGCCTTCGGCAGTGCCGCGTGCGTGGCACGAAAGTCACCGTAAACCACACACGGTTCACCAGCCTCCTGCTGAGCTGCTCGCTGCACCTCCAGATACACATCCAGTTCACCCAGCCCTGGTGCCATCACTTCAATCGCTCGACGGTGCCCAGCCGCACACGCCCGCATGCAGCGTTTCAGCAGCTCCACCTCGTCACCATCCTTGCTCCGCCGCAGCTCACGCAGTACATCACCCAGTGTCCGCGGAGTCTCTTCTTCGTCAGCAGCAAACTGCCACGCCGCATCCTCCGCCACCATCGCCGCACACATCTCGGTCAGACCTTCGGGTTCAATCAAACCCGTGCTGCCGGACCAGTACGGTCGAGCCTCAGCGATGGCCTGAGTCAGTGCTTCATGCCGACTGACCACCGAACGACGATGCGTGTACCACGGAGTAATCACTTCGTCGTCCACAAAATACGCAGCACCAGCTGACCGTTTTGTGAAATTATCCGCCAGCAGCACACACTTCCCATCACGCTTCAGCAGCAGCAACGCCCGCTGATCTGCCGAAAAACTGAGCGGATTGATTCGAAAACCGCACAGATACTGCACGTGCCGAGGGTCCCCCACCAGCAGCCACTCAAGCTCTTCCGGAATCTGCGACCACAATCGACTGCGACGCTGCCGACAACCCTGCTCCGTTAACATCTGCACGCTTTCCTGCACGATTGGACTCTGAGTTTTCGCCGCCAACCGGCGGACCGCCCCCGAACATAACAGGAAAGCCGCACAGTCCGAAGTTTTCCCCGCCCGAATTCAGCTGAATTCCAGGTGAATGCTCCGCCGTTCCGCGATATACTCAGCCCATCGACGTTCCGTCGTCCCGGACCTCCCGCTCTGTCGCCCACCACCGGTGCCGCATGAAATCCACTCGCTTCCTGACGGTTCTTGCCCTGCTGCTCACTGCCAGCCCGCTGGCAGCACAAACCACCAGCTCAACAGCCCCGGCCGTAGACTTCAATCGTGACGTCCGCCCAATCCTCTCCAATCGCTGCCTCGCCTGCCACGGACCGGACGACGGCCAGCGTGAAGCCGGCCTGCGACTGGACGACCCCGCGTCAGCCACCACAAAACTGGAATCCGGAAAAACAGCGATCTCGCCCGGTAAGCCCGCCGAAAGCGAACTGCTGCAGCGAATTCACAGCACCGACAACGATCTTCGCATGCCACCTCCCGAATTCGGTCAGCCACTGACCGCTGCCGAACAGCAGATCCTCGAACGCTGGATCGCTGGCGGGGCTCAATTCGCCAGACACTGGTCCTACTCGCCGCCTCAGCGTCCCGCTGTTCCCCAGCCCGCTCAACAGCACGCAACCTGGGTCCGCACTCCCATCGACAACTTTGCCCTGCACACCATGCAGCAGCACGGCCTGCAGCCGCAGGCACAGGCCCCCCCAAACGTCCTCCTGAGACGTGTCTTCCTCGACCTGATCGGTCTGCCCCCCACTCCGGCAGAAGCCACCACATGGCTGGCCCGGCTCAGCCCAGCCGGTTCCAACACTGAAATCAACGACCACGCGTGGCAGGAACTCATCGAACACCTGCTGCAACGCCCCGAATACGGCGAATACTGGGCCTGCAAATGGCTCGACCTCGCCCGCTATGCGGACTCCTCCGGCTATGCCGATGACCCCGCTCGCACCATGTGGCCCTATCGCGACTGGGTCATTCGCGCCTTCAACTCCGGAATGCCGTTCGATCAGTTCACCCTCGAACAGTTGGCCGGTGACCTGCTGCCGAACCCCACCGAAGATCAACTCATCGCCACCGCCTTCCACCGCAACACCATGACCAATAACGAAGGTGGCACCCAGGACGAAGAATTCCGCAACGTCGCCGTTGTTGATCGAGTCAACACAACGATGGCCGTCTGGATGGGCTCGACGTTCAGTTGCGCCCAATGCCACAACCACAAATACGACCCACTGTCCCAGGAAGAATACTTCAAAGTCTTCGCTGTGCTCAACAATACGGAAGACGCTGACCGCGGTGATGACTCCCCCAAATTGCAGTTCTTCACCCAGACACAGAAACAGCGCCGCTCAGAAATCGAACAACGCCAGACCGCAATCCGACAGCTGTTCACCGCCAGCACCGCAGCCCTCGAAGCCTCACAGCAGACCTGGGAAAATTCCCTGCAGAAACCCATCGACTGGGCCCCACTCGCGCCCTCTCAACTCAACCGCTCCAGCGGTCAACCCGCACAAATCCAACCCAATGGCACCATCCTCATCTCACAACCAGCAGAGAAAGACGTGTATGTCGTTGATCTGCCACTGACGGCCCTGCGACAGACATTCGGCGAACAACCCCTCGCAGCACTGCGACTGCAGACCCAGCCAACGACCGAACTGCCAGGCAACGGTGCCGGGCTTGGTGGTGGCAATTTCGTCGTCACCGAAGTCCGCGCAGAATGGCTGCCTGAGAACAACGCCGCACCCGCCGCTCGCTTCGTACGCATCGCGATACCAGGCAAGTCTCGCATCCTCTCTCTCGCAGAGGTGCAGGTCATCTCACAGGGACTGAACATCGCACCCAAAGGCAAAGCCTCCCAAAGCACCACCGATTTCAATGGACCAGCAGAACTGGCCATCGACGGAAACACAAACGGTGACTTCCTCAGGAAATCCGTAACCCATACAGCCATCTCCGATGCCCCATGGTGGGAAATCGATCTGCAAACGGCCGTCCCCGTCGAAAAAATCATCGTCTGGAATCGCACCGATAATAACCTCCAGTCACGGCTCGCCGATTTCACCATCACTCTGCTGGATGAACAGCGAAACGAAGTCTCCAGTCGCACCGTCGCAGAAGCACCGCGACCATCCGTGGAAGTCACCCCCGGAAACAGTCGGAACATCCGCCTCGCTGCCGCCGCCGCAGACTTCTCGCAGGATGGCTTCCTGCCGGAAGAAGTCCTCGATGGAAAAACTGAACCGGAAAATGGCTGGGCCGTCGGCGGAGTCACCACCGTCAGCCACGAACTCGTACTCGCACTGGCAGACGCACTGCCACTGCAGGACGGCGGAATCCTGCGGCTGACCATCGAACAGAACTCGCCCTATGCCGGCCACCTGCTCGGCAAATTCCAACTCCACGCCACCGCAAACACTGCAGCCGTTGCACGCACCAAAGTCCCCGCCAGCATCATCACTCTGCTGGAATCCCCGGCACCACAGCGAACTGCCGAACAAACCGCACAACTCGCAACCTGGTACCGCACCAACGCAGCCCCGGAACTTGCCGCTGAACGCAGCGAACTCACTCAGCTGCAGAAAGAACTGGTCGTCATGAAGCCCGAAGGCTCCGTGCTGGTCATGCGCGAACTGCCCGCAGACAAACGCCGTCGCACACAACTGCAGTTCCGCGGCAACTACCTCGATAAAGGACCGGATGTCGATGTCGGAGTTCCCGCAGTCTTCCATCCACTCCAGACGGCTGAACAACCAGCCCGACTGCAGTTCGCTCGCTGGCTCGTCAGCCGAGACAACCCACTGACCGCTCGCGTCCAGGTCAATCGCCTGTGGGAAGAGCTGTTTGGACGCGGCATCGTACTCACATCCGAAGAATTCGGGTCACAGGGCGAGCTGCCCACGCACCCCGAACTCCTCGACTGGCTCGCCGTCGAACTCATGGACTCAGGCTGGGATCTGAAAGCCATCCAGCGATTGATCGTCAGCTCGGCAGTCTGGCGACAGTCTTCACTGGTCACCCCGGAAGCCGCCCGCATCGATTCCGATAATCGCTGGCTTGCCCGCGGGCCACGAGTTCGTCTGCGTTCGGAAACAGTTCGCGACCAGGCACTCGCTGTCGCTGGCCTGCTCAGCCACAAAATGTACGGCCCCCCTGTCAAACCACCGCAGCCCAGCCTCGGACTCTCAGCCGCCTTCGGCAGCTCCACGGACTGGCAGACCAGCACCGGTGAAGATCGCTACCGACGCGCACTCTACACCACGTGGCGACGCTCCAACCCCTACCCGTCCATGGCCACCTTCGATGCCCCCAATCGCGAAGTCTGCACACTGCGACGCAATCGCACCAATACCCCCCTGCAGGCCCTCGTAACACTCAATGACCCGGTCTACGTCGAAGCCGCCCAGGCACTCGCTCGCAGGATGCTCGAAACACCCGGATCTATCGAACAGCAGCTGGCCAGCGGCATGCAGACAGCACTCATTCGATCGGCAACGCCCGCAGAACTGCAGGAACTGAAAGCACTCTTCGAAGATGCTCGCACCAGCTACGCACAGGACCCGACCGCCGCAATCACCTTCGCCACCGATCCCCTCGGACCACTGCCGACAGGAATGAAACCAGAAGATGCCGCCGCCATGACGGTTGCCGCTGGTGTCATCCTGAACCTAGACGAAATGCTGATGAAACCCTGAGCCCGACTCCGCAGGCTCAGGATTACGCCACTCACGATTCCCCGGACGCCGTTCCAGGCACTCGGCACACACAGCTTAACGACAGTGACGGTGATGGTGACGAGAATAACCGCCACCAAACCCGCCACCAAAAACCGGCACCGAATAATAGCCCGGCTGATAGGATGGATACGAATACACCGGCACCCCGTAAATCGGACCACCGTAGATCGGACTGCCAAAGCCCGATCGACCAAAACCACCCACCGAACCGCGACCGTAAGAACCACTGAAACTGCTCGGCCCATTCCCGAAACTCAAGCTGATCCCGAAACCGGATCGGCTGCGAGATCGAGAATGATGACGGTCGTCGTCCGCCTGCGCCCGACCCGATACCGCCAGCAGACTGCCCAGCAGCAGCACCGCCACAAGCACACGCTTCATGTTCATGACTGATCTCCTTGATTACCTTCGCTCGAGGGAATTCTGTGATGGATGCAGGTCCGGCCGTCATTGACCCCCACACCCACGCCCTACCCAGTGCCAAATCCATACCAAATCACCACACACACCTTCCGTTTCCACCCTAAACCTCGCCCCTAAAACACCTTACAGAAACTCAATTGCCCCTGACGCCACGCCACACACAGCACCACGCGCCATCAAAACGACAACAACGTGTCGTCAGTTTCATTCCGGCGTTCGGCAGGCTTTGCCGGCCTTCCTTGTAATCCGGCGGACCAAAGTGAGAATGGGTCTGGCTGGCTGCATTCCGCGGACCGGAACACCATCAGCCTGCCAGCAGCCGTTTTCCCCGTCCTCCACAGGCCCCGCGCCCATGTCCGACAAGCACCTCACCGACCTGTCTCATCTGCACTTCTCAACCCAGTGTGTCCACGGGGGTGTGCACAAGGACCAGCAATACAACAGCGTCACCACTCCCATCTACCCGACATCCACCTTCTACTGGAACTCCCTCGAATCGCACTCGGGCTACGACTACACCCGCAGTGGCAACCCCACTCGCAAAGCACTGGAAGAAAGCCTTGCAGCGCTGGAAGGTGGCGCGGGCTGCGTGGCCACATCCACAGGCATGTCAGCCGTGCATTGTGCGATGGCCCTGTTTTCCCCCGGTGACCACATCATCGCACCTGCCGATCTGTACGGCGGCACCTTCCGACTGTTCGAACGCTACCTGAAAGAGAAGGGACTCCGGTTCACCTTCGTGGACATGACCAGTCTGCCTCAGGTCACCGCAGCCTTCACACCTGAAACGCGGGGTGTCTGGATCGAAACGCCCAGCAATCCGCTGCTGAAAGTGATTGACATTGCTGCCGTGACTGCACTGGCCCGGCAACACAATGCCATCACACTCTGTGACAACACATTTCTGTCGCCGTATCTGCAGCGCCCGATTGACTTCGGAGTCGACATTGTGGTGCATTCCACCACCAAGTACATCAACGGTCATTCCGATGTTGTTGGTGGCTGTGTCGTCTCGCGGACACCAGAGCAGGCGAAGCAGATTGCGTGGACCTGCAACGCCCTTGGACTGTCCTGTGCCCCCTTTGATGCGTGGCTGGTACTGCGAGGCCTGAAAACACTCAGCATCCGCATGGATGCTCAACAAGCCAGTGCACTCAGAATCGCTCGCTTCCTTGAACAGCATCCCCTGATCGAAAAGGTCTACTATCCGGGCCTCGAATCCCATCCTCAGCACCAGCTGGCGAAATCTCAGCAGAAGGGCTTCGGGGCCATGCTGGCGTTCGATGTGCGCGACGGTCGCCCCGTGGCTGAACGAGTCTGTATGAAGACGCACCTGTTTGACGTAGCCGAATCACTGGGGGGTATTGAATCACTGATCTCGTTCCCCACCACGATGAGCCATGCATCCATGACCCCCGCAGCCCGCGCCGCAGCCGGCATCACCGAAAAAACAGTGCGAGTCTCCGTAGGACTGGAACACTCCGACGACCTCATCGCCGACCTGCAACAGGCCCTCAACCAGTAAAACCGGCCCCCCACACCCCAGCACCATCCCCGCCGCTGAACACCCCCACCCGTAGCCCGAGCATTCCTGCTCGGCCCCATCCATTAAAAACCACTGGGGATTTCAACGGTGCCGAGAAGTTCGTGCCCGGGCTAAAGCCCAGACTACGACTTTTGTCCCTCGCAGCTGGAATGCCCGGGCTACGTATTCAGCCCCTCGCCCTCCCGAGGGGCACTTCACGACCTTTGAAAACGCAAAACCGCGTCACCCCGAGACCACCGAGCACCAGCTCGGTAACGCCAACCCAACAACCCCCGGCTCGGCAGGAGCCTCGCCCTCCCAAAGGGGCACTTTGCATTCACTGACAACTGACCACTGACCACTGACCACCGTGTCAGATCTCCGCCAATCGCTCGGTGGAATCACCGAAAGCTGACTGCTGCACACCAAATTTGTCCAGCAACGACAGATACAAACTGCACATCCTGCGGTTGGGTTTATCGAGATAATCGAGAGTCCGTCCGGTTTCCAGTTTGCCACCGGCCCGCCCCAGCAGGATCACCGGCAGCTTGGTGGCATCATGGCTGCCCGTCAGCATGCTGCTGCAGTACATGATCACCGAATTATCCAGTGCAGTCCGTTCGCCTTCCTGAACCGCATCCAGCTTATCCGCAATCCACGCCAGCTGCTCGATAAAGAATCGATTGACCTTCAGCCAGTCATCCGATTCCTGATGCGACAGCAGATGATGAATCATGTAGTCCACTCCAAGGTTGGGGAACCGGAGTGACGAGTGATCGTTGTTCAGCTTCAGAGTGCAGATGCGAGTGGTGTCGGTCTGAAATGCCAGCACGAGGATCTCGCACATCAACCGCATATGCTCGGCGATGTCCTGAGGTATGCCGTCGGCTGGACGTGCTTTATCAGGTTTTTCCAGTGTGGGCTTCCAGCCCTGCAATTCACCACGGCTTCCCGCTCGAGCAATCCGTTGTTCGACTTCACGAACGGAATTGAGATATTCGTCAAGCTTCTGCTGGTCGCGACGACTGATGCTGCGACGCAGATCACCCGCATCCTCCAGCACAGCATCCAGCACGCTTTTGTCAGCCTTTGTGGCGTCATCCCGAAACAGTCGATCAAATGCCAGCGCCGGAAACACCTCCAGCGGAGTCGGAGTGGTTGGGGAACTCCACGAAATATGGCTGCTGTACAGCATCGAATAGTTTTTGTGGACGGACGGGTTGGCCTTTTCGCAGCCGAGGACAAGACTGGGTACTTTGGTCGTCTGACCGCAGGTCTGAGCAAGCAATTGGTCGATACTGGTTCCGCTGCGAATTCCGCCGCCAGCCTCCAGGGGAGCTCCACTCAGCAGATTTCCGGTTTGCGAACTATGAATATTGCCTTTCAGGGCTTCTTCATTGTACAGCCCGCGAATGTACAGCAGTTTTTCGCGATGCGCCTGCAGCGGCTGCAGCACCTGACCCAGTTCCATCTGCTGGCCGGCACCCCGCGCCCACCAGTGATCTTTATGAAAACCGTTTCCGGAAAACAGCACGGCGAAGCGAGTTGGCGCCTGACCGGTGACCGCTGTTGTACCAGCTTCCTGTCCCCAGACACGCAGAGATTCCATCCACGGCAGGGCCATGGAAACTCCAAGGCCACGCAGCATGGTACGACGCGATGTGAGCTGTGCAGACATCGAAAAAACTCCGGTCCGAATCAAAGGTGGGGCGGACAAAGGCAGGTGATTTCCTGAAGTCTAACCGGCAGTGGCGAAGTCTGCATCTGAAATTCTGCCTGCGGATGCTGTTCCGCCGTGAGAAAAACGCGAGAATGACGGCGTGTCAGGGGCATTTCTGAATCTGCAGCTGGTGGAAATTCAATGCGTCTGGGGATTTTTGGGCAGGCCGACGGTGGTTATGTCCGCCTTCTGCAGCAGGCTGCTGCAGCTCGCGGTGATACCGTACAGATTCTGGCCTTCGAACAGTTTTCAGCACGCATTCTTGCCGGAAAAACTCGGTTTTTCTGCGGTGACGTGGCACTGGACGCACTGGACGCCGTACTTGTCCGCACGATGCCTCCAGGTTCGCTTGAACAGGTCATTGCGCGCATGGACCTGCTGGCCGGACTGCAGGCCTCCGGAATCCGGGTCGTGAATCCGCCCCGCGCACTGGAATGTGCAGTCGATAAGTACCTGACCACGCAGCGTCTCGCAGAACACGGCATCCCCGTTCCTGACACGATTGTGTGCGAAAGTGCTGAAGCCGCACTCCACGCGTTTGAACTGCTGGGACGTGACGTCGTCGTCAAGCCGCTGTTTGGTGCCGAGGGCCGCGGGATTGTGCGAGTGACCGACCTCGAAATTGCCCAGCGAGTCTTTCGTGCTCTTGAACGGATCAGTGCCGTCCTGTACGTGCAGCGTTTCGTGGCTGGCCCGGCGTTTGACCTGCGGTTCCTGCTACTGGATGGGAAACTTCTGGGAGCCATGCAGCGGACCCCACGCCCCGGTGATTTCCGAGCCAACATTTCGCAGCAGGGAACCGGAACGCCCTGGCAGCCAGCGCCCGCGGAAACCGAACTTGCACTCGCCGCTGCCAAAGTTGTGGGTGCAGTTTTTTCCGGCGTTGATCTGATGTATGATCACAATCACCAGCCCGTGGTGATCGAGATCAACGCTGTTCCCGGCTGGCGTGGTCTGCAGCAGGCCTGCGCAGTGGATGTGCCGCAACTGCTGCTGGACTGGCTGCAGCAGACCTGTCAGGGCTGATCGCCCTCGTCCATGTCATGCAGGTAACAGCATCCTGTTTACGTGAATCTTTCCGTCTTCTCCTGCTCGCCTGAATGCCCCATGAAAATCCGACGCATCTTTGCTCACAAAGTCGAACTGCCGCTCAACGAAGGTTCATACAAATGGTCCGGCGGCAAATCCGTCACCGTGTTTGACAGCACGATTGTGGGTGTCGAAACAGAATGCGGGCTGGTCGGTTATGGTGAAGTCTGTCCACTGGGCCCGTTCTATCTGCCGGCCTACGCTGAGGGTGTGCGAGCGGGGCTTCGCGAGCTGGGCCCGCATCTCATCGGCTGGGATCCGCGGGAAATCTCAAAGCTCAATCATCGCATGGACGCAGCACTCAAAGGACATCCCTACGTGAAGTCCGGCATCGATATTGCCTGCTGGGACCTGCTGGGAAAAGCCAGTGGACTGCCCGTCTGTACGCTGCTGGGTGGGCGTTACGGAGACAGTGTCCGTCTGTATCGCGCGATCTCGCAGGAATCACCCGATGAAATGGCAAAGAAGGTCGCCGGTTATCGCGCTGCCGGCTACACCCGCTTCCAGCTCAAAGTGGGTGGCGACCCGGATACGGATATTGAGCGAATTCACGCAGTACGGGCCATGCTGCAGCCGTCTGACAGACTGGTGGCCGATGCCAACACCGGCTGGACTCAGCACGAAGCTGTGCGAGTTGTCCGGGCAGTCAGGAATGTCGATGTCTACATCGAACAGCCCTGTCTGACCTACGAAGAATGCCTTGCAGTACGACGTCAGACCGACCATCCGTTTGTGCTTGATGAAAACGTTGACAGTCTTGAGATGTTGCTGCGTGGCCGCGCTGATCTCGCCATGGATGTGGTGAATCTGAAGATCAGCAAACTGGGCGGACTCACAAAGACTCGCCAGGTCCGCGACCTGTGTGTTTCGATGGGCATCGCCATGACTCTGGAAGACAGCTGGGGTGGCGACATCACCACAGCCGCCATCGCACATCTCGCCCACAGCACACCTGAAGAGCTGCGATTCACCAGCACCGACTTCAACAGTTATGTCACAGTCAGCACCGCCAGCAATGCGCCACAGCGAGTGAACGGGTTTATGCAGGCCGGCACCGGACCAGGCCTTGGAATCGAACCTCGTTTCGACGTCCTCGGACCCCGTCTTGTCGACGTCAGTTCCGCCCACCAACCCCAACCGTAACCGGACCGTAACCGGACCGTAACCGGACCGTAACCGGACCGTAACCGGACCGTAACCGGACCGTAACCGGGCCGTGGGCTTCAGCCCGCGCCACCCACCAACGTATCGTGGGCTTCAGCCCGCGCACACCCACCACCGTACCCTGAACATTCCTGACGCCGAGGACAAAATGTAGCCCGAGCATTCCTGCTCAGCCCCATCCCTCAAAACCACTTTGGGATGCGAATTCTGACACACCATTCGCGCCCGAGCTGAAGCCCCGGACTGCAAACAACACCCTCGTCGCTGCCCGAGTCAGAGCACCCGTCAGTGGGGGAACCGAGCGTTGCGAACAATCTGCATGCCCTTCTTCAAACCAGTAAGAATCTGCACTTCACCATCATGCACTTCACCCGGCGTGACCTGGATCGGCAGCAGCTCGGTCTGGTCAGACGATGGAATCAGAACACACGAGCGTCCCTGAACCTTCACAACAGCCTCTTTAGGAACCACCAACGCGTCAGCCACATCGGTCAGCGCGACATCCACCATGGCGTCAAGCTGCGGGTGCAGCCGACTGCGCTGCTCATCAGTGGGGTAAAGCATCGCATCCACCATGTACTCCCGAATTTCCACTCCATTGGTCCAGCGTTGTTTCGGGAAACTGCTGATGGAACGGACCTCAGCTTTCACCGGATCTGCTTCAAAGCCCGGTAGCCGCACTTCGACCGTCATTCCGGGAGCTGCCCGCGACACCAGTGTTTCATCGAGACCGAAACTGACCTTCAGCTCCTGCTCGTCGGGGATCTCAAAGATCGCCTGCGAAAAATACACAGATCGCCCCTCTTCAATCGTACGCACACCGCGACTGCGATTGTACCAGCTGTTGGCGTGAATCACTCGACCGGCCCGTGGAGCTCGCAGAGTACAGGCCTCAATACTTTCACGAGCCGTTCGGGCGTAACGTTCATAGATGTCCAGCCGACGCTGATCAGACAATGTCAGCATGCGTGAACGAGTTTCCGCAAGGGAGTTGGCCAGATCCGTGCGAGCCAGATTCAGTTTCAGATGATCGACGCTGTATTCCAGACGACGACGAGTTCGCGGATCGGTGAATTTCTCAAGCAGCTCTTTCTGACCGGCCAGTCGCCCAGCCTGCAGACTGCGGTTGGTCAATGCCAGTGTCGCGGCATCAACCTCCGCTCGATTGGCCATCCCGGTCAGCCACATCCGGCGAGTAAATGCCAGTTCATCTTCAGCCGTCTGCGCCTGAGTCTCCGCGACCTGCAGATCACGATTCAATCGATCCACCTGCTTCGGATGCGTACCCATGACGTATTGCTGCAGATCCATTTCCGCAGACTGCAGAGCGAACTGCGCATCAGACAGACGACGTTCGGCCGCCGTCTGCTGCAACTGCTCAGACTTCAGCGACGCTGTCAGGGCCGCATTGGCTCGAATCAAAGCAATCTCACGCGACCGCAGAAACTCTTCAATCTCTGAGGAATCAAGAACACAGACGACGTCTCCCTGCTGCACCTGAGTACCTTCAGGGACCAGACTGAGAATTGAGACGGTCCAGTGGCAACCAGACTGCACAACAGAGCTGCCGACAGGTTCGATAATCCCGGCACACTCACGAGTGATGCGGAAACGAGTGGGCTGGACCGTCAACAGCGAATTCGGCAATCTGCCGACTGGTCGGACCGGAAACCAGCGAATCACCACGGCTGTTGTGACAGCCAGCACAACCACCAGCACCAGCCACGCAGCACGAACCCTGTGCGACACACGCGGAGCACGCTGGGTTGTGGACACGTCACCGGAACCAGGAGACGCCGGCAGTGGCTGCAGCACGGCATCGGGTTGCCTGCGAAGAAAACGCCGGAAACACCGCAGCGCGGAATTTGTCGAGTTGACAGCCATGAGTGCCTCGCAGGTGGGATCGCCGACAGCATGGCACTGCAGCGATGGAGGTTAGGGGCGGGGAGAGAGCCGGAGGGTACCAGCAACGCACCAGTTCCGATGAGACCGGAGCACCAGTGACGTTGCCTGCCACCGATAGCAACGCGTCAGTGGAAATCGGACACGTCACACAGCAGCAGCACTCAAATTCTAGTCGGCTGGAAGACCGCTCAGAGATGAAAAAATTCGCGTTTCGGGGGTTTCTCAGGTGCTGTTGGTCAGGCCTCTGAAAATGCCGGATTGAGGAATCCGTTGCTTACCCGTGATTTGTGCTGTCCCCCTCGGGAGCGCAAAGCTCCTGCTGAGCCGAAACACACCACAAAACAGAGAATACCAACACGCTCGGGAGGGCGAAGCTCCTGCTGAGCCGCGGGGCGTTTGGGGGCGCTGGGGTGATCGGTTCGGCAGGAGCCTCGCCCTCCCAAAAGGGGGATTGAGAATTGAAAACAGTTCAACCGTCGCCCTCACGCTTTTCCGTGTTTTCCGTACTTTCCGTGGTGAAAAATCACCTCGACTCAATCACCACAAAGACACCCGGCGGCTGACACCAACAACTTGCCCACGTACAGCCTGCATCTTTCGTGTTTTTCCTGCCTTTCGTGGTTTAAAAACCCCCAAAGCACACTTTGCGTTTCTCCGTGTCCTCCGTGTCCTCCGTGGTAAACACACACACAAACCCCACCAACCCGGCGAAGCCAATCCCCAAAAACCGGCTCGGCAGGAGCCTCGCCCTCCCAAAAGGGGGATT
>CAIOKE010000021.1 GCA_903858815.1 uncultured Planctomycetaceae bacterium | reverse complement strand
TCGCATCACTCGCCAGATCCGGTTGCTTCGGGCTCATGGTTTGGTTCGAAAGGTCCAGGGTACACAGCGGTATCAACTGACGGCGAAAGGGCAGACAGCGATCACCGCCCTCCTTGCGGCGCAAAATGCCAGCACAAAACACTTGTGCAACTCGCAGTATGAAACCTTTGCGTCAGGCAAAGAAATGAACTGTTAGTAGCACAGAACAAACTGATAGAACTCTTTGGCAGTCACCCTGTCCGCAAATCCAAAGAATGACGGGAACTGCTTCACTATGATCATCAGACCGATCGAACACAGCATGCCTTCCACCACGGCAATTGGAATGGCAGCGGCGTACCGTGCCAGCCCGCCCAGAGCAATCAACAGCTGGGCACAGCCCACCAGAAAGATCACGCACAACAGCCATGGATAACCAGGCCCCGTGGCATCAGCATCACCAGCACCGCCCAGCGACGTCATCACAGCCACAAGCGCCGGAGCCAGCCCGGCTGCCGGACCGCTGATGGTCATGTAGGCGCCGCCAATAAACGGAAACAGCAGACCAGCAATGATGGCCGACATCAGTCCATAGATCGGTGGAACTCCGGATGCGATCGCTATCCCCGATGACAATGGCAATGAGACTAACGAAACAACAACGCCGGAAAGTATGTCATGTCGCAGGTGCGCCAGCCCTTTCAGGCCGTTGGCCGGTTTCTCCACACCCTGAACTACAGCTTCAGTCATCTTCGGTTTCCTCTCAGCCCAACAGCGTTTGCGCAGGTTTCAAGGGATGCCAATACGCGAGTCTCGTGCCGAAATTCATGACCGAGGCAAAACAAAATCCAGAATCTGCTCCATAAACCTTTCCACTGTTTGGATTTGCAAAAAAACAGATTATCCTCTCGCAGGCCCGGCAAAGGACTGAATGTGGCTGGACTGACCGCCTGCAGCCGTCGTCACACCAGATCCCAAAGCCAGATTTCAGCCAGCAGCCGGCTCAGGGCTTCCCCGTGTGGCCAGTTTCTGGCCACCTGAAAAATCGATTGATCGGGACTTGTGAAATGAATCAGCCAGCAGACGCTGTCCCCCAGATCAGGGCCTTTGTCTGTGATCGAGCGTGCGTCATCCTCCACTCGGCAGATCCTCAGCAGGCAGCCTGCACCGGAAAACGGCTGTCGGAATGCCTGCCGGCTCAGACCGCTGAGGCCCTGAACAGACTCTGGCTCGACATGCTGCAGACAGGCTCGGGCTTTCAGCTGCAGGACCGGTTCTCTGCATCGCCCGGGGAACCATCGGCGTTCTGGGTCATGCATGTCACGCCACTGCAACTGGTGGATCAGGATGACCAGTTTCTGGTGCTGCTGCATGCCGGCCCTGGAACAACCCGCTTTGGACCGGACGAGGTCGTCCGCTGTCGTGCTGTTCTGAATACCGCCGTCGATGCGATCATCACGATCGATGATCAGGGAATCATCGCTTCGGCCAACCCGGCCACGATGCGAATGTTCGGCTACGCGGAATCCGAACTGACCGGTCGCAACATCTCGATGCTGATGCCGAATCCCTATCGCTCCGAACACGACAGCTATATCGCTCGCTATCTGCAGACAGGGCGTGCCCGCATCATTGGGGTTGGCCGCCAGATCAAGGCGGTCCGCAGAAATGGCGAAGAATTCCTCGTGCACCTTGCCATCAGCGAATTCCAGGTCTCCGGACGCACCTGCTTCACCGGAATCATCAGGGACCTGTCTGATCTGGATAAGGTCCAGCAGCAGTTGCTGCAGTCGGAACGACTGGCGGCGATCGGCCAGATGGTGACCGGTCTGGCCCATGAAAGTCGCAACGCTCTGCAGCGAGCTCAGGCGTGCCTCGATATGCTGGCACTGGACCTGGAACAGCAGCCGGAGCAGCTGGATCTGGCGCGGCGTGCCCGAATTGCACTGCAGGATCTGCACAGACTGTATGAGGAAGTGCGAGGCTATGCTGCACCCATTCACCTCGAATTCCGTGACTGCGATCTGAGCAGTATCTGGCGGAAGGAGTGGGAGAATCTGTCGGGCCTGCGCCGTGGTCGAACCATCAGGCTGCTGGAACATTCCGAACCAACCGCACTGCGCTGTGAAGTGGACATTCACCGCATGGAACAGGTCTTCAGAAACATCCTAGAGAATTCCCTGCACGCCTGCGGGGACGAAGGCAGCGTCACGGTGCGGACGGAAGGGGCCGAGCTGGAAGGACGCCCCGCTGTGCTCGTGCGATTCACAGACGATGGCCCCGGACTGCGGACCGAGGTTGTGCAGCGGTTGTTCGAACCATTCTTTACCACAAAGCAGAAAGGCACTGGGCTGGGGATGGCAATTGTCCAGCGCATTCTCCTGGCCCATGGTGGCACAGTGGCTGCGTCGAACGGCAGTGCGGGTGGGGCCGAGATTGCTCTGCTGCTGCCCCGTTTTCAGGGGTCGCGGAACTCCGGCTAGCAAACGTGGACGCGCGAGCTCTGCCTGCGACCGGCAAACAGAATCTTCCAGCCACGGAACAGCTTTCGCTTTGAATTCCGATGACCCGTGCGAGTCTGTTTTTTTTTCGATATTCGCTCGTGGAATGCAACAATTCAGCACACTTGTGTGCGTTTTCGCACACAAACAGGTAACTTATCGGGCTGGTACCTTTCCAGGATTACCAGCGGGGCTGCACCCGCGGCAGCAGGAGGGCAAGTATGTCAGCGCCAGCATTCAGTCTGCTGATCGTCGAGGACGACCCGGATTTTCGTGAGACATGTGCGCGCTGGATGGCTCGCAAGGGTCATAGTGTGGCAACGGCGGCGCATGGGCATGAAGCCCTGGAGCTGTGTGACCGGCGGACGTTTGACGTGGCCGTTGTGGACATGAATATGCCGGGCCTGACGGGTCTGGAGGTTCTGGACCGCATGAAGGCAGCTCAGAGTGAAACTGAGGTGATCATTCTGACGGGGCAGGGCACGATCGAGAGTGCCGTGAACGCGATGAAGCTGGGGGCCTGTGACTATCTGACGAAACCATTTCCGATGGACGAGCTGGAGCAGCGGTGCCTGATGGCGTGGGATCGCAGTCGACTGCAGCGAGAGAATCGGCAGCTGCGTGCGATCCTTGAGCGGTCTCATTCCCCGGTGAAGATGGTGGGTGAGTCAGCGCGTATGAAAGAGGTGTTTCGTCTGATCGAGCGGGTGGCTCCAACGGACAAGCCGGTACTGATTCAGGGTGAGAGCGGTACGGGGAAGGAGCTGGTTGCACGGGCTCTGCAGCAGCAGAGTCCGCGAGCAGGTCGCCCGTTTGTCACCATCAACTGTGCGGCTTTGCCTGAGCAGCTTGTTGAGAGCGAGTTATTTGGTCATCGAAAGGGCGCTTTTACGGGTGCGACGGAGGATCGTGCGGGGTTGTTTGAAGTGGCGGACGGTGGCACCTTGTTTATTGATGAAATTGGTGAGTTACCCGGATCATTGCAGCCAAAGCTGTTGCGAGCCCTGGAGGACGGGTCGATTCGCCGCGTGGGTTCGCATCGTGAGCGGCGCGTGGATGTGCGGCTGATAGCCGCAACGAATCGCCATCTGGCTGACGAGGTTGCGGCCGGTCGTTTTCGCGAGGACCTGTATTATCGCATCAACGTGATGTCTCTTGAGCTGCCGGCCCTGCGTAAACGCGATGGTGATACCAGACTGCTGGTGCGTGGTTTTCTGGCGGCTGGCTGGGGGATTACGGATGAGGCGCTGGCAGCGATTGAGCATTATCACTGGCCGGGCAATGTGCGTCAGCTGCGAAATGCGATTGATCGGGCTCAGATTCTGGCTGAGGGTCAGTTGATTACGCTGGATGATCTGCCGGCGGAAGTGCGGGCGCCCCACGAGTCACAGGTGGTGGGTCAGCAAAATGCAGCGGGTCCTGCGGGCGCGGGTGTCGGGGTGCTGCGTGAAGCTGGGCAGGATCGTGGTTCAGTGCCAGGTGCTGTCGCGAAAGGCATACAGGGAACGCAGCCATTTCGGCTGGAAGATCTTGAGAAAGCGCATGTCGTCGAGATTCTGCGTCAGCAGAATGGCAACAAAGCGAGGGCGGCGCGGGTGCTGGGAATTCATCGACGCAAGCTGTACCGTCTGCTGGAACGGCATGGCCTGCACGAAGAGCGTCCGAACAGCTGAAGAGAAAGCCTGATTTCCCCTGAAATTCCCCGAACTTGCCGCCTTGCGACGGCCTGATACAGGCTACACTTGGGCAGGCAGCGGCCATCACAGGGGTTGCTGGAACGCTGTGAACAGGTGGCCGGGGACGGGCATGCGACGCATCAGGCTGGGTGCTGGAATACTGAATCAGACGCCGCTGGACTGGCAGGGGAATGCTCAACGGATCCGCCACGCGCTCGATGCAGCGCGTCAGCAGTCAGTACAGGTCCTGTGTCTGCCCGAATTGTGTCTGACAGGTTATGGCTGTGAGGACATGTTTCTGGCGCCGCATGTCTGGGAGACGGCATGGGCACAGCTGCAGCAGCTGTTACCTCATACCGCCGGCCTGCTGGTGACTCTGGGCCTGCCGCTGCGGGTGGGCAATGGAGTCTACAATGCAGTTTGCGTAGCGGTTGACGGCCAGATTGCCGGCTTTGTCTGTAAGCGACATCTTGCGGGCGATGGCCTGCACTATGAACCGCGCTGGTTTCGACCGTGGCCGGCAGGGCAGCAGACGCGTATTTCGGTGAACGGCGCTGAATGGCCGATCGGTGACCTGCTGTTTGAGTATGCGGGGATCCTGATTGGGTTTGAGATCTGTGAGGACGCGTGGTCGGCCGAGCGGCCAGGCGCCGAGATGGCTCGACACGGGGTGGATCTGATTCTGAACCCCAGTGCCAGTCATTTCGCCTTTGGCAAGCACGAAGTGCGACAGCGTTTTGTCCAGGATGGCTCACGAGCGTTCGGTTGCGGTTATGTCTACGCCAACCTGTGTGGTAATGAGGCTGGTCGAGCGATCTACGATGGTGGTGCTCTGGTGGCAGCAGGTGGTCGGATGCTGGCTGCGGGGCCGCGATTCAGCTTTTCCGAAGCTGAGGTTGTCTCGGCTGTCGCGGACGTGGATGTCCTGCGTTCTCAGCGGGCTGCTGTGCATTCCCTGTCAGCCGATCTGACGGGGCGACAGTCGGGCCGGATCATCCACGTGTCAGCGCCGTCGGCGGACAGCGGGGCGAAGGAGTCAGCCAATGCAGTGGCTGTCATCGGTCACGCCGACCGACAGGACTGGACAGAATACGACGAATTTGTGCATGCTGAAGCTCTGGGACTGCATGATTATCTTCGCAAGACACGGTCCCGTGGCTTTGTCGTCAGCATGAGCGGCGGAGCGGATTCGTCAGCCTGTGCGGTACTGATTCGGGCCATGGTGCAGCGAGGCCTGCAGGATCTGGGTGTTGAGGGCCTGCGACAGAGACTTTCGTATATTCCACAGTTGTCTTCAGCTGAGACTGCAGATGAATTTATGCGGGTCCTGTTTGCGGGCGTCTACCAGTCTACTCGCAACAGCTCTGAAACAACTCGCTCCGCCGCCGCGGGCATTACGCGTGCGGTGGGTGGCTGTTTTCATGACATCAGCGTGGATGCTCTTGTCGAATCCTATACTGGTCTGGTCAGTGGCATGATTGGTCGGCCATTAACGTGGCAGACTGATGATACAGCGCTGCAGAATATTCAGGCGCGCACACGTTCACCGGGTGTGTGGATGCTGGCGAATGTCAGCGGTGCACTACTGCTGGCGACCAGCAATCGTTCAGAGGCGGCCGTGGGTTACACGACAATGGACGGGGATACCTCGGGTGGGCTCAGTCCGCTGGCGGGAATTGACAAGTCATTTCTGCGTCGCTGGCTGCGGATCATGGAAACGACCGGGGTGCGTGGCCTGCCTGCGCTCCCGGCACTGCACCTGGTCAACGTTCAGCAGCCTACAGCCGAGCTGCGTCCTGGCGTGGAGTGCCAGACGGACGAGCGCGACCTGATGCCCTATGATATCCTTGAGCTGATCGAAGAACTGGCCATTCGTGACCGTCTGAGTCCGCAGGAAATCGTTGCCGAGCTGCAGCAGCGAAAGCTTGCACCAAACGCAGATAAGGCGATTGAATGGGTACAGCGTTTCTTCCGACTGTGGTCCGGAAACCAGTGGAAACGCGAACGATTTGCACCATCATTTCATCTGGATGATCGCAACCTTGATCCCCGATCATGGTGCAGATTCCCGATACTTTCCGGTGGTTTTTCCTGGGAACTCAGCCAGCTGAATTCAGCGATTAACGCGAATCCAGAATAATTCTTTATGCGGATTAAGTACCTGTTTGTGAACAGGGATAATCCCTGCAGAGCAGGCCTGAACTCCCCGCACGATGTCGCCCTGACATGCCCCTGGGGTAAGCCCGCAGAGATTAAACTCAGGATATTCCCCTAATTACGAGAAACAGAACGTCACAGATTTGCCTGTGCACTCACCGAGTGTTATTTACGGAATATCTCAGGAGGTTAAGTCTGACCGCAGGGAGGCATTGTCGTTCAGGTGCCGGTTTTTCCCCGAACCGTGCTCCGAATAAGAACTGGGGTAAAATCAAGGAACAGCTCATGGCGAAGCGTGCCGCAGCCGGCAAGGATGACGTGAACGTCTCCAAAGAAGTCCGGGCACTTGTTGAAGGCAACAAAGACATTCGTGGTCCGGAAGTGATCTCCACACTGAAGGAACGGTATCCCAGCGTGGAATTCAATGAAAACAGCGTGCAGGTGGCCTACGCAAATGCTCGCAAAAAGCTGGGCCTGACTCGCACCATGAAGAAGCGTCCGGCAAAGCGCAAGGCAGGCCGACCGGCCGCCGCAGCAGTTGCAGCGGCAGCGGCTCCTGTGGTTGTCACCGGCGTCAACATAACGGCACTGACAGCGGCCAAAGAACTGCTGAAGGCCTGCGGTGGCGACGTTGCCGCAGCTCAGACTGCCGTCAAGCAAATCTTCCAGCTGATGAACTAAGCTGGCGGATGGCTGACAATACACTCAACGGCCTGAACCTGTTCAGGCCGTTTTTTACGTTGTCAGCTCAACCATTGCTGCATCACTGTGCCACCCACATCCGTCAGTCGGAAATCGCGTCCCTGAAAACGATGTGTCAGTTTCAGGTGATCCAGTCCGAACAGATGCAGTAGTGTGGCCTGCAGGTCATTCATGTGAACCGGCTTTTCGGCAACGCCCCAGCCGATGTCATCCGAGGCGCCCCACGTCTGCCCTCCGCGAATTCCGCCTCCGGCCATCCACAGACTGAAGGCAAACGGGTGATGGTCGCGCCCGGTATTGGCTGCTCGCCCCTTGCGGTTTTCGCCCAGCGGAGTACGCCCGAATTCCGCCCCCCAGACGACCAGAGTGGATTCCAGCAGACCACGCTGTTTCAGATCCCGCAGCAGCGCTGTAATCGGCTGATCCACCACCCAGCAGTTATAGGGCAGATCCTTATTCAGATCGCTATGCTGATCCCACGCTTCATAAACGATATTCACAAACCGTACACCGCGTTCCACCAGCCGTCGTGCCAGCAGGCAGTTACGAGCATAAGTTCGATGAGCCTCAGCCACATTCCCTCGCCCGGTCGCCTGCGGATGCTGAGCACGCTCAACTCCATACGCATCCAGTGTTGCGCGGGACTCACCTGACAGATCCATCAGCTCCGGAGCAGCTGACTGCATGCGAAACGCCAGCTCATAGTTGCGGATCCGACTGTCAATCTCAGGATCCTGCACCTCCGCAGCACGCGATTGATTCAGACGCTGCAGTGTATCCAGTGTTCTGCGGTGTGCGGCTGCGGAAATCCCGTTGGGGTTCGAGAGGTTCAGAACAGGGTCGCCCTGATTTCGAAACAGTACACCCGCATAGTGCGAAGGCAGAAAACCACTGCTCCACAACGATGTACCACCACTGGAACCACGGCCGCTTGTCAGCACCACATACCCTGGCAGATTCTGTGATTCCGATCCCAGTCCATAGTTCAGCCAGCTGCCGATGGTCGGCAGACCAAAGCTGGCTCGTCCGCAACTGAGCAGCAGCTGTCCGGGATGATGATTGAACTGCTCGGAAAACATCGAGCGAATCATCAGAATCTCATCCGCACACGTCGCCAGCTGTGGCAGGTAATCGCTGAAATCCATCCCGCACTGACCGGCTTTCTGCCATCGTCGGGGTGACCCGAGCAGTACGGCGGATTCCTTTTGAATAAAGGCAAACCGCACCTTCCTGACAATTTCTTCCGGCAACGGCTGTCCATCCAGTTCGGTCAGCCGGGGCTTCGGATCAAACAAGTCAAGATGCGAAGGGGCGCCAGCCTGAAACAGGAAAATGCAGTTCTTCGCGCGAGGTGCAAAGTGCGACAGCACCGCCGGCACGGCGGACGGTCCCGCAGCAGAATCCTGAGCCAGCAGTCCATCGTGTTTCAGCAGAGTCGCGAGGGCCGCTGAGCCCACTCCACTGGCTGACGATGTCAGCCAGCGCCGGCGCGTTTCGCTGGCCGCCTCGGCAGCAGCCAGCTGCAGTTCAGCTTTCAGATTCGTCATGCCTATTCCCGCGTAATGAATTCGTCAAGGTTCAGAATCGCGCGACACAGACCACGCCAGGCCGTCGCTTCCGCTGCGGCCGGTGTCAGCCCCTCGCTCACAGCCAGCTGCTGCAGATCCAGCAGCAGCCGCTGCAGCTCAGCCTGTTCAGCCGCCTGCGGCGATCGTCCCAGACAGATCCGAAAAACCTGTGCTATCCGCGATTCTGTGGTTGCATCAGCTGTCTGCTGCAGCCTCGCTGCAAGGGCCACCGCACACTCCGCAAAAACATCATTATTCAGCGTGACAAGTGCCTGCAGCGGAGTATTGGAGATGCCACGCTCAATACAGGTCAGATTCGCATCCGGGCAGTCAAATGTCGTCAGGCTGGGGTGCGGAGCAGTCCGTTTAAAAAAGGTATACAGGCCCCGCCGATAGCGATCAGCACCTGTCGATTCCACCCACTTAAAGTTCCCCGCATAACTCAGTTCAGCAATGCCCGCAGGCAGCGGAGGAAAGACGCTGGGCCCACCGATACGAGTAGTCAGCAGACCAGCCGACTGCAGACTGATATCCCGCACAATCTCTCCCTCCACCCGCAGTCGATTCTGTCGCCCCAGCAGGCGGTTTTCCGGATCCAGCGACTGCAGTTCAGGACGCTGCTGCGATGACTGCTGCCACGTTGCTGACAGCAGGATCAGACGAATCAGCTGCTTGCGAGACCAGGGCTGAGCGGGACCGGAGAGTGGCGAAGACTCTGGCCCCGTCAGGCCCGCAAAACGTGCCGCCAGCCAGTCCAGCAGCTCAGGATGACTGGGGGCCTCTCCCCGCACACCGAAATCACCCAGAGTGCGTACAAGCCCACGACCAAACAGACGCGCCCAGATGTGGTTCACAGTCACTCGAGGCGGCAGGGGATTTTCGCCGGATACCAGCCAGCGCGCAAAATCCAGTCGATCGGGCGCTGCCGCCCCTGTGCGCGCCGTGAGAACCGGCAGAATGGCCGGTGCAGCCGGGACCACTTCCAGCTCGGTCAGAGGATTCAGGAATTCACCACGATGCAGCACAAATGTCTGCCGTGGTGACTGTGAACGCTGCAGCAGAACCCGCACCGTCAATTCCGGCTTCGCAGGTCGCGTTTTCAGATGATCGTCCAGACGCGCAGCCAGTGGCTTCAGGTCTTTCTGCTGACGAACCCAGAAACTTCGCAATGCCTGCTGCTGCGCCTCAGTCAACTGATCCATCGGTCGCTGCAGAATCGCTCTGAGCTCTTCAGGGAACCTGTTCGGCAGCTTGCCGGAAGTCAGCAGAGCCCGCTGCGACTGCTGCCATTCCGCATACTCAGCAGCTCGAGCATCTGTCGCGCCTGTCAGTGCCGCTTCCAGCTCACCCCGTCGATTCTCAAAGGCCTGCTGCAGTGCCGGCCACGCCTGCACCTCAGAGACGGATGTCGGCACGACCGCAGTCGACTCGTCGGCGTTATTGAACACAGCAAATAACTGATAGTATTCCCGCTGAGTCAATGGCTCATATTTGTGCGAATGACAGCGGGCACACCCCACGGTCAGTCCCAGCCAGACCTGTCCGGTTGTTTCCGTGCGATCGAAACACGCCTCGACCCGAAATTCCTCCTGATCCGTACCGCCTTCCGTATTCGTCAGCGTCTGACGATGGAAGGCCGTCGCCAGTCGCTGCAACGGATCAGCAGCCGGCAGCAGGTCACCAGCCAGTTGCTGAATGGTGAACTGATCGAACGGCAGATCCTGATTCACAGCGTCGATCACCCAGTCCCGATAACGCCATGCATCCGGCCGGGCATTGTCCTTCTCGTAGCCGTCAGAGTCGGCGTAACGGGCAAGATCCAGCCAGTGACGGCCCCAGCGTTCACCGAAATGCGGCGAAGCCAGCAACTGGTCGACAACTCGGACCCACGCATCCGCCGCTGGATCCTCAACGAATTGGCGGACCTGTTCAGGAGTCGGCAACAAACCGGTCAGATCGAGGGACGCACGGCGAATCAGCGTTTCACGACTCGCCGCAGGCGATGGCGAAATCCCGGCCGCAGACAACTTCGACAGGACAAACAGATCAATTTCATTGCGTGCAGGTGACGCTGCTGCAGCGGGAAGCGCAGGGGGCAAAATCGCTCGATTAATCGGTTGCCACGACCAGTGCTGCGACACCTGAGTGGCAGAGGCTCCCTGAGGCCACGGCAGGCCACGCTGCACCCAGGTTGTCAGCAGCCGCACTTCCTCATCCGTCAGACGCTCGCCGTCAGGTGGCATCTGCTCATCCGCCGTCCTGCTGCGCACACGCTGCAGCAGCCGACTGGACTCGGGCTGCCCGGAGACCACTGCCAGCCCACTGTCACCACCACTCAGAATCAGACTGCGATCATCCAGACGCAGACCAGCCTCACGCTGCTCTGGACCATGACACGACAGACACCGTGCCGACAGCAGCTCCCGGACGCTCACCCCCAGAGCCTCATCCGTGGCCGGCAGCGACAGAGCCTCCCGCTGCGGTTCGTCAGCCACCCCCGCAGCCATGGCCGGCATCAGCCCCGCACTTAGCATCGACAGCAGCATTGTCAGAAACTGCATGCACGCCTCCTCAGACCACGATGACGAATCCACTCAGCGCGAAAAAAAACCCGGCTCTGAAAGCCGGGCCGGTTGTCCTGATATCGAACTGCATCAGGCATCACCTGCAGCCGGCACTCAGACGAATGGAGTACGTCCGGGAATTGCCACGGGCGGAGTCGGCACATCGGCCCACTCATAGGCTTTGGGGCTGAGATCTTCCTTCGAATTCAGACAGGCGTCCCAGGTCAGACGCTGACCGGTGTAGGCAGCCATGCGGCCGGCAATTGCCAGCAGCGTGGACTTGCTCATGTAGTCACCGTTGTTGATCACCTTGCCCGCACGAATTGCAGCAAACAATTCATTGTGCTCGATCTGATACATATCCCCGTCCGGACCGCTGTACTTCCAGATCTCTTTGCCGGACAGATCCGTGATCCGATGCGACATCACATCGACTCGGCCCTTCGTGCCGAAAATGTAGTCCTCAACTTCGTTCTCACAGTTCGGCCAGTGTCGACAGCGAGCAAATGCCTTGACGCCATTCTCCCAGGTATACACCACGTCGAAATGATCGAAGATGTTACCGTAACGGGCATCCGTGCGCGCCTGGCGGCCACCGGAACCACTGATCACGGCAGGAGCCACATCGTTCATGGCCCACATCATCTTGTCCAGACTGTGAATGTGCTGCTCAACGTTGAAGTCACCGGACAGCCACGTGTAGTAGTACCAGTTTCGCAGCTGATACTCCATTTCACTGCTGCACTGGTCACGCTGACGACGCGGATCCCAGACACCGCCAGTCATGTAGCTGCACTGCATCGCCACAATCTCACCAATCGCACCATTGCGAATCTGCTCGAAAGTGGCCCGCTTGCCGGGGTGGTACCGCCAGCACAGACCAGACACCAGATTCAGATTCTTCTGCCGAGCCATCTCGGATGATTCCATCACCGAACGGACACCCGGAGCGTCCACGGCTACCGGCTTTTCACAGAAGACATGCTTGCCCGCCTCGACAGCCGCCCGCAAATGCTGCGGACGGAAATGCGGCGTCGATGCCAACAACACAACGTCTGAACTTTCAATGACCTTCAGATACCCGTCGAAGCCGGCAACACAATGAGCATCGTCAGCTGTGACGCGAGCCGGCTGACCGTCCTTGTTGAAAATCCGCCCCAGCTGCCGACGCGCCCGGCCCACTGCATCCTCGAAGACGTCCGCAATCGCCACCAACTCTGTTCCCGGATCAGCATTCAATGCCTGCTCAGCAGCACCCGTTCCTCGACCCCCAGCACCCACCAGACCAACTCGCAGGCGATCGCTGCCACCAGCCCAGACGCCAGCAGTCAACGCAGCAGGTGACACAGTTGTGACCGCCGCCGCAGCAGCAGTGGTGCCTGCCAGAAAAGTCCGGCGGGAAGAGGCTGGAATGGAACCGGTGGTGGCCATGGATCTTGCCTGTAGCAGGAGGATTGGACGGTGGGTAATTCAGTGTGACGGCAGAATTCCACTGACGAATTGACTGCCGTAGTTGCTGCAGAGTGACCTGGGATCAGCAAATGGTCAAGGCAGCAGTGTCAATTGACGGCAGACCATGCAAAAATCTTCGTGTGAAGACAGCAAAAACAGGTCAACAGGGAAACCCCCAAAACCGCAGCTTGCTGTGACCAGCGCGGAAATTATCCCACCAACTCATCCGGAATTCGAGGAAGCCGTTGCAGCCAATTGCTGATCCTGCGATATTTCGTCCCGCAGGCTTCAACGTGCCGCTCCTCTTTTTTCCTGCAGAAAAAACGATGCCCATACTTGGCCGAGAACCGGATCTCTATCCGGACGATCTGTTCAGCTCGAACCTGGCATTGCCCGAAGACGAGTCGTGGTTTGCCATGTACACCATGGCACGACGTGAAAAAGAGCTGATGCGGCAGCTGCGCGCTCTGAAAATTGCCCATTACGGCCCCATCACTGCACAAAGAACTCGGTCCCCCCAGGGACGCATTCGCATCAGTCATGTACCTTTATTCACCGGATATGTCTTTGTCCGTGGTGACGAAGTTCAGCGGCACGACACAATTTCCACGGGGTGCGTTAGTCGTTGTTTACGAGTGACGCAACCGGAGGAGCTGATTGTTGACCTGCAGCGTATTCGGCTGATGCTGGCGCAGGGTCAGGACGTGCGTCCGGAACCGCGTCCGGTGGTGGGTCGCACTGCAATTGTCCGTCGGGGTGCGATGGCGGGTATGCGTGGGGTGGTGACGCGGATCGACAATGCTCATCGCCTGACGGTGATCGTCAACTTCATGCAGCAGGGGGCCTCCATGCTGGTGGATGAGGCGGACGTGGATCTGGAGTAATTTTGGCGGGTCGACCGGCCGATTTGGGCGGCAAAATCCGGTCAATTGCTACAACCGGTACAGTCTGGGTGTAGTCGAGTCGTTCCGGCATTTGGAACGAACTTCCCCCGAGAATGAAAAACTACAGCCGCCGAGATTTGATCCGGAAATGCCGGATTGCTATCCTAGGCGTTTTTCCGCATTTGGACAGTTGCTTTTGGAGACCACCGGCTCATGGGCACGAAGAAGACAGGCAAGGGGCGACGCAAGATTGGACGCAAGAAGCGCAGAATGCGTTCGCGAATTCGCCACCGTAAGGGCTGATCGAGTCCGGCTGTCTTTCGGTACAGGTCTCTGGCGTAGCATCAGCTGAACTGGTGGCGTTTGCCATCCCGGTTTTGATGTTGTCTTTCGCTGCTGCGCTTTGAAATGGCAAGCACGACCTCTGGAACGTCAGCTGCAAACTGCTGGCGACGGCCTGCAATGTACGCCTGATATCAAGCCTTGAGATGCATTCCCGGGCTGGCACGTGACGCAACGTGGCAGCCCTTTTTGTTGCGCGTCTGTTCACCGGTTTTCGTGGAAGCTGCCTGCCGGAACCGCTACAAATGCCTCGATTTGGCGAATGCGAAACTTTGCCGACTGCGTAAAGCTTGACATCCAGGAAAAGAGGTTGAATCTTACCGCGTTGCAATTTCTCAACATGGTTTTCAGGTCTTCCTGACCGGCACCGCCACGAAGACCGGCACCGCCACGAAGCCACGAGGTCTCGCGATGACTTTGTCCCGCATGCTGTTCGCTCGTCTGGCTGCTGTTTTCTGCAGTCTGATGTTGGCCGGGTTCCCAATCGTGTCTGCGCAAGAGGCAGTCGGCCCGGCAGAAGCTCGAGTGAGATCGGGGGCCGACCTGCGCCAGCAGCTGCAGCAGGCACAGGACGACCGCCAGGTCACGGACCGTGAGCTGTCACTAAAGCAGGCTGCGGCGAAGGTTTCAGCACAACGTGTGGAAGAACTGAAGAAACAGCTGCAGATGGTTGAGACGCGTGCTGCTGCTGAGGCTGCAGACGCCGCAAAGCTGCGTGAAAAGTCAGCGCTGCTGGAACAACGTGTGGCTCGGATTCAGGCAGAGCTTCCTGCCCATGAGGCTGCCGATGCCGCAGTCGCCGTGGCAACTCGCGCCAAAGCTCGCCTTGAAGCAATGCAGACTGCGCGTCGTGAGCTGCAGACACAACTGGCAGGCCTGCGTAAATCTTCCGTGGAGTGGCGCAGCCGAGGGGCAGAAGCTGAGCAGCAGGTGGCTGCATTGACAACCCAGCGTCCGGAACTGGATAAAAAAGCGGCTGAATCAAAAGCTGCGGCTGACAAAGCAGAGATGGTTGTAACCGCGGCAAAAGCAGCAGTGGAGGCCACAACTGTCACTCTGACCAGTGCCACGGCTGCAGTTGCCGAAACCACGGCTCATGCTGCAGCAGCCAAAGCTTCTGCTGACCGGATGCAGCAGTCCGCCGACTCACTGCAAAAGTCCCTCGCGACTCTGAAAGAAGCAGCACAGCTGACCGGCGTGGATTCGGCTGCTGCGATTCAGGCCCTGGAAAAAACAGTGGCCGATTTTGCTGGCCTGAAGGCGGCCAATCAGACACTGCAAACCGAACTGGCAACTGTTCTGCAGGAGCGTCAGAAGCTGATGGCTGCGGCTCTGGCTGAGCAGGAAAAGAAGACGGCTGAGCTGGCGGCGGCTGAACAGGCGGCTGGCCCTCTGCGAACGGCATTGGCTGCTGCCAGTGATGCAGTCGCAGCAGCAGTGACCAAAGAGGCTCAGCTGAAACAATTAACCGCTGACAGTACAGAGTGGCAGCGAACTCTGACGGCACAACTGGAATCTCTTGAGCCAGCTCTGCCAAAGCTGGACGCGGAACTTCAGATTGCCACTGCAGAGACCCTGACAGTGCAGCGAACTGCAGAAGCCGCGCTCGAGCCACTGGGACGGTTTGTCTCGTTCTCGCGGCACGTGGCCCCAATCTTCGCTCGCCGCTGTGTCGCCTGTCATAACACTCGCAGTCCCGGTGGGCGTCTGAATCTTGATTCCTTCGCAGCACTGCAGAAGGGTGGGGAATCAGGTGCTGTTGTGACAAACCACAACAGTGCTGAATCACTGCTGATTTCGGAAGTGGAATCCGGATCTATGCCGAAGGAAGCCGAATCGCTGAAGGCCGATGAAATTGCCGTTCTGAAACACTGGATCGACGTGGGTGCTCCGCTGGATGCCGGAGTTTCACTGACGGCCGATCTGTTTGATGTGGTTCCGGAATTCTCACAACCACAGCCACCGGCTGAATACCGGGCTCCGATTCCTGTCACAGCCATCGCGTTTTCCCCGGATGGCAGTCAGCTGGTGTCTTCCGGCTACCACGAGGTGCTGGTCTGGAATACGACAGACGGCACACTGATTCGCCGAATTTCCAATCTGGCTGAACGCGTACACGACGTCGAATTCAGTGCGGACGGCAGCCGCCTGCTCGTGGCCGCTGGAACTCCCGGACAACTGGGAGAACTGAAGCTGTTTTCGGCAACTGATGGAAGTCTGCTGCGAACACTGGTGCGTTCACGTGACTCGGTGTTTGCCGCAGCCTTCAGTCCTGATCAGACACGCGCTGTCTGCGCCGGTGCAGACCGTGCGATCGTAGTGGTTGATGTCGGATCAGGTCAGCAGCAGTTGAAGATTGAAGATCACGCGGACTGGGTCATGGACATCAACTGGTCTCCCAATGGTCAGCGACTGGTCAGTGCCAGCAAGGACAAAACGTGTAAGGTGTTTGATGCGACGACCGGCAATCCTGTCGTGACGTTTCCGGGTCACGGCGAGCCGGCCTACACGGCCGCCTTTCTTGCAGACGGTGCGACAGTGGCCAGTGGTGGTGGAGACCGTCGTATCCGAATCTGGCAGTCGGCCGATGCGAAGGAAGTCCGCGGTATCGCGGGATTTGGTGGCGATGTCTTTCGAATTCAGGTGGCTGGCGGGGATCTGCTATTTTCCGCATCCGGTGACGGCAATGTGCATCTGCACAAGGCTGCCGACGGTGCTGCTGTGCGGAAATATGCGGGCCATCGCGACTGGGTGTATTCTGTGGCCGAGCATGCCGGACGAAAGCTGGTGGCTGCCGGCAGTTATGATGGTGAAGTGCGGACGTGGAATGCCGAAGACGCTGCCCCGGCGCTGTCCTTCACTGCCATACCGGGAGCCCGTGCAGTAGCCGTAGTGGCTCCACAAGCACCCCCCGTTTCACAGTGATCTTGCACAGGAGCAGCAGATATGAGCGGGGATCAGACAGCGAGCAAAAAAACGATCGTGTTGATTGAGGATGATCGCGACATCTCGACGACGATTCAGAGTGTACTGACCGCAGCCGGTTATCGGGTTGTTGCGGCATCGAATGGGCAGGACGGCCGACGACTGATCCAGCAACAGCGCCCGGACCTTGTACTGACCGACATGATGATGCCACGAATGGGTGGTTTCCCCGTCCTCGAATTCCTCGCCGAACTGCCCGATGCTCCGCCGGTCATCATGATGACGGCCAACGAAGGCAGTCGACACAAAGCCTATGCCGAGATGCTGGGTGTGGTGGACTACCTGCGCAAGCCGTTTGCCATGGAAGTGATGCTGGATGCGGTGGCTCGAGCGATCGCTGGTTCTGCTGGCAATCGCGACCTCAGCCAGTCCTGAACCTGACAAATCCAGCAATCAGATGGTCACCGAAATTCCGGTGTTCTG
This sequence comes from uncultured Planctomycetaceae bacterium, assembly GCA_903858815.1. Taxonomy (GTDB): domain Bacteria; phylum Planctomycetota; class Planctomycetia; order Planctomycetales; family Planctomycetaceae; genus SXXK01. The sequence goes on along the minus strand of CAIOKE010000021.1, from coordinate 45,915 downwards.
ACAGAGATTCATTGGAGCCTGACTGATGCTGCACGCAGTGATTATGGCCGGAGGAAGCGGAACTCGATTCTGGCCCCAAAGCCGAAAAAAAACTCCCAAACAACTGCTCAGCCTTGCCGGCCGCCGCACGATGATCCAGCAGACTCTGGACCGCTGCTCCACATGGGTCTCTGCACAGAATTCGTGGGTGGTAACGAACGCCGTGCAGGCCGATGCCGTTCGTGAACAGCTGCCATCGCTGCCAGCCGGAAACGTGCTGGTGGAACCGGCAGCACGCAATACGGCCGCCTGTGTGGGGCTGGCAGCCCTCGAAATCCTGCGCAGAGATCCCGAGGGCATCATGTTTGTGATGCCGGCAGATCACGTCATTCGCACAGATGAGGCATTCAGTCGCGGTGCACTGCGAGCAGTGTCGATCGTGCAGCAAAGCCCGGAAAGCCTTGTGCTTTTCGGCGTCATCCCCACGTTTCCGTCCACCGGTTACGGCTATATCGAACGCGGTACACGCCTCGATACTGATACTCCGACCCTGTTCCAGGTGCAGGCCTTTCGCGAGAAGCCGCAGCAGGCTGTCGCCGAACAGTATCTGCGGGATGGTCGCTACTTCTGGAACTGCGGAATCTTCTGCTGGAAAGCGGCCACCATCATGAATCTGCTGCAGCAGTATGAGCCGGAGCTTGCTGCCGGCCTGCGCGAGATTGATGCAGCAGCAGACACCCCCGATTACCCGCAGGTACTGGCTCAGAAATTCCCCCTGCTGAAAAGTATTTCCATTGATTATGCCGTTCTCGAACGCGCACAGAATGTCTGCGTGCTGGAGGCTCCGTTCCAGTGGGATGATGTCGGCAGCTGGCTGTCGCTTCCTCGCCTGAACGGCAGTGATCCGCAGGGCAATACGACGGATGGTCTGTTTGCCGGAGTCGACACGCAGGGCTGCATCGTGCGCACATCTGACGACCATCTCGTGGCTACGCTGGGGCTCCGCAATCTGATCATTGTTCACACGCCTGATGCCACACTTGTGGCTGATGCAGCTCAGTCCGAACGGATCAAGCAACTGCTGGATCTGCTCACGGAACAGCAGCTGCAGCAGTACCTGTAGCGCAGGCGAACAGACGGAAGGCTTCCGGATGACGGCTGCGTGCAATGATGACAGTCATGAACTGACAATCGCAGTATTACCCGGCGATGGGATCGGTCCGGAGGTCATGGACGCTGCCATCGCCGTCCTGCAGCGGCTGCAGCAGTGTCGTCCTGATCTGAAACTGCAGTTAAGGCCGTGTGCCGCTGGCGCAGCAGAATACCTCCGCAGTGGTTCTGCACTACCAGCAGCAACTCTGCAGGCCTGCCGCGATGCAGATGCGGTCCTGCTGGCCGCGATGGGACTGCCGCATGTCCGCCAGCCGGATGGTCGCGAGGTGACACCACAGATCGATCTGCGAGAACATTTTCAGCTGTATCAGGGCATTCGACCGGTGTACCTGTACCACGCCATGGATTCGCCACTGAAGCAGGCGCAGCCTGGTGATATTGATCTGCTGATCCTGCGGGAAAATACGGAAGGTCTGTTCCATTCACGGGGACGCCAGGTTGCCCCCGAATCTGAGACTGTGGATGATATCCTGCGAATTACTCGCGCTGGCAGCGAACGCCTGTTTCATGCGGCCTTCCAGCTGGCACGCCAGCGGCGACATCACGTGACACTGGTCGATAAGGCCAATGTCCTGCCATCCATGGTCCGTTTTCGTCAGTATTTTGATCAGATTGCCCAACTGTATCCTGACGTGCAGACCGATCGGATGTACGTCGATGCCGCAGCGCTGCATCTTGTCAGACGCCCACAGTCTTTCGATGTGCTGGTCACCGAAAATATGTTCGGGGATATCCTCAGCGATCTTGCCGCCGCACTGGTTGGTGGTATGGGCATGGCCCCCTCCGCAGACGTCGGTGCTGAGGTCGCCGTATTTCAGCCTTGCCACGGAACCGCACCGGATATTGCAGGGCAGGGTATTGCCAATCCGATGGCCATGATTCTGTCACTGGGACTGATGCTGGACTGGCTGCAGACTCCGGCTTGCCGGGCCGCTGCAGCGCTGCTGCGAAAGGCCATTCCACGGGCACTGCAGGACCCGCAGATCCGCACTCCAGACCTCGGCGGAAAATGCTCGACTCAGCAGATGACGGATGCCGTACTGGCCAGCCTGAACGCAGACTGACCAGTCGACCTTCTATCCACAGTCAGTTTCGTTCAGGGAGTCGCTGGTGCCACAACGGCGCTGGCCTCGGCAGCCTGAGCCGGCACCTGAACTGCAGACTTCTCGTCGGTGGTCAGCCAGGGAGCAATCACCAGTGCGGCAACCGACACCAGTTTCAGCAGAATATTCAGCGAAGGCCCTGAAGTATCTTTGAACGGGTCACCCACAGTGTCACCCACAACTGCAGCCGCATGCGCCGTGCTGCCCTTGCGATACTCGACACCATTGACCGTCACACCACCCTCAATCATCTTCTTCGCGTTGTCCCACGCACCACCAGCATTGGACTGGAAAATCGCCAGCATCACGCCACTGACGGTCACACCGGCCAGCAGTCCGCCCAGCATCCCGCCACCACCAAGGAATCCCGCACCAACCGGTCCCACAACCGCCAGAATACCCGGCAGAACCATCTCACGCAGAGATGCCTTTGTGGAAATCGCAATACACGAATCGCTGTCAACCTTCTCCAGAGCTCGCGCCATGACAGTTCGATCGGCTTCACTCCACGAATCCATCGCAGAATGTTCGTTGCGTTTGCAGATTTCCAGAGCTTCCCGCAGGATCGGCACTTCGCGAAACTGGCGACGAACTTCAGCAATCATACTGGTGGCCGCTCGACCCACTGCACGCATGGCCATCGCCGAAAACAGAAATGGCATCATGGCGCCAATAAACAGTCCGCACATCACCCGCGGATTCGCAATATCGATGGACTTCAGGCCAGCCGTCGTCATATAGGCACTGAACAATGCCAGGGCGGTCAGGGCCGCAGAACCAATAGCAAATCCCTTACCGATTGCCGCAGTCGTATTCCCCACCGCATCCAGTTGATCGGTCCGTCCACGCACATCCTTCGGAAGACCACTCATCTCGGCAATCCCGCCGGCATTGTCGGCGATCGGACCATAGGCATCCACTGCCAGCTGAATGCCCGTATTCGACAGCATCCCCACTGCAGCGATGGCGATCCCATACAATCCCGCCAGCTCATAAGCCCCCAGAATTGCAAAGGCAATCAGCAGCATCGGAATGGCCGTCGACAGCATGCCCACGCCCACACCCGCGATCACATTCGTCGCTGCTCCAGTGACTGATTGCTCCACAATCTCAATCACCGGACGGCGCCCCGTACCCGTGTAGTACTCCGTCACAAAACCAATCGCCATGCCCGCACCCAGCCCGATAATCGACGCCCAGAAGACACCCATTCGAGTGACTTCAAAGCCCTCCGGAGCCAGCCATTTTTCAGGCAGCACACCCATAATAATCAGATAACTGGCAACCAGCATGGCAATCGCCGCAAGGACCTCGCCCCGGTTCAGTGCACGCGCCGGATCCACATTGTCATCACCAGTGACGAAGAACGTACCAAATACACTGCAGATCACTCCTGCGGCACCCAGCAGCAACGGCAGAATGACTGCACTCAGGCCACCCAGAGACCCCTGAAACTCGGACTTCACTGCCAAAGCTGCACCCAGAACCATCGCTCCGACAATTGCACCCACAAAGCTCTCAAACAGGTCGGCACCCATTCCTGCCACATCGCCGACGTTGTCGCCTACGTTGTCTGCAATCGTCGCCGGATTCAGTGGATGATCTTCGGGAATTCCAGCTTCGACCTTGCCAACAAGGTCAGCACCAACGTCAGCAGCCTTGGTATAAATCCCGCCGCCCAGACGAGCAAATAACGCGACCGAAGAGGCACCGAAGGAAAAACCCGTCAGAACTGTTGTCAGGCGAGCCGCAGATGAAGCATCCGTTCCCAGCACCTGACTGAACACCACATACAGGCCACCAAGGCCCAGCATGCCCAGACCCACGACCGTCAGACCCATCACCGATCCGCCACCAAAGGCAATCAACAGTGCGGGTGCCAGCCCACGACGCGCGGCAGCAGCAGTTCTCACGTTCGCCAGTGTGGCAACACGCATCCCAAAAAAACCGGCCAGACCCGAGAAGACAGCGCCCAGCACAAATGCCAGCGCTATCAATGGATGCGAGCCTTCTGACAGGCCCATCATGTACATCAGCCCGGCCACAACAAGTATGAAACCCAGCATCACTGAGTATTCAGCACGCAGGAATGCCATCGCTCCGCCGCGAATGCGAGCGGCCAGCATCCGCATCACCTCGGTGCCCGGATCCTCACTGGCGATCGAACGATACCGATAAACACTGAACGCCAGTCCAATAAGGCCGGCCGCCGGAACCGCATAAATCAAAGAATTCATAGTCTCTCCGCGATCTGAACACCAACGCCAGCCTGCAGGGGCGATGGAATCGTATGTCCTGTCGGTTTGAGTTTTCTGACAGAGGAAAACAGGGTCAGCGCAATTGATGACATTCTGGTTCGAAATCTTTCGGCGACCGCGAGGCGTTCAAAACACGGGGACTGCCCCGTTTCCACCACCCCATGGCACGCTGAGTCACAGCCCCCGGCAGAAACGTGAAAAGTTCACTATCTGCTGCCGGATCGGTAAAGTCAGAAAAGACTTCCCCTCGCGACCTGCTTTCGCCTGAAGGATCCTGGCGAATTCGTTAAACTCTGCAACAGTCCCCCGAATCGCACCCCCAGAAACTCAGGTTTTCCCGAATCACAACAATAAAACAGAGAAAACAGGAAGTCTGCAGAGTCCGCGCAATCGTCAAAATCGCTCTAACAGCCGATTCAACTGCTGGTTAACCGTCCGGTCCACTTTGTCACCAAGACGTTTTTGCAGTTGATCAGCAGCCAGCGTCTGGACCAGCGCGGCCGTATCCGGCTGCGGTCGGGAAATTGTTCCCCGCACCGGAAGCCGTGCTGTTCGGCCTCCACTTGCCACCTTCTCCAAAGGCACGTCCAGCGTCAACTGCAGCTGCCCCCCCAGCCCCACGGCTCCCGAAGACGCCAACCGATATCCGGCAGCCTCCAGCTGCAACCCCTCATGCCTGACCATTCCCTGTTCCACTCGGAACGGGATCCGTTGCAACGGCATGGCCACCTGAAATCTGCTGGTATCCACACTGACAGCGGCTGCCAGATCGCGTTTCTTCGCAGCCTCCAGCACGGCCAGCAGTGGCGTCAGACCGCTCCCCGGTGCGGCGGCAGCTTCGTGGATGGTCAGTTCGCCCACAGCATGGCAGTCTGTCACTGAATTGAAATCCCACAGCAACTGCTCAACACGTACCGAAAGCGCACCCTGAACTTCCACTGCATCTGCCAGCAGTGGATTGATGTAGCTGAGCCATGCTTCGCAAAAATCCCGATTCAACTGCAACTGCTCAACCCGACTGCCAGCTCCCAAAGCCACTCGCGAACCCCACAAATCGTACTGCGGTGTCACAACGGCCTGACCACCGTTCAGACTGCACTGGATCGGAGCGGACTCCAGCAGATAGTCGGCCAGCTTCAGATCAGCCTCTGCCGGACCCAGTTCAACCCCACGACAGGTAATCCGCTGCCACGCAATTCGACCACTGCCTGTGAAGCGGGCTGGACCACCTGCTGGTGGAGTCGTTTCCGTGTAAACAAGTGGATCACCCGTAAACTTCAGCTGAGTTGTTCCTGCACCAGACAATTGCACACCTGAGTCAGGAGTAAACATCCGGGTCTGCAGTACCGCCAGATCGTACTGCGTCTCCGCCGCAGCATTCACCAGGACTCCGGCATCCTTCACGGTCACACTGCCACTCAGGTCTGCCTGCAGCCCCGGCAGACTCAACCGACCTGCCGTGATCTCATAGTCCGTCCCGTTCGACATCGGCAGCAGTGATAACTGCAGCTCAGCCTCATCAACGATGAATGCCTGCTCAGAAATCATGCTCGACTGTGCTGATGTCGGTACTGATGGTCGACGACTGGAGACGGAACGTACAGCATTCGCTGCCGTATTTGCCAGCTGCAACGGTGTAGCCCTGAACCGCAGACCCAGTGGCTTACCAGGAGCCACCTCAACGCTGCACTCCACACTGGCCTGCTCAGAAAGCCACCACGCATCGTGCCACGGACCAGCGAGGGTCTTGATGGCAGGCGCCGAGCCCTGCAACTCCAGCAAACCGGCAGGCATGCCGACACCAGCACCGTACGGAATCCGCAGTGCCCTGCCGAAACATTTCAGATCTGCTGATGTCACCGTCAGATCGTTCAATTGCACAGCCTCATCAGCGATGCCAGCCAGTGTTCGGAATTTCAGCGAGGATTTCAGGCCAGGTGCCGGAATCTCAGCAAACTGACTGAGCAGCTGCCAAAGCTGCTGTGGATCCAGATTCCCGGAGACCAGCCACAGTTCGTCCTGTGGCTGACAATCCAGTGAGCCGCAGGGAGCTGTCAGCTCTGCCGTCCCCAGTCGCGGCGATCCCTCAACCAGAGTTCCAGCAGCCGTCAGTCTGAGCGATGGCACAACCTGCAGACCACCCGCATTATGAACCTGCAGTTCGCTGGTCCCTGCCGTCAGATCCCACTGACCATCCACCGACGTCGGAGCCCGCAACGACAGATTCAACTGCCCGGACGACACAGTCACAGCATGCGCAACACCCAGAGTTTTCTTCAGCGGGTTTATCAGCTCCGGCAGCGCTGCGGTGCATACCAGTTCCAGCTGACCGCTGGACGCCTTCGAACTGCTCGACGTTCGCAGCTCCCCATTGCCGGAAATGGTCAGACAGTCTGAATTCAGACTCAGCTCATCCACGGCCAGCCCATCGGCAGCCAGAGCAACAGCCCCTTCCGCTTTCACGGCGCCCAGCCGAATCCACTCACCGTCCGACCAGCTGCTGCTGCGAAATCGAATGCCGGTGCCATTCAGCAGCAGACGACCTGCCAGACCACTGGCCAGCGAGGTCCCGGCCACGCGAGCATCAAGACCGCCACTGATCTCTCCCTCAGCCTCCAGACCCACACCCGCAGCCTGCAGAAACGGTCGCAGAGCAGCAAGGTTCAGCCTCGTAGCGCCAGCCTGCAGCTTCTGTCGCCCCGACTCATCCGCCTGCGGGTCAAAATGCAGCTCCAGATCAGCTGCACCACCAGCATCCTCCAGACGAGCCGTCAGACTCAGCGCCGGAAAACGGTCCGCCGTCTGCAGACGCACACTGCACTCCACATCCCGCATGACTGCCGCCAGCGGCTCTTCAAAGTCGGGCAGGGCGGGGGACTCCGTCCGATACTCAGCGAAAACTGCTCCGCGTCGAATCCGTATCCGCAACTCCGGCAGACTGCTGCCTGTGCCGCCCTCGGGCTGTGTCCCCACCAGCCTGTCAATCGTCGTCAGCAGATTACTGCCTTCCGCAGATGACTCCAGCCGTAACTCAGGATCCTCAATCAGAATCTCGGCCCCCCGACCCAGCATCTGAGCAATCTGCCACAGGGGCTGCGCTGTCGAAATTCGAGGCACTGTCAGCAGGCGACCTTCCCGAGGTTCTGTAACACTGCCACTCAGGTCCGCAACTTCGAGCTGGCGGATTTCCACCGGAGTCCACCAGTGCAGGGTGAGCGACTGAAACTGCACAGCGTCCGCTAACTGCGGTGCCAGCTGCCGCAGTACCGTCGGTGCCACACCGGTCCAAGTGATCAGACTGGGTGCCAGCAGCACAAACAGCGTTACCAACATCAGCATCCTGATCGGAAAACGCAGCAGACTGCGTCTTTTTCGTGGAGCAGACTCCACAACCCGCTCAGTTTCACTCTGCTCTTCCAGAGGCACCCGAACCATGTTCATTCCTGCACGAATCAGGGCGAATTCCGGACATGCTCCGCAATTCCTCCATGAATTGCGGCCATCCGGCCCTTTAGAAATCGGCAGGTACAGCGATTACAGCGCAGTCTCTGATTGTTCTCAGGAATCTTCCCGCAGGAGCGCTGCCGGTCAGGGAATTGAGGCTGACTTTTCCGATCAGCGAGATCGGGAAACAAGGGCTGACTGCTGATACCGTCGCAGTGGAACAACCTCCAGTTCCGCAGACTTCAGCAGGGTCTCCCAGCGAGCAATGCGAGTATGGTCGTCGTCTGATAAACCAGCCGTCATCTGATGCTCTGCACGCAGGACAGTCATCACAGCTGGTCGTCGATCCAGTTCCACAATCACCGGCAGACAGTTGCCTCGCTCACGAATCGCCCGATTCATCTCCAGTCGTGGCTCAGGAAACAGATTATCCGGATGCAGCACCGAATTCAGACGGGCCGTCCAGTCTCGCCAGGTCAGACAGCGTTCCACCTGTTCCGCATCATCCCAGCGACTCAGTTCCACGCGGTAGGTCAGGGCCGGAGACGCCAGCAGCAGCGTGTTGCGTGCCGCATCGAATGACTGTCGAAATTCCGGATTCAGCTGAAATCTGATGTACTGCAGCTCCCGCGATTCGCTCGCTTCCGAACGACCCGCAATTTCCTGCAGATACTCCTCAGTACGCTGCCGGCGAGTCTCTGTGTGATGGCGGATTTCATCAAATGTCACGACCGTCTGAATTCGACGCGACGGACTCGCCACCACGAACTGCTTCTGCACCGGATCGAAGACACACAACTCATCAGCACTGGCCACATAATCGAATATTCGACCGTTGTGACACAACGTCAGGCTGCTGCTGACCACACTGCCTCGAGAATCCGTAGTGGCAGGATCCACAGCATGAATCTGTGTGGAAATCTTCAGTCCCTGCGCCGCACTGGTCGGCATCCCGGAAATGACAGAGATCAGCAGGTACGGCAGAAAACACAGTCTGTTCATGTTTGTCTGTTCCTGGCCTTGTACGGGCAGCACCGGCAGCAGAATTCAGGCTCCATCCCAAAAACTGCAGCCCACCCGGCGGCAACCAGCTTCAGACTAATCTCTCACGCCCACCGTCCTCAACGCCGGTTCCACTCGACCCACACCACAGCGAGTGGATTTCATAACAGCAGCGTTCCCGTTCGGCACAAAATGCCGAAATTCTGCGATCAAACCTCACTGCGGACGTGCTGGACTGCCACCACGTGGGGTGCCACGCCCGCCCGGACCGGTTGCGGTCGGGCCGGACGGACGGGCATCATTCGCCTGTGAAACACTGCGGAGCACCGAAGCACCGGTCTGAGGATCCACAACCAGCTCCGTGCCCTGCTCAGGAGGATCCAGGAACAGCAACTGCGGGGAACTGATCATCGCCCGACTTGCCCCACCCGGTCTGCCGCGACTGCCACCCTCGGCGGCACCCGGACGAGACTGCAATGCAATCTGCTGCAACTCGGTCCGACGCTGCGGCAGGACACCCTCCAGATCAAACGCAATCTCCGCAATCCAGTCGGGATCATCCCGGACAGCGCGGGACATCATCACTGCATACAATGAAACCTCAAACAGGTTCCGATCCATCAGACTGTTTGTAATCGGAGTCAGCACCTTCGCGGCACCAGCCACCGGAGCAGAAGGGAAGTGCACGAACACATCCACATTCTGAGTCACCACGTGTGTTCCATCCGCATGCGGAGCGAATGAGTTCCGAAACCAGATCAGTGCCGATGCCTGCAGCGGACGCGGCAGAAGAATGTGCTGATAACTGCCTTCACAGATCATCAGCGTCTGCTGTTCATCCTGATACAGAATATCGGCAATCCCTTCTGAACCGTCGACGGCCTCTGCCTCGAACTCCGCCGGTCCCGTCTGCCACATCTGGAAATGCGATATTTCCATCACTCGCCATGTACTGACGGCAACATCCGGATGCTGGATCAGATATCGATACACAGGCTGATCAACCGCATAACGCAGTACGGGCAGGCGACGAAACTGATTACACTTCTGAATTACTTCCGCAGCCCGTGCACGCTTCTCCGCAGGCAATCGATCCAGCGGGACGGCAGCAGAAGCCGATTTCTGCACAGCCGATGACGACACACCCGCTTCCAGAATCTGAATTCCGGCTCGCCGCGCCAGCTCTTCCAGCTGATCAGCAGAGCCCTGCGCAGGCCAGCAAAGTACCGCCAGACACAGGCAGACAGCCCTGCAGACAGATGCAGGCCACACCAGTCGCAGGCGCCCTGATGGCACACCCGCAATCTGCTTTCGTGGCGAACTCCGCCCTTCGTTGACTTCCATGCCCGCCCCATTCCCTGCAGCACGCACGCAACGAAACCCCACCTGCGCAGTAAGCGTGCAGCGGGAACCGGATGCACACATCCGCAGCAATGTCACAGGCCTGCCAATCGCCGACAGACCACCAGACTCGCGGAACATGCACAGTTCCGGATTGCGGCCCCCAGCTTCCCCCCTTGGAAATCGGTCGTCGCAAAATCCGTTCTGTCTTTTTAATCGGAAAAGTCCCTGCACCTGATTGAGCTCAATCTGCAAAAGCCTGACCTTGCAGTGACAGCCAATCGTAACCCGGGACTCCGATATCCATGGGCAGTTTTTTTTCATTTGCAAAAAGAAATCAATCGCTGCCTATTGCATTGGAATCGAGGGGAATTATACAAAGCGCGCTGAAGCTCTGGCGGGATCTGCCGGTGCCACAGCATTTGTTCATCTGCAGCAGCGTCAGTACGGGATGGAGTCGGCCGTTACTGACCAGCGTTCGCCGACTTCAGTCCGGTTCACAGGACGTGATCCGTCCCGCAACGCCGGTTCAGAACTGCGGAGTAGTGGCTGGTGGCTGACATCCAGGTTGATGCGGCAGAAGGGGCAGCTCATACCGCTGCAGGTCCGGAACTCGATGAACCCCCGGGAAGCAGTCCAGCACTGCGAAAACCTGCCGAGATTTCCGGCAAATCCCGCGAAATACGCGGCGAAAAACACCTCGGCACAGCCGCAAATAAACTACGATTTGACGCACCACACCCCGGTCGCTCAAACGCTCAGCCAGCGGAAAATGAGCGATCCACACTCTTCCGCGAACGATTCTTCCCCGATACCTCGGATGAAGAATGGAATGACTGGCGCTGGCAGTCCCGTCATCGCATCAAAACACTCGAACAATTCGAACGAGTTCTCGATCTGTCCATCGAAGAACGCGACTGCCTCTCCAGCGGAGGCACGCTCCTGCCCACGGCGGTGACACCTTACTACATGAGTCTGCTGGATCCGGAAGATCCCCTGCAGCCCCTCCGCAAAACCGTTGTCCCCACCACTCGAGAATTCATCAGAATGCCGGGTGAGGCGGACGATCCGCTCGGTGAAGATGGACACAGCCCGGTCCCTGGCCTCGTTCATCGCTACCCCGACCGTGTACTGCTCCTGCCACTCGACTTCTGCTCGACCTACTGCCGCTACTGCACCCGGTCACGAGTTGTTGGACACGGAGAATTCCAGCCCAATCAGCAGCGACTGGAAGCCATCTTCCACTACCTCGAAGAGGCCGTACAGGTACGCGATGTCCTGATCTCCGGAGGTGACCCGCTGGCACTCAGCGACGAGAAACTGGACTGGATCCTCGGACGCCTGCGAGCCATTCCGCATATCGAATTCGTACGCATCGGCACCAAAATGCCAGCCGTACTCCCCCAGAGAATCACTCCGGAACTCTGCGAAATGCTGCGCAAATATCATCCGCTCTGGATGAGCGTGCATTTCCTGCACCCTGATGAATGTACCCCCGAAGCCACACGCGCCTGTGCCCGCCTCGCCGATGCCGGGATTCCACTGGGCGCCCAGACGGTTCTGCTGCAGGGCGTGAATGACAGTGTTGAAGTCATGAAGCAGCTCGTCCATCGCCTGCTGCTGATGCGAGTTCGCCCGTACTACCTGTATCAGTGTGACCCGATCAGCGGCTCAGCACACTTCCGCACACCTGTCTCCAAAGGCCTCGAAATCATCAAAGGCCTGCGCGGACACACCACTGGCTACGCCGCTCCCACCTATGTCATCGATGCACCTGGTGGCGGAGGCAAAATTGTACTGCAGCCCGAAACTGTGGTCGGTCGCGAAGGTGATGAACTGCTGCTGAGAAATTTCGAAGGACGAGTTTTCCGGTACCCGGATCCCGACGGCACCGTCGGCTCATCCCTCGATAGCCTGCGGAACAGTGCACAGAACGCACCGCCGCTCCTGTAATCTGCTCCCCTGAAAAAACCTCCTGCAGTCAACACTGCAGGAGGTTCCCCATGAGCCACAAATCTTCCCGCTGAAGTCCCTGCTGTCGGCGACACTCCATCAGACGTCAGCTGTGGTCCACTGTCCGTTGATCCGTCGCCAGATACCGCCAGGATTGCGATCCTGCAGCACTGCCGGCAAACGATGCTGACGAACAGCATCATAGCACTGCAGCATGCCAAAACGCGTCACAGAACCAGGCACACCAACGGCCGTAAAACCAGGATGCCCGGTAGCCGGAAATGGTCCGCCATGGTTCATCGACGACACTACAGCCACACCCGTTGGCATCTTGTCGTTCAACAGACGACCAACCTTTGTCCGCAACACCTTTTCCAGCCGGTCACAGGCAGCGTCGTCCGCCCCCTGAGTATCAGAGTAGATCGATCCCGTCAGATTGCCCTCCAGATGCTCGGCAAGCTCCGCCATCTGATCTGTCGATTCAGCCACCACAAACAGTGAACCATTGCCGAAAGCTTCTGTCTGAAACACTTCCGGATGCTGCAGAAACTTCGCCGCAGACACCTTCAGCAGCGTATTCTGACAGCACACTCCAACGCCACCGCCCGCCTGACCACCAGTCACCAGCTCGGCACCGGCCGCCTGAATCGTCTGCACCGCCTTCAGAAAACTGCTGCGCACTCCCTCTGCCAGCATCGTTCCAGATGCTGCTGCCGCAAACCGCGCTGCAACCGCCACCGTCAACGCTTCTCCCAACGCACCTGACGGCACAATCACCAGACCCGGATTGGTGCAGAACTGACCAGCCCCCATCAGACAGCTGGCCGCAAATTCGTCCGCAATCTTCTCCAGTCGCTCCTGCAAAGCACCAGGCAGCATAAATACCGGATTGATACTGGAAAGCTCCAGATAAATCGGCTTGCCCGCAGCGTCAGCCGCCGCCTTCAGCCTGAGCCCCGTGTGCCGAGCACCGGTATATCCAATTCCACCAATCCGCGGATCAGACACCAGCCGCAGCCCATCCTCATGAGACGTGCGATAAATCAACTGCACCAACCCGGCAGGCATGCCCGTACTGCGCACCGCAGCCACTGCCGCCTCACCAAAAATCCGAGTCGTCTCGGGGTGACAGGGATGCCCCTTCGCGATCACAGGATTCCCAGCCGCTATCGCCGCTGCAAAATCCCCACCAGCAATCCCGTTGTACGCATACGGAAAATTGTTCGGCCCAAAGACAACCACCGGCCCCAACTGACCAAACATCGATCGAATGTTGGTCGCTGTGTCAATCGTCGGAACACGCCACGATTCACTGCGCGCCGCAGCAGCAGCCTGACGTATCTGATTCGTCGTCCGCGGTAACTCTCCGTCCTTCAGACGAGGTGACTTCGCAAGACCTGTCTCAGCGTGCGCCGTCTCAACCAGCAGGTCAGAACGCGACTCAATCTCCTGTGCATAAACCTCCAGAAAGTCCGCAAAACGCGAACCTGGCCAGCCACGCATCTCGCGAGACGCCGCGGCTGCAGCACCAATCACTGAGTCAATCTCGGACCACGAACTGACCGGAAAGACCTGCGGCATCGGACACTCAAGCGTCGGATTCACCGCCTGAAATGTGCCCGCAGATCGCGAAGCAACCCATGATCCATTGAACAAAATCGGCTGAACTGACTGACTCACAAGACCAACCTTCCTCGCAGGAATTCCCCCACCACCCCCAACGCCGACGCACGGCAGCCACTGCCACCAGACTACCCACAACAGCCCGAGCTTTTCAACCGCCCCATCGGCAATGATCACCCAGACCCACCAAATCTCAGCATCAGCGACGGATCACAACCTCAGATCCCGAACTCAGCAGACCATAAACCTCCTGAATGTCCGCATCCGCCAGATGCAGACAACCCCGAGATGCCGCACGTCCAATCGAAGTGGCATCAATCGTTCCATGAATCCCTATGTGATCCCCCAGACCCAGCCAGTACTCGCCCAGTGGATTCTCAGGATCATCAGCCTCCACAACTCCGCCATCCGGATTGTACCACGTCGGATTCTCCAGCTTCTCCTGCACCGAAAAACGCCCCGTCGGAGTTCTACCATCCTGACCGATCCCAATCCGATAATGCTGCACATACCAGCCATGCATATGCACAGTCAAAGTAAACGCCGACAGATCTACCACAGCCCCGAATGGCCCTCTCACGACCTTCAGACTCTGACCCGCCTGCAGCTTCTCAGGCTCAATCCCGTTCAAACGAGCCAGATACTGCCACGGTAACTCATACTCCCGACCAATAGACTCCAGTGTCTCACCCCACGCCACCACATGCGGGTCGCCAAACTGTCGCTCCGCAGACAGAAATATCACTCGCGCAGAACGCCGCAAATCCTCGATCAACAACTGCCGCTGATCTGCATACCTCCAGTACAACGCAGACAATTCGGCATGCGACTCGAGGATCTGATCCTGCTGCCGCAAAGCCCGCGCACTCCGCAGACCCGCCGCAAACTCCGCCGGCAAAGCACCACCCACGACAACATCGCCCGAAAAAATTAATGACTCCGCACCATCCAGCGACTCGCCTGACCTCTGCTCTACCTCCCACGCTGCCTGACGCACCCCTCCATCCTCAGACGACCCCATGCCATCGGACACTTCAGACTCAGACTCAGACTCAGACTCCGGCTCCGTCAGACCCACCCACTGATCATCAGCAACCTGACGAGCCTGCCCGTCACTCGCACCCTGCTCCGACGTTAACTCGCCAGACGCCGAAATATCCGACCAGTCACCCTCGGAAATCGAAGCAGTCACCGCACCCGACCCGGCAGACTGCCGCCGCGCCGCCACCTGACCGTCCGTCAATACTCGCGGTACAAGATCCAGACACCAGATGAAAAATAAGCCAGCGGACAATCCCGTCAACCAGAGATGCCACGGAACAGCCCGCTTCTGCTGCTCAGCAAATGGTTCCATAGCTGCCTCCATGCCCGCTTTCAAAAATTCCATCGCAAACACCCGCTGCATGTTGCCCAGTGGGGACCAAACCGAAGCCCGAACATCCCTGACGACGATGACAAAAAGGTAGCCCGAGCATTCCTGCTCGGACCAACCCCTTCCAGAAACATCCTCTGATGAACCACATGCAACGCCGATTATGCTCACCGCTTACCCACGCCCTGCAGTGAATTCCCGCAAATCAGCAACTTCACCGCAAGACCGGAATCCCCAATCCACACACTCCGGCAGTTTCTGCCGATTCCATCGCAAAAAAGGGAGCAACGAAAAATCATATGCGCACCCGCAGGTTGCAGCTCGATAGGGTTGGCGAAAGATGACACCGAGGACAAAAAGGTAGCCCGAGCATTCCTGCTCGGCCCCTTCCCTCAAAAAACACCGGGGATTTCAAGAGTGATGAGAAATTCGTGCCCGGGGCTAAAGCCCAAACCACGACCTTTTTCCTCGGCGTCAAAGATGCACCAAAGACCGCTTCCGTGTCAGGAAAAACACAACCGACCAGATACAAACGACAACACCCGGCAGCTTACGCTGACGGCTCGCCTGTACGGCGGGGAGGGGCCTTTCGGCTCGGCAGGAGCCTCGCCCTCCCCAAAGGGAACTTTGAGTGCGCTGACACCCGACACCCGACACCCGACACCCGACACCCGACACCCGACACCCGACTACCAAACGCCACAGCAACACCACTCACTGCATTTCACGGACACCAATAAAAAGAGCCGGGAAACCCCGGCTCTCACTGCATGCAGACTACTGGCATTTGGGACCGCGTGCGGCCTAATGCTGGGGAACACACTCGTCCCGCAAGCCCGCCTCTTCAACAACATCCAGAGGACACAACTCGGAACGCACAACACTCATGTTCCGCGGAGCCTCAACTCCGATCCTGACAGAATTGGGACCAATCCTGACCACTGTAATCGCGATCTCATCGCCAATCAAAATCCGCTCACTCGTCTTTCGTGAAAGCACCAACATTCCATTTCTCCTTGTGCGGGCCACACCCAGTACCCCCCAAAGGCACCTCAGGCATCGCCGTCATCCCTGAACAGCAGCGTTCAACTGCTGAACGATCTCAAACACGGACAACCCGTCATCACTTTGACATCGCCGTCAGAATGATAACAACACCAAAGCAAAACACCAGCAAGCCAGCACCCTCACTGCCAAATTTTTGCGCACACCCCCAAATCACCCGCTGCTCAAAAAACAGGCAATCAAAATCAGCACAAAAAACAGGCAATTTCCCCGGAAAATCCAGAAGTGCCGTTTTGGCAGGGTAGCATCCCGGGGACGACCGGGAGATTTGCTATCAAGGGGAAGGTGCCCACCAAAACCCTGCCTGACGGGCAAACCTCCGCGGATTGCCTACAATCCCACGACCACAAAACAAGGGTCCTGCGGAAGCCGTCGCAGTACTCTGTTCAGGCATCTTTCAGCGGCCATGCTGGCACACCAACTATGACGACACGCGATATCGTGATCCGAGGCGCTCGCGAGCACAATCTGCAGAGCGTCAGCCTGTCGCTGCCCCGCAACAAGCTGATTGTGATGTCGGGCGTCAGTGGTTCCGGAAAAAGCTCGTTGGCTTTCGATACGCTGTATGCCGAGGGTCAGCGACGCTACGTCGAATCCCTCAGTACCTATGCTCGGCAGTTTCTGGGACAGATGCCCAAGCCGGATGTCGATTCCATCACCGGCCTTGCTCCTTCCATTTCGATTCAGCAGAAATCCACCAGCCGTAATCCTCGCAGCACCGTCGGCACCATCACAGAAATCTATGACTTTCTGCGAGTCCTGTATGCTCGCGTCGGACAGGGCTACTGTTACGTTTCCGGCCAGCCAATCCGCGCACAATCGGCCGATCAGATCATCGACAGTCTGTTAAGCCAGCCCGTTGGTACCCGTTTCCAGATCCTCGCCCCTGTCGTCCAGAATCAGAAAGGTGAGTTCCGCGATCTGTTTGACGACCTGATGAAAAAGGGTTACCTCCGCGCACGTGTCGACGGCGAAACCATCAACCTCGCCGAAGCTCCCGCACTTCGCAAACACCACAAACACACGATTGATGTCGTCATTGATCGACTGGTCGCAGGATCCGGCCAGCGTACTCGAGTGGCAGAAGCCGTCGAACAGGCTCTCAAGCTTGGAGAAGGACGACTGATCTGCAGTGCCGAAACAGCCTACGCCCGCGCTGCCGAGAGCGAAACAGAGCGTCCCGCTCGCAGGACTCGACGCCCAGCGGCGGAACTTGCAGCTGAAATGGTGGCGGAATCCAACAGTGACTACCGCGGCACCACCGAAAATCGCAGCACCAGCGATCGCCTTTACAGCTCTCAGTATGCCTGCGCTGAAAGCGGTATGAGCTATGAACCGCCCAGCCCCCAGCTGTTCAGCTTCAACAGCCCACTGGGGATGTGCCCTGAATGCAGTGGGCTCGGCATGCGCCACGGCTTCCCGCTGCACCGCCTCGTGCTCGATGAAACTCGGTCCATTCAGAAAGGTGCCCTGCTGCTGCTGGACTGGTCAAAGATGGGCCGCTGGCCGAAGCATCTGCTTGTCGGAGCTGCGAATGCCATCGAAGAAGACTGCGGGCTGGCAGTCGACTCGCTGCTCAAAACCAAATGGCACGATCTGCCCGAAAAGGCCCGTGAGCTCTGGTTGTACGGCACCGGCGAACGACACGTCACGTTCACATGGCGCAGTCGGGGTGGTGCATGGAAGCATGGTGGCAAGTGGGATGGCTGGTCCAATCGCCTGCTGGAATCCTGGCGCACCGCAGCCAATCCCATGCGACGACGTCAGCTTGAAAAGCATATGGAAGTTGTCACCTGCACAGCCTGCTCGGGCGAACGACTGAACAGGCAGGCGCGCAATGTCCGCATCCGCACCGCGCACCCGGCTTTCAGTCAGCAGGGGCGACAGCCGGAAATCAGCCTGCCCCAACTCTGCGCTCTCTCGGTCAGGGAAGCCAGTCAGTTCTTTGAAAAACTGGTTCTGGACCCTGTCCAGACACTGATCGCCGAAGAAGTCCTGAAGGAAATCCGGGGCCGACTGGGATTCCTGCTGCAGTGCGGACTGGACTACCTCACACTCGATCGCTCCGCCCCGACACTCTCAGGCGGAGAATCCCAGCGAATTCGACTGGCCGGCCAGATCGGCTGCGGCCTGACTGGTGTCGTCTATATTCTCGACGAACCATCGATTGGACTGCACCCGCGTGACAACACCATGCTGCTCTCCAGCCTTGAACGCCTCCGCGACCAGGGCAATACAGTGATCGTCGTGGAACATGACGAAGAAACCATGCGCGCCGCCGATCACATCGTGGACTTCGGACCGGGGCCCGGAGTCCTCGGTGGAGAAGTCGTCGCCGAAGGCAGCCTCGCTGAGATCCTCAAATCAGAACGCAGTGTGACCGGACAGTTCCTGTCCGGACGACAGTCCATCGAAACACCTAAAGTTCGTCGTGCACCAGACCGCGGCTGTATCACCGTCCACGGTGCACGACACAATAATCTGCAGAACGTCACCGTCAGCTTTCCACTCGGCCGACTGATCTGCGTCACTGGCGTCAGCGGTTCCGGAAAAAGCTCACTCATCAACGACATTCTCTGGCAGGTCGTCAATCGCGATGTCAACGAGGGTGTTGGCGAACCCGGACTGCACGACCGGATTACAGGCCTCGACCTGATCGATAAGGCCATTGACATCGATCAGTCTCCGATCGGTCGTACACCGCGATCCAATCCCGCAACCTATGTGAAGGTCTTTGACGAAATCCGCAAACTGTATGCCCAGCTGCCACAATCAAAACTGCGCGGCTACAAGGAAGGACGCTTCAGCTTCAATGTGGAAGGTGGTCGCTGCGAAGCCTGTGAAGGCCACGGCGCCACAAAGCTGGAAATGGACTTCCTCGCCGATATCTGGGTGCCCTGTACAGTCTGTGAAGGTCGTCGCTTCAGTCGCGAAACACTGGAAGTAAAATTCCGGGATCGCAGCATCGCTGATGTTCTGAATATGGAAATCCGCGAAGCCCTCGAACTGTTTGATGCGTTCCCCAAAATCCACCAGCTGCTCCGCACACTCCGCGATGTCGGTCTCGATTACATGCAGCTTGGACAGGCCTCGCCCACGCTGTCCGGTGGTGAAGCCCAGCGCATCAAACTGGCTCGAGAACTCGGTCGCAGGTCCACCGGTCGCACGCTGTATCTGCTGGATGAACCCACCACCGGACTGCATTTCGCTGATGTCCGCAAACTTCTCGAAGTCCTGCAGGGGTTCGTGGAATCCGGCAACACCGTGATCGTCATCGAACACAATCTTGATGTCATCCGCACCGCTGACTGGCTGATCGATATCGGTCCCGAAGGCGGCGCGGGCGGCGGACGAGTGATTGCTGAGGGTACTCCCGAACAGATCGCTGCCTGCGACGCTTCGCACACAGGAGCTGCCCTCCGGGACGTGCTGCCGGGATTCCGTCGCCGCAAACGCAGCCAGACGACTGCCCCACACAAAACCCGGAAAGACCCGTTCGCTGCCGGTCGCTCCATTCGGATTGTCGGAGCAGGGCAGCACAATCTGCAGCACGTCAGCCTCGACGTTCCTCGCGAACAACTCAGTGTGTTCTGCGGACCCAGCGGCAGCGGAAAAACTTCGCTGGCCATGGATACACTCTATGCAGAAGGACAGCGACGCTACGTCGAAAGCCTGTCGGCCTACGCCCGCCAGTTCCTCGGACAAATGCCCAAACCCAAAGTTGAAAGCATCCAGGGACTCAGTCCGGCCATCGCCATCGAACAGAAAACCGTAGGTGCCACACCACGCTCAACCGTTGGTACTGTGACCGAAATCTATGACTACCTCCGCGTCCTGTACGCCAGACTTGGCATCATCTGCTGCCCTGCCTGCGGGATTCCCGCTGAGCAGCAGACCACGGATCAGATTGTCGAACGAATCCTGCAGCAGCCGACCGGTACCCGTCTGCTCATCTCGGCTCCAGTGGAAATCGACCGAACGGTTCCCTTCAGCAAACTCTGGGAACGACTCCGCTCCTCCGGGTTCGCTCGCGTCCGGATCAACGGTGTCACACATAATCTGGAAGAAGCCCCCGAGATTGATCATCGCAGACAGCACAGCGTGGCAGTCGTGGTCGATCGCATTTCAGTCGATCCCGCCCAGCGCAGCCGCCTCACTGACTCTGTGGAAGCCGCACTCAACGTCGGTCGCGGTGTCATCCACGCAGTACTCTCTGATAAAGCTCAGCCTGAACAGAACTGGAAATCACTGCGGTTCAGTCTGCACCTTTCCTGCAGCTGCTGCGAACGATCGTTCGAACATCAGACCCCCCAGAAATTCTCGTTCAACAGCCCGCTGGGGTGGTGCAAGAGCTGTGAAGGCCTCGGAACAGAATTCGGAGCCAATCAGGATCTGCTGATCACCGGTCCGGAACGTTCACTGCGTGACGGAGCAGTCGGAACATGGCCGGATCCCGCAGCAAATCCGCTGTTTGCCGCGATGCTGGAAGCAATGGCCATCACCTTCGAACTGCCACTCGATGATCCGTGGTACAGACTGACACCGGCACAGCAGCGACTCGTACTTCACGGCGACGATGAAAAATGGGTGCAGGTCACTGCCGAACAGCTGCGTGGCACTCCCGGCACTCTCCCATTCCGCTTCCGCTATCGCGGACTGTACCCATCCATTGAAGCAGCCTCGCGACTGTCATGGTCGCATCGACACTCACTGTCTGAAATGGCCGGCACGCGCGACTGCACGGCCTGCGGAGGCACTCGACTGGAAGCTGATGCCGCTGCCGTCCGCATTCGCAGCACAACGCTGCCGCAGCTCTGCCGCATGCCACTTGCCGAATCACTGAAATTCCTCAATCAGCTGAAACTCAGTCGCGAAGAAAAGAAAATCGCCGGTGACCTGCTGAACGAAGCCGTCCATCGACTCAGCTTCCTCGTCGATGTCGGGCTCGATTACCTCACACTGGATCGTGGAATGCCCACACTCTCCGGTGGTGAATCGCAGCGGATTCGACTGGCCGGACAGGCTGGACGTGCTCTCACCGGCGTCCTGTACGTGCTCGACGAACCCACCATCGGGCTGCACCCGCGAGACAACGGTCGGCTGCTGGAAGCCCTTAAACGCCTGCGTGATCTTGGCAATACCGTACTGCTGGTGGAACACGATCGCGAAGTGCTGGACGCCGCCGACCGACTTTACGATTTCGGCCCCGGAGCCGGACGCCTTGGTGGCACCGTGGTGGCCAGCGGTACTCCAGCCGAACTGAAACAGCAGGCCGCACAGTCACTCACGGGCGGATATCTCAGTGGAGTTCGCAGTATCCCGCTGCCACCACAGCGGCGCGATGCTGCAGCAGGCCCCTTCCTCGAACTGCTGGGCGCCTCCCGCAACAATCTGCGACAACTGGACCTGCGAATTCCCCTCAAAACATTCACCTGCATCACCGGCGTCAGCGGCTCAGGAAAAAGCTCGCTGATCATGAACACCCTCGCGCCAGCTGTGGCCAAACGACTGGGACTCAGCACAGAATCACCCGGAATCTTCCGTGAACTTCTGGGAGTCGAACATCTCAGCAAAATCGTCATCGTTGACCAGAATCCCATCGGCACCACACCAGCCTCCAACCCCGCCACCTACGTTGGCGTCTTTGATGAAATTCGCGAATTGTTCTGTCGCATGCCCGACGCGCGAGTCCGTGGCTACCGCCCCGGACGATTCAGCTTCAATCGACCGGGTGGTCGCTGCGAAGACTGTGAAGGGATGGGACAGAAAAAAATCGAAATGCACTTCCTGCCGGATGTCTGGGTGGAATGCCCCACCTGTCGTGGCCGTCGCTTCACCACGGAAACGCTGGCCGTAAAATTCAATGACTGCAGCATCGCTGATGTGCTGGAAATGTCCGTCACCAAAGCCCTGCAGCTGTTTGCCTCTGTCCCGAAAATCCGCGGACCACTGGCAACACTCGACGCCATCGGTCTTGGCTACCTGACGCTGGGACAGTCTGCCCCCACACTCAGTGGGGGTGAAGCCCAGCGCATCAAACTCGCTGCCGAACTCTGCCGACCCAATCGTGGTCGCTCGCTTTATCTGCTCGATGAACCCACCACCGGACTGCACTTCGACGATATCCTCAAACTGCTCAGTGTTCTCAACAGCCTTGTGGACCAGGGCAACACCATCGTCGTCATCGAACACAATCTCGATGTCATCAAAACCGCAGACTGGGTGATTGATCTTGGCCCCGAAGCCGGTGCAGGTGGCGGTCGAATTGTCGTCGCCGGAACTCCGGAAACCGTAGCCCAATACGGCACCGAAGTGGCACCCTCTGACACAACGGCTTCCACCACACGAAAAAAATCACGCCGCAAAACACAGCCTGCAGCCGAAATCAACCGGCCTCGATCATGGACAGGTGAACTGCTGGCACCTGTACTGGCCGAGTCACGCACAGAACAGATCGCCACATTTGATCCGGCATCCGTAACGGAAAAACGTTCCGGTGATGTCAGCATTGAACAACTGGGACGCGCCGCAAAACTGCCATGGGAAACTGATGGGCGAAAATGGCATACACAGGACCGCATCGCCCATAACGGACAGCCCTGCCACTGGGACGGACGCGCACTGCAAATGGTCATCAATCTGCTGGAACAGAATGCTGCATTCGCACCAGCCAACTGGAATGATCGTTCAACCGTTGAAGTTCGGGCTACCAAAGGCCCGGGCTGGTTCCTTCACGCTCGCACCGCCGCCGAATGGCTGCTGACACTGTGCTTCCGAGTCCGAAGTGATAAGTTCAACACGGAAACGCTCGATGCCGAACTCGGACTGCCCCCACTCGATGAAATGAAGGAAATTCCCGTCTACGGACGTGAACCGCGAGTCAAAGCACGCAACCTGAGAAGTGGGTGGCAGGAAGTCACCATCCGGATCTGGAACCACGCGGAAGTTGATACCCCGGAATTCCGTCGCTTCCTGCAACAGGCCAGCCAGTCATTTCTGGATCTTGTCAGGGCAGAATCCGGCGATCCTGAAAGCGTGTTGCCCTGGAAAAAACTTGGACGCAAATGGCACCTGCTGCACAAAGGATTTCCAGGAAACGGTCGGATCCAGTGGTACTTTGACCTGCTGCCCAGTCTGCTCATATTTCTCGAATCCGCACTTGCAGGCTTCGAAGCGGACTACGCGATTCAGACAAAGATCAACTGGCTGCATCGGGATACGAAAAAGCTCGTCGCCGAACTGCACACCAAACGGTCTGATGGAGTCGAAATCTGTCTGTTCTGTGCCCCGGGAGAAATTACGCTGGGCCGCATCGCCACGCTCGGCAGCGCCCGCAGTATCACTCCCGCCAACGACTGCGACGAAGTCCGCATCCGACTGTCTCAGGCCGCAAATCTGGCAGATCCACAGCTGCGTAAGTTCCTGATCGACGCTATATCATTGCTGGCCCGCCGCTGAAATACCGCTCAGACCCGCGGCTTCGCGGCACCACCAACAGCCTCCAACTGCGCAGTGCGATCCTGCAGCGCCGACTCGACCGCAGTCACCGCTGCTGCCGGAAGTACTCGACTGCCAGCGGTCGAGGTCTGCTGAATCTGCTGCGGACTACGCGCGCCCACGATCGCCGCAGTCAACTGCGGATGACGCAGAGTCCAGGCAATCGCCAGATCGGTTAATGACCACCCAAGGTCCGCTGCCACCTCACGCAGTCGCTGCACAAACGCCAGATTGATCTCCAACTGCGGCGACTGAAAACGCGGATCACGCGAACGATGATCCTTCTGCGAAAGACCAGCTGCCCGCTCAGACGTAAACGCACCCGTCAACAAACCCTTCCCCAGCGGACTGTAACACACCACACCAATTCCCTGCTGACCACAGTACGGCAGAATCTCAGACTCCACATCACGAGCAATCATGCTGTAGGGTGGCTGCTGCGACTGAATCGGATGAATCGCCTGCAATCGCTGCATCTGCGCTACCGAATGATTGGAAACACCAATGTAACGCACCTTCCCCTGACGCTGCAGATCCACCAGCGCCTGCCAGCCCTCCTCGATCTCCTCGTCAGGCTCAGGCCAGTGCATCTGATACAGATCAATACACTCCACCTGCAGTCGCCGCAGACTGGCTTCACACTCAGTAATCACACTGTCACGCCGCAGACTCTTGCCGATCTCACCGTTACCCAGAGCCACTCGACCACACTTCGTCGCCACCAGCGGACGCTCGGATTTCGGAATCTGACCCAGTGCCCGCGCTACAAGCTCCTCACTGCGACCCTCACCGTAAATGGCCGCTGTATCGATCCAGTTGATCCCCAGACGCACCGCCTCAGTAATCGCAGCAACCGCCGCGTCATCGTCCTGATCACCCCAGCCAAACTTCCAGTCACCACCACCAATCGCCCACGTACCCAGACCAAGCACGCTGAGCCATGGACCATCTGTTCCCAGTTGTCGCTGCTGCATCTCACCCGCCCCGCTGCCAATCACAACCACTCCAGCTCAACCACGCACCGGAATAAAATTCCGCAGATACGTACAGGCCTGACGCAGTGATGCAATCCGATCCTCCAGACTGCCCTCCCACGCCCGATCCTCCACCTCCACACACACCGCACCACAATAACCACTGTCGTACAGCACTGAAAAGAAACGCCCCCAGTCCACATCACCCATCCCGGGTAACTTCGGAGTATGGTACTGGTTCGGATGAGCCAGAATGCCCACACGATTCAGACGCTCACGATCCAGACGCACGTCCTTCGCATGCACATGAAACAGCCGACTGCTGAATTCACGCAGCGGACTCAGATAGTCCATCTGCTGCCAGATCATATGCGAAGGATCATAGTTCAGCCCCAGACTGGCCGAGCCCACGTCGTCGAACAGCCGAGTCCAGATGTCCGGACTCACCGCCAGATTCTTGCCCCCCGGCCACTCGTCCGCCGTAAACAGCATCGGACAGTTCTCGATCCCAATCCGCACACCCAGCTGCTCCGCCAGACTGACCAGCGGTTTCCAGACCTGCAGCATCCGCTGCCAGTTGTCCGCCACCGACTTCGTCCAGTCCCGACCAATAAACGTATTCACACTCGTCAGCCCCAGCGCGTGAGCCGCACGAATCACCGTCTCCAGATGACCAACCGCTGCCTCAGATTCACCTGCAATCGGACTGAGCGGATTCGGGTAATAACCAAGACCACTGATTGAAACGCCCGTACGCTGCGTCACTTCGTGAATCCGAGCCACAGCAGAGGCATCCAGTGCGGCCGTATCAATGTGACTCACACCCGCATATCGACGCTCAGCACGGCCAACCGGCCAGCAACAGACCTCCACACAGTCATAGCCAATATCGGCAGCTGTCTCAAACACCTGCTCAAATGTCAGATCCGGCAGAATCGCACTGACAAAACCCAGCTGCATACAAATCGTCCTGCTGCCCGGAAAACAATGCGACGGCGGCAGTCAATCACTGCCGCCTGCCGCACTTACCGCCATCGCCCCCGCAGACACAGCGGGAACCACCACACTCACAGTCAGCCCAGTTCGCCCCGCACACGCTCAAGCAGCGTCTTCGTTGCACGAACCCCAGCGTATTCGTCCAGCTTACTGCCCTCGTACTCAATCCCCACATACCCGGCATACCCAGCCGCCAGCACGATCTTCATCATCTTCAGATAGTCGGTCTTTGTTTCGTTGCCCGCCTCATCAAAGTCATGAGACTTCGCGCTGACCGCCTTCGCAAACGGCATCAGCTCTTCCACACCCTTGTACCGATCATACCACTCCTCACCCTGGATCCGGAAATTGCCGAAGTCCGGCAAGGTTCCACAGTTCTTCAGATTGACCAGTTTCATCACCGAAGACAACCACGCCCCGTTCGAAGATAAACCGCCATGGTTTTCCACAATCACATTCAAACCATGCTGCGCCGCAAACTCAGACAACGCGCGCAGTCCGTCAGCCGCACGGTGCATCTGCTCCTCGTACGAACCCGCACTGCCGGCATTCACTCGAATCGAATGACAACCCAGAGTCTTTGCGGCCTCGACCCAGCGATAGTGATTCTCAACAGCCTTCATCCGCTTCGACAGCGACGGATCCCCAAGATTCCCCTCACCGTCAATCATGATCAGCAGAATCTTCACACCCACATCCGCCGCTCGCTTCTTCAGATCCGCCAGATAGGCTGCATCCTGAGCCTTGTCCTTGAAGAACTGATTCACATATTCCACCGCCTCAATCCCGAACTCCTGCTTCGCCGTTGCAGCAAAGTCCAGATTATTCAGCTTCCCCGCAAACAACGTCTTATGCAGTGACCATTCAGCCAGTGAAATCTGAAACTTACCAGCCTCGGCAGCCAGCACTGACGAACCACTCAGGGCCGCAGCAACAGCCGCAGCGGCACCCAGAAACGACCTGCGAGATGTAACCGTGTGCATGAATCATGACTTTCAGAAATGATGCTCTGGATGAATCGACGTCCCTCCAGTCTACAACTGAAACTGCAGATTCACAAATCCGCAGATTTCAGAAGCACCGCCAACGTCGAAAACTGCCCGCCTGCTATGCTCTCCGAATACACCCCGGTCCCCCGAAAAACTCGGAAAATCGTCCCATGTCGCACACTCCGCACCAGCAACACCCCCGGATCCTCATCGCCGGATGCGGCTATACCGGACTCCGCGCCGCCCGCGCGTGGCTCAGACGCGGACTGACCGTCACCGCCATCACCCGGTCCACCACCCGCGCACACTCACTGCAGCAGCACGGACTGCAGACACTCGTCGCTGACCTCGCCGACAATTCCACACTGCCCACACTGCCCGATGCCCAGATCGTCGTCTGGTCCGCCGGCTATGATCGCAACTCCAGCAGCTCACGCCGACAACTGTGGATCGACGGACTCACAAAACTGCTCCACAAACTGCCAGACTCCCCACACCCACGGCGCCTGATCCTGACCTCCACAACCAGCGTCTATGGTGATGCCGCAGGCAGCTCCGTCGATGAATCCACAACACCACAACCCGTTCAGGAAGGCGGCCTCGTGTGCCTGGAAGCCGAACAACTGCTCAATCAATACTGCCTGCAGTCCGGACACACACCCATCATCCTCCGCCTCGCCGGCATCTACGGCCCCGGCAGACTGCTCCGCCGACTGCAGGACCTGCATGAACAACGCCCCATCCCAGCTGACCCCGACGACTGGCTCAACCTGATTCACGTCGATGATATCGTCAGCACGCTCCTCTACACCGCCAGCTGCCCCAGCCCGCCAACACTCATGAACCTCGCCGCCAGCGAAACCGCTACTCGTCGCACCTACTACCAGACACTGGCCCAGCTTGCCGGCACTCCAGCACCCGTGTTTCAGCCAGCCACAGAAAACACCGGTCGCGGACCCAGTGGGAACCGGCGAGTCACCAGTGTGGTACGACCACTGCTCGATCTCATGTTCCACTACGAAAACTGCCGCGCTGGCCTGCAACAGGCCCTCGCGGCAGATTCAGAATCTCACTGACCACCCCAACCCCGCTTCATCACTTCTGCGGTACAGGTCGGAATGGCCACTTCGGACTGCCCGCAGGATCATCACGGTACGGACTTTTGCCCAGTGCGAAATCTTCCGGCTTCAGATTCAGCTCACGATAATAATTGCCATCATTAATGAACCCGTAAAACGTCGGATAAAACGGATCCACATACGCCACATCCGCCTTCTCAGGAACCTTGCCACCTGTCAGGTACACCGCCGCATTCACAATCAGCCGACGCAGATCCTCGTCCACAAAATCCACCGCCGCACCCGCTGTCGTACAAAACGAACGGCCAGCCGCACCACCCTGCAACTGATACGAATGCAGCCATGCCAGCGGCTGCATCGGCATGTTCCGCTTGTCATCAGCCAGCGTCTTTGACTGCGGATCCAGCGTCTCAGTAATCGCCCCACGCAGCAGAATCTGATCCTTGTCCGTCAGATGCACCACGCCGTACACATCACTCGGAGCAAAAATTTCGCCCACTCCAGTCAGCACCGGATGCTGCTCAGCACCAGCCTCAACAACACTTCGCGCTCCCTCAACCTTGTGATGCCCATGGTGCGATACCCACTGCTCTCCAAGAATCTGACGGCCAAACTGGTCAAACGTCAGATCATCACTGAACTTCTCACCACCCCGGAATGCGTGCGTCGCCGTTCGCAAACCAATAATCGGTCGCCCAGCCTTCAGAAAGGCAGCGATCTCAGCAGCCTGCTCGGCACTCGGATGACGAAAACGCGTTGCGATAATCATCAGATCCGCAGTCTTCAGTGAATCAAAGCCGCGAATCCCCTCCTGATTGTTCGAATCAATATACTCCGCACCGTTCGGACCGAACGCAAACAGCACCGTACAGCGAAAACCATGCTTCTGACTCAGAATCTTGGCCAGCATCGGCATGACCTCTTCCGAGCGATATTCTTCGTCACCCGAGACCAGTACGATGTGGCCACGCGCCTCACCTTTGGGCTCCAGCACCAGACGATCGGCCGCTCCAGCAGACACTCCGGATGACACCAGAATCAGAGCAGCCAACAGCACACGTCGAGGCAGTCCGCACAGCATACAACAGTTCCTTTAGCTTCAGGAATCTTCAAAAATTGATGAATTCAGCCTTATTGTCCCAGCTGTTTTGAACGCAGTGCAGCAGCTTCCACAGCGTTCATCAATGCCGCTCGCAGACCACCCTGCTCCAGCGCATGCAGCCCGGCAATCGTCGTCCCGCCTGGACTGGCCACCGCATCCTTCAGCGCCGCCGGATGCTGCCCCTGCGTCAACACCATCTCCGCTGCTCCCAGCAGAGTCTGGGCTGCCAGCCGAGTAGCCACCACTCGAGGCAGCCCCATCTTCACACCACCGTCACTCAATGCTTCAATGATCTGAAACGCATAAGCCGGTCCACTGCCCGATAATCCCGTGACCGCATCCAGCAGATGCTCTCCCACCCACTGAATCATTCCTACTGTCGACAGCAGCGTCTGCGCCAACTGCACGTCCTCAGGAGTACACGTGTCGGCCGCAGCCGCCGCACTCGCTCCGCGACCGATCAACGCCGGAGTATTCGGCATCACACGAATCAGGCGAGTCCCCGGTGGCAGGGCCGCCGACATCCGCGCCAAAGTCATCCCGGCTGCTACCGAAATCACCAGCGGCGATTTCGTCAATAACGGCGAGATCACCCCCAGTACCTCAGGCATCACCTGCGGCTTCACCGCCAGAATCACCACCGTCGCGCCAGACACAGCATCCGCAGCATGCTCCGTCACCACACACTCCGGACCAACCGTCTGCTGAAACTGCCGCCGCGCAGGCTCTGACGGATCACAGCCGCAGATCTGCCCCGGACGCAGTACGCTGCGAGCAAAACCCGATGCCAGAGCCGTTGCCATCTGGCCCGTTCCAATAAATGCCGCTCGTTGATTCGACGGATCCATACCCTGCTTCCACGGAAATTCGCACCCCGGCAGATGCACTCGGCACCTGCCGGAGTACTGCATCACAGACTGTCAGTTGTTGTTGATCGTCACACCCGGCCAGTCGTCCGTACGGAACGGAGTCAGCGGCAGACCAGCACCACTGAACATGTTGCACACCGGATTGTCGGCCCACGCATATCGCACAGCCACCGGAGCTGCCACCTGACCACTGGAAACCTCAATCCGACCGTCCTGCAGCACCTTCGCGTCCGCCCACACAAACTTGTGGTCCTCACCGGCAATCGCAAAGCCCACCGGCTGAGCCACATCAAACGGACGCCAGCCACCAGCTACATGCTCAAACGTCAGCACAATCTTCCCGTCCACTCGCTCCATACTCTTATACTGAGGACTGTGGAAAGGCACCTGCACACCATACTCATTGGCCAGCGCCCAACGCGCCAGACGACGACCAACATCCACCTTGTTCTTCGGATGAATGTCCTTGCCCTCGCCAATGTCAATGATCACCGCCTCGCCCGTGTTCTTCAGACGCGACATCGTCATCGTCTGCGCTTCTCGCAGCTCCGCCCAGTCACTCTCCGCTGGCTCCGCCTGCTGTGCCTTGAAATCCGCCAGCTGCACCCAGTAAAACGGAAAATCACCCTGACCCCACTCCTGACGCCAGTTCTCAATCATCGTCGGGAACAAATCACGGTACTGATACGCACGACCCGCGTTGCTTTCACCCTGATACCAGATCGCACCACGAATCGTGTAACCCAGATGAGACTTCAGAACGCCGTTGTAGATGTTCGCCGGACGAGAATTCCCGGTCATCTGACGCTTCAAACCCTCCAACGCCTTCTTCTGGTCATCGCTCAGACTGCTGTTGCCGGACAGCTCGGCAAACTGCTTCTCCTGAGCCTCCCAGCGCGCCAGCAGCGGAGCGAATTTCTCATTCGCCTTCAAGACATCACGATTCACCCACGCCTCACACGCAGAACCGCCCCACGCGTTATTGATCATCCCGATCGGAACATCAATCGTCAGATGCAACTGACGAGCAAAGAAGTAGCCGACTGCCGAAAATCCACCCAGATTCTCAGGGTTACAGACCATCCAGCGACGATCGTCATGCGACAGAATCGGGTCCTGAGTCCCCACCTGAGGAAAATTGATCATGCGAATGTTCGGGAACTTCGCAGCCAGCTTCTCCAGATCCGGATCATTCGACGCATTCACCGACCACTGCATATTCGACTGACCCGAACAGATCCACACCTCACCAACCAGCACATCGTTGATCGTTCGAGTTTCATCAGCACGCACCGTCAGAACATGCGGACCTCCAGCCGGCAGCTCCGGCAGGGACACATCAAAACGACCATCCGCCCCGGCCTTGCCGGAAACCGACTTTCCACCCATCTCAACAGTCACTTCCTGACCAGCCGT
This sequence comes from uncultured Planctomycetaceae bacterium, assembly GCA_903858815.1. Lineage (GTDB taxonomy): Bacteria > Planctomycetota > Planctomycetia > Planctomycetales > Planctomycetaceae > SXXK01. Next base: position 14,680 of record CAIOKE010000021.1, on the reverse strand, counting down.
CGTCCAGCCCCACACCCGAATGGGCATCATCTGCTGCACAACCATGTGATCACTGAAAATGTTGGGCAGACGCAGGGCCGCCTCGGAGACGGTAGCCGCCACGGCGACGGCAATCACAGTCAAAACTCGAAACAACATCGGTGGGAACTCCTGAAACTCGTGGCATTGAACTGAACGCAGACGTTCAGACATCACAGGCGGTGCATTAGAACAGGACCCGGACAAAAATGCATGCACGCCGGCAGAAAAACAGCCAGACCAATCAACCACCGCCAGCCGGCCACCCCCCAAACCCGCCCTCCCCCCCCTGTCGACCCTGCCGATTCTGCATTCAGACCTTTGGGAATTCAGCGCCCCCGCCACACTGCCACCCGAACGGATTTGCAATTGCCACTCCGGACTTCATACTGCGGCAGGAAATCCGCCCGGATCCCCTTCAATTCCGATCCGGACGCTCTGCCAGGGTGGCTGCTGAAGGCTGCAGCCGGCAGACTGCTTCCGCGCTGCGCAACTCCCAAAGTGCCAGTCCGAAACAGATTCCTGTTCAGTACATCAGTTCAGCGGTTCATCCCGCACTACCGGCCCCTCCCGCGGACAGGCACCGCGGATGGCCATCGGAGACCAAGATGTCCGGCGATCACGAATTTCCGATTCCGCTTCACCAGTACCGGCCCATTGCTCTGGACCCCACCAATCCGAAGCTGACAGCAGAACACCGGGAAATCCTCGCAGCCAACATCCAGCTCTGCCGCGATGCCATCATCTTCTTCACAGCCATCGCGGATGCCAAAGGATTGGGTGGACACACCGGTGGTCCGTATGACACCGTCCCCGAAGTCTGCATCATGCATGCCTTTATGAAACATGCTGCGGCCGGCGGAACACCCAAAGTCCTGCCCGTGTTCTTCGACGAAGCCGGACACCGCGTCGCCACTCAATACCTCATGGCTGTCCTCGAAGGCGAACTGCCCATCGAGAAACTGTACCACTACCGCGAATACCTCTCACACCTGCCCGGACACCCGGAACGCGGATTCACACCCGGCGTGAAATTCAGCTCCGGACGACTCGGACACATGTGGCCGTTTGTCAATGGCGTTGCCATCGCCAACCCGGATCAGGTTGTCTTCATGCTGGGATCCGACGGTTCCCAGATGGAAGGCAACGATGCCGAAGCAGCCCGCCTTGCCGTGGCTCAGAAGCTTAACGTCAAACTGCTGATCGACGACAATGATGTGACCATCGCCGGACACCCCTCCGACTATCTGCCCGGATACTGCGTGGCCCGCACACTGGAAGGCCACGGACTGTCCGTAAATATCGGGGATGGTGAAGACCTCGATTCGCTGTACGCCCGCATGTGCGCTGCAGTGACCGCACCCGGCCCTGTGGCTCTGATCAACCGCCGCCGCATGTGTATCGGGATCCGTGGCCTCGAAGGCAGCGCCCACGGTCACGACGTCATCAAAGTGTCTGTCGCCCGCGATTACCTGACAGAACGCGGTCGCATGGCCGCCGTCGATTACCTCAACTCCGTCAAAAAAGGCCCGTCCGGCCCAACCTACCGCGGTTCGGACACCAAAAGTGTCGGACGCAACCGGGACCTCTTCGGCCGCATCCTCAATGAAATCCTCGATGCCATCCCGCCCGCAGAAAGACTCTCCAGCGTCCGCGTCTTCGACAGTGACCTCGAAGGCTCCTGCGGCCTGAACCACGTCCGCACAAAACACCCGGAAGTGTTTGTTCGTGGCGGTATTATGGAACGCGGTAACTATTCCGCCGCAGCTGGTTTCGGCTATGAAGCCGGTCGCCAGGGGATCTTCGCCACCTTTTCCGCATTTCTGGAAATGGTGGTCTCCGAAATCACCATGGCCCGACTGAACCAGTCCAACGTGCTGGCACACTTCTCACACGCCGGCTGCGATGACATGGCAGATAACACCTGCCACTTCGGACTGAACAACCTGTTCGCCGCAAACGGACTGCCGGACGAAGGTCGAGACCTGACCCGGCTGTACTTCCCGGCCGATCAGCACCAGTTCCGCGCCTGCCTGCAGAAAATCTACGGTGAACCCGGACTGCGATTCATCTTCTCCACTCGCTCCGGTGTCCCCGACCTCCTGACAGCCGACGGTAAACGCGTCTATGACGAAAACTACCAGTTCGATGCCGGACGGGATGACGTCATTCGCGAAGGTACTCAGGCGTGGATCGTTTCCTTTGGCGAAACTGTCTACCGCGCCCTCGACGCTGTCATCTGCCTGCAGGAAGCCGGCTACAGCGTCGGACTGATCAACAAAGCCACGCTCAATGTCTGGGACGAAGCCATGATGGCCAGACTGGCTGCCGCACCCGCCGTGCTCGTGGCCGAATCACTCAATGTGAATACCGGGCTCGGTTCGCGGTTTGGTACTGAACTGCTGAAGCGCGGCTTCCGCGGTCGTTACAATAACATCGGTACCCACCGCGAAGGTTCAGGTGGACTCTGGCAGCAGATGGGACACCAGGGCATCGACACGGATGGGATCCAGGATGCTGTCCGAGCACTGCTCCGGTAGAAAAGTGAAAATCCATGTTCCGGACCGGTTTTCTGGGGTATCCCACCACGTTTATGCTGGACTTCGTTGTCTGTGCACTGGCGCTGGTGGTGCCACTGCTGCTGTACAGCCTCTGGCTGGTCAAAGCACGACGCCAGTATCGCAGCCATAAACGACTCCAGATCACCCTCGGCATCATCCTCCTCGCCGCCGTCTCCGCCTTCGAAGTGGATGTTCAGATGGTGCACGGTGGCTGGGAAAACATCGTCGCCCGCCAGGGACTTGAAGACGCTGCACTCACAGCCAAACTCAACAGCGTGCGGCCGTGGTTGCTGGTTCATCTCGTATTTGCCGTCACCACGCCGTTTCTCTGGGCCACCACCATTGTGCTGGCCCTGAAACGGTTCGGGGCCAACCCGGTTCCAGGCCCGCACAGCCGACTGCACAGCCTGCTGGGCTGGGCCTCCACACTCGATATCACACTCACCTCCATCACCGGGCTCGCGTTCTACTACGTAGCCTTTGTGCAATAGGAAACAGCAATCATGAGCGACGGACGGATGCGAGCCGCCTTCTTCACCGAAACCGGTCCTCCCGAAGTCATCCGCTCAGGATTCCTGCCCACTCCAGTCCCCGGCCCCACAGAAGTTCTCGTGCGAGTCGAAGCCGCAGGGCTCAACCCCATCGACACCTACATCCGCGCTGGCTCCGTCCGATTTCCACTCCCCATTCCATACATCCCCGGCTGTGACCTTGCCGGAACTGTCGTCGCGACCGGACCTGAATCAGTGTTCAAAGTCGGTGATCGAGTCTGGGGCAGCAATCAGGGACTCTTTGGAAGACAGGGCACCTTCGCCGAATACTGCGCCGTCGATGAACGCTGGCTGTATCATATTCCAGCAGGCGTTTCTGCCCGCGAAGCCGCTGCCGGAGCACTCGTCGGGATCACAGCCCACCTCGGACTGTTCCTGCACGGTGGACTGCAGGCCGGCGAAACAGTGTTTGTCAATGGGGGTAGTGGCGGAGTCGGGTCGGCCGTCGTCCAGCTCGCAAAAGCCACCGGTGCTGTCGTGATCACCACCGCCGGTTCCCCCGAAAAAGCAGAACTCTGCCGACAGTCCGGTGCAGACCACGTCATCCTCTATCGCGAACAGAACATCGACCATCGATTTACGGAAATCACCGCTCAAACCGGCCCCATTCACCTCTGGTTCGAAACACTGCGGATGCCCACACTGGACCGCAGCATCCCCCTGATGGCCATGCGCGGACGATTCATCTTCATGGCCGGACGAGATTCACGCCCGGAATTCCCTCTCGGACCGTTCTACGTCCGTGATCTGCGAGCCATCGGGTTTGCTATGTTCAACGCCTCAGCCACAGAACAAAAACGGGCCGCCGAATACCTCAACATCATGCTGGCAGACGGTCGCTTCAAACCCTCTGTCAGCGCCGAATTCTCAATCGAAAACACCGCACAGGCACATCTTCTGCAGGAACTGAAGACCGTTCGTAACGAGAGCAGTCTACACGGAAAAATCCTGATACTCCCCGAAGGCACCTGAGATGAATCCTCGCGAAATCATCGTCATCCGCGGGTCAAACGGAAGTTACCAATCCGGCGGCAGCACGAGCCCTCACTCAAAACCCGGCATCCTTACCCGCCTCGTCATCGCCGTCATCGCTGTCGGGATTCTGGCTGTCGCCTTCTTCTTTGCCTTCTTCTTTGCCGCCATCGCCTGCATGGCCGTTGCCCTGTTTCTGATCCGTCATTGGTTCCGCAGGTGGCGCTACGGAAAACACAACACCGGCGATATGCAGGGGTCAGCAACAGCCCCAGATGGAACTCGCACCTGGTTCTGGGGACAGCAGAACGGAGGATTGCTGCAGGTCTCGTTTCATGCCACCACGTCAAATGCACCACTGCGTCAGCAACCCACCGTCCGAATGGAACCAATCGAACAACCTCGGCTTGATCACCGCGATACCCCAACTGACCAGCCCTGACACTCCGTGACTGTCCACAAAAGACAACACGTCATCACGATCCAGCGTTCATGAACCCTGACACTTTGTTTCGAAGCAGTGTCAATCAGATTTCCACCCAGCCTCACCGCTGATCAGACCGCAAACAATCTGATTGGTGGCATTCATGCCCCAGGACCTGTTGCTCCTTCGCCACACACCCGCAGACACCGTCGTCAAAATGCCCACTGTGAGACTCTGAATGGTGATCCGGATACAGCGACCTGTTGACCTGTGGCAGCAAACACAACACACCCGGCAACAACTCCTTTTGCAGACTTGATAAGCCCACCCCCCTTCCGTCAGAAACACCCCTGAAATTCAGTGATTGTTCCAGTTATTACGGATGCACTGATTTGATCGAAATCCGCTTCACTGCAACTCAATCCACTCGCTTGAATTACCCCGGGAAAAACCAGCGTTTTTGCAGCGTTTCGCACAATCAGCACTGATCCTGAGCGCAACAGATACACCCACCGCCCCAGAGCTCCGCGATGCCCGAAATCCCTCGCCAGCCCGATTCAAAGGCATCCCTCGCTCACCGTCGGCCTGATCACCCTCAGCCTGCCCTCCAATGGCACAGAAATCGCATCCATAGCCTCCCATGGATCACTGAAGAAAAACGCTCCAGTCGCAACGGATTGCCAGAAGGACACATCAATGCTGACCCGCCGCAATCGTCGCACCAATCCCGTCGCTCCGCTGATCTCAGTGGAATCGGTCGAGCAGCGTTTATTGTTGTCAGGTGACCAGAAATTCGTCGCCACCCTCACCGGTACCGATACCACCATCGGACAACTGGAATATGAAGCCGAATCTGACGGTCGCCACAAATTCGAACTGCGACTCTGGAACGCCGCATGGGGGCTCTGGGAAGCTCAGGTCAATGGCCAGCAGGTCGGTCAGTTCGTTACCGACGAAAAGGGCCTCGGACGTTTCGACTTCAACCACGACGAACACAATCACGGTGGCAGTGGGACTCTGAACCTGCCGGCCCCCACCACCGGTATGCAGATCACCGCCGTGTTCCGCGGAAATCCGCAGAACCCGTCCCTCACGGACACTCCCATTTCCGGTCGCCTGCATCTGGAAGACGACGATGACCGCGTCCTCGCCAGCCTCTCCGCCAGCAGCGTGTCGACCGCCAAAGAAATCCTCGAAACCGAATTTGAATCCGAGGCTGAAGGCACGGGACAAAAGCGACGACTGGAACTCTCTGTCTACAACCTGCTGCCCAATACCAACTACCCAGTAACCATAGGCGGCAAGGCCGCCGGTTCCATCACAACCAATGCTCTCGGACAGGCCTCACTGAAATACTCCGACAAGGCACGCGGTGGCTACACCGCGTTCCCTGCCGGCTTCCCTGCCGTTACTGACGGCGCCGCGGTCACTATCGGCAACAAACTCTCATCCACCTACGCCCGCAAAACGGCTGATCGAATACCCTTCAGCACGTCAGGCATACACCTCAGTATGCCACTGGTCAGCGCCACCAAAGCAGCTGGCGTCGTCGCCTGGGAAACATGGACACCCACCGGCTCCACAACTCCCAAACGCCAGTTCCGCGTCGAAATCTGGAATGTCCCGGCAGGTTCCGCCCAGACCGTCAAAGTCGGCAGCGCTGTCGTCGGTACAATCACCGCGAATGCCAAAGGCTACGGACGTCTGACCTTCGAAGATGGTGACCCGGCAAAGAAGTTCCCCGCCAACTGGCCTGTCATCGCTTCCGGCACCACTGTGGCGGTCGGACAATCCCTTGCCGCAGTCTTCCTCGGCGTCGGACAGACGCTCGCTCCGCTTGAACAGAATGCTCGGGAAGCCTACGAACTCGACCAGTCACTGGCCCTGACCGCGTTGTCCACTTTCTACGAAAACAATGGCGGCAAAGGTGAAAAATGGCTGCGCGGCCGCGGCAGCAACTGGTACTTCATCACGCCCGATGGATCACTCTATCAGTGGGATGGGAAAGCCGGTGCCAATGGAACCCGCGTCGCAGTACTGGACAACTCCTTCTTCGTCAAACCCGAACTTCTCACAGAAGCCAAAGCCGTCCGCGACTCGTCCGTCTCTGACGATCTCCTCAAAGCCACTGCTGCTCGACTCGATCGCAGCCTCGAACTGTCCGTCGCACCAGCCAGCAATACCAACTGGGGCGGACTCAACGAAAAGTGGCTCCGCGGAAAGGCCGGCGACTGGTACTTCATCACTCCCGATGGAACACTCACTCGCTGGGACAAATCTCCCAAAGCCACCGGAAAAGTCGTGTCTCGACTGGACGGACGCTACCACGAAAACCCCGAACTGCTGACGAACGCGGAAACGCAGCTGCCACAGACCGAACGCGAATACGCCGCAAAAACCTCACTCAAACTGGCCGAATTCCGCCCCGACACCAAAGGTTGGCTGTTCAATGGGGCCGAAGTACGCTGGTATCGCGGCTTCGATAACCGCTGGTACTTCCTCACAAATACCGGTGACTACTACCTCTGGAACGGCAGCAAATCCGCCGCCGGAACTCGAATCACCAGTTTCAACGACCTGTACAACCTGCCCTACAGACTGATGAATGCGACCTCCAGTGCCGATCCCACAGCCCTCTCCGTACTCGACCAGCTCTACGCTGCACCAGCATCTTTCCTGTAGTCCCGTAACCCGCTGAACGGCGGGCCACGGAAGACAGGATCAACGCGACGATCCCCTCCGAATTCCCCGTTGTCTGTTCCCTGAACCGACAGCGGGGAATTTTTTTCAACACCTGACGCTCGGGAATCAGCCCCATCTGCTGACTCCGGGCTGTTGCCACTCCGGTTTCCCACCTACAATCCGCCACACAGGAAGGCACCGGAGACCGCTACGCAACTGCAGTGCGGAAACCCATGGCCCCCTTTTCCTCCGCAGATTACAGGGCACATCAGAAACAGGACCCGAATATGAATCCTAAATGGCTGTTGGTCGCTACCTTTGTCGCCGGTGCCGCTTTGTCCTGGGGCGTCTACGTTCCTCTGGTCCACCTTGCCACAACGAAGATCGGCAGCAACCTGCGCGCATTCCTGATGGTCGGCGTCGCCTACTTCCTTGTCGCTGTTCTTGTCCCCAGTCTGTTCATCTTCGTCCTGAAAAATGACCCCACCGCCAAGCCCAATGTCAACTGGGACACCGGTAGCCTCATCTGGGGTCTGCTGGCCGGAATCGCCGGTGCCGTCGGCGCTCTCTGCGTGATCTTCGCCACACGTGATGCCTCCATTCTCACAAACAGAATCACCGGACCACTGCTCGTCGCCCCACTGGTCTTCGCCGGTGCACCTATCATCAACACCATCGCATCCATGACCATCTTTGCTCATGGTCAGAAACTGCCCGCACCCGCACCACAGTTCTATGCCGGACTGGTCATCGCAGCACTCGGAATGGTCATGGTGATGGTCTACAAACCCGTCGACCCAACTCTCGCCAAAGCCGCTGCACCTGCTGCTGCCGCACCCGCCTCCTCCAGCTCCAACAGCCCCGCAAAACCCTGATCACTCCGCTCACAAACTCCGCTTCATGGCCCGCGTCGGATTCCACTTCGACGACGGGCCATTTTTTCTGCCATCCGCACCGCCTCAAGCATACCTGCCGCATTCGCCGGACGACCGGCCTGCCACGCCCGATCAAATGCCGTCCCATGAGTCGGACTGGTGCGAATCAATGGCAATCCCAGCGTAATATTCACAGCCGCGTCAAATCCAATCAACTTGATCGGAATGTGCCCCTGATCATGGTACATCGCCACCAGCCCGTCAAATTCCCCCAGCACCGCGCGACGAACCAGAGTATCCACCGGATGCGGCCCCGAGACATTCATGGCCCCATGACACAAACGCACAGCCGGCTCAATCACTCGCAACTCCTCATCCCCGAATAATCCATGCTCACCACCGTGCGGGTTCAGCGCACACACACCAATCGCTCGACGACTGTTCCCCGCACTCTGCAGAAACTGATCCATCAGACCAATCTTTTCTGACACGGCCTCCTTTGTCAGTAAGCCCGGAACACTGGCCACCGATGTGTGCAGCGTCACGTGCACAATACTGACCCCCTCACAACCCACTTCTCCCGTCGCCAACTGCCCCCCGGACAGCAACGCACGCACTGGTCGCAACGCCGGTTCCGGAAGATGCAGCATCATGGCATACTCCGCCACACCACACCGCTCTGCCAGAATCTCCGTATGCCCCGGATAATGATGCCCCGCCAGATGCAGGGACTCCTTGTTCAAAGGGGCCGTCACGATCGCATCCACCAGACCTGATTGCGCCAGATCAATCGCACTCACCAGACTGCGATACGCCGCGTCACCCGCCGCTGCACTCACCCTGCCAGTCGGAGCCTTCGCAGCGTCCACAGCACACGGGTCACAAACCGGCGTCTCACCGGATGCCAGCATAGCCGACACCCGATCACGCAACTGACTGCCAGACTCACCAGCATCAATCAGACGAAAACGACGCACACTGCCGATCAGCCGAGCCGCCCGCTCCAGAACCGGCAGACAACCAATCACCAGCGGCTCTGCACCAGTCGGGTACGCCGCCGAATCCAGCGATCGCACCACGATTTCCGGGCCAATACCCGCCACGTCACCCGTCGTTATCGCCAGCACCGCAGCACTCATTCCAGCCCCCATCACACAGACCCACAGCCCTCAGTGCTCCGACAACTCCAGCTGCTCAGCTCGAAATACCGGACCTTCAATGCACGTGCGACGATAGTCCCAGCCACCGTCCGGTTGCCGCACCTTCGTGACACAGCTGAAACAGGCACCAAAACCACAGGCCATCGGAGTCTCAAGAGACAACCAGCACGGCACGCCATAACGCTCACACACCGTCGCCGTCGCCCGCATCATCGGTTCGGGTCCACAGCAATACACGTGCACCCCCGCAGTACCGGATCGCAGTCGCTCCTCAAGCAGCGCCGTCACATAACCTCGCTGACCCGCTGAACCATCATCCGTCGCCACATCGACGGTCAGTCCCGGCATACGAAAATCTTCCAGCCCGGCCAGATAACTGCTGCTCCGCACGCCATACAACAAAGACGTCGTCTGCGGACGCTGCAGGATGACCCGCGCGGGACTGCCGTAAATCGCATGCCCCAGAGCCTCGCGAGCCACCGCCAGAAATGGAGTCTGACCAATGCCGCCTGCCACACAGATCAGATGCTCGCACTCCGGGACCGGAAAACCATTCCCCAGTGGCCCCCACACACTCACCCGATCACCCTCACGCCAGCCAGCCATCAGCGAAGTCAGCTTGCCCACTCGCACAAAACCAAACTCCACCCCCGTTACATTCCCCAACTCATCACGACACACATCAAACAACGCAAAAGGTCGACCCAGCAGCGGATCACTGCCCTGCTGCGGACGAATCATGAAAAACTGCCCCGGTACAATGTCCCGACCAAGCTGCACACAGTCCAGCTTCACAGCCCAGGTGTCACGCGCCAGCTGACGTACACCCGCCACAGTCGCCGTGTGCTGACGAGCACTTGCGCATTGACCCGGAAAAGAATTGTCCGTTCCCATCCTCACACAACTCCCACTCGCCAGACTCAAACACTCGACTGTACCACACCCTCAGGACGCTGCACCGGCAACGTCACCTCAAACTCCGTTCCCGCACCATCCGATCGTACCAGCTGAATGTCGCCACCCAGTGAATTCTTCGTGATCTGACGACACACAAACAGTCCCAGACCCGTGCCATGATCCTTCGTCGTGAAATAGGGCTGGAAAATCTGCTTCTGCGCATCCTTCGAAATCCCATGACCCTCGTCCCGCACTCGAATCGCAATCTGCTCTGAACGACCAGACTCCGCAGGCAATAACTTCGTCGAAATCTCAATCGAAGCCCCCTCATGCATCGCATCCAGTGCGTTCAGTATCAGATTCAGCATCACCTGCACCAGCTGGTCATGCACCGTCCGAATTCGCGGCAAACCCTCACCAAATGATGTCACCACAGTCTTGCCCTTCCACCGCCCGTAATATCGAGCAATGTTCAGAGCATCATTGATCGCGCCATGCACATCCGCTGTCGCCATCTGCTCGTTCGCCGGACGACTGAACCTTGTCAGCTCCTTCAGAATCCGCTGAATCCTCTGTAACTGGTCATCCACCAGCTGCAGACGATCGCCAATCGAACTGTCCGTGTTCTTCCGACTCATTAACTGCACTATCGAACTGATCGACGCCAGTGGGTTCCCCACCTCATGAGCTATCCCCGCAGCCAGCAATCCAAACGCCGCCTGCTTCTCCTGCTGCACCAGCATCGCCTGCGATTCCTGCAGCTCACGAGTCCTGGCGGAAATGCGACGCTCCAGATGCTGCTGATTCGACTTCAACTGCTCGTTCAGTAACGCCAGCCGCTGACCCGCCCGCTTCAGTAATCCCGTCAATGACACAATCGCCCACGTCCCCCAGCCCATGAATACCAGGGTCAGGATTCCGGACACCACCAGATGACGCTCTGTTTCACCATCCGGCATACCACGTGGCTGAGCATCACTGTACAGACCCAGCAGCAGATAACTGATCGAATGCAGACCAAATGTTGTCCACGTCACCGATGCTGAATGCCGAATCGCACACACCATCAGCGACAGAAAATAGTAAAATCGAAACGGACTGGTCACACCCTCGTCAAAATGACACAACAACCCGATAAACAAGGCCTCCATCAGCGATATCGCCAGACGATAATTCGTCAGCAGCAGACGACCCTTCCAACTGGCCAGCGTGTCGATCAACGCGTACGCCGCACCCAGAGTCAGCATCGCATTCAATTCGCGAGGACTGCCGACCTGCGTCCCGAAATTCACATACAAATACCCAATCCCAAGGCCAAACCACCGCACCCGCACAGTGATCGTCTCGGCCTCCGTCTCCCGCTCTACCGGATCAAACAAACGACCGGATGCCGCTGCTCGAAAACTGGCCGGTATACGAAAAATCCCCGACGGCGAATCCACCGGAAATCGACCGCCCGATCCTGAGTTTTCCACCGAACTCATTGCGCTGCCTGATGAGCAAGTCCAAAAGAAGTCTGCCGCCGCTGATCGCAGCACCGCCCATTCTACGACCTCCGCCTCAATCCCGCACTGTCACAGACTCGGATTTCCACACGGCAAGCCGAGATTCTTCAGGCAACGCCTGCTCCACAAACTTCAATCCCACAAACCATAAACTCCAGCAGTTTCTGCCGCTGCAATCACAAACCACACCCCACCCTTCCCGATCCTGAAAACTCCCGCTACGCACACTCTCCCTCCAAACCGATTCAGAACACTCCCCCACACCCGCCGGCCGATAACACACCTGATCCCACTGCCAAACACAACCACATCATCGAAAATATCCCCATGGATTCGGCCGTCCAGAGATTTCTCGGCTTCCTGAAAGTCGAACGAAATGCATCCGAACTGACCATCAAGTCCTACGCCGATGACCTCGCTCACGTCGCGGAATTCCTCCAGGAACACACCGGCCGCATCCCACACCCCGCTCAGATCGATACCGCAATCCTCCGCAGCTATGTCGCGTGGCTCCACGAATGCGGCTACGCACGCACCACCGTCGCCAGACGACTCGCCTGCCTCCGCAGCTTCTTCCGCTACTGCAACCGCGAAGGTATCTGCGAAAGCAACCCCGCCAAACCACTCCGCACACCCCGCAGTGGACGCAAACTGCCCCACTTCCTGACGACCGAACAGATCGGATCACTGCTCACCGCACCACCCGCCACCACCCCCGCCGGACTCCGCGACCGCGCAATCCTCGAAACCATGTACTCAGCAGGACTGCGAGTCTCAGAACTGGTCGGACTCAACCTCTCTGACTGGGATCGCGGAGCCGGCATCGTTCGAGTCCTCGGAAAAGGCCGAAAAGAACGACTCGCACCCATCGGCAGCTACGCCTCGCGAGCACTCGATCACTGGCTCGAAGTGCGACAGCCCGACCCCAAAGCTTCCGAAAAACAACGACTCGCCATGTTCCTCAATCGCTTCGGCAGACGACTCACCACCCGCAGCATCGGACGACTCCTCGAAACTCACATCACCACCGCCGGCTTATCACAGCAGACAACACCACACACTCTCCGACACACCTTCGCCACACACCTGCTCGATGGCGGAGCCGACCTGCGCAGCGTCCAGGAACTTCTCGGACACAAAAGTCTCACAACCACCCAGATTTACACCCACGTCAGCACTCGCAGACTGCGCGAAACCTACGAAAAAGCCCACCCGCACGCCCAGCGCACAAAAGCCTCCTGATCGACTGTCCCAACCACCGAAAAATTCAGCGACTCAGCAGTCGCACAAATGTCCGCTTCTGCTAACATACATCGCGCGAGCCCTCGCTCGTGATTGAACCCTCGGGAAAAGACAAGGATGTCGACCCCTAAACCCCCTGCAACCTGCCCATTCGCCAGCCATTCGCTGGCCGTCTTCCCTGCCGCCAACGCATCTCAGGCAGACTCCCCCCCCCCTGCGCTCGCACCACTCGCACCACTCGCAATTGATGGCAGCGCTCCGGCCCCACCCGTCGAACATGGCTCGCTGCTCCAGTTCTCTGATGACCCCATCGCCTGCATGCGACGTTTGCACCGCAAACACGGTGACCTCGCCATCCTTCAGGAAGGCGGTCAAAAACTGGCCTTCGTCTTCTCTCCCGAACTCAACCGACAGGTACTCGCAGACAGTGACACCTTCCAGTCACAGTTCTTCGCCGTACGCGGCAGTCGAAATTCAGCCCAACGACGCGTCACCTCCGGACTGCTCAGCCAGAATGGCACCGAACACCGCGATACACGCAGACTACTCAAGGACGTCTTCGCAAAAAAAGCCCTCCCCGGATACCACGGCATCATCTGCCGACTCACAGACGAACTCACCACCCGCTGGAATCGTGAATCACACGTCGATCTGAACGGCGAAATGGTGCAGTTCATGCTCCGCATGACCAGCGCACTCCTGTTCGGTCTCGATGACCCCGAATTCGCCGAAAAACTGGGACGACTAATCGATCGCTGGACACACCGTAATCACGAAGTCGGCATGGGCGCCCTCGTGTCTGCACCCCAGTTCGCCCGCGGCTACGAACTGCTGCTCCAGCAAGCCGAAGAACTCGAATCCTCAATCCGCGAAATGTTCGCCCGCCACCGCAGCGGAAACTCTGATGGTCTCAATATCCTGCACCTGCTCATGCAGGCCACCGAATCCGGCGGCAGCATGACCGATGATCAGCTCACCGGACACGCCACACTCCTGTTCGCAGCCGCACACCTCACCACAGCACACACCTTCAGCTGGACCCTGTTCCTGCTGGCACAACACCCCGAGGTGCTCGCCAGACTCACACACGAACTGCAGACTCACGTCGCCGGAGATGTCCCCACACTCGATGAACTCGAACAACTCAAATACCTCGATGCCGTGATCCGCGAAAGCATGCGGATCCTTCCGGCGTCTTCATACTCACAACGAGTCACTGCCGGAGCAACCAGCCTCGGACCACTGCAGCTGAATCCCGGTACACCCGTCATTTTCAGCCAGTTCATCACACATCATCGAGCCGATCTCTACGAACAACCGGATCGCTTCATCCCGGAACGCTGGGAACACATCGCTCCCTCACCCTATGCCTATCTGCCATTCGGTGCCGGACCCAGAATGTGCATCGGTGCACCACTCGCTGTTGTCGAAATTCGTACCGCCCTCACCATCATGCTCAAACGGTTCCACTTCCAGATCAAACCCAGCTGCACTGTTGACGGCCGAGTCATCTCAACGATGCTGGGACCAACCACACCCATCCCGGCCAGCCTGCTGCCAGCCTGCCAGCTGCCACGCACCGTCCCCGTCAACGGCTCAATTCACTCGCTCGTCGAACTGCCACCCGCAGCCCTGCCAGCCACTCAACGCCGCGCCGCCTGAAACAACCGTTCACAAAAACTGATCCGCGCAGAACCGCGACCTCCACGGCACCCACTCAGTCACCACCCCGGGACCACCGAGCACCAGCTCGGTACACCACCACCCCCGGGACCACCGAGCACCACCTCGGT
>CAIOKE010000020.1 GCA_903858815.1 uncultured Planctomycetaceae bacterium | reverse complement strand
GATGCCGCCACACTGAAGGCCCAGCCCACCAGAAACGTCGGATTCATCTTCTGAAACAGAATCCCCAGCACAATCGCCACAGCACCAATCAGCACCGAGGACATCTTTGCCACTCGCACCTTTTCCGTGTCCGACATCTGCAGCTTCAGCACACTGCCCAGCAGGTCGTGAGCCACTGCACCGGCGGCTGCCAGGATCAAACCACTGACCGTCCCCAGCACTGTCGTAAAAGCAATCGCCGAAATCGCCGCAAATAACCAGGTGTTCATCCCCTTCGCCAGCAGCGGCGCCGACATGTTCTCATCACTCACGTCCAGCTGACCACTGGTCATCGCGCCCAGACCCAGATAAAAGGTCAGCACATAAAAGAAACCAATGCTGGCAATGCCGACAATCGTGCTCTTCCGCGCACTGCCGGCATCCTTCACCGTGTAATAGCGAATCAAAATGTGAGGCAGCGATGCAGTCCCGCAGAACAGCGCCAGCATCAGCGAAACAAAGTTGATCCGATCTGCCGGCTTCGAACTGCGAATCCCCCGAAACGTCGGATGCTCTCCCGGTCGCAGCACCTGACCCCCGGATGTCTCCTGCTGGTAATACACCGTCGTCTGACTGCCGTCACCATGCGCCAGCTTCTCATTTCGCCACAACACGACTCGACTGTTCTGCAGAGTTCTGAAGAAGCCGAGAAATGACAGCGGTCCCGTCTCCTGCACTCCCCCCGGAAGCTCGGTCACATACCCCACCGGATGCAGCTCAGGTTCGCCCTTCTTTTTTCCCTTCGGCTTGCCATTCACCAGAGTCTTCCCGTCAGCCGTCTTTGTCAGAGTCTGCGCCTCGGATAACAGCCAGTCGGCATCCGCAGACTCGCCGGCACGTCGCGCCAGCCAGATACTGAGCTCACCCGAAGATCGCTGACGCACCCGGACAAACTTTTCCTTCGCCTTCTCCCAGCCATCATCCGCCACCAGCAGCTCAACATCCTGCAGCGGGCCGATGGCCGAGTCACCGTCAGTGAAATCCGCATGAGTAATCCGCAGGGATTTGAACTGGTAACCGTCCGCTCCACCCTCCGAGACTCGCAGACCCCGCTCCAGTATCATCCATGTCAGCACAGCACTGAAGACCACCAGCATGGCGCCCTTCAGAAACTGCACCCATGTCGTCGACACCATTCCCGCAGTCACCACAATCAGGATCACCACCGCACCCACCATCACCACACCCTGCCAGTGGTCAAATCCCAGCAGCGGAGTCACCAGGGCACCGGCACCCACCATCTGCGGAATCAGATAGAAAACACTGACCACCAGAGTACTGATGCCGGCGGCCAGCTTGATGCCGCTGGAATTAAACCTGGAATCCAGCGCATCCGCGAAAGTGAACCGACCCAGCTTCTTCATCGGTTCGGCCACCACAAACAACGCCACAATCCAGCCGGCCAGATAACCAATCGAATACAGAAACCCGTCGTAACCGTAAAAGGCGATCATCCCGCAGATGCCCAGAAACGACGCCG
>CAIOKE010000019.1 GCA_903858815.1 uncultured Planctomycetaceae bacterium | reverse complement strand
CGGCCGCCCCACACCCATCGTCGACCGCGGCCGACCTATTCCGGAATTGATCCGCAGGTCCTGATCAACAGAACCAGCCCTAAGGAGCCTGGCAGGAACAGACTAACAGATTAGCAACCGTCCTCGGATCTGCTTTGAAGCCTGCGAATGACATCATCGACTCGAATTGGCTGTAACACCGGCCGCCGATTGGCAACGAGTCTATTGTCACGAAACCGGTCTTGCTGTTGAGTCTCCGGGGTGAGCGCAATGTACCGGGCACTCGCACGCTTCACGCAGCCGGCGGGGTGTAGCGGGGTGAAGTCGGGGCATGGAGGAAAGTGGTTTTCATTGGTAGTCTTGTGCAGCGGCGGGTGTGGAGTTGAGTTTTCCTGCAGCGAGTTGCACGAGGAAGTCAGCGGAGTAGAGGGCACTGGGAACGACTTCGCATTCTGCCCAGCATCCGGTGCAGCGATCGACCCAGGCGCGTTGATTTCGGGCGGTGTCGCTGAACCAGACGTCATCGAGTGACTGTTCGAAGAGATTACCGACGGTTTGTGTATTGAACTGACAAACCGGGACACTCCCGTCGGGGAGCAGTCGAATGTGGCTGCGGAGTGCGGTGCAGGGGGGCTTGAGCTTTGGCGGGGACTCGTTGTTGAGTCTGGAAAGCAATCCGGTCCAGTAGTAGCGTTTAGCGATGCGTTCGGCGAGTTTCGGCAATTTTTCGCAGTCGCTGATGCGTTGGCGGACAAAGCCTGCGACATCGCAGACACTGAGATTGGGATGTAGTGGGTAGCCGGACTGCATGATCAGGTCTGAAGCCTGGGTGCCGACGCGTTTGATTGTATACATGGCGGATTCAGCATAGGCGATGACAGCATGCAGGGTGACGTTGAGGGGGAGGAGTCGGGAGGCGAGTTCGGCGTGGTCGTGGAGTGAGCGAGGTGACGAGATCGTATGGTTAACAGCGACGCTCACCCCATACTTTCTTAGCGGCAGGAGCTGGAGGATGGAGTCCATGGCTGTTGCGTAGGTCACATCGGGACCACGACTGCGATCGTGTTCTTCTTCGAGTCCATCGAGTGAGACGAGAATCTGAAGTTTTCGGGGCTGAGGGAACTCGGCGGCGAAGTTCTGAATGCGATCCGGAAACGAGCCGTTGGTGGTTACGTGCAGCACCCGCGGCCGTGACTCCTGCATCACGGATTCGGCAAGTTCGGGGAAGTCCTGTCTGAGAAACGGTTCACCGCCGGTGAGACGAACGACTTGCAGTGGCCCGAGTTTTCGGAACACGCTGCGGACCTGTTCGGGGTTGAGTTCGCGTCCGGGTTTGAGTCTCCAGGAATCGCACATGGGGCAGCGAGCGTTACAGCGGTAGAGAACGAGGAAGGTGCACCAGAGTGGCCGCGGTGTGAGTCGGAAACGGTTCTGGAGAATGCTGAGAGCGAGTCTGGCAGACTGCATCTGTTGGGTCCTGCCGGGGAGAGAGATGGAGCTTGCGGCCGAGAGTGGAGGAGCGGGGGGAATCAGGCGGCCTCGGACGCGGGGATATGGGTAGCAGCCTGCCGTTCCAGGGCAGCGGCAGCGGGGGCCAATTGTTCGAGGAATTGTTCGAGTCGCCGGGCTGCATCGAGTGTGCCATCGCAGCCATTCGCGGTCATGCGTTCCTGATAGATTTCGATTTGACCGAGGAAACTCTGCAGTGCCGCGGTGGTGAGTCTTGCGGGGTGCAGCCGCATGCCGATACCCATGCGTTCGACGGCGGCGGCATTCATTCGCTGTTCCACGCAGTCTTCCGGGAGTACGCAGAGTGGTTTGCGGAGGTGGATGGCTTCGCCGACGAGTTGATTTCCTGCGGTGCTGAGGACGGCGCGGCAGGACGCAAGATCGGTGATAAACGCCTGCGGGTGCATCACGTGGAAGGTCACCTGATCAATTTTCTCCCGATCTTCGCAGCAGTAAACGCGGACTGGAATCTGCAGACTGCGAAGGACGTCGAGAGTTCCGGGGCGGAACTGATCGAGTCCGCGATTGAAGTAGACGAGGAGATGTTCACCTGGAACGGACACGGCGGATTGAACGGCGGGCCTGAGCAGTGTGCCGATCACATGGACATCGGGGTTTCGCGAGGGGGCGTGATGGAAGCTGGAGACGAGAGCGCGATCGGGTTTGCGGGTGAGCCATCGATAGCACCAGGCGTGGGCGAGGGCGGGAATGCGGTCCCGGAGGTCGAAGCGGGGGCGGCAGTGTGCGAGCAGTCCGAAATGGTCAAAGCTGATCCGCGGGATCTGCAGATGTTCGGCGACGCGATGGCTCCACGCTTCCGCGTCTGAAATCACAACATCAGGCCGGAAGTCGCGCATCACATCACGAACGAAATTGAAGACGGGCCCTTTGAAGGCCAGGTCGAGCGCGGCGGGAAGATTATGGAGCACGGTTGCTGCAAGTGAGAGTCTTCCGGATCGTGGCTGATAAGAAAAGCCCATGGTGGGGATTTGAACTGCTGGAAACTCAGGTGCAAGCGTCCGGAAAGCATCACCGCCTGCGAGGCAGAGGATACGGCGACCTGGCCGCATCAGGTGAGGCAGCACAGCCATGGTTCTTGTCGCATGACCACGACCGTAGCCGTGGACAGAGTAGAGTATTCGCATTGTCATCGCACTCCCTGCGCTGAAATCTGCTGACAGGTGTCCTGAGAACTGGTCAGCGTTGAGAATGAAGAATGCGAATGAAGATCCTGTGCAGGCGATTGTGAATTTCGGGTGAGCGGCAGAAATTGCGACTGGAGTCAGCGGAGTATGAATTTCGGGGTTAGCGGAGCGGAATGTGAACGGCGGATCGGGCATTCGGTCTGGCCGATAATCGGCATTGCCATCAGAAATAGGAAGAGACCCGGGATGCGTCCGGCAGCGACGAGGCCCCGGTCCGGTGGTCATCTGAACGACGCGGGAGCAGCGGAGATGTGGTGGCAGAGCGGGATGACGAGGATTCGCGGGTGCAGGGGAATTTCGAGCGAGTTGCTTTTGATGCTGGCTGTTAGTGGAGTTGTGGTGGCAACGCTGTTTGCACGACTGGATGATTCACTCTTGTGGGACGACGACGAGTGTCGCAATGCACGATGCAGCGCAGAGATGCTGGCGGCGGGAGATCTGATTGTACCGCAATTTCACGGTCAGCTGCGGACCCACAAGCCAGTGCTTCTGTACTGGCTGATGATCCCCTGCATGGTGATTCTGGGGACGACGGAACTGGCGGCGCGCCTGCCATCGGCAATGTGTGGTCTGGGAACGGTGATTTGTGTCTGGTTGTCGGCGCAGCGATGTTATCCGGCGGGTGCTGCAAAGTACGCCTCGCTGTCACTTGGATCATCGCTGCTGTTTGTGATGGCCGCCCGTGCGGCGACTCCGGATTCACTGCTGATCTTTTGCATTGCGGCTGCTCTGAGCGTGTATGTTCGCGGCACCTGGGCCAGTTGTCCCACGGACGAAAAATCAGGATTGCGGCGCGAAAGCTGTTTCATGCCGTCCGACCGCAGCCACTGGATTCTGATCTACTTCTTCATGGCACTTGGCGTTCTTGCCAAGGGGCCGGTCGGCGTGGTGCTGCCACTACTGGTTGTGGCGGTGTTTCTATGTCTTGCTCTGCTGATTGTTGGAGTCAATGCAATCGGTTCGTGGCGTAATGCTGCCGTGCAGCTGATGCACCCGGAGCGGCTGATGAGCCTGGTTTGGCAGCTGTACCCCATCACGGGGATAATCACTGTATCACTAGTGGCAATTCCGTGGTATGTGGCGGTGACGATCGCCACAGAGGGAGCATGGCTGCGCGGTTTCCTGCTGGATCACAATCTTGGACGGGCGTTGCAGGCGATGGAGGGGCACTCGGGGCATCCGCTGCTGTTCTATCCAGTCACTCTGTGCGTTGGTTTTTTTCCGTGGAGTGTGCTGTTGACAGTGCTGGGAATTGATTTCTGCAGACAATGCCGCCAATCGCCGCATGCTGCGCTGCCGATGTTGTTCGGGCTGTGCTGGGCTGCCGTGCCAGTTGGTCTGTTTTCGCTCGCGGCCACGCAGCTTCCCAGTTATATCACACCAGGGTATCCGGGTCTGGCACTGGCATTCACTCCGGTCATGCATCGGCTGATACGGGGTGCATCGATGGTTTCACCGATCTGGCTGCGTATGGCTTTCGGGACCTCAACCATTGTCAGTGCAGTGGTCAGTGTGGTCCTGGCGACAGCCGCTGCGGATTATCTGCCGGGGTTTGCCTGGCTGGGCTGGATACCCGTGCCCCTGTTGATTGTGTCCGCGGTGCTCTGCGGAAAGATCGGCACACCGCTGCAGGGGCGACTGGCCGTCTGCTGGTGTTTTGCCGCAGCCTTCTTCACGGCCGGGCTGTTTATCGCTGGAGTTCCAGCGGCGTCTGAGCAGCGGGGGCTGGTGGAGTTGCTGCGTGATCTTCCACCGGGCGTGAGCAATCCGGTGTATGCATCGTGGGGCACACCTCGAGCCAGCTGGATTTACTATACCGGGCAGAACCTGCCGGTCTTTGCGGCCGGATCCGAAGCCGAGGCGGCCATGTTTCTGAAGGAATCAGACAACCACCTGCTGCTCGTTTTCGGCGACACTGTGTCGCTGGTGCAGGAGCAAATCGGGGTACCGACTCGGGTCTGTGGCCGTGCGAGCGCCTTCCCTGATCTCCGACGACACTCAATCTGTCTGCTGCAGTTTGACCGGCAGGAATCGCATATTCACAGAAAACTTATACTGTCGGGATTGAGTGCGGGGCGAAATAAGTAGGGAACGCCGCAGCGAGCGGGGGGTTCCGGACCTGCAGCGTGACTTCTGATGGATGTTTCAGATGATCCGTGGAGCAGCGAGTCTTGCAGCAGCTGCAGTGGCGTG
>CAIOKE010000018.1 GCA_903858815.1 uncultured Planctomycetaceae bacterium | reverse complement strand
CCAGCAGCCTCCATCATCTGCACCCAATGGCGAGTTTCATTGAGCAGGCGTTCGCGATGCTCAAGCGGAATTGTGGACTGAAAACGCCGCAGCGAGTCTGCTTCGGCCAGTACCCAGTCCAGTTCATTGGAAGATATCGGGTAGATCAGTTTCAGCAGCTGACTGCAGCGCAGTTCCTGCAGATCGATCAACCCGGCGACGATCCGCCGTTCTGAACTGGCTTCCTGCTGCAGAATTTCGCGCACATCTTCCGCAGTGATTCGACCACGATGAACACGATCCCGGTAGTCCGATTCCGGCAGATAAGGCTCACATGCAAAAATCTCTCGAGCCTGGCGCAGAGCGTCGAATATTGGCAGGTGCTCCATGCCCTGCAATGGGTTCAGGAAAGCAAAGGCTGTGATGGGCCCCTGCAGTGGCAGCAGTTCTGCCAGCTCCCGAATTTCTTTCAACAGCAAATCGGGCTCGAAAACAGGCTCGGTTTCGACAGACATCGTCACGCCCCCGGAAACGTACGCGACATAAATTGCAGGCGCAGCAAAGTTCTGAACGCGGAATCCGCGATTGTGCCGCGACCGACTTCACCACAGCATGCAACGCAAAAGTGCATGCCAGTGGTCAGGTCACACGACAGGCTTCAGAGCGACAAAGCTGCAGTGCAGGCAGGATGGCAAGCCGTTCAAAGCGCCCGGGCAGGCACCCGGACCAACGTCGGCACTCAACCGATCGGCGGTGGCCGACACCCGCGCGAATCAACGGTCACGACAATGGTCGGGGCGGAATTCAGAACAACCTGAAAATCGGTCCCCCGACTGATCTCAGCAGGAAGTGCCTGCGAGCAGTGCAGAAACTCTTCGACTTCCCCCTCTGCCTCAATCGCAGACTCGATTTCGTCTGAAGCAAATTGAGAAAGGCACTCTTCCTGATGCTGGCGATCCGGCACCGTTGGCCGCGCTGCATGGCAGCAAGGCAGCCAGGTTGAAACGATGAGGATGCAGAAGAGTAGTCGCATGAAAAAAAATTACCGCAGCGAAGGAACGTGGTCAACAGCATTCAACCCGGAACTTCGGGAAAAGATCCGCAAGGAATACAGATTGCCGATCGCAAAGTCAGGAATGGCATCCCGGCGCAATCGCGACATCAAAACGATAACATGCAGCGACGTCAAAAACGCAACAAACCTGTCTGAACGGCAAAAAAAGCTGCAAAGCGAAGGAGCTTCCACCGGGGCGAATCGCCGTGTTTTCCGTTTTTTCGGCAGATCTGGGACAGTTTTTCTGAATTGGCACAGGCAGTGCTTCAGCAAGGGACACAGACGAGACATTGCTTCGCAGGAGCAATTGAGGTGACACAAGGCTTTGATCATTCGACTGCTTTTCAGCGTTCGATGAGGCCCCACACCTGAGAATCTGCGAACCAACAGAGCGTTTCCGAGATCCTGCAAAGTCCGCTGGCATCTTTTTGATTAAGGAGGAGCCCATGAAGTCAGAGAATCTGCGACTGGAGAGTGAGTTGCTGGAATCTGCTGCAGGTCGCGCCGTGTATGATGCACTGGTGCAGGCCAACATTGATCTGCACAGTGTGTCCGCGGATCTGGTAAAGGACATGCTGCAGTTTGAATGTCGTCGCCGTCGCAGTGCTGAATCCGGGAGGTATCTTCCGTGTGTGGAGACCGCCGGATGAGTCTCTGGACTAAGTGCATTGCAGACGGTTGCGGCGTCGTTTTGTGACTCGTCATGGCAGCAGCGATGGCATCAGCAACATTTCGTCTGGCACTGGCCACAGAAGACTTTGGGCAGCCACTGCGGCAGGCCATCCGACATGCTGCACAGTACCCGGTGCAGGGACTGCGACTCAATGCTAGGACGGAAATCAGTGCATCTGATCTTTCCGAATCGGGTCTGCGACAACTGCGACATTTCGTTGAAGAGCATCAGCTGAAGGTTGCCGGGGTATACTGTCCATCGCGGCATCCGATCTCGGAGTCACAGGATCTGGACCGCCGACTGCTGATGGTGCGTACAGCGATTGAGCGAGTGCGGAAACTGGGTGCCACAGATGTACTGATTCGAGCGGGCCGAATTCCGGATCCAGCGGCCACGGAACGTCGCGCAGGGGCCGGTCAACCCAGTAATCAGGAGGTGGATTCGCTGCGGAACCCCTTTTCGTTTGCTCCTGCACCGCTGCTGAATTACCCCAGCGAAGCGGAGCAGTTTGAGCTGCTGGCTCAGGTTCTGTCTGATCTTGCCGCGATCGCCAATCATCATGGTGCCAATCTGCAGCTGATTGTGTCTGATTATCAGATCACACGAATAACATCGTTATTGTCGCGTGTCGGCACCGGGCCGCTGCAGGTCGTATTTGACCCGGCTGTCTGTGTGATGAGCGGACAGTCACCCACGGATGTGTTTCGCAGTCTGTATCAGTCGGTTGGTTACGTTCGCCTGCGTGATGCTCAGCGAGATGTCGATGGTGGTGGAGTGGAAGTGCCGTGCGGGGCTGGCGCTGTCGACTGGCAGGAACTGTTGGCGGTACTTTCCGAAGCTGTGCAGCCTGCATGGATGTGTATTGAGCGGACCGGCGGCGATCAGCGGGCTGCTGACGCAGGGGCGGCTGTCAGGCGACTGCAGTCCCTGCTGCCCTGAGCACCGTGCTCTGCTGCCCCGCCGCTGGCCTGTTCACTTGCATGCCTGCAGGTTGTCTGTTTTGCTTCACACATCTGCCCGAACTTCGGGCTGCTTGTGTCCATCCGATTCGGAGTTTCCGGGATGCTGCAACAACAACTGACTGGCCTGCTGTTTCTCGGTATTTCGATCGTCTGTGCACAGCAGGGTATGCAGACTGTTGCTGCTGATGAGCCTCAGAGCGGGCAGCAGAGTGTCACACAACTGCAGGCGGGATTCGCCGAGCGTGAAATTACTCCGCCGGAACCATTCCCGATGGCCGGCTATTTCCATGAACGGCTGAGTGAAGGAACGGCTGATCCTCTGCTGGCCCGCGCTGCCGTTTTCAGCGACGGGCAGCAGCAGGCTGCCATCGTTGTCTGCGACCTGATTGCGGTCTGGACGGATTTTTCCCGAATCGTCCGACAGCGTGCTTCTGAACAGACAGGAATCCCGGCTGCCGCCATCGTTGT
>CAIOKE010000017.1 GCA_903858815.1 uncultured Planctomycetaceae bacterium | reverse complement strand
TGGAATCAGTCAAGTGGCAGCAGGGAGCGGTGGTCATTGGATGCCGTGAAAACACTGCGGAATTCATCGAGTCACTCCTGAATCACAGTTGCCATGTCTCTGGAATTGTCACCGTCTCCCAACATGTGGCCGAACGCAACCACGTTCCCGGATGGGCAGACCTGAAAACGGAATTCGGGCGTCGGATCGCGGTGCATGTATCAGACAACTACAGCCTCGCAGACCCCGCCGATCAGGCCTCGCTCGCAGACTGCAGGGCTGACGTTGGTTTTTGTATTGGCTGGCAACGATTGCTCCCGCAGTGGTTCCTCGACCTCCATCGAAACGGTGTCTTCGGGATGCACGCCTGTGCCAGTCGTCTGCCCAACGGCCGTGGCCGATCACCAATCAACTGGAGCGTCATTGAGGGTGCGACGTCTCTGTATGCACATATTTTTCGTTACAACGATCAGCCGGATGCCGGTGATCTTCTCAGTGCTCCGCAAATCTCTGTTGAAGCACACGACGATATCCAGACGCTGCAGCAAAAGGCTCGTGTCGTTTTCTGCAGCGAAGTGATCCGCCACTGGCAACAGCTCGTGCATGGCAACATCCGACTGCAACCGCTGAATGACTCGGGTGAACCCGAGCGTTTCTATCCCAAACGCTCGGCAAACGACGGACTGATCGACTGGAACTGGTCCGTTCCCCAAATCGTCAATTGGGTCCGTGCGCAAACACGGCCGTACCCCGGAGCCTTCACGCTGCTGGATGGTACCCCCATCCCAATCTGGCGCTGTGGTGGCACCGGTCTGTCCTGCAGGGAACTTCCAGGAACGGTGACGGAGATCTTCCGTGATGGAACCTGCTACGTAGCCACCGGCGACCAAACTTTCCTGCATGTGCTTGAACATGGAATCCCTCTAACGTGCCTGAGCATACCGCTCAGAGGAAGGCGATTTGGCTCATGAAAGTGATTCGCAGTGATGATCCGGGACGTGACTTCACCACGGCACACTACAGAGAAATACTGCAGAGCATTCGCGCGTCGCACCGAACGCTGTGCTTCCGCGACGTGCACGCTCTTGGGCGATCCATCTTCGACATCCCCAAATTCGTGATCATGCGACACGATGTCGAATTCAACATCCCCGCGGCACTCAGAATGGCCGAGATCGAAGCCGAAGAAGGAATTCAGGCCACCTACTTCCTCCTGCAAACCAGTGACTACAACCCTTTTGAGGAAGAGGAGGCGGTTCAGATCCGCCAAATACTCGATCTGGGACACGAAATCGGTCTGCACTACGACGCCGCACTGTTCGAACGCCTTGGTGTTGATCCCGCCGCCACCGCTGTCGCTCAGATACAACTCTTCGAAAACTTCTTCCGCACAAAAATCCATGCCATGTCTTCGCACATGCCCATGCGATCGGGAAAAACGTTTTCGGTTCCCGGTGTCATCGACACCTACGATCCCATGTTTCTTACGGAAATGAAGTACATCAGCGACAGCACCCAGTCGTGGCGCGAAGGAGTCGTCACGGAAAACCTTCACAAATACAACCACATCCACCTGCTCACACACGAATACATCTGGCACCCCGGCGGCTGGGACTGGAGCGCTCTGCTGTTCGTCGAAGTTCAGGACAAATTCTCCCGCGCATGGAAACGCGCAGAAAACTTCATCAATATGTACCGAGAAGGCCTGAAACTCCGCGCCGAAAAAGACAGAAAGTTCAAAGAACGCTACATGAAATCCGACAACTCACAACCAACCACTGACCGCTGACAACCTGACAAGCTCCTCAGACACGTTCAATATAAAACGACCCCGGCTCGCGTTCAGGCGTCAGAAACGGACAGGCCGCCTTCAATGCC
>CAIOKE010000016.1 GCA_903858815.1 uncultured Planctomycetaceae bacterium | reverse complement strand
GCACTCCATGGATTGACCGGCCTGTACCAGCTAAAACACCAGCTGACCACCCGCCACCGTATCACGGGCCGAGACGCGAAGCAAGCCGATTCCTGTCCTCGACACCTGCAGAGTCCCCTCGTCATGCTGCAACTCACACACTACTGCCTGCTTCTGCTGCTGCTGGCACCCACTCAGGATGCTCCGGACAACAGCACACCGATCACCACCGACTGGAGCACAGCAAAACAACTGGCCCCCGGAATCCTCCTGCTGCAGGATGCCCTGCAGCAACCCCGTCCAGTCCGGCGCCACGCAGTTCGCATAGATCTGCAACAGCAGGGACTGCACGTCACCACCACCGACCGCACAACCGAATGGCAGGCTGATACTCACGAAACCCGCCGACAGTCTGTACGCAGCTTCCTGCGAACAGAACGCAGCGCCGGACGCCCCGTTATCCTTGCCTTCAACGCCGATGCCTACACTCCCTGCCCAGCTCCCTTCGAGCAGGAAACCCTCTCAAATCTGCAGGGATTTGCCGTCTGTCGCGGGCAACTGGTCTCACCACCATCCGGTTCGCCCTCACTGATCATCCCCCGCTCCGGAAAACCGGCGATCCGCACGGCGCGACCGAACGAGGATCCACAGCAGATCGAACTGGCTGTCAGCGGCTTTGCCCTGTGTCTGCTGGATGGCCGGGTGCAGCCCTCAGGGACCGACCTGCATCCCAGAACTGCCATCGGCCTGTCCGCCGATCGACGCTATCTGTTTGCCCTGATTGTCGACGGACGCCGACACTCCAGTGAAGGTGCCACCACGGCTGAACTGGGACAATGGCTGCTGGATTACGGTGCCCATGATGGCATCAATATGGATGGCGGAGGCTCGTCAACCCTGGCGTGGTGGAATCCCGCTGTGTCCGGTGACGATAAGGCCGAGCTGCTGAACCGCCCGGTCGGAAATGGCCTGAAACTTCTGACACCCGATGCCGATCGACTGAGCATTTCCGAACGAGCCAACGGGAACAACGTCGGAATCTGGCTGCAGGCTCCCTGAACGGCAGCCCATCTTCAGCCCCCACCGTCCGTCGCTGACAGAAACCGCTGGGATGTACTCAACACCTGCTGGCGGGCATCTTCAAAGACATAATGCCCGGCATCCGCCAGCCGCTCAACCTGCGCCTGCGGAAACCGACGCAGAAAACCCTCCAGAAACTCGTGAGGCGTGAAACACCAGTCACGCATCCCCCAGATCAGCTGCACCGGATGCCCCCGGAACTGCTCCAGACCACGCTCCACCTCACACAACGCCGCATAGCTGCGATGCCCGGCGTGCAACGGAATGTCCTGCACGAACTGATGGACAGCGATTCGCTGCCGCCAGGAACCATAGGGTGCCAGCAGTCCCGCCCGCGCCTCAGCAGCCAGCGGACGCTCAACCGCCATCCATAACGCCGCCCGCACAAACAGATTCAACCCCTGATCCCCCAGCTGTCCCAGCAGCGGAATCCGACACAACGCGATCCGAAAGGGTATCGCCTGACTGCGAAATGCACCCGTATTCATCAGCACGAACCGGCCAAACCGATGCGGCAGACGCCCCGCACAACCCATCCCAATGGCACCGCCCCAGTCATGCCCGAACAGACACACCTGTTGCAGGTCCAGTGCCTGCACCAGCGCAGCCAGCCGCGCAATGTGCCGGTCCAGCACGTACAGAGATGACTCCTGCGGCTGCTCAGAAAAACCACAGCCCAGATGGTCCACTGCGATCACACGATAACGGTCCCGCAGACCCGCAATCAGATGCCGCCACGCAAAACTCCACGTCGGATTCCCATGC
Organism: uncultured Planctomycetaceae bacterium; assembly: GCA_903858815.1. Taxonomy (GTDB): domain Bacteria; phylum Planctomycetota; class Planctomycetia; order Planctomycetales; family Planctomycetaceae; genus SXXK01. Next base: position 705 of record CAIOKE010000016.1, on the reverse strand, counting down.
ACCATCAGCAGCGGCGGACCACTACCCTCGTCCACATAATGCTGCACCCCGTCGTCAGTGCAAAACCAGCGCGATTCGAACGGATACTGCTGCTGAAACCCGGCCCTCCGCTGCGCCCGCTGGCGCAACGGCTGAGCAACCTGGTCGGCAGACAATATCTTTGCATTCAGTTCAACAGGACCCTGAGACACCAGAATGGTTTCTGTAAAGCAAAAGGACAGGCAGACCAGCAACAGATCCCGTCAGGGCTCACGCCGCGGAGCAAACTTGATGCGGCTGATATATCGCACCGGCACACCATTCGGACCCAGTCGACCGGAACACGCACCAATCGCATTGATGATGTAACGGTAATGCAGAGTGTAGTCGGGATCAATTTCGACTTCCTGCTTCTCCTGCTGTTCCTTACCAATGGCCTGCAATGCCGTAATCGCCCGAAAAACTTCCGAGTTCAGTCGAGCAAATGCCTGCTCGCCAGCACCCAGATTCGAGCCATTGAAATACAGGGCCCGCAGATCACCAGCTCCGTCCGCTTCCATCCGCACCTTGAATGGTGGCAGCTCGGCGTCCGTCACAGTGGATGCACTGGGAGCCCCCAGGGGCATGCTGATATCAAAATCCCCCTCCGGCTCAATCACCTTCAGAGTGCACATAAAGAAAATCAGCAACTGAAACACCACGTCGATCATCGGCGTCATGTCCAGT
>CAIOKE010000015.1 GCA_903858815.1 uncultured Planctomycetaceae bacterium | reverse complement strand
GCTCGCGCTGCGGCGGAGCGAACGTTTCGCCCGCTCTGGAAGACGCATATTTCGGGAGAGTTCATTGAAACGTATTCTGATCACAGGTGGCACCGGCTCGTTCGGTCGCCATTTTGTCAAAATGGCTCTGCAGCACCTGCCCGACCTTGAACGGCTGGTGATTTTCAGTCGTGATGAACTGAAGCAGTTCGAAATGGCCCAGTCGTTTCCGGCCGAGCGGTATCCCCAGTTGCGATTCTTTCTTGGGGACGTGCGCGATCGTGATCGAATTCGCCGCGCGCTGGAAGGCGTGGACACCGTCGTACATGCGGCGGCACTGAAGCAGGTACCGGCAGCAGAGTACAATCCGTTTGAATGCATCAAGACCAACATACTGGGTGCTCAGAATATTATCGAGGCCGTGTTTGATTCGGACGTGAACCGCGTGGTGGCGTTGTCCACTGACAAGGCAGCCGCTCCGATCAACCTGTATGGCGCCACAAAACTGTGCTCGGACAAACTGTTCATTGCTGCCAACAATGTGAAAGGTTTTCGGGACCTGAAACTGTCGGTGGTGCGTTATGGCAATGTCCTTGGCAGTCGCGGCAGTGTGATTCCGTTTTTCCTGCAGCGTCGTCGTTCCGGAGTTCTGCCGATCACGGATCCCCGCATGACTCGCTTCAGTATCTCGCTGACGGATGGCGTGCGGCTGGTGCTGCAGGCATTGAATCAGTCCCTGGGCGGTGAAATCTATGTGCCGAAGATACCCAGCTATCGAATTCTGGATGTGGCAGAAGCCATCGGGCCGGAATGTGAGAAGCCGGTTGTGGGAATTCGCCCGGGTGAGAAACTGCACGAGGAAATGATCACGGCCAGCGACAGTGCGATGACAGTGGAAGCCGATGATTATTATGTGATTGTTCCGTCGCTGACGGACGTGTCTCGGCAGCAGGTGATGAGCGATTTCGCAGCAAAGCACGGTGCAGCACCGGTTGCGGACGAATTCCGTTATTCGTCCGGACGGAATACGGACTGGCTCACAGTAGAGGCATTGCGTCGATTGATTGTGGAGCATGTTGATTCCTCGTTCAAGGTGTGACAGTACGATGAGTTCGGGGTTGCAGCCAATGATACCTTACGGCCGTCAGGACATCAGCGAAGCCGACATCCAGGCGGTTGTGGATGTGCTGCGATCGGACTGGCTGACCCAGGGGCCGGCTGTGCCCCGGTTTGAGCAGGCGGTGGCAGCGTACGCTGGGGCCAAAGACGCCGTCGCCGTTAATAGTGCGACTGCCGCTCTGCACATTGCTTGCCTCGCCCTTGGAGTCGGGCCGGGTGACACCGTCTGGACTTCTCCCAACACGTTCGTAGCCAGTGCCAATTGCGCACTGTACTGTGGTGCGTCGGTGGATTTCGTGGATATTGACGCTCAGACATTCAACATGTCAATTGGATGTCTCGAGCAGAAACTCAAGTCAGCAGCAGGCTCAGGGAAGCTTCCCAAAGTCGTGATCCCGGTCCACTTTGCCGGTCAGCCGTGCGATATGCCGGCAGTACATCGGTTGCGTCACAAGTACGGCTTTCAGGTCATTGAAGATGCGTCCCACGCAATCGGCGCTTCCGGTTGGAATTCCTGTGTCGGATCTGGTCTGTACAGTGACATCACAGTGTTCAGCTTTCATCCCGTCAAAATCATCACCACCGGTGAAGGTGGCATGGCGCTGGCAAATGATGCGAATCTTGCCGAGCGGATGAGGCAATTCAGGACACACGGGATCACGAATCGGCGGGAATTGATGCAATCGCGTCCTGTTGATGAGATCTGGAACTATCAGCAGATTGAACTGGGCTACAACTATCGGATGACCGATTTTCAGGCGGCGCTGGGGCTGAGCCAATTGCGGCGACTGGATCAGTTCGTCAATCGTCGCCACGAAATCGCAAAAATGTACGACCACGAATTACGCAGTCTGCCTGTGATCAGTCAAATGCAACTGCCGCAGATTCGCTCCAGTTATCATCTGTACCCGATTCGCATCCGAGAATCACTGTGCGGCCGCAGCCAGCGGCAGGTCTTCGATTTCCTGAAGGCAGCAGACATCGCTGTCAACCTGCACTACATACCGGTGTATCGTCAGCCATACTACCAGGCACTGGGATTCTCAGGGGGCTATTGCCCGGAGGCTGAATTGTATCACCGGGAGTGTATCAGCCTGCCAATGTACAGTGGGCTGTCCGATGTGCAGGTGCAATACGTGTTAACCGCACTGAAGAAGGCACTGGCAGTATGAATCTGTGCGTCATACCAGCTCGCGGTGGCAGCAAACGTATTCCGCGAAAAAATATCCGACCATTTGCCGGCAAGCCGATGATCGCATGGGCGATCGAAGCGGCGATTGCAAGTCAATTGTTCAATCGCGTGATCGTCAGTACAGACGACCTCGAGATCAGGGACACGTCGATCGCTCTTGGTGCTGAAGTTCCCTTCCTGCGACCACTGGAACTGGCGGACGATCATACTCCGACTGTGCCTGTCGTACGCCATGCGATTAACGAATGCGAAGCAGGGGGGCACAGTTATGAATTTGTGTGCTGCATTTACGCCTGTGTTCCGTTCATCGAGACCAAGGATCTGCAGGCAGGCCTGACGGTACTGCAGGAGTCCCGCGATGGATTTGTCTTTCCCGTCACCGAGTTTCCCTCTGCTGTTCAGCGGGCTCTGCGCAGAGAGAGTGATGGTCGCATTACACCGTTCTACCCGGAATTCGCTCTGACCCGCACACAGGATCTTGAGCCGGCTTACTATGACGCAGGCCAGTTTTACTGGGGTTCGTCGCCGGCATGGCAGTCGTGTGACAGGATTCATGGAAAAGCCCGGGCTCTGATTATTCCGGCCTCACGGGTAGTGGATATCGATACTCACGAAGATTGGGCTCGAGCAGAGCGGCTTCGTCTGTTGGCAAATTCGGGTTGACCGCAACAGAACCGCCTGTCTGGGTTCAGCAAGCAGTCAGGCAGATTGGGAAAAGAACAGCACAGGCAGGCGTATGCATCAG
>CAIOKE010000014.1 GCA_903858815.1 uncultured Planctomycetaceae bacterium | reverse complement strand
TGGGGAAGGTCACGGGCCCTGAGACGTCGCTTGAGCATGCTGTCAAAAACTCTCAAAAGTATCAGTACCTCGTTGATGACTCAGGGGCGTGGGTCGTACGGAACGATGTACGTTACGTGCAGTACATGTCAGGCAAGGGGCCACTGCGTAATGAGTGGATGACGGTCGGCGGTCGCAATCTTGGTCCTGAGTATGGCATCGGCCATACTTTGGGAAACGCGATCGACGCCCCTGTAATGATTCTGAAATGCTGTATTGGAAATCGAGCACTGGGCTGGGACCTGTTGCCACCGGGCAGCCCAAGAACTGAGTTCACCACTGTGGACAAAGCCGGGGTTGAACAGAAACTGGTTTATGCGGGGTACGGCGACAGGCCGGAATTCTGGCCGATGGACGCAGCTCTGGGATTGAAGACAGAACCCGGGCCATGGCTGGACAAGAATGGCAAGCCGATCGACTGGTACGCAGGCAAGCAATGGGACACGGATACCAGCGACGCACAGCGAGCCCTGTCTGACCTGAAAACTCATTATCCTGAAGCCACTGGTTACGAAATCGCCGGATTCTTTTTCTGGCAGGGAGAACGGGACGCCGGGAACGCGGGCCACGCTGCACATTATCAGCAAAATCTGGTTGCATTCATTAAAGCTCTGCGAAAGCAGTTTCAGTGTCCGGACGCAAAGTTCGTGTGTGGGACATTGGGTGAAGCTGTCAAAGGAGGCACAGGGCCCACCAATCTTGTGCTGGAGGGCCATCTGGCCGTTGATGGCAGCTCCGGCAAGTACCCGGAATTCGCTGGCAATGTCGCCACCATTTACACTCATCCCATGGCTCAGGGGGGCAGTGGAAACGGCCACTATGGTGGCAAGGCCGAAGTCTACATGGACGTCGGCGAAGCCATGGGGCAGGCCATGGTGAAATTGCTGGCAGGCCCCTGAAGCCACCGGGCAAGACGGGGCGTTTCTCAGCGATCGGCCGCGCAGGAATGACGCGACGGAAAAGACTTGTCGTCTGGGCTTCAGCCCGGGCACGAACTTCTCGTCACCCTTGGAATCCCCAGTGTTTTTCAAAGGATGGGGCCGAGCGGGAATGCTCGGGATACGTCAATTCAACACTGAATCGGCCCGATTGATTGTCCGGAAAAAGATGGAAACGGGACGTTGTGGTGGGTGAGGGGACGCGATGGTGCCTGTGTGACGACCGGAGTTTACCACCTGTTTCTCATCACTCGTCGCGGCTGCTTCGCAGCAACGCGCGGACGGGTGCTCCGTCAGCCCCCGGGATCAGCAAGGGCAGTGCCAGCATTTCGTAGCGTCCCGGGCTGATCTTTGTCAGATCGAGCCCCTCAAGAATCGTAATCCCCGCCCGGTACAGGTCGTGGTGATTGGCCAGCAATGGGCTATCAAGCGGATCAACGCTCGGCAGGTCCACTCCAATGACTTTCACACCCGCTTCTGCCAGCAGGCAGATGGTGTCGGAGCTCATGACGGGAATTCTGGCGGGGAATTTTCTGGAATCCGGCCAGGCGTCTGTTCGCAGCAATACTCGTTGCGGACACGGTTGACCGGGATCAAGTTCAAATGGTTCAATCAAGTCCCGACCTCGCGCATCCACGACCAGCGTGGGACCGCACAACAACGTTGCATCAAGAGACTCGGCCGCCGGCCCGTCTGTCAGAAAATGAATCGGGGCATCGCAGTGAGTACCGGTGTGCAGGCTCTGCTGAAACCGTCCGACTGTTACGGAATCGCCCCGCGAACGACTCCAGCGCTGCTCCAGAAGCACCGGAGTGTCTCCGGGCCAGCCGGCGAGGTCCTGACGCAGCGGACGAGTCACATCGATCCAGTTCATGACACCCAACTCCCCCTGCACAGCGTAACATCAGGTCACAAGTGACTGAGCCAGATCAACAGCCTCGAATCCAGCCGCCAGAATCCGGCCAATCTCAACCACCAGATCATCGCAGTCAGAAAACCGTGAGTACAGCGGGCTGGGGGCAATTCGCAGCAGATCCGGCTCACGAAAATCAGGAACAAAACCTCGCGAACGCAGCATCAACGACAACTGACGAGCGAGGGGATGACGAATTGCCAGATGCCCGCCACGACGATGATCGGCTTCCGGCGTCGCACAGACGAAACCAGCGTCCGGCAAATGCTCGTGCAGCAGCTGTCGCAACCGGGCAGTGAGTTGCAGCGATTTCTGCCGCATTCGTTCCACCCCGGCCGCTTCAATCAGCTGCAGTGAACCACGCAGTGCTGCAAGGCTGAGCACATGTGGTGTGCCCAACTGCAGGCGTCCAGCTCCGACAGCCGGAACCAGCTCGTGCTCCATCCTGAATTGTCTTGACTTGTCAGCCCCGAACCAGCCAGCTAATCCCGGAGGCAGATCATGCCACCGCGGATGCAGATACATGGCGGCTACTGATCCCGGGCCTCCATTGAGGTACTTGTACGTGCACCAGATGGCAGCATCAGGTTGCAATTCGGAAAGGTTCAGCGGCACGACTCCGACGGAGTGTGAACAGTCCCAGCAGATCCGCACATCGTGCCCAGCGGCCACCGAAGTGATTGCCTGCAGGTCAAGCAACTGCCCCGTGGTGAACACGACAGATGGCAGTACTGCCATTTGCACTCCCTGCGTCAATGCGGCTGCAATAGCGTCTTCCTGCAACAGCCCGGCTGCGTCCACCGGCACCTCAAGTAGATGTACTGACGGGTCCAGCCCCTGAGACCGCAGAAAACCGGCGACCGCATAACGATCAGTTGGAAACGCGGTACTGTCGATCAGGATGCTACAACGCGGATCATCGCGACAATACAGGGTCGCAAGCACCTGTTGCAGGTGCAGCGTGGTCGAGCCGGTCAGGGTGATACTGTGGTCAGGAGCGCAAACGATGCGGCAGAGCTGTGCGGCAAGCTGCTCCGTCAGATGAAACCAGTCCGGCTCTGCGGCAGTCCAGCCTTCGATCGCAAGCTCTTTCCACTGCTGCAGAGTTTCCAGCACCGCCCGTTCGGCAGCGCGACACAGCAGGCCCAGTGAATTGCCGTCAAAATAAATCCTGCCGCCTGGCAGATAGAACTGCTCGCGGTAGTGAGCGAGTGGATCAGAAAGATCAAGCTGAGAAGCAGATGCGGGCATAGTGCAGGACTGCGAGGGAGAAAGAACGAGGATTATGATCTACCGAGTTAACACAGTGAAGAACATTGCCCTTTTGCAAAACTTCGGACCCGGAGGCGGAGGCGGAAGCAATCCAGTCTGAACCGACTCGTCGTTGCTGCAGCATACCGATGCCACGGGCGATCCGGAACCGAAATGCTCAGTGCGCACATTTTGTGAACATTCTGGGGGGAAAATGAAGGACCAACGAAAGATCATGTGCGCACCTGCAGGTTGCGGTTTGATGGCGTTGGCGAAAAATGCACTGGATAGCGCTTCAGTGCAAGGAAAACAATCGCTCAGAAAGGAACAACAACACCCGTCAGCTTACGACAACGGCTCGCATGGGGGGGCTTGAACGCGGTGGACGACACGGGCTGAAGCCCATGCTACGACTACCCAGCACCAGCGCGGGGACGATGCCGAGGCTGTCCTGTACTTGGTGGTTTTCGGCTTACGGAATGGCGAACGATGGGCGTACGCCGCGTCGCGACTTTTGTGTGGGACAGAGGCGGCCGGGCAGGAATGACGGCGGGGACAAAATGTAGCCCGAGCATTCCTGCTCGGCCCCGTCCATAAAAAACACCGGGGATTGCAAAGCTGACGAGAACTACGTGCCCGGGCTAAAGCCCAGACTACGACTTTTGTCCATTGCGTCATTCCTGCCCGGCCGCCCTTTGCCAACACAAACCCGCCACGCATCGCACGCCTGCCCGTCGCTCAACCATTCCGTCATCTGATAACCACTCAACAAAGGGCAGCCTCCGCATCGTCACCGAGCTGGTGCTCGTTAGTCGTAGCATGGGCTTCAGCCCGTGTCGTCCACTGCGTTCAAGCCCCCCCGCCCGCCCAGCAGCGAGCCGTTAGCGCAAGCTGACGGGTGATTGCGTGCAACGCTGTCACCGAGCAGGTGCTCGTTACTCGTAGCATGGGCTTCAGCC
>CAIOKE010000013.1 GCA_903858815.1 uncultured Planctomycetaceae bacterium | reverse complement strand
TTCGAGGTCGAACTGTTTCGGCTTGGGACAGATCCACATGACCAGCAGCGTTTTGCGCGGCGGCGGCGACTGTATCTTCCAGAGTTGCAGGCCGAAGTGGTGATTCCCACGGCGGAAGATGTGGTGCTTCAGAAGCTGCGCTGGCAGCGTGATAAGGATCTGGCGGATGTCCGTGTTGTGATTGCCATCCAGGCGCACGCTCTGGACTGGTCCTACATCAGCCGCTGGGCAGCAGAGCATGGCACTGTGGAACTTCTGCATCAGGCGCGGACGGACGTGGGGGTCTGAGCTGTGGGATGTGCGGGCGGATTGCTGAGGCACGGGTATGGAGGAACTCGCCTGCAGATGTCCCGCGAGCGAGCCTGCATTTCAAAAATCCGTCATCGGCAGCTCGGGTTCAGCGTTTTGTTATGCCCTGCTTCAGCTTAGACCTGTGGTCCCGAATCGCAGCCTGGCTGGCAATATGGCAACTACAGACGTTCTGCGAACAGCTCGGACCGTTGAATCAGGACCTCCGGTGGGTGGCGCCACAACCACAGGCACGCTGCGTCGCAACCCGGCCCACCAGCAGATTCCGAGTCGCTGGTATCGCCAGAGCGGAGCTGCTGGCCAGGTACTCGAAAAACACTCCTGCGTGGTCAGGAGTCTGCACCGTCATCAATTGCCTGCCACCTGCTGGTCCCAGTCTGTATGGAAGCATCGCAAGGGGCAATCATCATCAGTCTATGGACGTGGCTTGCCATCCTGAGAAATCGAGGCCAACGAAGAAGTCAGCGAGACGATCATCCGGGGCAGGATGCAGGCATCCCGTCCTTACTGGCAGAGACAGGATGGGCAGGCGTGTGAAGCGTGCGGGATTGGCTCAGGAGCGCAGGCTGTTGGCAGATTCGTTATGACCCCGTTCAACGGGCCGCGGCGAACGAGTTTCCATTTCAAAACCGCGTGGCCCACGGCTCAATGTGCAAAGGCTTGTTCGTACTTTTGACCTGCGCTCGGTTGCCCTTATACCTGTCGCGGCAATGTCCGTTTGTCCGGCCAACAGGGGAAGTCAGGTTTCTGCGGTAAGTTCTTCGCTGCGGACAGTGCAGATTTTTGCCCTTCACGCGTCAATCGGCAAGACGTAAACGTTGGATGTGCGGGAGAATTCAGGTCGCCACCCCCTTCAAACAGGTGTGGATGGCTCTGCAACAACTCGATAAGTCCGTGGTACCGACCGGCAATCATTTCATCGAGTTCTCCATCGTCTTGCCAGAGCTTGCAAACGTAGCTCCTGACGGAGAAGCGATCAATGCATTCACTCGCCGAGATGTCACCGGTGTAAAAGAGCGACAGGGTCATCGCCCCGAAAATATTCCGCCAGAAGAATTGCTTCCTGTACTCGCATCATGTGGTGCTTGCATTGCGAGCAGATATTTGACCAGGAGACTGCGGTAAGTCTTCGCCGCAGTGTCGCGGTCGAATCTGGAGATGTCAGTCCTTATGTGTTATATTTGCCGGCCAACTGCGACGGATCGATGCTCAAATTGCCCTGCTGCATCGCAACCGGATTCTGTGCCATGCCGCAGGTCCCAAATCCGCCTGACGATCCGCAAAAAGCCTGCCTGCCCTGCGCTCATGTTGCTGCCGTCTGCGGGCGTTCAATCAATGCTGCTTCCTGATCCTTGCGAATCTGCGAAGCGCCGTCCAGCTGTGGTGTCTCACAGAGTTCCCTTGCAAAAAAGAGAATTCTCCTCCCACTTTGTTACTGGCTCCTCGTTTCGCGCAGCTCTCCAGCCAGCGACTTCACGATTCCGCACTCTTTTGCAGCGAGCTGCGATGAACACACCCCGCTCACGGGGTTCCCTGCCCACGCCCACTTCTGCGCTCCTGATCGACGCGGCCACTGCTGCTCACCTGTGTGGCCGGTCGCTGCGGACCTGGTGGTCGTTGCATGCTGCGGGACGCTGCCCGGAGCCCGTCCGCATCGGACGCTCGCAGCTGTGGCGGCCGGATGAAATCGTGGCATGGATGGCGGCTGGGTGGCCGGCCAGAAAAGACTGGGGCTGGCTGCCTGAACGCCCAATGCCACCCATAAATTGTCAGGCACGAATCGCAGGATTCTGCGTGAATTGCACCTTCTGAAAGTCTGAGTTGCGGGTAGCATTCAGTTGTTTGTTTCCGTTCGTTCCGCTATCAGTGCATTCGAGATCCTGTCATGACAGAATCGTACTGTTTCATCCATCGTTCTCGTCTGACATCTCCGATGCCGTCATCTTGCACGAGGCACGATCGTATGGCCCTGGAGTAGAGTTTCAGGCCGCAGTTCGCGATTGCGTCGACTTGAATGCCAAATTGGATCGAGATAGCATCCTGAATAAATCAATTTTTTCAGTCGCCGCAGCGGTGGCACACGCCATTTCGGAGGCAGGTCATGGAGACAGTCGCAATCAGGCACCAACTGCAGGATTTTGTGCAATTTGCTTCTCGCCGCCTCGAGACTGGGGAGGGCGTCTGTTCATTGGAAGATCTGTTTCAGCAATGGCAGAACGATGCGGAATACAATGCGACCGTGACTGACGTCCGCGAGGGCGTCGCTGATTTCGAGGGTGGTCGGGCTGAGCCTGCAGCAAGTGTATTTTCAGACATTCGACGTCAGTTGGGGATCGGCGATTGAAACGGCAGGTCGTGATCACGCCTCGGGCTAAAGGCCAGATCCGGAACGCGGCCGCCTGGTGGGCAGAAAATCGTTCGTCACACCAGGCGGCTCTGTGGTTGAACCGGATTGAGATCGCCATAACGGAACTCGAAGTAGAGGCCGAACGACATCTATTGGCCGTGGAATCAGAAGCCTTCTCGTTCGAATTACGGCAAAAGCTGTTCGGCATATCGGGGAAGCGGACTCACCGAATTCTTTTTTCCATTCATGAACATCACATTGTCGTCTACGCAGTTCGGCATCTTGCGCAGCAGAATCTGACTCCCGACGATCTTGAAGACTTTATCCCGTCCTGACCGTGAAGTTGACGGCGGAGACCCCGAGATTCCATCCCCGCCTCACTGTGTTACTCAAATCAAACTCTCGCGCATGCGCTCCGTGCACCGGTCTTGAAAACCTGAGTACCCTCGCGGGTACCCAGGGTTCGAATTCAGTCT
>CAIOKE010000012.1 GCA_903858815.1 uncultured Planctomycetaceae bacterium | reverse complement strand
GGCCCCGTCAGTGAGGTGCTGGTGAAGAAAGGCGAAAGCCTTGTGCTGAATTACGCAGCAGTGCTTCACGACAATGCCGAATTTGATCCGGCGAAAGCGTGGAAGGCATGGAGCGAAACTCGTTGAGAGAGTACTGGAGGCAGTTTAAGTCCGTTACCTCCAGTCACAACTTTCGCTTTGTGGATTCATCACAGGATTCCACGCAGCGGCAGTGCCACTTTGATTCGTAGCCACTGGTGCACACTATTTGTCGAAGGACCGGTTTTCAGAGAATCAGCCACTGTCTCCTCTGCTCAGTTCTGCTATTCTGTCCGGGCACAGCGTGCTCATTTTGAATGTGTGATGGCGGAGCAACAGTATGAACAGTTCCTCAAACCTCATTTGCTGCAGTCTGTTGCTGCAACTGACCTGCGGCCTGCATTGCGTTGCCGGCGAATTTCGTGCCGGTGCAGCTCAGGTGGATATCACACCGGTTGAATTCCCGGTGATTGTGAATGGTATGGTCGAGGAGCGGAAGGCTGAGCGTGCTGCAGATGCTCTGATGAGCCGAGCGCTGGTGCTGGATGACGGCTCGGTGCAGCTGGCGATTGTCGTCGTGGACAGCCTGATGCTGCCTCGCGAATTGCTCGATGATGTGAAGCAGCAGGCTGCGAAGCTGACAGGGATCCCGGAAGAGCGGATGCTCATTTCAGCCACACACACCCATTCAGCACCTTCCGCGATGCCGTGTTTGGGCAGCCGCGTGGACCCGGCGTATGCACAGTTTCTGCCTGCACAAATCGCACGCAGTATTTTGCAGGCGCAGGAGCGGCTGGAACCGGCCGAAGCTGGCTGGGCAGTGGTGACGGACGATGAACACAATCACTGCCGCCGCTGGATCTTTCGCTCAGACCGAATGAATATGACTGATCCATTCGGAGTGCGTAACGTTCGAGCACATATGCATCCCGGCTACCAGAGCGCGAATCATACAGGTCCGTCAGGACCAGCCGATACCGACCTGACGCTGCTCGGTCTGCGTGCCAAAGACGGGCGGCCGCTCGCGGTGCTAGCGAATTACGCAATGCACTACTACGGATCGCCACTCGTTTCAGCAGACTGCTGCGGACGATTTGGTCAGCGATTTGCCGAACTGCTGGGTGCAGCGGGGCAGCCCCGTGCGTTTGTGGGATTACTGTCACAGGGTACAAGCGGCGACAGCATGTGGATGGATTACAGCCGCCCGGCCGTGCCGAACAACCTCGATGCCTATGTGGATGGACTGGCCACGCGGGCCCTCGACGCCTGGCGGGAGATCTCGTGGCGCACCGACGTCAGCCTTGCAATGGCGGAAGAACGGTTGCAGCTGCGGCGGCGTGTGCCAGACGAAGCGCGGCTGGAATGGGCAAGAAAACTGTCAGCCGAAGTTGGCGACCGTTTACCCCGCGGCTGGTCGGAAGTGTATTCCTTCGAGCAACAGTACCTGCATGAAGAGCCCGAACGTGAACTCAAACTGCAGGCCATTCGAATCGGCGAACTCGGGATCACGGCAATTCCCAACGAAGTCTACGGAATCACTGGTTTGAAGCTGAAACAATCCAGTCCGCTGGCAGTGACGATGAATATCGAGCTGGCGAATGGAGCGGAGGGTTATATTCCGCCGCCCGAGCAGCATGTGCTGGGCGGCTATACAACGTGGCCTGCTCGGACTGCCGGTCTCGAAGTGCAGGCAGAACCGCGAATTGTGGCAGTGCTGACGAGGTTGCTGGAACAGGTTTCCGGATCGCCTGCGAAGTCGCTGGTGGATGGCGAGCATGCGTATTCACAGGCTGTGCGACGTTCGCTGCCGTGGGCCTTGTGGCGTTTGGGCGAACTGTCTGGAGTTGCCGTTTCAGATCGCGTCGAGGATGGCTGGCGGGTGGGCGATGCCATGGCGACGGCTGCTGGCGGTCGGCAGGCAGTTTATGAACCCGGAGTGGCCTTCTTTCTGCCCGGTCCTCGCGGTGCCGGACTGCAGCAGGAGTTCCGGGGAAATCGGGCGGTGCAGTTTGCCGGTGGCCGAGTTCGTGCAGCGTGGCAGGGACTGTCTGACGATTACTCGATCGAGTGCTGGGTGTGGAATGGCTATCCCAACAGCGATCGAGCTGTGACGGGGTATTTCTTTTCACGCGGGCCGGCGGGCGATCAGGAAGCGGCCGGGGATCATTTGGGGCTGGGAGGCAACTATGAAGGCGGTGGAAACGCTGGCCGTCTGATTCTGTTCAACGGAAATCGGGCCAATGCTTTGCTCGCCGGAAGTACGGTGCTCCAGCCGCGCACATGGCATCACGTGGCTTTTGCCCGCAAAGGTTCGCGCGTCACTGTCTGGCTGGACGGTGCCGAGCAGCCGGAGATTGATGGCGAATTGCCAGCCACGTTTGGAGACAACGACGAATTGTTTCTGGGGGGCCGCAGTGACGGACTGTATGGATTGGAAGGCCGCCTCGACGAATTTGCGATCTACGACCGACCGCTCACCGGACAGGAAGTTCGTCAGCATTACCTCACGGCACAGGCGGTGCATGAAGAGCAGATCAACGAACGTGTGCCGCGACCGGATTCGGAACCCGTGGATCCACAGCGGTCGCTGTCGATGATCCGAGTCCGCGAAGGATACGAAGTGCAGCTCGTCGCTGCAGAGCCGCTTGTGCTGGACCCCGTGGCGATTGACTGGGGACTGGACGGCCGTTTGTGGGTGGCAGAGATGGCGGACTATCCGTCAGGGATGGATGGAAATGGCCAGCCGGGAGGGCGGATTCGGGTGCTTGAAGACCGTGACGGGGATGGACAGTACGATGCCAGTCGCGTGTTTCTGGACGGAGTGCCGTTTCCCAACGGAATTCTTGTTTGGGGCAACGGCGTGATCGTGACTGCTGCCCCCGAGATTTTCTTCGCCGCGGATCTGGACGGGGACGGCGACTGTGACGTTCGCAAAACGCTGTTTCATGGGTTTCTTGAAGGAAATCAGCAGCTGCGTGTCAATGGCCTGCGCTGGGGACTTGATGGCTGGGTGTACTGTGCGATTGGCAGTCATCACCCCGGCTATGGTGCGGACAGCAAGATCACGTCGACGCTCACGGGACAGGTGACGGCAATTGGCAGTCGGGACTTTCGCTTTCGACCGGCAACGGGTGAGATCGAGCCACAGAGCGGGCCGTCGCAGTTTGGCCGCAACCGAGATGCATGGGGCAACTGGTTTGGTGAACAAAACAGTTTTCCGCTGTGGCACTATGTGCTGGAAGACGGCGCAATCAGGCGGAACCCCAACTTCGCTGCTCCTAATCCCCGGCAACTGCTGACGGAATCCAATCCGCGGGTCTGGCCTGCAGCAGCAGCAGAGAAGCGATATCACAGTTTTGAGCAGTCGGGCCGGTTCACATCGGCATGTTCAGGCATGGTCTATCTGGATGAGCTGTTATTCGGCGGCGAGGTGCAGCATGCGTTTACGTGTGAACCATTCAGCAATCTGGTGCAGCACAATCTGCTGATCGAAGACGGTGCGACATTCAAACTGGAACGGGACCCGGCAGAAGTAGAATCGGCAACCGATTTTTTTGCCTCTCAGGACCGCTGGTGCCGACCGGTGATGGTTCGTACCGGGCCGGACGGGGCGCTGTGGGTGGTGGACATGTATCGGTACATGATTGAGCATCCGCAATGGCTTCCAAAGGAAGGTCAGGACGAGCTGCGTCCGTTCTTCCGTGCAGGCGATGACCGAGGCCGGATCTATCGGGTGGTGCCGCAAAGTGGGGCAGGAATTGTCAGGGCGCCAGCATTTCTGAAGGGGAGTGGTCTGGCGTCTGCCACGGTGTCCGCCGAGCAACTCATGCGGCAGCTGCAGAGTCCGAATGGCTGGCTGCGCGATGCGGCCCAGCGGCTGCTGGTGGAGCGTCGTCCGGAGGGAGCGACTGAGCAGCTGCGGGAACTGCTGCGTTCGGATACCAGAGCAACAGCGCGCCTGCATGCGCTGTGTACACTGGCTGAACTTCAGGAATTACAGTTGGCGGATATCCAGGTTGGTCTTGCCGATCCACATGCCGGCGTGCGTCGCTGGGCAGTGCGGCTGGCTTTACGTTCGGGGGCGAGCCCGAATCAGCTCGACCAACTGATTCAGCTGGCAAACGACAAAAGTCTGAAAGTACGGCTGGAGCTTGCCACACTGGCGGGCAACCTTTCAGGCCCACAGTCGGCAGCGATTCTGAGTGAACTCCTTGGCAATACGGACGACGCGTGGGTTCAGGCGGCCGTACTCAGTTCGCTGAATTCCGGAAACGCAGTCGCTGTTGCTGAATCTGTGGCTCAGCGTGGTCGCGGTCAGCAAATGGAACAGCTTGGTCAGCAGGCGACAGCTCTGGGAACGGACGAACAGGTCGCAAATCTGCTGCTGAGTGCGGCTGGTGAAGTGGGCGTGGCCGGTGCTTACCGGCAGCGTGAGCTGCTTGTGGGGATGCTGCAGCGGCTGCTGCGGGAAGAACAGAAGCTGCAGCGGCTATTGGGCCGCAACGAACTTCAGGTTGCCCTCGTGAAGGCGTTCGATCGAGCAGCGAAGGAAGCCACGGCTGACCAGCCAGCTGCTGGTCGTGCGCTGGCCGTGCGATTGCTGCTTCTCGATCCGCAGCTGGATCGCCGCCTCGATGTTGTGGAGCAGTTGCTGTCGCCACGTTCAGAGGCGGCGTTGCAAACACTGGCAGTTCAGGGACTGGCAACACGCGGATTTGTGGGAACGGGCGAGCTGCTGCTGTCGCGGTGGAATTCGCTGACACCGGCCGTGCGTCGGGAAGCCTTCCAGGCAATCGCAGGGCGACGAGAGTGGATTGCACAGCTGGTGCAGCAGCTGGAGTCAGGCAGTATCAGTGCTGGAGAAGTGGACGCGGCACAACGGCAGCGACTTCTGGCGGCAGCGAATGCTTCCTCGAAAGAAAGGCTGGAAAAGCTCTTCGCCGGTGGAACGGATCGACGGGCAGTGCTGGAAGCATCCCGACCAGTGCTGGAGCTTCAGGGCGATGGGAAAAGGGGAGCAGCGATTTTCCAGAAACGCTGTTCGAGTTGTCATCGACAGAATGGCGTCGGCCATGAAGTTGGCCCGAATCT
>CAIOKE010000011.1 GCA_903858815.1 uncultured Planctomycetaceae bacterium | reverse complement strand
CAACTGCGGCTCTGGCAGCAGGCGGGCGAGACCAACTGGCTCGGCAGCGACTGGCCGGAATGCGGACCGGTTCCCGTATGCGTCATTCAGCGGAGGTTGAGAGAAGCCGTAGCAGCACTTGCATCCGGTGAACCGGAACGCACCGTCCAGCTGCTGTTGGCGATCGACGAACAGGATGCCGTTCGCGCCGCTGCAATCGCCGCAGCGACAGCGCCGGATGCGGCCCCAGTGTCACTATCAGCCCTGAGGCAGCGCGCCGCGGCCGAACTCGACGCCCGGGCCATCCAACGCGCAGTTGCCACTATCCTGCAGCACCCCAGTACCGGCCCAAACCCGCTTTTGCCCTGGAACTCCACTGCCACTTGGTTCGCCCCGCCCTCGCGCGACCCCGCCGTGACACCCGGCCTGCCCTTCCTGCGAAACATCGCCGCCTCTGCCGGCCGTGGCAACGCTGATCTGCAGAAACTGCGGCATGACTGGCAGCAGTTGCTGCTGCAAGCCCCCGACGACCTGCTGCTCTCCGCAGCAGCTGCCGTCGTGCTGATTCGCCGCAGCACTCCTGAAGACAGCAGCACCATCGCCACCCAACTCTTTCAGCAACTGCAAACAGCGTCCCAACTACCTCCACAACGCCAACCAATCCCCCCCGATCAACTGCAGCGCATCTGCCATGAAATCGCCCAGCTCCTCGAATCCCGCCAACTCTCCCCCCCCGCCACCAAATTCCGCGAACTTACACGCTGAGTTCAATTTCCGAGCAGGCGGGGGACAGACCCCAACCTCATGCAGCTGCAGCTATCACACCCCAGACAGGGTCTGTCCCTCGTGGCACTGTAACCACTTCACAGCGCACGTCCGACCTTGCGGCAGCGGAAGCAGTGGCGCCAGCAGCAGTGGCGCAGAAGTTTCTTCGAGGCAGGTCTGTTGCGTCCAGCGCCTCAGCTCTTTCAATGCACTTGATAGTCGCCTCAAAACATCGGAGGCACCTCGTGCGGATGAGCAAGTACGAATTCGCGACAACGCCAAAGGCACTTCGGCTTCGTCAGGTGAACCGCACAATCGAAAAGCAAGCACGGAAGCCGGCATCGTGTGCGATTATCACTACGATTCTCGCCTGCAACCTGACGCGCGCAAAGTCAGGCTTCGTTACGGCAGGATAGAGCCAGAATCCTGCAAGCGCCATCATTTCCAGTACCGCCTGACAATGTAGCCACGTGCGATTCTGAAAAGGCGACTGCGTATGGGCGATAGCTCGATCAAATAATAGGGGGTCAGAGCTGTTACGGTGCCATTCAGGTCTGTCCCAGTAAGGCTCTGAGCCTGCTCGTTACAAGCTCTATCGCCGAAGACTCCGATGCGGACAGCTCAGCTGGCATAATCGCCACAAATTAGCTGCTAATAGACACGATCACAATTTTCCAGCGAGGGGGCTGCTATATTGGGGTGAGGCGACTCAGGCATTGAGAGTAATGAGCCCGCGAGTACCATCGCTGGTATACATCACACCGTGACGGCAGTTGCATCAGCCTAACGACT
>CAIOKE010000010.1 GCA_903858815.1 uncultured Planctomycetaceae bacterium | reverse complement strand
GTGCGGCTCAGCAGGAGCCTCGCCCTACCAGGCGGCCTTCCCTGGGACCACCGAGCACCAGCGCGGGGACGACCAACGACACCAACCGTCAGCTGACGCTCACGGCTCGCCAATACGGCGGGGGACGTGCGGCTCGGCGGGAGCCTCGCCCTCCCAGGGGGCCACAGCGCGTTCACGGACCACGGACCACGGACCACGGACCACGGACCACCGAATCTGAATCCGCCTTCGAGCAAAAAAAAAGCACAGTTCCGGCAAGTACCGGAACTGTGCTGCTTTGGAGCGAATCTGACCATTCACTCCGAAGTACTCGGGCTTTCGACAGCCGCGGCTGTGAAGGCCTTTCATTGATTCATCATTTGACGACACCACTCGGTGCGTCATCTTTCACAGCAGGAGGAGCCGGGATGGCTGGCGGCGTCGGGAACAGTTCCTGCGGAGCCGAAACCCTGGGTTTCACGGCCTGCGGATCTCGTTCCACCTGCCCTGCTCGCTGACGGACGGCAAATTCCTTCGGGGCAGCTTCCTGGTTGGGGTCATCCAGCCCGTGTGTGCGGGCAAGGGCACGCAGGCGAGCATCGCTGTAGGCTTCCGGAGCCCAGCCACCTTCTGACAGCCAGACGCCATTGGTTTCAAGCAGGTTCCCGCTGGCGAGGTTGAGCGAGGTAATGGCTTTGTTATAGGCAACAACCTGGCGGAAGTAGGCGGCTTCGGCCTCGGCCAGACTGGCCTGTGCTCGCAGTACAAGGTCCAGTGTCAATGTCCCGATATCCTGCTCGGCCTTCAGCAGCCGCACGCGTTCTTCGGCTGCCTGCACCCGATTGTAGTTGGACTCAGCCGCACGCCAGGCGGCAGACACTTCCTGCATCGCGATGGAGATATCGTGAGCAATGCTGCGTTCCTGAGCTGCCAGAATCGCATTGGCTCGAGACAGCTGCAATTCATAGTTGCGAGCCTGGCTGCGGGCCTGTCGCAGACCCAGCGGGATCGACATTTCGACCCCCATGGACCACGTTGACAGATCACCGCCCGTCATCGAGCCGTATCCGCTGCTGCGATCCTCAGAAATCAGGCGATCTCCAAACCCATTCACAGCGTATGAACCCACAGCGTCCAGCTGCGGACGCACAAGACTGCGAGCGGCGTCCAGCTGCAGCTGCAGGCTCTTGATCTGCCACTTCTGACGACGCAGTTCCGTGCGTTTGGCCAGACCGTCCTGCAGACAGGCTTCCCAGTCGGGCTTCAGTTCTGTCCGGGCCGGTTCGGTGGTGGGCCGCAGTACCGTGCCGTCATTCATCGGCATACCGATCAGGCGACGCAGCCCGGCTTCGGCCGTGTACAACTGATTCAGAGCCAATTCCAGCTGCGCCCGCGTTTCATAGAAACGGTCACGCGCCTGCAGCTCGTCGGCCTGCTTCAGTGTGCCGACTTCCAGCTTCGTTCGGGCTTCACGCCACGTCTGGAATGCACTTTGATGCGTGGAGACTGTTGTGTCATAAAGCCGGTAGGCGAGGTACAGATCCCAGTAGGCGTTTTCGATATCCCGCAGACCATTGCGGACTGCAATTTCAAAGTCGGCGAGAGTGATGTCCTGATTGATACGAGCGATCACGACCCCCTGGCTGACCCCGGCAATCGCGCCAAAGCCCGGCCGAATCGGACCGGCAACTCGAGTGAACTCAGTCCCCGCTCCAGCCAGCAGCGGCTGCCGCACTTGTGCACCGATCGAGCCCGAGTACGTGGACGGGTACAGGGGACTGCCGACGGTATTCCCAAGGTAATCCCAGTTGTGGAACACTCCGACCGAACCACCACTGGCCAAAGCCTTATCAATCCCGGTCTGGAACCCCGCTGTTTCACTGGAAAACGGGTTCAGCGGCGACTGATGAGTGACACGGTCATCACGCCCCCAGCGCATGGCCGTGGACCATCTGGCGTCAAAATCCGACAGTGCCGCTTCCAGACCACGACGACCGAACAGGACGCCGGTCTCCTGGATCGCCGAATCATAGACGGTGCTGACACCCTCGGGCCCAGCCAGAACTCGGGATGCCCCAACGCCGCCCAGAGCACTGGATTCAATCACCTGATTCTTCGACAACGCTGCGAGGAATGCGTCATCCAGAGTGAATTCGCGAACCTCATCATCAACTCGACGTTCAAGACTGCGTGGAGCCAGCGTCGTCCGCACCTCTTCCGTGGTGACATTGTCGATCGCCGGATGCTCAATCGCCGTGCTTTGCGATTTAAAATGCTCGATCGGAGCTTCACCGTCGGCGTATTGCAGATCATCCAGACCGACTTTGGCGGTGGAGACGCAGCCGGTCAAGGCAAGCGGAACTGTCAGACACAGCGACGCCACAGCAGCCTGACGCCACTTGCCGGTGCTCAGCGGGCGAGCCTCACGGCAGAGCCTGAGAACGCTACGCAGGAAGTCGCTTGTACGGGTCATAGAACGCCCTGTCAGCAGATGACGGACCGCCATCACAGAGCACTCAGTCGCCCGACTGAACCCTGCTCAAACGTAGCCGATCCCAGACAGGCCCGATACAGCCCGCAAATCAGCCACGTTGGGTATCGTCTGCAGGACCCGCAGGTCTTGAACATTCGGAAAGCGGACCATATTCGGTATAACGCATTCCGAGCGCCTTCTTAAGAAACACAACCTCACCTGCGTCATTCCCCTCAATTGCGTGACCGATCAACTGCAGTGCGTATCCGCCGAAAAACGCAGCAACCGGAAAATACCATTCAAGTTTAAGCGGAATCGCAAACCACGGAGCCACAAAAGTCAGCGGAACTCCGGCCAGATGCAGAATCTGATTCAGCCGATTCCGATGCCTCGGGAGATAGTTCTTCAGGAATCTGCGAATCATAGAGGACGCCTTCGTTGAGGAGATTTCAGTTGCTCAGAGGTTCCCGCAGGGGGGACACAGCAGGTTTGGGTCCCTGCGGGGGACACACCAAGTGTGTAGACAGTAGATTCAATGTCCTGATCGAACAAGAGCAGGGATCGGCCAACAATGCCCGGCCTGGGGCGGCTGGAGATTCCCGGGTTGCTGGGATGCCGGGGACACAGCCATAGCACAAGGCTATGGAACATCTGCACACCAAATCACCCGGTGCCATTGGTGTGTCCCCGCAACGCCCGGCAATGCCCAAATGGTGTGTCCCCGCTGGGGCAGTGCAAAGGTCGCATAGGTCATATAGGACCAATTGGTCTTATAAACACACCAGCAGGGCCAAAATCACCAGGGATGCCGGGGACACAGCAACAGCACAAAACACCGGAACACTTGAACACACAAGCACCCAAGTGCCAGTGGTGTGTCCCTGCGACTCCCGGCACAAGTGGTGTGTCCCCGCTGGGGCAGTGTGTCCCCGCTGGGGGCAGTGCATAGGTCGCATAGGTCATACAGGACCCATTGCTCTTAAAAACACACCAGCAGGGCCAAAATCACCAGGGATGCCGGGGACACAGCAACAGCACAAAACACCGGAACACTTGAACACACAAGCACCCAAGTGCCAG
>CAIOKE010000009.1 GCA_903858815.1 uncultured Planctomycetaceae bacterium | reverse complement strand
GCACGGAATGGGTGAGTGGCGGGCAAGCGTGGGGGGCGTTGTGGCTTTGTGGCTTTGTGTGGGTAAAGGGTGGCCGGGCAGGAATGCCCGGGCTACGGTTGTGAGTGTTGCGTTGACTGACTACTGAGCACAGGTGTGTTCGGCTCGGCGGGAGCCTCGCCTTCCCGAAGGGGGGTGGTTGGGGCGGGGGGATGATTGACGGGCGTACAGTAATGTGATTGAGGGGTTGTGTTGAGCGTGGGTTGTTAGCGGTTGGTGGTGATTGCACGGGCTGTGCGGGGCGGTGTTGTGAGGATGCGGGTGTTGGCTGAGTTTTCGGCCCAGATTTTTGCCCAACGCGAACCGAAGAAAGAGCGTAAATTGGCCGTGGGCCTTGTTGCGCCCGCAGTCTGTCCCGATTTTTCGGTCATTCCGGCGTCTTTGCAGAGCGAACAAGGTTATGTCAAACGCGGTTATTGAGATCCGAAATCTGTCAAAGATTTACCGTGACTTCTGGGGCCGTAAGAAGGTTCAGGCGGTGAAGAGCCTGAGCATGGATGTGATGAAGGGGGAGGTATTTGGGTTATTGGGTCCGAACGGTTCGGGCAAGACGACGACGATGAAGATGTTGCTGGGGTTATTGTTCCCGACATCGGGTGAGATGACGATTCTGGGCAAGCCGGCGGCGGATGTGACGAAGAACGAGCGGATTGGGTATTTGCCGGAAGAGTCCTATTTGTACCGGTTTTTGAATGCGGATGAGACGCTCGATTTTTACGGGCGGTTGTTCAATATGTCGGCAGCGGACCGAGCTCGGCGGGCGGACGAGCTGATTGAGATGGTGGGTCTGGGCAAGGCGCGTCGGCGTCAGTTGAAGGAATATTCCAAGGGGATGACTCGCCGTATCGGGTTGGCTCAGGCGTTGATCAATGACCCGGATCTGGTGTTGCTGGACGAGCCGACGAGCGGTTTGGACCCGATCGGGACTCGTGAGATGAAGGACCTGATCATCCAGCTGAAGGCTCAGGGTAAGACGGTGGTGATGTGCAGTCACCAGCTGGCGGACGTGCAGGACGTGTGTGACCGGATTGCGGTGTTGTTTCAGGGTGAGTTGAAGGTGCTTGGTCGCGTGGACGAGTTGCTGGAGCTGCGTAACGAGATGCAGATGCGGACTCCGGCATTATCCGAGGCGGCGATGGCTGATGTGCGTAAGGTGCTGGAGAAGCACAACGTGACGAATGTGGAATTCAGTCGTCCGCGGGCTGATCTGGAGCAGTTGTTTCTGCGAACGGTGCGTGAGAGTGGTGAGCGTCCGGGCCGTCGATTTTCGACGGAGGAAGTGGCGGCGGGAGGTCGTGGCTGATTGCTGCGGCGTCTGTGTGAAGCGGGTGGTGTGTTGACGGTTGTTTGCTGGTGTTTTGCAGCTGGAAGAGCGGCATATGGACTTCGATGTTCGGCCCTACAACTTTACTTCCGCGACGACCTCGTGGCTGACCCTGCTGGGGATCCTGGCGGTTGTGTGTCTGGCGTTGCCGCTGGTGGTGCTGGCAGGGCGCGGTGGTGTGTCCGGTCTGGTGGAATTCCGGCGTGGTTTGTGGAGTTATCTGGAGGACGTGTTTTCGCTGTCGTTTCGGCGAATACTGGCGCTGACCAGTCTGACGCTGAAAGAGGCGGTGCGTCGTAAGGCGTTGCTGGTGTTTGTGCTGTTTGCGGTTCTGCTGATGTTTGCGGGCTGGTTCATGACGGATTCGAATGAGCGGGCCGAGCTGCAGGTGAGTGTGCATGTGACATTTCTGTTGACGGCGATTTCGTGGTTGTTGCTGCCGGCCTTGATTTTTCTGAGTTGCTGGGCATTGCCTGAGGACATTCGGATTCGTTCGCTGCACACGGTGGTCACGAAGCCGGCTCGGCGGATGGAGATTGTGATCGGCCGGATGGCTGGTCTGGGCGTTGTGGTGGCGATCCTGCTGGGTGTGATGGGGTTGATTGGTCAGTTCTGGCTGAGCCGGCGTATCCCCGAGAATGCTCGCAGTGCCCTGCAGTGTCGTGTGCCGTTGTTTGGCGAGCTGTATTTTATCAGTTCCGAAGGGCAGCCTCAGGAGACCGGCCTGAGCGTGGGTGACATCTGGGCTTATCGGTCGCACATTCCGGGCAACAGTCGTGCGCGAGGTGTGTATGTCTTTCGCAACGTGGACGAATCCGCTCTGACTCGCAACGAGAAGGGTGAGGAGGAGTTGTTGCTGGAGTGTCGATTTGAGGCCTTCCGTACGGTGAAGGGTTCTGAGTCGAGTATTGTGAAGGGGATTTCGGCGCAGTACACGCTGTCAGTGAATCCTCGTGAAGAGGCGTTTGGGATGTTGGCGCAGAGCGAGGCGACTCGACCTGTGGCTGATGCACTGCGTGAGGGTCAGTACAACACGGCGGCGGCGGAGTTGAAGAAGCTGACGGAGCGGATTCGGACGGCTCCTGGCGAGCTGCGTCCGGCCGACTATTTTGGCCTGCATTTCGGCATGTTTGTCTCGGGCACAGTGCTGGATAATCGCAAGGATCCGGGTCTGGGTGATCTGGGTAAGCTGTTTATTGATGCGGCGTTGACGGGCGAAGGGGTGACGGCTGCTTTGCAGCGTCAGGAGGGTGGTGAGCGTGTAGAGATCCCGTACGAAGCATTTGCTGCGAAGCTGGATGTGGTGGCTGCTGGTCTGGCGGACCGTGCGGCTGTGCTGATGGAGACATTGGCGCGGATGGAGGTTCCGCTGCCATCGTTTAATGTGTCGGAGTATCACGATCTGGATGAGACATCAACGAATCTGACTCGAGTGCCGCGGCGTTTGCGGTTTGTGGCCGACTACGAGACGTTGGGGCGATTTCTGGCTGCTGAGATTGGTAAGAAGAACGAGAGTGGTGGTGTGCTGGCGGACGGGGTATTGAAGGCCAGTTTGACGGAAGAACTGGTGCGTGATCTGAAGATTTCGCAGTTGAATTCCGAGCGTCTGGTGGCGGTTCTGGGTGAGCAGTTGACTGGTGGTGCATTGGCGGTTGATGCGGGTCGATTGAAGGTTGCGGACGGTCGCAGCTGGTATGCATTTTTTGATGATCTGATTCGTCGCGAGCAGCTGGTGAGTGAGGACACGGACGGCTGGATGATTGAGAAGGATCTGATTAAGGATCTGGCTGCTCAGGGGTATCTGCGAGTGGAGGTGGCGTGTATCAACGACCAGATGTATCTGGGGATGGCTCGCCCGGACCTGTTTGTGCGTAAGGCGGACCAGCCATTCTGGGTGGGTTACTGGAAGGCGATGCTCAGCATTCTGCTGATGTTGCTGTTGATTATTGTTCTGGGAGTGACGGTGAGCTGTGTGGTGAAGGGTCCGGTGGCTCTGCTGTTTACTCTGACGTTCTTCCTTGTGGGTCAGTTCTTCCATGACTTTATG
Organism: uncultured Planctomycetaceae bacterium; assembly: GCA_903858815.1. Taxonomy (GTDB): domain Bacteria; phylum Planctomycetota; class Planctomycetia; order Planctomycetales; family Planctomycetaceae; genus SXXK01. Next base: position 8,002 of record CAIOKE010000009.1, on the reverse strand, counting down.
ATTCGGAAGCTGGCGGGGGTTGAGAAGGGTGCGGGTACGGTTGAGTCAGCGATCCTGATTGCTCAGCACCGCAATCCTGAGGTTGGAATGGACGTGTCGGAAACGGCGATGAATGTGGTGCGAGCGGCAGACCAGGGTCTGGACGGGGTCTTGCGGGTGTTCAGTATGATTGTGCCGGACTTTGCGGTGTTCAGTCGGGCATCGATGTATGTGGAGAACAGGTTTGACGTGCCATTCCGGGACGTGTTGTTGCCTTCGGTGGTGGTCTTTCTGGGTTTCCTGATTCCCTGTATTCTGATTGCCGGCGCTCTGCTGAAATTCCGTGAACTGGAGGCGAAATGAGCACTGTGAATTCACGTCAGCGGAAGATCTGGTACGGCGTGGGCATTCTGCTGTTGCTGGGTCCTGTGGTGTATCTGGGCTTTCCGGCTCGTCAGACAGCGGGTGCTGTGGCGGATTCGGGAGGTCTGGGGGTGTTGTCGCAGAAGCGGCAGCAGTATGACCTTGGCGAGGCGACTCTGGGGAAGGTGGATCCATCGAGTTCGGCGATGAATCTGCTGTTGCTGGGTCTGCGAGGACCGGCGGCGACGGTGCTGCAGCTGAAGGCGATTGACTATCAGGAGCGTAAGCAGTGGGCGAAGCTGCGGGCGACTGTGGATTCGATCATTATGCTGCAGCCGCATTATGTGCAGATCTGGAAATTCCAGGGCTGGAATCTGGCGTATAACGTTTCGCGTGAGTGGGACAAGGTGGATGACCGCTTTTACTGGGTGAAGGAGGGCATCAAGTTTCTGATTCTGGGGACGACTCGGAACGAAACGGTGCCGATTCTGTTTCACGACGTGGGCGAGTTTGTGCAGTCGAAGATGGGCGTATCGGACGAGAAGAAATTTTTCCGTGAATTTTTTGTGCGTGACCCGGATCCTCGATTCCGCACGACGTCGGGTGAGCCTGGTCCGGACCGGACGATCAATCCGGACGGCAAGGACAGTTATCTGGTGGCTTACGACTGGTTTGTGCGGGCGAACGAGAAGGATGACAACGACGGTGTGGACGGTGTGAAGGGGAAGACGCATGTGTTCTTCCGTCAGGGCCCTGCTCGTGCCCTGCTGAACTTTGCGAAGACGCGTGCTGAGAAGGGATTGTTTGACGAGCACATTCCGGCATGGGATCGGGCGTACAAGTCGTGGATGGACGATTACGGCAAGATGGACTTTCTGGGTCTGGACGACAAGAAGTATCGTCTGAACTGTACGGAGGATGAATTGAAGGCTCTGGCTGAGGAGAATGGAGTGACGTTGCAGGAGCAGCGTCGCATCTGGGCTCAGAATCTGGACATGACCAATTTCCGGCAGTGGCGGGACATTGCTGAGCTGGAGAAGACGTCGGAGATGATGGAAGCGCGACGATCGTCGTTTGAGGCGAAGAAGGCCTACAACGAAGGGCGTAACAGCGATTCGATGCTGCCGGACAAGACGGTGCAGGTTTCGGATTCGCAGAAGTATCTGGAAACGGCCATGAGTCAGTGGGCGAAGCTGGCGGAGAAGTACCCCAATATGTTTATTGATGGGGACAACGTTGAGGACTGTCTGTTGCTGGTGCAGTATTACCGAGTGGTGTGTCAGTTGAACGGTCGCAACATGCCGGATGCGTATCCTTTGAAGGACGTGTGGGATCGCAATCCGAGTCGCCACGGGGATGCTGAGCGGAACTTCCTGATTGAGACTCGTCTGCGATCCATGAAGTGATTGCCTGATTCGGGCGGCTCGCGGTCTGTGAAACGGTCGCGAGCCGTTTTTTTTTGCGAGGTAGCCGAGTGGCCGCTGGACCGATTTTTGAGCGGGAAGTCCTGACAACTCCGCGACGTCTCAGCCATTACGTGATGCGGGCTGGGTTTGTGGCCGGGCTGTTGATTCTGTTTTACAGTCTGCGTCAGGCGACGATTGGATTTCAGGACGTGGTGTTTGCGGGCGACGTGGCGTCGTTCAGTGCGCTGGTGTTTCGGGTGTTTGCGTTATTGCAGCTGACTCTGAGCCTGTTTTTTGCGACGTTGTTTGCGGCGTCCGTGGTGGCTCAGGAGAAGGATCGGCGGACATTGATTCTGCTGTTGATGACGGACCTGCGGAACCACGAGCTGGCGGTTGGCAAGCTGTTGTCCAGTCTGCTGAACGTGGGTGTGTTGCTGGCGGCTTCGTGGCCGGTCTTTGCGGTGCTGCGGCTGCTGGGTGGTGTGACGTGGTCGCAGATTCTGTGGTCGCAGGCGATTGTGTGTGCGGCGACGCTGGCGGCGGGAGCGTGGGGTTGTCTGGTGGCCTTCTGGCGTGAGAAGACCTTTCAGACGATTGCGATCAGTGTGCTGGGGGTGGGTGTTTTCCTGCTGGCGGCGCATGGACTGGGAGTGGTTTTGGGTGGAGTGGCGGCGGTGTTTTCACCGTACGATGGGTTATTGCGAGTGCTGAATCCGCTGAGTGTGGATCGTCCGGGAGTGCTGCAGGTATCGGCGTGGCCCACGGTGGCTGGTTTGCTGGTTCTGGCGGCTGGTCTGAGTCAGTTTACGGTGGTGATGCTGCGGCGCTGGAATCCGTCGAAGGAAGTGTATCAGGGTGTGGTGGAGGCTGTGGCGACGGGGGTATCAGAGGACTCGGCGTCTGAGGAGGCGCGGATTCCGTCGACGGTGGTGAAGGGTGCGCAGCGGAAGCATCGTCGGGTCTGGGATCAACCGGTGATCTGGCGTGAGATGCGAACTCGGGCGTATGGTCGGCGGATGATCTGGATCAAGTTGTGTTATGTGCTGCTGGCGTTGTTGGTGGCAGCGGCTTCGTGGGTGCGACCTGAACCGGGCAGTGCTGCGGGCGGGCTGGTTCTGGGCATGGTGTCAGCACCGGCATTTGCGGTGCTGGGGATCGGGATTCTGAGTCTGCTGTTGAGTAATGCGCAGGCGGTGACATCGATTACGAACGAGCGTGACGGTCGAACGCTGGAGATTCTGCTGGTGACGGATCTGCGTCCGTGGGAGTTTATGTTCGGGAAGATAGGCGGAGCGGTGTGGAACGCGCGTGAGATGCTGGTGTTGCCGTTGTTGCTGGTGGGTGCGTTGTGTGCGGGAGGAGTGATACCCGGTCTGACGGTTGAGAATGCGGTGTACGTGGGTGTGGGATATTCGGTGTTGACGTTGTTTGCGGTGGCTTTGGGTTTGCACGCCGGTTTAAGTTACGAGAATTCGCGGCAGGCGATTGCGCATAGTCTGGGGACCATGTTTTTCCTGTGTGTGGGCATTTTTGTGTTTATGCTGCTGCTGGTCGAGGCGCGTTCGTCGTTTGCGATTCAGTTGCAGAGTTTCATTCTGTTCATTGGGTTTGGCAGTCTGGGACTGTATTCGTCGCTGACTCATCGGAATCCGTCGAATGCGTTGACGATGGCTTCGTTATTGCTGCCATTTCTGACGTTTTATGCGATCACTGAGTTTTTGCTGGGTGGTAATCTGGGCGTGTGTTTCTGGATCTGCATGGCCTATGGATTTGCGGCGGTGTCGATGATGGTCCCGGCGATGAACGACTTTGATATCGCGCTGGGGCGAAATGCGCAGGAGTGATCTGTGCGGGTGGGGTGTGGGGAACCGTGGTTGGTCGTGCGATGCCGTGGTCCGTGGGCGGTGCCGGAGGCTACGGAGGCTACGTTGACTATGGCCGTTGGCCAAATATTTGGTGTCACTGGCAGCGGGTGGCGGTTGATCGTTTGCGTGGTGGCGCGCGGTGTGCGAGGGCCTGAAAGGCGTGGGGCGTGGAGTGGCCGGCAGTGAATGCGGTTGATGAACTGTTTGCTGTCGTCGCTGGGCGGCTGAGTGTGATTCAGGGGTTCGACGTTAAATGCCGTGCGCGGTGTTGCTGTGCTGCCGTTACCGAGCTGGTGCTCGGTGGTCCCGGAGTGTGAGCTGGCGAGCCGTTCGCGTAAGCTGACGGGTGTTGTTTTTCGTGCGGCTTGAGGTTGCGTTTGGGGTGAGTCACCGGCGGCCAGCATCGTTCCGCTCACGTTGGTGCGTGTTGGGGTGCTGTGGCTTTCCGGGAGCGTTTCGTTACGAGGGCCCAGGTGTGTGTACTGGGTGGGTCTGGAAATGCCAACGCGGCAGACGGACCGGTGAGGGTGCTGTCTGCCGCGGATGGTTTTTTGCAGTACGGCTGTGGTTGAGCGATCGAGCCGTTGACTGATTGCGAAGGCGACTTATTTGTCGTCGTCTTCGTCATCCTTCTGCGTGGGCTTTTCGTCACCCTCTTCCCGTTCTTCTTTGTCGTCTTCTTCCCGACGTGGTTCTTCAGTCGGGCGATCGCGTTCGCCTTCTGCTTCACCTTCTGGTCGTCGTGGCCGTACGGCACCGCCTTCGTTGCGATTGCCCTGCTGTCCACCGAGTGGTCGACCTTCGCGAATGCGAGCGGCCATGCCGGACTGCAGTTCTTCCCGATCGACTGCACCGTCGCCGTTTTTATCCAGTGTTGCCAGCTGTTCACGAAGGAACGGCGGCAGTTCTTCACCGTTGAGTTTTCCGTCTTTGTTCTGGTCAGCGCGTTCCATCATCTGTCCGAGGAATTCTGCGGGATTTCCGCCTGGGGGCCGTCCGCCTTCCGGTCCACCCTGGCGAGGCTGCTGAATGCGTTGCGATGCCATGGCTTCAAGTTCTGCGCGGTCGAGGAAGCCGTCTTTGTTGGCGTCACTGCGTTCCAGCATCGGCTTCATACGTTCGGGCAGTTCTGCGGCCGACAGTTTTCCGTCTTTGTCGGTATCCATGCCCAGCATGCGTTCCAGCATAGCGCCCGGTCCACCCGGTTGCATCATTCCGCCACGGCCACCTTCCGGTCCACCCGGAAATGGTCCGCCGGGCTGCATCATGCCACCACGTCCGAACTGTCCCGGCATGCCTTCCATGTTGGGACGCAGTTCCGAGGCGTCCAGTCGACGATCGCGGTTGCGGTCCAGTGACTTGAGAGCACTGACGGCACCATCGATTTCTTCTTCGGACAGTTCGCCATCGCCGTTTTTGTCGAGGGCTGCGAGGAGTGGGTTGGGGAACATGCCACGGAATCCACGACCTTCGCCCTGTCCGCCGAACTGCCCCGGTCGGCCTGGTGGCTGTCCTTCACCTTCACGGCGTCCGCCCTGTCGTTCACCTGCACCTCGTTCACCATCGCGACGTGGTTCGTCTGTGCGCTGGCCTTCACCGGGTGCCCGGTCACGTTGTTCGGGGGCGGGTCGGTCTGAGTTCCGTGGAGTGTCTTCGGGGGGCTGAGCAGAGGCGGGGGCTGCGATGGCCAGAGCCAGCAGGAATTTTGCGGAGTTGACAGGCTTCATGGTGGGGCCTTGTTTCAGGGTTTGCAGGGAAGGCAGCAGCGGCGCTGCTGAGCGGTCTGACGCGGGACCGCGAGGACGGATAGTCTGCGGAGAATAACCCGATGCGCGTGGTGGAAGATCGGCGAAAAAACGGAATTTCCGCTGAATTGGCAATTTCGGAGAAAAAAGTCGGACTTGTTTCGGGGGGTGTGCTTGTGTGAAGGAGGGTTCAGATTTAATGTCGGGGCTGGTGTTGTGGCCCGTTTTTGAGTGCGAGTGTCATCGGAGGTTGTGATGCGGCTGCTGAAATCGGTGGTGCTGTCTGTGGCAGCGTGTTGTCTGGTGCAGGTGTCTGCGGTGACCACCCTGCGGGCGGATCAGAAAACGGGAACTCTGGACATCTATTTCATTGATGTTGAGGGTGGGGCGGCCAATTTGATTGTGACACCCGAGGGTGAATCACTGCTGATTGATTCGGGTTATCCGGACAATCAGGGACGGGATCTGAATCGCATTATCGCGGTGGCCGGGGAGGTGGCTGGTCTGAAACGCATTGATCACGCGATGGTTTCGCACTGGCATCTGGATCATTTTGGCAATCATGCGGCACTGGCTGCGAAGTTCGGGGTGGGGACATTCTGGGACCGTGGCATTCCGGACAGTCTGTCCGAGGATCCGGGGTTTCCGGATCGGATTGCGGCTTATCGCGCGGCATCGCAGAATCAGTCGAAGGCGCTGCAGGCCGGACAGCTGGTGCCTCTGAAATCCGGGAAGACTCCGCTGAGCCTGAAGGTGTTATGTGCCAGTCGTGAGGCGGTGGTGGGTGAAGGCCCTGAGAATACCTTTGCGGCTCGGCATCAGCCGCAGCCTGACGATCCGACAGACAACTCGGCCAGCATTGCGGTGCTGTTGCGGTTTGGTGAGTTTCGTTATGTGACGTGTGGTGATCTGACGTGGAATATGGAGGCCAAACTTGTGACGCCGCGAAATCCGGCGGGGCGGATTGACCTGTTCATGGTGACTCATCACGGTCTGGCGGTAAGTAACAATCCGGCGCTGGTGCTGGCGCTGGACCCGGTAGCAGCTGTGATGTGTAACGGTCCGAAGAAGGGTGGCGCTGAATCGACGCTGAAGACACTGCGGGAAGTGCAGTCCATGCAGCAGTGGTTTCAGCTGCATCGGAATGTGGACCTGGATGGATCTCTGCAGGCACCGGCGGAATTCATTGCCAATTCGGTTCCGACCGCTGACTGTCAGGGTCAGTGGGTATTGGCTCGAGTGGCACCGGATGGGGCCAGTTACACGATTCAGATCGGGTCGGACGGTAAGCCTCATTCCTTCAGGACTCGCAGTGAACACTGATGGCCGCTGTGTCTGATGTGAGGAGATTCGTGCGTGCGAATTCTGCTGATCGCCGACATTCATGCGAACTGGCCTGCTCTGGCTGCCATTCCGGAGCGGTTTGACGCGTGTTTGTTTCTGGGTGATGCGGTGGATTATGCGGCGGATCCGGCGCCGTGTATTGAGTGGTTGCGGCGGTTTGCCACAGTGGCTGTGCGGGGCAATCACGATCATTCGCTGGCGCAGCGAGTGCGTGTTCGTCCGGTGGGTACGTTTCGGCGAATCTCGGCTGCCTTGCGGCCTCATCATTACCGGGTGCTGTCGGACGAGCAGTTGACGTGGCTGGCGGAGTTGCCGGTCCAGCGGTATGTGCAGCTGGACGGGTATCGCTTTCTGCTGCTGCATGCGACTCCGCGTGATCCGCTGGACGAGTATCTGGAGGCCGATGCGGAGCAGTGGCGGCAGCGTTTGGAGGGTGTGCAGGCGGATTTTCTGTGTGTCGGACATACTCATGTGCCGATGCATCTGCAGTTGGGTGCTGTGCAGGTGGTGAATCCTGGCAGTGTTGGTCAGCCGCGAGACGGTGATCCTAGAGCATCCTATGTGGTGATTGAGGATGGTCGTGTGGAGTTTCGGCGGGTGGCGTATGATGTGGACAGGACCGTGTGTCAGCTGAAGGAAGCGGGATTGGAGTCTGAAGTGCTGGCGGCCGCGGAGTGGGTTTTGCGGAGCGGTGGCGGGGCGAGATCGGTGGGCAGTGGTCAGTAATCAGTTGGTGCGTGGAGTTGCGCGCCCTTGGGAGGGCGAGGCTCCTGCCGAGCCGTTGGGATTTTGGGGTCCTGTTATTTCGGCTCGGCGGGAGCCTCGCCGTTCCGAATGGGCGGTTGGATGGGTGTCACCGAGCTGGTGCTCGGAGGTCCCGGGGGGGGGGGGGGGGGGCTTGGGCGAGCCGTTGGTGTGAACCGACGGGTGTGTTGTTGGTGGTGCGTTTTGTTTTCACCACGGAAGATACGGAAGACACGGAAAGAGGCGAGGGTGTTGGGCGCGCCCTCCCGCAGGGGTGGGTTGCCTCGGATCACCGAGCACCAGCTCGGTGAGGATGCTGAGGTTTGTCTTTGCTGTGTGGTTATCAGTGCGCGGAATGGGTGAGGGTCGGGCAAGCGTGGGGTGCTTTGTGGCTTTGTGTGGGTTGAGGGTGGCCGGGCAGGAATGCCCGGGCCACGGTTGTGGGGTTGGGTTTACTGAGCGCGGAATGGGTGAGTGGCGGGTAAGCGTGTGGTGCGTTGTGGCTTTGTGTGTGTTGAGGGTGGCCGGGCAGGAATGCCCGGGCTACGGTTGTGGG
>CAIOKE010000008.1 GCA_903858815.1 uncultured Planctomycetaceae bacterium | reverse complement strand
GTCCGCGATTTCCACCAACAGGAGCGAACAAAGTTGCTGCTGGTGATCGATCAGTTTGAACAGTGGCTGCATGTCAAGGACGAAACGGACTGGACGAATCTGGCTGATGCTTTGCGGCATTGTGATGGAGTGCATTTGCAGGCGGTCGTGATTGTGCGTGGCGACTTTTTTTCGGCGATCAGCAGTTTCTTTGGCCTGCTGGGTCAAAGCATTGACGAAAAGACGAATTGCCAGCCACTGGAACTCTGGTCACAGGCCCACGCGCGGCAAGTACTGCAGCTGTTCGCAGTGCAGCTGAAGCGGCTGCCGGAACGGATTGAGCCGGGATCGGTTGAGGATCTGTTTGTGCGGCGTGTGGTGCAGGATCTATCGCATGGTGGCAAGGTGACATCGGTGCATCTGGCTGTCTTTGTGCAGATGTTCGAGGGCCGGGACTGGACTTTGGAATCGCTGGATGAAGTCGGTGGTGCGAAGGGCATCGGCGTGGCCTTTTTACAGCAGTCGCTGGCGGCTGCAGATGCTCCAATTGCCAATCGCAAACATCAGCGTGCCGCGCAGGCTGCACTGCGTGCCATGCTGCCGCCGACGGGGACTGAAGTCCGTGGTTACAGAGTCACGGAAACACGACTGAAGATTGCTGCCAGGTACCAGCAGCGCGAGGAAGATTTTCAGGAATTGCTGAAACTCCTCGACGACAAACTGCGGCTGATCACGCCGGTCGACACGGCAGTCGGGGATGAAAAGTCGGAGTCCGGCCACAACGCTGTATCGAGTGCGTCCGTGTCCGAAAAACAGTACGAGCTGACTCATGACTTTCTGGTGCCGTCGCTGCGGGAGTGGCTGTTCAGCAAGCTGAAGGAATCCAGCGCCGGGCAGGCGCAGCTGCTGCTGGAAGAACGTGCTGTGCTATGGGGGGCCCAGCAGGAATCACGGCAGCTGCCGTCGCTGTCGGAGTATCTGCGGATCTTGCGGCATGTGGACCGGGACGTGTGGACACCGGCGCAGCAGACGATGATGGAGCGGGCCGGGCGGTTGCATCGCGTCCGCGGTGCGCTGGCTGTGGCTGTGCTGTGTATCGTCATGCTGGCAGGAGTGCTGTTGCGGTCGCAAATTACGGCCAACCGAGCCCGGGATCTGGCGGCTACGATCGCTGGACGCAAAACCAGTGAACTGAAGCCCGGACTGGAACAGATGCAGCCATTGCGTGGATATGCATTGCCCGAAGTGCAGCGGCTATTCGAGGACGCCGCTGACGGATCAGACGGGCAGCTGCATCTGGCAATTGCCCGACTGTATCTGGGTGATCCGGATGAAAAGCTGCTGCCGGCAGTGAGTCAGCTGGCATTGCAGTGTCGCCCGGAACAATTGTTACCGCTGTCCAGCCTGCTGCAGCCGTGGAAGGACAGTTTGAGTGCGAAGTGGAAAACGACACTGCGGAACAGCGAGGAGACAGCCGGCAGACGCCTGCACGCCGCTTGCCTGCTGGCGGGCTGGGAAGCGGCCATAGAAGAGGGCGAAGGCACTGCATGGTCCGATCCAAAGACGGCGGATTTTGTGGCGGCACAACTGGTATTGCAGAATCTTGTGTTTGTGGGGCAGTATCAGGAAGTGCTGCGTCCGCAGGCCAGCCGGCTGAAGACTCCGCTGGCGACGCTGTTTGCGGATCCACAGCAGGGCGAAGTCGCGAAGAAAATCATCACGGGTCTGCTGGCGGACTACGCCAAAGACGACGCGGCGGTATTGGCCGGTGCTGCTGGATGCCGATCCTGCTGCCGACCGAGAATTATTCCCGCTGCTAAAGCCACTGCGGGCTGACGCGATCGGTGAATTTCATGCGGTACTG
>CAIOKE010000007.1 GCA_903858815.1 uncultured Planctomycetaceae bacterium | reverse complement strand
ATGCCATCAGTGAGCATGATGACATGTTTCAGTCTCAGGCTGGCGGAGTTCAGGGTTTCGAAGGCGGACTCCATGGCCGGGAACATGTTGGTGCCTCCGCCGGGCTGAATGCGGCTGATCTGGTCTGCGATGCGGCTGCGATTGGCCGCGGGCTGCAGTTCAGAGATGACCCACGTCTGGTCATCGAATGCGACCACCGCGACCTGGTCGCGGGGGCCCAGCAGATCGACTGCCGAGCTGGCTGCGGCGCGCGCCATTTCCAGCTTGTCACCTTCCATCGAGCCGGAGCGATCGATGACGAGGACCATGCCGAGCGATGGTTTTTCCTGTTCTTTTTCGAAGTCACTGCGAACCGGCAGCAGTTCATCAATGGGAGTCTGGTAGTAGCCACCCAGTCCGAAGGACTGATCACCACCGAGCATCAGAAATCCGCCCCCGAAATCGCGGACCCATGTCTGAATGACGGTCATCTGCTGGCGACTGATCCTTGTGGCAGGGACGTTTGAGAGCACCAGCAGTTCGAAGTTCTGCAGGGCTTCGAGAGATTCGGGGAGGCCTTCAATCGGGCGTACATCGACGAGAATGCCCTGCTCTTCGAGGGCAAAGGCCAGTTCCTGAATCTGGTCAGGTTCGGATTCCACGAGCAGCACACGTGGCTTTCCGGAAGTGCTGACGAGGGCCAGATCTGAGTTGTTGTCGAGGAGTGTGTCGTGGCGAAGTCCGGAAACTCGGATGCGGAATTCCGCCAGTCGATCCTGGTCGACGGACTGCTCGAAGCGGATCACGTTCGTGCCTGGCTGCAGAGTGATTTGTCTGGTGGCCACTCGAAATTCGCCCCGGTACAAATCCACGGTACCTTCGTCAGGATGATTGGCTGAGATTTCTGCTTCGATGAGGAAGGGTTCCCCTTCGCGAACTTCGTGGGGCGCTTTCAGGGAGGAGACCTGAACTTCGGGGGCCTCAGGTGCGGGCAGCGGCACGGTCCAGATTTCCGCAGTGTTTCGGGTTGCCGCTGCGATGGCGTCTCCGGTGGTCTGGTTGCCGTCGGTCAGCAGCACAATTCTGGGAACAAATCCGGGGGGGACAGTGGCCACGGCGGCATCGAGTGCATGTTCGATGTCCGTTTCAGGCGGGGCCGGGTCGGTCTGAGTGTTGGCCGGGGCTGTGGAGTCTGCGGGGCCGGGAGGAGTGAGTGTGGGCGGGGAAATTGTGGAGGCGAAATTGATCCATGTGGCTGAGCGACGTCCGCGTGACAGTTCGGCGGTTCGGAGGAATTCCTGAGCTGCAGAGCGTCCCTCGGTCCCAATACTCGGGCTGACGTCGGTTACGAAAACGATCCATGGTTCGGTGGAGGAAAGCAGCAGTGTCATGCCGGCGGCGCTGCACAGCAGCAGCAGTACGAGCAGAGAGCGGATGAACAGGCTGAGTTGTCTTTGTCGAACTGAGAAGTCACTGAGGCTGCGGCGATACAGCAGCCAAAGCAGGATTCCGACGGGAATCGCCAGCAGCAGCAGTGTGGGTTGAGCGAATTCAATGGTCATGATTTGTTCAGGTGATCCAGCGCCTTTGGTAGAGAAACCATTCCGACGCCAGCAGCAGTACAGTGGCGAGGCACAGCCAGAACCACGGCGGGCGACCGGCAGCAGGCACTGCTTTTGGCGGGGATTCCGGAGACATTCTGGCGGAGAGTCGAGGTCGCAGATCTGTTTCCATGGAGGATGCCACATTGACGGCGATGGGAACGGCTGACGTGGAGTCTGCGTTGGGCGGGGCGTTACTGCCGTTCGGTTCGATCAGCCACAGGCCAGCTTCCCGCAGTGGTCCGGTGAGGGCGGTTGCTGACAGCGGTGCTGCGGTGTCGGGCACAAGTGGAATGCGGGTGAGTTTTCCGGCGGGAGATCTGAGCAGGGAGTTTGGTATGGAGGTTGCGGGGGCGGTCAATGGCAGGGGAACGGCAGTCTGCTGGCCAGCCTGCAGTGCAGAGGCGGTTGTGTCGGAGTGCCCGGCGAGCCAGCGCAGTGTGTTGGACATCAGAATGGGAAAAACTGTTCGAAATGCGAGATCGCTTTGTGTCAGGTGCAGTGGAATCACGACAACCTGTCCCTGTGGTCTTTGCAGCAGGCAGCAGAGGGGCAATCCGTCTTCTGCGGCGGCAAGAATTCTGGGCTGCTGCGTGAACTCCAGCTCCGAGGCAGCCGGGATCAGCACATCATCAAGGCGAAAGTTTCTGGTGATGGGGTGCGTTTCCACGGACTGAGCGGGCAGCGGATTTTCGCGTGTGCCGCGGATGTTCCACGCATCACAGTCATTGCGTGGATCGAGAACGATGACAGGGCCGCCGGGCAGCTGCCGGGGGATGGTTTCGTGCAGCACGACAGTGTGGTCCTGAGGCCACGCATTGTCCGGTGGTGGTTGTTGCAGCACGGTGAGTTCTGTGAGCGGATCGGCCTCAAGAACTTTCTGCACGAACAGGCTGCCGGGGCTGACGAGCAGTACCCGCTGTCGAGGGGCATCGGGGAGAATGGCGACGGCGGAGTTATCAATCGTGAGGGCATCGGTTGCTGATGCCGTGTCATCCTGGGGCAGGGCTGATGCATCAGAATCGGCTGAAAAGCGGATATTTTTGAGTTCGGCCTGCCAGATACCGCCGGAGGGCCCGACGCGGGGAAACGAGCGTGTGGTGCTTTCGTTGGGGCTCAGTTTCAGACGCAGGACGCTGCTGAGTGTACCGGAGATGCGAAGTTCCAGCGTGGCTTCGGCGATGTGAGGTGATGAGTTGGTGACAGCGATCAGCAGTTCAGCGGCGAGCGGATCATCGGGGTTGCGAAGGGACTGGCAGTTGGTGATGCCGATGTTGGATCGTGGCGTCGCAATGGACAGGATTGTCAGTCGTGGGTTATCGGTGAGTCCGGGGGAGTCAAAGCAGCGATCCGTGAGCAGAATGATTTCACCGGCTGGGGTCTGGCCGAGCAGTTCTGCCGCGGCACGGATGGCGAGTTCCGGAGATCCCGGTGCGGCGGACGGTTGAATGCCGGAGACAGCTCGCAGCAGGTCAGGAATGTGGTCCGTCATCCCGCAAACAACTTCGGCACGGTGGTCTGCGGCGATCACAGCGGCCTGTGAGCCGGGCGGCAGGCCGTTGATGATCCGGCGGGCCTGATTTGTTGCGAGGGTCAGTCGCTGGCCGCCGGCTTCTGTGGCCTGCATGCTGGCTGAGACGTCAATGATCAGTACGAGGCTGTGCGGGGGACTGTCGGACAGCCAGCGTGGATCGCCGGCCGCGGCAACAATGGTCAGCAGAATCAGAAGCTGTGCCAGCCAGGACAGTGGGTGACGGAACCGATTCCAGAAGGACCGTGGCGGTCGGGCCTGAAAAATCTGCTGCCAGAACAGATCTGACGAGACAGGCACCTGCCGCATCCTGAGTTTCAGGATGTAGAGCACCGTGATCGGCAGTGCGAACGCGGCGAGTGCAAGGGCTGTCGGCACCAGAAAAGTCATGGTATCAGTCGGGGATCATGGACTGGAGGGGACAAATTTCAGGAAGTGGCAGATTGTTTCATCATGGCCATCACAAGTGAGTCAAACTGCACCTGAGTGCTGGACTGGGTGCAGCCGAGGTTGTAGCGGGCACAGTAACTTCGCACGGCTTCCTGATGCTGGCTGAACAGTCGGCGGTATTCGATCAGCATCTGTTCCGTGATTGTAGTTTGCAGGATTGTGCCGGTTTCCATATCGACCAGTTCGGCATCGCCGAGGATTGCCGGATCAGCATCGAGCGGGTGGTGCAGCTGGATGACGTGCAGATCGAATCCGCTGAATCGCAGCTGGTCGAGGCCGGCTTCGAAGCCGGCGGTGTCGAACAGATCACTGAGGATGACGGCAAGACCGGGGCGTGGTCGTCGGTGAAGGAACTGTCGGACGGATTCGAGCAGGCTGGTCTGAGGTCGTGAGGCGGTGAGTCGTTCGAGGAACTGCATGAGTGGCAGGATGCGTTCGCGTCCGCGGGTCAGCGGGAACTGCTCAACGACTCCGGCGGCACAGGCCAGAACGGAGATGCGATCGAGATCGGCGAGAGCGATCCATGCAAGTGCTGCGGCGAGTTGTCGGGCCAGTTCGAATTTGCGTCCATCGGCAAGATTCATGCTGTTGGAGCAGTCGAGGAGGAGCCAAAGGTGGAGGTCCTGTTCTTCCTGGAAGCGTCGAATGAGCAGATCCCCGTGGCGAGCGTAGATGTTCCAGTCGAGGTATCTGAGGTCTTCACCGGGGCTGTATTCGCGGTGGTCCGCGAATTCGATACCGGCTCCGGTCTGGCGGGTTCTGCGCTGGGCCAGCAGTTGTCCTCGGAATACGCGTTTCGACATGATCGAAAGGTATTCGAGGCGAGTCAGAAAGTCGGGAGGAAACAGCATGGCGAGGGTGTTATGAGCGGGGAGTCTTGTCAGCGAATGCCGGCTGAGCTGGAGTCACTGAGTTGTCCGAGGATGCGCTGGATGACGTCATCAGTGCTGACGCCTTCCGCCTGTCCTTCGAAATTCAGGATGATGCGATGTCTGAGGACGGGGAGTGCCATCTGGTGCAGGTCAGCCGTGGCAACGTGGCAGCGACCATCGAGGATAGCGCGGATTTTTGCTCCGAGAATCAGCGCCTGCAGGCCGCGGGGGCTGGCCCCGTAGCGAATGTATCGGCGAGCGGTCTGGGTGGCGGACTGCTGTTCGGGGTGTGTGGCTGTGACCAGTGCGATGGCGTGCCGCTGAACCTCTTTGGCGATGGGGATCGTGCGAGCCAGAGCGGACATTTCCTGGATCCGTGTGCCGCAGAGTACTGGTGCTGCAGTGGGCTGGGCCGTGCCGGTGGTGCGGTCGAGGATGGTTTCGAGGTCTTCGGGGCGCGGGTAACGGACCAGCAGTTTCACGAAGAATCGGTCGAGCTGGGCTTCCGGCAGCGGGTAGGTGCCCTCCATTTCCAGCGGGTTCTGTGTGGCCATGACGAAGAAGGGTTCTGCGAGGCGATGAGTGGCACCGGCCACGGTGACGGAGTGTTCCTGCATGGATTCGAGGAGAGCTGACTGAGTTTTGGGGGTGGCGCGATTGATTTCGTCGGCCAGCAGGATGTTGGTGAAAAGTGGGCCTTTCTGAAAATCAAAAACTCGACGACCATCCGTTGTTTCGGCCAGCACCTGAGTACCGATCAGGTCTGCGGGCATCAGGTCGGGAGTGAACTGGATGCGTCGGAAATCGAGCTGCAGTGCGCTGGCAAGCGTGCGAACAGTAAGCGTTTTTCCGAGGCCTGGGACACCTTCCAGAAGTACGTGACCACCGGCGATGAGGGCGATCAGGGTGTCGTCAAGGATATCGGTCTGGCCGACGATCACTGTGGAAATTTCGGACCGCAGCCTGTGAAAGTCGACGCGAAAGTTCTCGAGTTGCTGCTGAAGGAGTGCTGCTTCGTTAGTCATCCGTAAGGGTCTTCCGAGCGATGGAATTGGCAGTTGGTAGCTGCAGTGGGAAGCTTTGCAGGGGTGGGAAAATGACAGATGATTCACCGGACAGGGTGGCGAATTTCCCGGATGTTACATGAAGTCGTCGTGAATTGTCAGTGTCGCGGTGCAGAAATGGGGATTGAAGGGAGGCGGGAATGGGTGGATTGCGGTCTGCGCTGATGTCCGGGGCGAGTTGTCTGCTGCTGTGGATCTGCGGAGCTGGTAGCGGGGCATTGCTGGCTCAGTCGTCCGGCCCTGAAAAGCAGTTACCGCTGGATGGTGAGACGTTTGTGGTCGGTGGAAGGCCGGCTTTTCTGATTTCCGGGCGTGGGGGATTGCCACGGTCCGGGAAAGCGTGGGTCTGGTATGCCCCCACGCTGCCGGGGCTGCCGGGTGCAGAGGAACGCTGGATGTTTCGTCAGTTTCAGGACGCTGGTCTTGCGGTCGCTGGAATTGACGCGGGGGAGTCTTATGGAAGTCCCGCAGGGAACCGTGTTTTTGATGATCTGCATGCCGAGATGGTACGACGAGGATATTCCTCGAGGCCAGTACTGCTGGGGCGTAGTCGAGGAGGGCTGATGACGCTGTCGTGGGCGGCGTTGCATCCTGAGCGAGTGTCGGCGTTCGCGGGCATCTATCCCGTCTGCAGTCTGAGCAGTTATCCGGGGCTGCAGCGGGCCAGTGGTGCCTTTGGGATGTCGGCGGAGGAGCTGGGTTTGAGGCTGGCGGAGTTCAATCCGGTGGATCGCCTTGGGCCCGTGGCAAAGGCTCGGGTGCCGCTGTTCGCCATTCATGGAGATGTGGACGCGGTGGTGCCTTTGGAGGCGAATTCGGGGCTTGCTGCCGAGCGTTATCGGGCTGCGGGAGGCGAATTTCGGCTGGTGGTGCCAAAGGGGCAGGGGCACAATATGTGGAGTGGTTTCTTTGAGTGTCAGGAGTTGGTGGAATTTGTGATTCGCCACGCGGATCCTGTGGCCGTGGCGGCCGCGGCGGATCGCTGAGCATTGAGGGGCGTTTTGTGGAATCCCGGGGAGCAGGTTGATGATTCCGTTACGAGACAACATCCCATCGCGCACGACACCGGTGGTGAATTACCTGTTGATCGTGGTCTGTGTGTTGACATTTCTGCTGCAGGCGGAAGACCGGGACGGCAGGTTGACGTTTTTGTACGGGATGATTCCTGCGAGGATTTCGCATCCGGAGCGACCTGTGGTGATCGAGCATCGGGAGTTGGTGCAGACCGTTTTTGGAGTGCGGGAACTGGAGGTGCGGTCAGAGATTCCGCAGCCGCCGATGCCCGTATGGCTGACCGCATTGAGCTGTATTTTCCTGCACGGAAGTCTGCTGCATCTGGCGGGGAACCTGTGGTTTTTGTGGGTGTTCGGCGATAATGTGGAGGATCGTCTGGGGCATTTGGGGTATCTGCTGTTTTATCTGGGCAGTGGGGTGCTGGCCAGTTTCAGTCATTACCGAATGTATCCGGAGTCGGTGCTGCCCACGATTGGTGCCAGCGGTGCGGTTGCGGGGGTGATGGGTGCATATTTGTACCTGTATCCCCGGGCGAACGTAGTGTCTTTGGTACCGATTCTGTTTTTTCTGCAGGTGCTGGTCATTCCCGCCCCGGTGTTTCTGGGTCTGTGGTTTCTGCTGCAGCTTTGGCAGGGAACGTTTGCGATGGGTGCTGGTGAAGCCGTGGGTGTGGCGTGGTGGGCTCACATTGGCGGATTCGTCGCAGGATTCTTCGTTGCGTGGCTGTTGGGAACGTCAGGGCAGACAAATCCGCGGGTAGTGGTGGTGCGGCCGGCGACGGAGCGTCATTTCAGTCGTCTGCGAACGCCCTGGGACTGAGGGCGTTCGCGAGTTTCCGGGAACAGGCGGCGGCACTTCTGGCCGCCGGTTGCATGGTTCCTGATTACAGCGTATTATCTGAAGGATGAGCCACGCGACTGTGGTGTAGTGGTAGCACAGTAGCTTCCCAAGCTCCTGGTGAGGGTTCGATTCCCTTCAGTCGCTCTTCTCTGTTTTTGCGGTTTTTCTGAAGTGGACGACAGCGGCGGCGGTGAAGACCAAACCCATGATAGCGAAGGTCGAGGGTTCTGGGTTGGTGGAAAATGCGAGGGCGTCGATTGTGAAGTCGACGGCAGGCTGTGTTGTCATGAACGCCATCTCTGCAAACACCACACTTGTGCGATCGATACCCCACCAATTCTGCATACCTTGTAGTTCAAGTTTGTTTCGCCCGACGTTCAGAGCCGTTGCGGCGAAGTTTGCGGTCGCTGTTTTGCCGTCCCGGTCCTTGAGTGTAAGGGTCCCGAGGATGTTGCCTTTCGCAGCGGGGTCGAGTGACAGGACGTCGATGACGAATTTGTGATGAATCTCTACGTTGATCGCAGCAAATGTGTACGACAGGCAGGTTGCGCACAGAAAGTTTGCTGAGGGGGAGTTGACGGACAGATATCCGTCAATGCTGATCATCGAACTCTGGGCGGAGGTCGTGGCGTTTTGCGCGCTGACGTCACGGCGACCACCCAGAATTCCGGCGCCATCGTCATACCAAGTCGCCGTTACGCCGGGGGCAATTGTCACCTCAGGCGCCCAAAAGTCATTGCGAGCGTCAGACCGCGAAAAACTTCCAGCATTGAACTCGATAGGAGTTGAGAAGTCATCAAGGACCACGATATCCGCCCTCAGTGTGTCTGCGCTGGCTATAGTCAGCAGCAGGGAAAGTGCGGCCAGTGGCCATGGATGAAACGGTCGCTTAATCATGGTGAATCGTCCCGGTTCTGTCATGCAGATCAGTTCAGCAGGCGCTGCAGGCAGACTGCCAGCAAGCATCGGAGTCTGCAGGGAGCATAGATTCAGACCAAATGATCCCAGGGATGGAACGCCACAGAACTGGCAAATTTGTTGTCCTGCAGGTCGATCGGAGCCAAGCCTGAGGGTAGGTTGCCGGGAGGCATCAGAGAGGGGTGAATCAGGGCAGCAGATGTTGCCCAACTGCAGCGGCCTCAAAGTCAGCGTTGTGCCCGAATGCAGCGATTGCAGGGATTCTGCGGAGTGGGTAATTCGGCAATACTTACCACGGCTGGAGACGTTGCATTCGAGCAGTGGCAGGATAAACCGAGGGGCAACGGTGCAGGTGAGGTTCCTGGGCGGGGAGGATCAACTGCCCGCTGCGTCTGAACGTCCGGCGGGGACTGTGGGACGCGATCGCCTGGGACCAGTTGAGTTGCGGCATCGGCACAGGGATCCGCTGGGGCCCTTGCAGAAAGTCAGGCGATTGAAGAGCGACGAGCAACGTACCTGCGACGCAATACAGCGATTGCAACAATGGCAGCAGGGATGACCAGGGTGGAGGGTTCAGGCACTGGTGCAAAGTACATCTGCTGCAATGCAATATCGCCACCTGTTGGGAGGTTGAATGTCAAGTTGGCCTGTACAACCTGGGATTCATCGATGGAATTGAAAATGGAGCTCAAAGACAACGACTGTTTGCCAAGGGCAAGGTTGGAAAGAGTAAAGTTTGCCGAGCCCACATTGTTGCTGCTGTCGCGCAGTGAAAGTGTCATCGGTACCAGTTGATCCAGCGAACTGACATCAATATTGAAAGTCGCCATTGTTGACAGGTCAATCAATGCGGATGCTCCGGAATTTTGATAGGTCAATGCCGCAGCAAGAGCGGTTGCGTCGTCGGGATTCGAGATTTCCAGAGCACTGCTGCTTGATGCATTAATGCTGATGATTGTGGAACCTGTGCCAACGTCTCCGCGGGAGAAGTTGACAGACCTTGAATCCCACAACATCGAGCCCAGCGACGCACGAGTGTCTGTCCACGTGGCTCGAGTATTCCTTCGGATGCCGACTTTATTGGTTGTTGGCAGATTTCCTGCGGCAGCAGTACCTGGAGCAGTGACCTGAGTGAAGATCACCGTGCCGTTAATCCCAGTGTTGAAATCGTCAAGGACAATCGTGTCAGCCGCTGTCGAACGGGCGAACAAAATGACAACTGCGATGACAAAGGCACTTGACAGTGACCGTTTGTGCAGATTGTGCTTCTGTTTTGGTTGCCGGGCGGGCATTGACGGTTTCATGGGGTGAGCAATGTCTTAAAGAAGCCTGAAATCTGCCCGATGGGGCGATCTGTTTTCAGAGTTGCAAACAAGAAAACAGGGTTTTGGCCGGGAGTTGCTGTGCTGTCTGCGTGTTTTGCGCAAACTGCGCCAATTTTTTATTCATGCCTCGTGGGTGTGGATTGCCGGATGTGTGTAGTCGGGTGAAGTTATGCTGGCTGCATCTTCGGCAACATCCGTACCATGCGAATTCTCTGGGAAAGACTGAACGACAGTTTGGGGGCTGAGTAAAGAGCTGCTGCTTGAGATAGCTGAGGTAGACTGCTTCTTTTGGGTGTTATGGTGTGTTTGAGTTGCTTGAGGCTTGTGGGCGTTGTCTCTGCATGCGGCGAGTGTACCTGGATTTCGGATTTTGCTGAAATAGCAGTTTCTGCAGATTTTCATGGAGTTGGATGAGCGTTTGGATCAGTGTCGGCGGTGTTCCCGGAACCAGCGAGCTGTTTGCTGCAGGCCTTCCGGGACGCGGACGGTTGTGCCCAGCAGTTGCTGGAACCGGTCAGCGTCCAGCAGGGATCTTTCGACGTCGCCTGGCCGGATGTCTCCGAAGCGGATTTCGCTGGGGCTTTGCAGGATCTGCTGCAGTTGTTCAGCGAGCTGCAGGGTGTTGGTTTCGATGCCGGTGCCGACATTCAGGATGGTGTCGGGGATCAGGCCCTGCATGGCAGCCAGGTTGGCTTTGACGACGTCGGAGATATAGACGTAGTCGCGCACGCAGCCGGGATCGCCGGCGGTTCTGCGGGCAAACACGCTGACGGGTTCTGCGGCCAGCATGCGGTTGCAGAAGATCGCAACGACTCCGGCTTCACCGTGGGGGTCCTGTCGTGGTCCGTAGACGTTGGCGTAGCGGAGGACGGTGGAGTTCAGGCCATGCTCGCGGCGAAAGGACTCGAGGTATTTTTCGACGGCAAATTTGCTGCAGGCGTAGGGGCTTTGGGGCACGGGGGGTGGTAGCAATTGAGGCGCGAGTTCCGTCGGGAACTTCCCCATAGATGGCTCCGCCAGTGCTGGCGAAGACCAACCGTTTGACGGCGGCCTGCACGCAGCACTGCATCACGTGGATGGAGCCGAGGATATTGATTTCCGCGTCGCGGACGGGTTCGCGGACGCTGACGGACACGCTGGCCTGGGCAGCCTGGTGGCTGACCACTTCCGGGCGAAAGTCTGCAAAGACCTGCTGGAGTCCGACTGGATTGCGGATATCGCACTGAAAGAACTGTGCTGCGGCGGGCACGTTTTCCCGACGTCCGCCGCTGAGATCGTCAACCACCGCAACGGTCCAGCCGAGTGCGACAGCCTGTTCGGCGATGTGACTGCCAATGAATCCTGCCCCACCTGTAATCAGAAGTCTCATGGTTTCCTGCCTGTGATGTGCTGAGTACCGATTCACTGCCGCGGTTGGATCCGGGGCCAGACGTTTCTGCAATCGCTGTGCCTGAGCAGAAGATCGGACGTTCATTTCGGCTCGGGCGGTACGGATTAGCGACCCTGCAGTGCAAATCGGCAGGTTTTGCCGGTTTGGGTGCGGGTTAGTGAGTCTGCGAAGGATCTGCAGGGGTGGGGGGGGGGGCTGTATTTCCCGCCGCGGGTGATTCTTCCGCTCTGGCGGAATCGGGCGTCGGGTGATTGTCAGAACTGTGGTCAGCAGCGAGACTGTTGTGACGGCGGGGCAGTATTCCTGTGCACAGGGAAGGTTGAACCTGCTGACGGGATCGTTTGTCTGCGGATGGCGTAAGAATCGCGTGATTTCGGCGTACGGTTTTGCTGCGACGGTTTTGCTTCCTTTGTGTCGCGAGAATGCTGCGATGGTATCAGTTTTTCGTCCGGCGATTGATCGCATGGCTGGTTATGTGCCTGGCGAGCAGCCTCAGGAAACCGGCTGGGTGAAGTTGAACACCAACGAAAACCCGTATCCGCCTTCTCCGCGGGTCGTAGCGGCGATACAGCAGATGGCGGAGGGGCGTCTGAATGTTTATCCGGACCCTGATGCGACCGGTTTTCGGCGAATTGCGGCGGCACTGCACGGAGTTGAGCCGGACTGGATTCTGCCGGCCAACGGCAGTGATGAAAATCTGACCATTATCATGCGTTCGTTCTGTGATGCCGGTCAGCAGATTGGTTATCCCTATCCCAGCTATGTGCTGTATGAATCACTGGCGCAGATTCAGGGTGTGGGTGTGCAGCGTCTGTTGTTGAGGCCGGACTGGACGTGGGATCAGTCGCGGGTGGCAGAGTTGCGGCGAAGTCTGAGAATCTTCTTCGTGCCGAATCCCAATTCGCCGACGGGAACGTATTGGTCGACGGAGCAGTTGCTGGAGCTGTTGCCTGACGAGGGTGTGCTGGTGCTGGATCAGGCGTATGCGGACTTCGCCGAGCAGTCGCAGGGGGCCGAGCTGCTGCGGGATCCCCGGTTTGCAGGTCGTCTGCTGCTGACGCGAACATTCAGCAAGTCGTACAGTCTGGCGGGCATCCGATTCGGCTACTGCGTTGCTCATCCCGATCTGATTGCCGGGATGCGAAAAGTGAAGGACAGTTACAATTGTGACGCGGTATCGATTGCTGCAGCGACTGCGGCCCTTGAGGATCAGCAGTGGATGCTGGCGAACCGTGACCGAATCGTGGCGACTCGCCGGCGGCTGGCGGCTGCCCTGCCCCGGCATGGTTTCGTGGTGCATCCCAGTCAGGCCAACTTTCTCTGGACGACGCACACGTCCGTGAGCCACCGGGTGATTTATGAGCGTCTGAAGCAGGAGCGTGTGCTGGTACGTTACATGAGGTTCGCCGGTGCGGCCGCGAATGGTGAAGAACTGGACGGATTGCGGATCACCATCGGAACAGAGCTGGAAATTGATCGGTTGCTGGAAGTTTTGCCGCGGGCTGTTGCGCCGCGGTCGGATTGATGTTCTGTGGTGAACAGGAAACAGCATGACCCTGCAGAGTCTGGATCTGGTGGAGTTTCAGCGCCGGTTTGTGGACGGTTTGCCGGGAGACGCTGAGTCGGCCAATCATCGTCGCCAGGTGCGTGGCGCGGCGTATTCGCGTGTGTTGCCGACCCCCGTCAGTGCGCCGCGGTTGCTGGCCTGGTCTGATGACCTCGCCGGGACTCTGGGGTTGCCGCTGATCCCGGATGATTCAGTCGCATCCGTGTTGTCCGGGAATCGGCTGCTACCGGGCATGGATCC
The DNA here is from genome assembly GCA_903858815.1 of uncultured Planctomycetaceae bacterium. Classification (GTDB taxonomy): domain Bacteria; phylum Planctomycetota; class Planctomycetia; order Planctomycetales; family Planctomycetaceae; genus SXXK01. The sequence goes on along the minus strand of CAIOKE010000007.1, from coordinate 11,667 downwards.
GTTTGCTATGTGTTATGGGGGGCATCAGTTTGGCAACTGGGCCGGCCAGTTGGGTGACGGGCGAGCGATCAATCTGGGTGAAATGCGGGGGCCGGACGGACGCTGGTGGATGTGGCAGCTCAAAGGGGCAGGCCCGACTCCTTATTCACGCACGGCGGATGGTCTGGCAGTGTTGCGATCGAGTGTGCGGGAGTATCTGTGCAGCGAGGCAATGCATGCTCTGGGCGTTCCTACAACGCGTGCGCTGAGTCTGGTGGGAACCGGAGAACTGGTGACCCGGGATATGTTTTATGATGGCAATCCACGGCAGGAACCGGGAGCTGTTGTGTGTCGAGTGGCACCTTCGTTTCTGCGGTTCGGCAATTTTCAGCTGCCGGCTGCTCGACGGGATCTGGATTTACTCAGGCGGCTGGTGGACTACTGCATGCAGGCGGATTTCGGGATCAGCTCGCAGCCGAACGAAGCATCGCGGGAGGCCTGGTTTCGTGAGATCTGCGAGCGTACTGCGGACCTGCTGGTGCACTGGATGCGGGTGGGCTTCGTGCATGGGGTGATGAACACGGACAATATGTCGGTGCTGGGTCTGACGATTGATTACGGTCCGTACGGCTGGGTGGAGAATTTTGATCCCGACTGGACTCCGAATACCACGGATGCGGCGGGGCGCCGTTACGCCTTTGGGCAGCAACCACAGATTGCACTCTGGAATCTGGTGCAGTTTGCGAATGCTCTGGTGCCGCTGTTTTCGGATACAAAACCGCTTCAGGCGTGTATCGATGCCTATACGGAGCGGTTCAATGCGGCAAGTCGCGAGATGATGGCCTGCAAGATCGGAATTGAAGGTGCTGGGGATGCGGCGGTGGCGGAGCTGGCGGACGAACTGCCGCAGTTGCTGCAATTGGCCGAGACGGACATGACAATCTTTTACCGTCGTCTCGCAGCTGTGCAGCTGAGTCCGTCCGGTGCTGAATTGTCAGCCGAAGACTGGCAGCAGGTACTGTTGTCGCTGGAAGACGCGTGGTATCAGCCTGAGGCGGTCGGCAATGAGGCGCGTGCCGGTCTGCAGAACTGGCTGCGACATTATCGAGCGATTCTGGGGGAGCGTCGGATCACGGATGGTGAGCGACGGTTGTTGATGGATCGCACAAATCCGAAGTTTGTGCTGCGGAACTATCTGGCGCAGTTGGCGATTGATCGGGCAGAACAGGGAGATGCGTCACTGATTCTGGAACTTCAGCAATTGCTGAAGTTTCCGTATGACGAGCAACCGGGCAAGGAGCACTTTGCGGCGAAGCGGCCGGATTGGGCGCGTCAGCGAGCGGGCTGTTCCATGCTGTCCTGCAGTTCCTGAGGGTGGTTATGGGGCGGAACTGAGGCTGCTGTGCAGATCACCATGTCAGTGCGAAAGTGACGGCTGCGGCGCCGATCCCGATCAGCATCAGTCCGGCGACCAGTCGCCTGCGGGTCCGAATCCGCTGCACTTCAATCATGGTTTCCAGCATGGCGATCCGTGAAAAACGAGCGTCGTAACTGTCCTGACTGCTGACCCGGGAGGCCGGGTGGGGGGAGTGGACGCGGACACGAACCGGGCGGCTTCGGGTAGCGACGGGAGCAGTGGTCATGGCTGAGATTTCCGGAGGTTTTGAGGACACGGGTGCAAAACACATTCGCAATCGACACAGAATTGGTAGACGCTGTTCGGCGGAGAGTCGCGTTTCTTTTGAAAAACCCGCCGCGAATTCCTGGCGGTTCGGATTGGAATTCCCATTTGTCCCATCGAAAGAAAATTATTCATGTCGCGAACGGCAGTGATTACCGGAGGAGCTTCCGGAATTGGTCTGGGGCTGGCAGAGGCGTTGCTGGCACGCGGTGATCGCGTGGTGATCTGCGGTCGCAGTGAGGGAAAACTGCGGTCGGCGACGGAGCGACTGGGGGAATTGGCCGGTCAGCGATTGCTGTCAGTGGTGGCAGACGTGGCGGTGGAGGCTGATGTCGACGCCTTATTTTCAACGGCCAGCGATGTTTTTGGAAATGTGGACATTCTTGTCAACAATGCAGGGGCGTTTGACGGCGGGCCGTTGGAGCATTTGACGCTGGAGGCGTGGCAGAGGGTGATGGGAGCCTGTTTGACGGGTTCCTTCCTGTGTACTCGGGCAGCATTTCGTCTGATGAAACCGGCGGGTCGTGGGCGGGTGCTGAATATCGGTTCGATTTCTGCTCAGCGACCTCGTCTGAATTCCGCAGCTTATACGGCGGCGAAGTTTGGGGTGGAGGGGTTGACGCAGGCGGCGGCCCTGGAGGGGCGGCAGTGGGGTATCAGTGTGGGCTGTCTGCATCCTGGCAACGTGCTGGTGGAGCGGCGTCTGGAATCGGGTCTGGCAGCGGACGAGGAGCCGATGATGTCTGTGGACAGCATCGTGAAAGCAGCGATGGCGATGCTGGACATGCCGGACTGCGTCAATTTTCTGACTGCGATTGTGCTGCCGACGCAGCAGTTGTACGTGGGGCGTGGCTGAGGGATCTCGGTGGGGCCCGGGTTCAGCCCGGTGGCCCGGTTTCAGGCGGCTCGGCGAATGGTCTGTGTCTGCTGACGCTGCACGAAGGCTTCGTAGTCGGCGGGGGTATCGATTCCGACGGCGGCGTGATTGACAACGGCCACAGCGATACGTGCTCCTGCCTGCAGGGCGCGCAGTTGTTCCAGTTTCTCCATCTGTTCGAGGGTGGACGGGGGCAGTGATGTCAGTCGCAGCAGAAAGTCGCGACGATATCCGTAGAGACCGACGTGCAACAGGAACGGCGAGGGCTCGCCATCCCTGAAGAAATGCTCGGGGGCGGAATCGCGTGTGAAGGGGATTTGTGAGCGACTGAAGTACATGGCGTGTCCGAGTGCGTTGGTGACGAGTTTGACGCAGGACGGATCGCGGAGGATCGCGGGGGAGAGGATTGGGCAGGCGACGGTGGCCATTTCGGTACCGGCGTGTTCCAGTTCACGTACGAGGGCGGAGATGACTGCGGGATCCAGCTCGGGTTCGTCGCCCTGCAGGTTGACAACGGCATCGGCATCGGGGAAGCAGCGTCGGACGACTTCGGCGATGCGGTCTGTACCGCTGTGGTGATGTCCGGTGATTTCTGCTCGCCCGCCGAAATTCCGCACGACTTCCGCAATTTCCTCGCTGTCTGTCGCGACGACCACATCGCTGAATTCCGGGCAGCGGCGGGCGGTTTCCCAGACATACTGCAGCAGCGGTCGTCCGGTGGTGCTGAGCAGCAGTTTGCGCGGCAGTCGTGTTGACTGCAGGCGGGCGGGGATCATGCAGACAATTTTCATGGGACATCCTGTCCAAAGACGCGTGCAGTGAGCACAATGCCGGCGGAATCACGGCGTGCACAACCTTGTGCAGGAAGTCTAGACGTTTTGGGTGTGGGCTGTCAAAATGAGTTTTCCGGGGTTTGCTGTCGTGTGGACAGTCTTCGGGAACGGCAGTGGCTGCAGGAGGCAGGGGTACAGCGATGAGGATTTTCTTTTCCGCGGGCGAACCCAGTGGTGACCAGCATGCGGCGCGGCTGATATCGCATCTGCAGCGACTGAATCCGACGGTTGAGGTGGAGGGTTTTGGTGGTCCGGCGATGCGGGAGGCTGGCTGTCGTTTGTTTCACGAGCTGACGAAGCTGGCAGTGATGGGATTTTTGCGAGTGCTGCCGCTGGTGAGGCAGTTTTACGGGCTGGTCAGTGAGGCGGAGCGGCATTTTGATCAGTCGCCGCCGGACGCTGTGGTGCTGGTGGATTTTCCGGGTTTCAACTGGTGGATTGCTCGTGCGGCGAAGAAACGCGGGATTCCAGTCTACTATTACCTGCCTCCGCAGCTGTGGGCGTGGGCTCCGTGGCGTATTCGCAAAGTCCGTCGCTGGGTGGACCACGTGCTGTGTGCGCTGCCGTTTGAATATGACTGGTACAAATCGCGCGGAGTCGCGTGTTCGTGGGTGGGGCATCCATTTTTTGATCAGGTCCGTGAGCGTGCGCTGGACCGGGAGATTCTGGGGCAGTTGAATGCGGGTGCGGGCCCGCTGGTGGCTCTGCTGCCAGGATCGCGGGGGCATGAGATTGAGAAGAACTGGCCGGTGATGATGGAGGTTGTGCGTCGATTGGCGGTGCAGTACCCGCAGACTCGCTGGGCGGTTGGCTGTTATCGTGACGATCAGCGGTTGCGTTGTCAGGAGTTGCAGGCGACCAGCGGTCTGGATCTGCCATTGAGTTATTTTACGGGTGCGGCTTCGGAGGTGATTGAATCGGCGGACTGTTGTCTGCTGGTGAGTGGTTCGATCAGTCTGGAAATTCTGGCGCGGCGGAAACCGGGAATTGTGCTGTACCGGGTTCCGCAGATCGGCCGCTTCTTTGCGCGATTTTTAATGCTCTGCCGCTGGATCAGTCTGCCCAACCTGATGGCGAATCGGGAGGTGATGCCGGAGTTTGTGTCCAGCGGTGATCCGGAGCCGGATATTGTGAAGATCGTGGAGCGTCTGGGATTATGGCTGGGCGACCCGGTGGAGCTGCGTCAGGTGATGTCCGACATGGGGGCATTAGCGGAGCGTACGGCAGCGGCGGGAGCGAGTGAGGCGACAGCCGGATTCCTTGTGGAACGACTTGCCGGGGCGTCTGTTCTGAGGCGGGCGGCCTGACAGCTTTCGTTTCGCAAGTGCTTGTTGTTTTTGGTCTTGCAGCGGCAATCGGGGGGCATCTGCGGGTCCCGAGGCGGTTTTGATGATGATCGTCCCGGTGGGCAGAGCAGGCCGGATGGGGGTGGGGTCCGGCGTTATTTTCCGATCTGTGTGCAGCATCGGTTCGGGGCCGCGGGAATCTGTCGCGTGGTGTGATTCGGAAAACTTCTTTCCTCTGGACCTTCTTGTGGCTGACTGGTTAAGAGGGGCCGGCGTTGTCTGCGGGGCAGCAGTCTGTTTGAGAGTGTGGCAGAGTCGGAACTGATGGGTCAGCGAACTTCGGAGCGGAGTTATTCGACGGGGCACCTGCTGTTCAGGCTGCTGGGTTTGGCGTTCAGATATCGCCGGGCCTGTGTGGTTGTGACTGTGCTGCAGTGCTGGCTGGTACTGCTGAACGTGGCGACTCTGGGTCTGACTGGTCTGGGGATTGATTTTCTGCAGTCGCAGGCACTGAGCGGGCCGGCACCGCGCTGGCCTGCGGGAATCGCGCCTCCGGCGACGTGGTCGCCATTGCAGGTGGTGCTGGCGTTATCGACGGCGGTGCTGGCTGGGGCCTGTGTTTCCGCCGTGCTGAAGTATGCTGCAGCCATGGCGTCTGCAGCACTGTCTCAGCGGGTTCTGCTGCAACTGCGGACGGAGATTTATGCGAGGCTGCAGCGTCTGAGCTTTCGGTTTTATGATTCCGGTCAGAGTAGTTCCATCATCAATCGGGCTGCGGGCGACGCAAACAACGTGCGTGCGTTTCTGGACGGCGTGCTGATTCGCATACTGACGGTCATGCTGACGCTGGGACTGTATTTGATATACATGCTGCAGGTGCATGCGGGGCTGACACTGGCCTGTCTGGCCTCGACGCCGTTGCTGTGGGTTGGCAGTGTGTTGTTTTCGCGCGCGGTTCAGCCGGCCTATCTGCGAGCCAGTGAACTGGGCGATGCGATGGTTCGCACGCTGGTTGAGAATCTGCAGGGGATGCAGGTGGTGAAGGCATTTGCGCGGACTGCCGAACAGGCGGTGAAGTTTCAGGCTGCGAATGAGAGTATCCGGAGTCTGAAATTCTCGATCTTTCGGCGGATGTCCACATTTCAGCCACTGATGGGTCTGCTGACGCAGTTGAATATGCTGATTCTGATTGGCTACGGTGGGCGTCTGGTAATTCGGGGTGAATTATCGCTGGGCTCAGGATTGTTTGTGTTTGCGGGTCTGTTGCAGGAGTTTGCGGCTCAGGTGGCGCATATCACCGGCATTGTGAACAGTGTTCAGAGCAGTCTGGCGAGTGCGGGCAGGGTGTTCGAGGTGCTGGACGAGCCGGAGGAGATTCGGGAGGCCGAGGCACCGGAGCGAGTGGTGGGTGTACGTGAATCGCTGGAGTTTCGGGGGGTAAGTTTCGGTTACGTACCGGGCCAACCGGTGCTGGAGGATATCAGCCTGAAGTTGCGTGTCGGGGAATGTGTTGCGATTACCGGGCCGACGGGTGCAGGTAAATCGACACTGCTGATGCTGCTGAAGCGGTTTTATGATCCGACGGTTGGTGAGATTCTGCTGGACGGCAGACCGCTGCAGAAGCTGAGTCTGGCGGATGTGCGAGCGGCATCGGGGCTGGTGTTTCAGGACAGTTTTCTGTTCAGCAGCACGATTGCGGAGAATATCGCGTTTGGGGCTCCGGAGGCGGAGCGGGAGGATGTGGAGCGTGCAGCCGGGAGTGCGTCGGCTCATGAATTCATCAGTCGACTGCCTGCGGGGTATGACGCACCGGTCGGTGAGCATGGTGCGAATCTTTCGGGTGGTCAGAGGCAGCGACTGGCTCTGGCGCGAGCGTTGATCATGCAGCCGTCGGTGCTGCTGCTGGACGACGCCACGTCGGCTGTCGATCCGGAAACGGAGCGAGAGATTCGTCAGGCGATTGAACGCGTCATGCGTGGGCGTACGACGATTCTGGTATCGACTCGCTTCAGCACTTTGTGCCAGGCGGATCGGGTCGTGGTTTTGCAGAGCGGGCGAATCACGGCGGACGGGACACCTGAGCAGCTGCTGGAGCGGAGTACGTGGTTTCGGCGACTGGCGGAGTTGCAATCGGGCGCCGGCGAATCGCGAGGTCGGGACGCTGGTGAGTCCGGGGAGCCGATGACGCTGTCGCTGGCGGAGCTGCGGGGAACTGTGGCGGGAGCGAGACGGCTGCGGGCAGCCTGAGCGGTGTCATGGCGGAGTTCCGGAGCGGATTGTGGATACGGGTGGGATTTTCGGGGGTGTGAAAAGATGTCGGCTGTGGGTGTCCTGAGACGAGCTTTGACTCGACAGATCGACCGCGAGGACGAGCGGCAGCGACCGCTGGATATGGGTCTGATCAGGCGGTTGTATGCTTCGACCGATCCGTGGCGTCGGCAGCGATTCTGGCTGTTGCTGGCAGTACTGGCTCGGGCCGTGCAGTTGCCGGCACTGACGTGGCTGCTGGCTGCTGTGATTCGCGGGCCGATTGCTGCGGGCGATGCCAGCGGAATTGCCCTGGGGGTCATGGCCTTTGCTGCCCTGGCTGTCAGCACTCAGATTGTGCTGCATTATCGCCAGAAGCTGGCTTTGGAGCTGGGTGAGGCCGTTGTTTGTGATCTCCGCTGTCGGCTGTTCCGGCATATTCAGACGATGCCGATGCGGTGGTTTCACACCAATCGCATCGGGCGAGTTGTCAGCCGAATGACATCTGACCTGGAGGACGTGCGTGCGGGGGTGCAGGATGTGTTTTTTGTGTCGCTTGTGCAACTGGTGCAGATGCTGATCGCAGCGGCAGCCATGCTGTGGTATGACAGCGTTCTGTTTCTGACGGTGCTGCTGCTGGCTCCTGTGATCTGGCTGATCAATCGGCATTTTCATCGGCTGCTGAGTACTGCACTGCGTGATATGCGGGAGTCGTTCAGTCGCGTCACGGCCACGCTGGTGGAGTCCGTGGTGGGCATTCGCGTGACACAGTCGTTTGGTCGCGAGGCTGAGAATTCGCGTCTGTTTGCCGAGCTTGCGGCGGATCACTGTGAATGGAACACGCGGGTCCTGAGAACGCAGGGGACGTTTCTGCCGCTGCTGGAACTGAACAGTCAGGTTTGCATGGCGCTGCTGCTGCTGGCTGGCGGCTACCGCGTGCTGACTCCGGGCAATGCCACGGATACGGGGGATGTGGTGGGCTTTTTTTTCATGGCGAGCCTGTTCTTTGCTCCGATTTCAATTCTGGGCAGTCAGTACAATCAGGCTTTAACGGCTATGGCGGGAGCCGAGCGACTGTACCGACTGCTGGATCTGCAGCCGGAGTGGGGTGATGTGCCTGACGCGGTGGTGTTGCAGCCGATTCGCGGGCATGTGCAGTTCTGTGATGTGAGTTTCGGTTATGAGCCTGGGACGGCGGTGCTGCAGCGGATCAGTTTTGAGGCATTGCCGGGGCAGATGGTGGCACTGGTTGGACAGACTGGCAGCGGAAAATCATCGATTATCAATCTGATTGCCAGGTTCTATCGAGCGACCGCCGGTGTGGTACTGGTGGACGGGACGGACATTTGTCGGTTGCAGGACCAGTCGCTGCATCGTCAGTTGGGAATGGTGCAGCAGCAGAATTTTCTGTTCAGCGGAACGGTGGCGGACAATATTCGTTTTGGCTGTCCGGAAGCGGATGATGAGCAAATTCGGGATGTGCTGCGGAGGCTGGACTGTGAAGATCTGCTGGAGTCGTTGCCGGAGGGACTGCAGACATCGGTTGGGGAAGGTGGTTCGTCGCTGAGTGCCGGTCAGCGGCAACTGATCTGTTTTGCGAGGGCGATGCTGGCGGACCCGGCAATTCTGATTCTGGACGAGGCGACGAGCAGTATCGACAGTGGCACTGAAGCGAGGCTGCAGCGAGCGCTGGAATCGCTGATTTGTGGTCGGACCTCATTTGTTGTTGCGCATCGTCTGAGTACGATTCGGCGGGCTGATCAGGTGCTTGTGCTGGACGGTGGCAGAATTGTGGAGCGTGGGACACACAGCGAGTTGCTGGCTGCCGGTGGAGTGTACAGTGGTTTGCACGCGGGGTTTTCCGGAGCGGGCAGTGCCGTTACGGGGTTGGCTGCAAGCGGCAGCGGGGCTGACGCTCGGCTGGACCGGGGGCAGGTTCAGGGGAAGGTGGTGCTGGCATGTCGAGTGCGTCGCGGCGAATCGTGATTGTGGGTGGTGTGGCGGGCGGCGCTTCGGCCGCTGCGCGGGCCAGGCGTTGCAGCGAGGGTGCCGAGATCATTCTGTTGGAGCGGGATGGCGATGTTTCGTTTGCCAACTGCGGGATGCCCTACTTCATTGGCGGGGAGATCGCGGATCGAGCGAAGCTGGTGGTGGCTTCGGCTCAGTTGTTGCGGACGCGTTTTCGGATTGATGTGCGTGAACGGTCTGAGGCAGTGGCGATTGATCGGGTCGCTCGGACTGTGAAGGTGCGGCGGCTGGTGGATGGCACTGAGTATGAGCTCTCGTGGGACCGTCTGATTCTGTCACCGGGTGCTGCGGCAATTGTTCCCCCGTTGCCTGGGGTGCATGCCGAGGGGGTGTACAGTCTGCGGAATCTTTTGGATATGGATCGCATTCGTGCGGCGGTGGATGCGGCTCCTGTGGGGGCGCGAAGGGCGATTGTGGCGGGGGCCGGTTTTATTGGTCTGGAAATGGCGGAACAGCTTGTCAGGAGGGGATTTGCGGTGCAGCTTGTGGAGCTGCAACCGCAGGTTCTGCCGCCATTTGATGCGGATCTGGCGGTGGCGATTCAGGAGGAGTTGGTACGAAATGGTGTACAGGTTTGGCTGGGACGTGGTTTGCAGGCGGTTTGTGAGCAGGGCGGACGGGTGCAGGGAGTGACCTTGTCTGACGGCACCGCACTTCCGGCAGATCTGGTGATACTGGGGATTGGTGTGCGACCGAACGTGGGTCTGGCGGTGGCATGTGGGCTGGAATTGGGCCCTGCTGGCGGGATTCGGGTTAACGAGTTTCTGCAGACCTCTGACCCGTTGATTTACGCCGCCGGGGATGCGGTGGAGTATCCGTGGGGACCGTCCGGCGGAACTGCTCGAGTGGCGTTGGCCGGCCCGGCGAATCGGGCCGGGCGACTGGCCGGGCAGCACGCGGTGAGTGGGGTCAGTGCGGCACTGCGTCCGGTGCAGGGCACATCGATTGTCAGGGTTTTTGGTCAGACGGCAGCAATGACCGGCTTGAGTGTTCGTGCAGCGCGGCGTGCGGGCATCGCCTGTCGGAGTGCAACTGTCATTGCGGGGCAGCATGCAGGGTATTTTCCCGGGGCCTCAATGCTGACTTTGAAGTTGGTGTACGAGTCTGGCACAGGGCGATTGCTGGGTGCCCAGGCCACGGGTGCGGACGGAGTCGACAAACGCATTGACGTGCTGGCGACGGTGCTGTCATTTGGGGGCAGTGTGCGAGATGTGGCGGGTCTGGATTTGTGTTACGCACCGCCTTTCGGTTCGGCTCGGGATCCGCTGCATCAGGGGGCTTTTGTGGCCTGCAATGAATTGGACGGTCTGGGGGCGATGCTGGACGTGGATGCGGATCTTGCGGGGTGGCAGGTTGTGGATGTTCGTACGGCTGCCGAGGTGTCACGTGCGCCGCTGACGGCGGGAACGCCGGTGATCGCGATCCCGTTGGATGAGTTGCGTGATCGTCTGGGGGAACTGGACTCGCAGAAACCGACGGTTGTGAGCTGTGGTGTGGGTGTGCGAGCGCATGCGGCGCAGAGAATTCTGCTGCAGAACGGCTTTCGGGAAGTGTTGAATCTGACGGGCGGGGCGACATTGCGTCGTCGGGTGGTTCCGCCGGAGAGTGTCGTTCCAGCGGGAGATGTCAGATGAGTGTCAGGATTGCGGGGGCAGGTGGTGACCTGCCGTCTTTGCCGGCACGTTCGCCGCAGGGCCACAAGGGGACTTTCGGCAAGGTGGCCATTGTGGGGGGCTCGGTCGGGATGAGTGGTGCTGTCTGCCTGTCGACGGTGGCAGCGCTGAGGACTGGTTCCGGTCTGGTGACGGCGGTGGTTCCGGCTTCGATTCAGGCGATTGTTGCAGCGCATGAGCCTTGCGTGATGACGCTGGGACTGGCGGATTCTGCTGCTGGACTGCTACCGGTGCAGGACGGGCAGTTCCGGCAGGTGGTGGCTGGGCGTGATGCGGTGGCGGTGGGGCCCGGGTTGGGTCAGGGTGTGGCACAACTGGGTTTGGTGCGGTGGCTGCTGGAACATTGCGAGTGTCCGCTGGTGCTGGATGCTGATGCGCTGAATCTGGCGGCGGCTGGTGAGTTGCTTGGAGCAGGTTCTGTATCGCGGACCGGGCGCCCGGTGGTGCTGACGCCTCACCCGGGCGAGTTTGCTCGATTGACCGGTCTGACGGTGGCTGAGATTGAGGCTGATCGCGAGGGTTTGGCTGTGCAGTTCGCGAGGTCGACCGGGGCGATTGTGGTGTTGAAGGGGCCGGGGACGGTGGTAACGGACGGCGTACGTACGTGGGTGAATTCGACGGGAAATTCGGGGATGGCGACAGCCGGCAGTGGGGATGTGCTGACGGGAATTGTGGTGTCACTGCTGGGGCAGAATTCCGGAGGATTTGAGGGGGCTGCGATTGCGGTTTGTGCGCATGGCCTTGCGGGGGATGCTGCGGCGGAACACTGGACTCGCCGGGGGCTGATTGCTTCGGATCTGCTGAATTTTCTTCCGGAGGCGTGGCGTCGATTGGATCAAAGCGAGGTTTTGGCAAAGTCGTTCTGAGGTGCTCCAATTCGTCCGGCTGCGAGTGTTTTGAACGAATGCCCTGCTGATTTGGCAATTGTCAGCCTCAGACGCATTCCCGCCCTCGGGGAATGCTCTTTCTTTGCTTCCTGCCTCTGAGAAAAGAAAACGGGTATGTTTTGACCACCTTGTCAGTCCGAAACTGCAGAGACAGAATCGACCGTCCTGTCCTGTTT
>CAIOKE010000006.1 GCA_903858815.1 uncultured Planctomycetaceae bacterium | reverse complement strand
CTTTTTTTTCGCGAAAATCGTTGAGGTTGTAACGATTGGGTAAGGCGGGAACACTCAGAAGGATTTTGCATCCGTCCAATTGCCTGCAAAGTCCGCGCAAACTGCCCCTCCTCAGGCCACTCCATGCCGTCAAACAGTCCTGAAAGCCCCGCAAAACACCTGCCCGTTGACTCCCCCTGACACGGCTTGTAGATTCGTGGGTGTCCGCTGCTGACGCGTTCCCCAAACCTGTCACAGCCGGGAATTTCCGTGTCGAATCCGTTGCCCGGTCAACCGGGTCTCATGGAGCTGCTGGTGCAGAGCAAGCCTGTTACAACAGCCACTCAGCGAACCGCTTCACCGCTGCTTCGCTGGCTGCTGGGCCTGCTGACTCTGATCTGGCTGCCCCTGCTGTCGACCGGGCTTTCCGAAGATCAACCTTCGTGGATGATCTCCAGCCAGACGGCTCGGGCATTGTTTGCAGATCGATCGTCCGGTCAACGACCATCGTCCGGTGCTGTGCAGAAGCCTGCGGTTGCTCCGCAGACTGCCGGCCCGGGCTGGCAGCTGCCGGACGGAACGTGGCAGTATCTGGTGATTCATCATTCCGGAACTCAGTCCGGCAGCGTGCAGTCCATTCACCGCCAGCATCAGCAGCGGAAAGAAGCCGACGGTACTGCATGGCTGGGCATTGCTTATCACTTTGTGATCGGTAACGGAGACGGGATGGGGGATGGCGAGGTGCAGGCAACGTTTCGCTGGCAACAGCAGTTGCACGGTGCTCACGCCGGCAACGCCCTGTACAATGCTCGCGGTATCGGGATCTGCCTGATCGGCAATTTTGAAGAAACGGCTCCTTCCAATCAACAACTTGACGCACTGAAGAAACTTGTCACTCAACTTGCCGCTCGCTACCAGATCCCGCGACGGCAGGTGATTGGTCACTCAGCAGTCCGGTCCACTCAGTGTCCCGGACGACTTTTCCCCCTCAGGAAAATTCAGGAGGCGGTACCGCAGGCATGATCGCCGCGTGACTGCTCACAGCCCTCAGTTTTCACCCTTGCCACGGAAGCTATGCTCTCATGTTCAACCGTGTTCGCAGCTTTTCACTGCCCTCCAGCAACCTGGACTCAGACGCTCCGATGGATTTCCATCCGGACGATCTGCCGCTTGAACTGCGTGAAGCCTGGGAATCGTGGCAGCAGTCTGATCTGACGCCGGACAACTACGCTCGCAGTGTCAACGAATCTGACTGGCCCGTTTCCGTCTACGTTCCGGAACACTACGAAGACGGTTATGCCTACCCACTGGTCACGTGGTTCCACAGCGATGCGAACGACGAGGAACAGCTGGAATCTGTGATGAATGCCATCAGCCCTCGCAACTACATCGGGCTGGCACTGCGTGGCAATCACGAGCTGACGACAACTGGTGGCTTCCGCTGGGATCCCTCGGCGACGGGTCTGGCTGCTGGCCGCATCCCTTTGCAGCAGCTGCTGCACCTGACTGTGTGTCGCCTGCGACGAACTGTGCACATCCACAGCGAACGCATCTTCCTTGCCGGTTCCGGACACGGGGCCGATGTGGCCATGCAGATGCTGTCCTACCAGCCGGACTGGTTTGCCGGTGCCATTCTGCTGGATCCCTTCTGCGAATCCAGCGCTTTGCCCGAAGATCTGCCCGCTGCACTGCAGCTTAAACCTATCCTGATGTCACTGTCTGGCAACTGTGGCCTTGATGTGCTGGGACGCTCTGTTCGTTCCGTGCGTCGGCTGCGGACTGCCGGTGCCCTTGTGGACGTAGACTTCACGGAACTGCCGGTCGATCCGGGCAGCAGCGAAGCACGTCGCATGGACCACTGGATCATGGAACGCGTGGCCCGCGAAGTACTGGTCTGAACCAGGTGCAGTAACCGCGTGTTCTGCCGGGGTTGGGCGAGGTCACTTGCTGGGGCTGATGAGCAGGCTGCCGTTTTTGTCCCGCACGCCACGACTGCCCGGTCCTATGAACTTGTCTGGTGTTGTGGTCACTTTTACCGGCTCTGTCACGGAAAACTGCTGTCATGCTGAGACTTTGTTCCACATTGGTGATGTTTGGATGCCTGCTGGTTAGCTCCGGGCTTTCTGCTCAGGAATCGTCGCTCTACAAACCGCATACGTTTCGCAGCAGTACGGACGCCGAGCTGAAGTATCAGTTGCTGTCACCTGCGGCTGCTGCTGAACCGGGCGACCAGAAGTTTCCTCTGGTGCTGTTCCTGCACGGGGCGGGTGAACGAGGT
>CAIOKE010000005.1 GCA_903858815.1 uncultured Planctomycetaceae bacterium | reverse complement strand
CCGGAAAACCTGCTGACCTTTTTGCGGCATGATTTTCGTTCGTTGCAGCAGCAGGTGGGGGCGGTTGTGGGGGTCAGGATTCACCTGCCAAGGCTGATCGCCGTTCCGAAGGCGGGATGAGTTTTCAGTGGTCGGTGTTCAGTGGTCAGTGCAGGTCGTTTGGGAGGGCGAGGCTCCTGCCGAGCCGAGGTTTTTGGGAAATCGCGTCACCGAGCTGGTGCTCGGTGGTCCCGGGGGTAGGCAGTGGGTGGTGGCTGGGGCGCCGTGGGAGGCTTATTGGGCGGCAGCTGGGGGGGCGGGGGTAATCTGCAGTTTCAGGGGGCGGTCGAAGGTCAGGTTCTGGCCGTTGAAGTTCATGGTGAATCGGACGGTGAGCAGGTGGTCGCCGACGGTGGCGTTGGCGGCGGTGGTGATCTGCAGTTTGGTTTCGCCCTGGTTTTCGGGGATGGTGACGGCGGGCAGTTGCAGGCCGGTGATTCCCTGGGGTAGTGTCGTCTGCAGTGTGATGCCGGATTTGTAGTCGTATTTGCGAGTGACTTTGACGGGCAGTTCCAGCTTTTCACCGGCTTTCAGTGAGGCCGTGTCCGGAAACGCGTCCACGACGAGCGGGTGTTGCACAAGGCGGAACTGCAGTGAATTTGAGGGCACGTCGACGTTGACCTGTCGCGCATTGGATTCCTGTGTTTTCTGCTGCAGAAACTGGTCGGCTCGCTGCTTTTCCTGCTGGGCTTGTGTCTGAAACTGCTGCGCAGCTGTCAGGTCGGCCTGTGCCTTGTTTTTGGCGTCATCTGCGGCGGTTTTTGCTGTCTGCGTTTCAGTCAGTTTTTTGGCGGCGGCTTCCTGCTGCACCTTCGCTTCCTCGGCGGCCTTAAGCGCTGCGTCGCGGGCTGTGACCGCCTGAGTGACCTGCTGCTTCAGCGTTTCATCAGCCGGATTGGCTGCTGATTGTTCCTGCTTTTGTTTCAGCACCGCTTCGGCCTGCTGCAGGGCGGTGTCGGCCGCTGTTTTCTTCTGATCGGCCTGCTGTTTGGCCGTTGTGGCCTGCGTGACGGCTGTGCCCGCCTGCGTTTGCTCCTGAGTCTTCTTCTGGTTCTCCTGAGTCAGTTGCTGCACTTTCTGCTGCGCATCCGTCAGCACCTTGCCGACTCGTTCCTGTCGAACTTTCGCTCGATCCACAAGATCCGGACTGCGTTTGTACTGCATGCCCTGATTAAATCCGGCCAGATAGAAGGAGTACAGTCCGGGCTGGGCCTGGGATGTAAACCGCAGTTCGAATTCTCCGTTGGCATTGCCGCCGATCTGCACCTGCGGCAACTGCGTTCCAGACGGAACATCAATCGGAAAACCGGTGAGATTGCCGGCTGTCCCGTCGGCGCGTCGTACCTGATACGGAATCTTCAGAATCCCGCCCAGTGATGTTTCCAGTGGCTGTCCATTGCCAATGGTCAGCATCTGCGGCGCTGTTTCCAGTTCAGACACAGACACCTGAATGGCACTGACAAGCCGGGCTTTCAGGCTGGGGATATTGGCGTTGGGTTGACTGTTCTGCGGGTTGCCGGTGGAGGCTGCATAGCGTGCCTCGCGCTGCACTTCCTGGCCATTCAGTTTTGCTTTGGCCATGACCTTCAGTGTCCCGACGCCTTTGGCTGCGTCACTGGCGGTCAGGATCAGAGTTCCGGTGGAACTGCCTGGACCGATCACAATTTCTTCACTGGTGACTCCTTCCGGCAAGCCACTGACGGAGGCTGTAATTTCTCCGTCAAAGCCATCGCGGCGGAACACGGTGAGATGAATGGATTCTCGTCCGCCCTTGCGCAGCTGGAAGGCGGCGTTGGAACGGGCTGGTGACGCTGCAATACGGAAATCCGGTTGCGGTGGTCTGACAATCAACCGATAGGTCAGACGCGGATCGGATTTGAGGGCACTGAGTCCATCACGAATCATGAGTCGGTAGGTGCCGGCAGCAGGTGCTTTGAACAGCAGCCACGGGTCTGTGGTGCGGTCATCAAATTCGTGCCTGTACGCACGGGCCTGATTATTGTTGTTATTCGGCATGCCGACATCGTCAATGAACTGCAGGTCCGTGACCTTGACATTGCCCTGCTGGTCTTTGACTTCCTGCTGCAGCAGTAACGAGGGATCGGTGGGCATCCCCAGTCGCTGGGAGATCAGTTCGATGATCAGAGTTTCATCCTGTTTTGCTTCGAAGGAAAACCAGTCGACATCGCGCTGCGGGAAGAACTGGCCGTGCACTTCACAGGGCAGCGTCAGCTTCTGCAGCGCATTGGCTGAATCATTCGCAGATTCCAGTACCGCTGGGGCTGTGCCGGCAGTGATCAGAATCCCCTGCGTTCCAGGTGGACTGCCGGGAATGATGTATTCTATGCAGTCCAGTCCGGCCTGATGAGGTTCGATCAGGCGCGAGATCGGCATCCGACTGGCGACATCCCCGGGAATGCCGATCGACACCTGCAGTTGCTGCAGCTGAGTTCCATTGATGGTGTAAGGCGAGCCCTGACCACCGGGAAGATTGCGACCGTAAAGTGTGAAGTTGGTGTTGGTTCCCGGCAGTCCAGCGGGTGGGAAGACAAAGTCAATCAGAGGGGCAGCTGTGACCAGCAGTCGATATACGTAGCCGGGGCCCTGCGCAAAGACGGCATCATGAACTTTGATATAGAACGTGCCGTCGCCGGGAAGTCGCACATCGGCAACAACTTCGCCGTTGTCGGCTGGCTGGGATTCGGCCAGTACATTGCCATTTTCCTGCAGCACCGTGATGACAGGATCCATGCGGGAATCGAGACGTCGGCAGACTGTGGCAACCTGCAGCTGCTGCCCAGCTTTGCCCTGGAACCTGTACCAGTCCACATCCGGTCCCTGCACAAGCTGTCCATCGGCAATTCCGGGCACGCTGATTTCGTTGGCTTCGTTGGTACGGACACCTTCGACGTCCTTCCATGGCGGAACTTCGTGTCCGCCATTGGGCTCGGTTTCCAGAACAGCGGGGAGCGGGTTGATGCTGAAAATGCGGCGATTGGAAATCCCGAATCGACCTTTGCAGCGGACATCATAATCCGCTGGTGGTACATCACCGTTGACTGTGACAACAAAGGTATTGGGAACCGGCTGCGGGCCTTCATCAAAGGGTGTAGGCTCGGCCATCTTGCGAGTGGCATTGATACCTGGATGACTGAAGATCAGTTGATCGACATCATCAAGGTCGACGCCGAGGATTGTGACATCGAGTGATTTTCCGGGCTGTGATCCGGCGGGGAAGACGGCGTCCAGTCGAGTGGCGGGCAGCTGAGCAGTGGCCGATGCGGTGGAAAGCAGCAGCAGTGTGGCAACCGACAGACAGCGAAGTGCGGCTGCAGAAGCGGAGCTGACGAAACTGGCCATGGTGGGTTCCTGTCAGGAAGTGGTGCCAGGAGCGGTGGGGACGACGCCGGCTGCCATCTGGGGTTTGGTCAGATGTGGTCAGACCCGGCGGAAGTTCTGATTATTCTGTGTTTCCATCGTGGGAAACGCAATTGGAAGTGGGGCACAGTTTTTTGAAAGGAGCGAGGATTTGCGGTGGGGTGCGGTGTGGTGTTTTGCCGGTGTTGCCGGCAGAATGCGGGTCAAAGCGTGTCATTGGGCGGGACAGCGTGGGGATGGATTACAATGGGTTTTCTGGCAAAGCCGCGGCGAAACTGGATGCTGTGCTGCGGGCTGGCCAGCTGTGGCTGGCTGTTGCTGGCGGGATGCGGGAAATCCAGCAGACAGTCTCAGACAGAAGCGGCGGGGGCCCGGATTACTGTTGACAGTCCGTGGTCGCAGGTGCAGTCGGCGGGGGCCAATTCGACCGTACGAATTGCGATGTGGGATGGCGATCCACTGATTAATCAGTATATGGCGGGGTGGGTGGCTGAGCAGGTGCAGCAGCGGCACGGCCTGCGTCTGGAATTTGTGCCACTGAACGGTCAGCAGCTGGTGAATCGGATGCTGGTGGATGTGGAATCGGGCCGTGCTGTGGGTGAGCTGGATGTGGTCTGGATCAACGGAGAGACATTTTTTCAGCTGCGTCAGATGCGGGCGCTGTGGGGGCCGTTCACAGCGTGTCTGCCGAATGCGGAGCTGTTGAATCTGTCTGATCCATCGATTGCTCTGGATTTTCAACTGCCTACGGACGGTTATGAGTGTCCGTGGGGTAGTGTGCAGCAGGCCTGGATCTATCATGCTGAGCGGGTCACGCGGCCGCCACAGACACTGACTGAACTGACAGCATGGATTCAGCAGCATCCCGGCCGGTTTACGTTCGATGTCAGTTTTACGGGGCTGACATTTCTGAAGTCTTTGTTGCTGCAGTTTGCAGACGATCCGGGTCAGTTTTCGGGACGGTTTGATGAGGTTGGTTATCGCCGTGCGGCCGATCGGTTGTGGGAGTGGGTGCGGCTGGTGCGGCCGCAGTTGTGGCGGGAGGGTCGCACATTTCCTCAGGACGTGGCTCAACTGCACGCGCTGTTACTGGCGGGCGAGGTGGATTTTTCCATGAGCAATAATGATGGTGAGGTGGACAACAAGGTGCGTGAGGGGATTCTGCCTGCAGCGGCTCAGGCTTATGTCCCCGAATTCGGCAGCATCCGGAATTCGCACTATCTGGGCATCGCGCAGAACAGTGCCAATCCGGCGGGGGCGATGCTGTTGATCAATTTTCTGATCAGTCCAGAGGCGCAGCTGGAAAAGCAGCGTGCCGAGGTGTGGGGTGACGGGACGGTTCTTGATGTGCCGCGTTTGTCGACCGAGTGGCGGGCGAAGTTCGCGGCAGCCGAACAGCGTGAGCGAGTCCCAGCGCGATCCGAGCTGCGGCAGCGGGCGCGGACGGAACCACCGGCAGAGGTGATGCTGCGTCTGCATCAGGAGCTGCGACGCGAGATCCTGGAGACGGCAACCGGATCGGAGCAGCGGCCATGAAGGTTGAGCGGGCTGCCGGCTGGATCCTGCTGGGGCTGCTGCTGGTGGTGCCAACAGTCTGGATGGTCGGCTATGCGCTGTTGTACAGCCTGGGGCTGCTGGGGCTGTTAAGTTCTGGATTGACTGCGGAGTGGTGGCGTCAGGCTCTGAGTGGTGCAGTGCTGTGGCACAGTCTGCTATTGAGTCTGGGGGTGGCGAGTGTGACGACGCTGGCCTGTCTGGTGGCGGGACTGGCGGTGTGTGTGGCGGCCGATCGTTGGCGGGTGCAGCGAGCGGTTGGGGTCCTGTTGACAATCGGGGCGGCGCTGCCGGTTTCGGTGGGGGCGTTTGTGGTGCTGCAGGTGTGCAGTCGAGGTGGTTTGCTGCCGCGAATGCTGGCGCTGGTGATACCGGGTTTTGAGCAGGCGGATTTTCCTGCGCTGGTGAATGATAGCTGGAGTGTGGGAATTGTGCTGGCGGGCTGGTTGACGGGCGTGCCATTGACAGGGTTGTATCTGCAGGGGCAATGGGAAACGGCGTCTGTCGGGCGGTATGTATCATTGGCGGAGCGTCTGGGTGCGGGGGCGTGGCGAGCGCGAGTGCGTGTGGGGGTACCAATGCTGATTCGTCGCGTTGGTGGGCTGACATGGTTATTGCTGGTGTGGAATTTTTCGGCGTGGGAAGCGCCGTTGCTGCTGGGCAGTCAGTCTCCGCGGATGATGTCGGTATTGATCCAGCAGAGTGCGGGGCAGTATTCGTTGCAGGAGAGGCCGTTGAGTTTTGTGTATGCGAGTCTGTATTTTCTGGTGTTGGTGGCTCTGCTGTGCTGGTTGCCGCGACGGACAAAGCTGGGGTAAAAGCTGGGGTAGAGGTTAAGGCACGAGTATGAGAGACGGGGTTGGGGCTGGAACGCGAGGGCGGGTTAAGTTTCGGGGTGCTGCGCCCGAAGCGTGTCAGTCGATTGACAGCAGTGCAGTTACGGGTGGTGGTGGTTGGGCGTTGGTGTTGTTGGTGGGGCTGGGGCTGGTGTTTGTTCTGCCATGGTTTGTGCTGTTGTGGTTGTCGGTGGGCAGTGGCTGGGAGTGGCCTCGATTGTGGCCGCAGCGTGTGGATGGTATGGCGTGGCAGCGAGCGTTCAGTGGCAGTCATCTGAGGGCTCTGCTGCAGGGGGCGGGACTGAGTCTGGCGGTCAGTCTGAGTTCTACGGCTGGCGGTCTGCTGATCAGTCGGAGTCTTTCGCACAGGGAGGGTGGCCGTCTGCGGCGGCTGTTCTTTGTGCCATTGCTGGTTTCACCTGCGGTGGCAGCCGGTTGTCTGTTCGATCTGTTGGCGCGGCTTGAGCTGGCTGGAACGTGGGTGGGCGTCTTTCTGGTGCAGTGTGTGTTTGGGACGGCTTTTGCGGCCGTGTTTCTGGGCGGGGCGAGGGTATCGGGGGCTGAACGTCGGGAGCAGCTGGTGCGTGCGTTGGGTGGCAGCAGCTGGGCTGTCTGGCGGCACGTGGTGTTGCCGGATGTGTGGCGACTGTTGCCATTATGTCTGTTTCAGTCCGCCTTGATTTCATGGCTGGATTACGGGCTGACAACGGTGATTGGTAGTGGTCGGGTGCAGACACTGATGATGCGTTTGTTTTCGCAGATCCGTGAGGGCAGTGTTGCTCAGGCAGCGGCTTCAGCGTTGCTGCTGAGTCTGCCGCTGCTGGTCGTTGTGCTGGTGCTGCAGTTCAGGGAAGGCGTGCGAGTGCGCAAGCCTGGCACGTGGGTTGGTCTGGGTGGACTGGTGGAGCGTGCACCATGAGTGGTTTGGCGGACTGTCTGAAGATTGACGGGCTGTCAGTCCGGCTGGGTGGACGGCAGATCCTGGCGGAGGTCAGCTTTGAGGTGGCTCAGGGTGAAACGCTGGTGGTGTTGGGGAGTTCAGGCTGTGGCAAGTCGACATTATTGAAATGTCTGGCGGGTCTGGTGTCAGTAGAAGTTGGTTCGATTGAGATCTGTGGTCAGGGAGTTGGTCCACAGTCGTTGTATCTGGATCAGGAGCCGTTGCTGTTTGAGCATCTGAATGTGTTTGAGAATGCCGCCTTTGCGTTGCGGATGCGACGAGTGGCAGACGTTGAGGTTCGGCGGAAGGTGTGGGGGTTACTGGAGGCGTCGGGTCTGGCGGCCGAGGCTTTGAAGAAGCCGCAGGAGATCAGTGGCGGACAGAAGCAGCGAGTGGCCTTTGTCCGGGCGTTGCTGGCGGCGCCGCGAGTGTTGTTGATGGACGAGCCGTTCGCAGCGCTGGATGCGCAAACACGTGCGAGGATGCAGTCGTTATTTCGCGAGTTGGCGGGCCAGTTGCAGATGACCACGGTGTTTGTGACTCATGATGTGCGTGAGGCACTGACAGTGGGAACGGTTTTTGGTCGGCTGAGTGAGGGCCGGTTTACGGCCTATCGGGATCGTCGAGCTTTTGTGGCAGACCGCGAGACCGGGGTGCAGGACGAGTTGGAGTTCTGGCGTGCGGAGGGGCAGTGAGGGGTTGTTGCGGTGGGGGGGATGGTGTTTGGGAGGTGGGTTGGGGGATGGCGATTGGTGGCAAATGGGGGGGCTTCAGACCAGGGTGAGTGATTTGGTCATTGTGGTTTTGGTGTGTTGTGCGGTCCTCGGGCGTTGCCAAAGGTTGTGTTGACTATGGCCGTTGGCCAAATTGTGGGTTGGTTCTCGGGCTGAAGCCCAAGCTACGGGTGGGGGTGTGGGTGGGATCTCGGGCTGAAGCCCAAGCTACGGGGGAGGGGCATCTCGGGCTGAAGCCCAAGCTACGGGGGAGGGGGTTCTCGGGCTGAAGCCCAAACTACGGGGTGGGAGGGTGGGGGGGCTCGGGGTGGTTCAGGCTACGGGGTGCGGGGCGGGGGTGATTGGCTGAGTGCTTCGAAGGCTTTGCGGAAGCTGATTGGGTCGTAGTTGGCGATGGGGGGCAGGGAGAGTGCCGGATCGATTCGGATCACGGTCACGGACAGGTTTTCGCTGCCGGGGATCGGGTCCGCTTCAGCTCGACCCTGGTGCAGCTGCAGAAATAGTTCGGGAAACAGTGATTGTCGATTCTGGTCTGTGGAGTTCAGCAGCAGCCATGACCATGCCAATTGTCTGGCGGAGTCGTAGTCCACGGTGCCTGAAGTGCCTTTCTGCAGCAGTGCTGTGCTGACGGCCTGTTGCTGCTGGGCGGTAAGCGGGGTGTTCTGCAGTCGATCGATCAGCTGGTCGGCTGCTGCTGCGGCGCTGCGGGTGGCAGTCATCAGCTCGACCGTGTCGCCGAATGGGGCGGCCACCGAAGCCTGTTGGACTGATGCGAAACCTGCCAATGGTGCAGAGGAGCCCGATCCAGGGTCTGTGGTGGTGATCTGCCATGCCAGTTCAGCCAGTGTGGCGGGCCATGGGGTCAGTCGTGGGCGTCCCGGTCGACCACGGACCTGCGATTGCTGTCTCCAGCCATCGTGACGGAGGTCATGGTGGCAGGCATAGCAGTCAAACTGAGCAAATTCGGGCCATGGGGATTTGACGAAATCGACGACTGTTTTCTGTTCCGCGAGGTCGGCGGTGAGTTTCAGAGATTCGGACCAGGTGACAAGTGCCGAGATGAGCAGCTCGCGGGTTTTCAGTTCCGTGGGCTCGGCGGGCTGATAGCTGGTTTGTGCTTCAAATCTGGTCCGCATGTCCTGCGGTTTTTCGTGGTATTCCTGCCAGTGCCGGGGCATTTGCTGTTCGAAGGTCTGCAGTTCGAATGGGGGCAGTGGAGGATGTCCGGCCGCATACATTTCATGCGTGATTACTCGGCCCAGTTCTGCATTTCCCACGTGGCAGGAGACGCAGAGTCGAGTGCGTGAAACAACGGAGCGAACGTCATAGTAGCCGTGGTCGCATTTTTCAGCGGGGGTCAGATACCGCCAGTTGTCTGGTGAGACGTGAGCAGTGCCCCAGCCCGGTTTCTGCGGTCCGTCTGCTCCGAGCGAATCACCGGCAGGTCCATGACAGCCTTCACAACTGACTCCGGATGTCAGGCGAATATCAGTTTCGTAGTTAGCACTGACGAGCCCAGCAGAGTCTTTTTCAAGTTCGTAGACGGGCAGGCTGGAATGGCAGGCGAGGCAGGCGGGATCACGATGCAGCTGGTTCGGTTTGCCAAGCACTTTTCCCATTTGTTCGGCGGTCTTACTGCGGAGCGAGGTCCATGCCTGTGAGTGTCGATCGATCGCCGACAGATCTTTTGAGTTTTCTGCCTGTGGGTTGTCGGGCGTGGTTTTCTGTCCCAGCCAGATCAGGATTTCATCACCGCGGATCCAGCGGTTTCCTTCGGGATTTCCGAGTCTGGCGGCAAGCAGTGGTGAGAGTGTGGAGCCGGTGTGGCAATTGCCGCAACTGCCGATCGGTACGGAAGCGCGCTGGCTGAGTCCCTTGCGAGTGAGCAGGGACTGGCAGGTGTTTTCCTGAGCGGGCAGAGAGGTGGTGACCAGCAGCAGCAGCAGAGCAGCGAAGTTGCGCATGGAAGGGGTCTCTGAGAGCCAGGGCTATGGGGTTCAGGGGGCCAGCAATTGTTCCAGCTGATTGATGGCATCAGTGACGGCAAGGACGGCAGTGTTTGAGGAGGTTCCGGGGCTGTCATAGCCGGGTCGGAACAGCAGCTGTGTGCGGATCTGTTCGAGCAATTGTGTGCGTTGTGCGTTGTGCGGATCTGCGGGGGCGAGGTTACGTCGGGCTGCAACAGCCGCGCGAAGTCCGAGGTACAACTGGGCCAGTTCGTCCCAGCTGCCGGCGGCGAGTATGGAGCCGTCGGTTGTGGTTCTGCGGGATGAGCGAATGCTGGTCAGGCAGAACTGATCGATACTGGCGGCTGTCCATGGCTCGGGTGGTGTCAGCAGTGGAGCAAGTGTTGTAACAGCGTTGGTTACGGACGTGCGAACCTGCTGTCGGTCGGGTTGCGGCTGATTCATCACGGTTTCAAGGGATGCGATGGCCGTTGAGAGTGGCAGCAGGTTGGCGGAGTTACTGTTCCGCAGTGGTGCAAGATTCCATGTTTCCCATGCCGGTCGACCGCTGGAACGACGTTGCTGATACCAGCTGCGGTCTTCGAGGTTATGGTGGCAGCTGAAGCAGGAGTATTCTGCCAGTTCCGGCCACGGTCGGCCTTCTGCCGTGCGGTCTTCCAGCAGTTTGAGGCAGGCTTCGGCTGCTGCGAACTGCCCGGCCTGCCATGCATCGAGCGGGAACGTGGGGCTGTCTTCCGGATCAGGGAGGCCACTGGTACTGGCGCGTGGTTGCCAGTGTCGCGGGTAGTTGGTGTGGAAAGTACTGAATTCGTAATCGAGGCGTGGGTGTCCGGCTGCGATGAGATCGTGGTTCACGTCTCGACCGACACCACCAATGTGACATTCAGCGCAGCGATTAGCGCGCTGCGTCAGGCTGGAGGCGAGGTCGACGTAGCCGAGGCTGAGTTTCTGTTTAGCCGGCAGTCGCTTCCATGCTGCAGTCACGTGGGGCCCGATCCAGTCGCGAGCGGCGCCATGGCAGGCTTCACATCCCACGCCATCGTGGTGCAGATAGTCGGAGACCACAGTTCCCGTCAGAGGTTGTTCGACAGTGGCGTGACAATTGAGGCAGCGAGCATCCTGAGTGGCGGCCGGCGGGGCACCTCCCTGCCCTGCTCCAAGCAGTTCGAGCATGTTGCGGGACCGGGCAGTATTCAGGACATCCCATGCCGAGGCATGGGGATCACGCCCGGCCCAGATCAGGCTGGCAGCATAGTGCAGGCCCTCGATCCGACGTCCTCCACCATGACAGCTGGCGGCCGCACAGGAGGCCGATCCCACGATGCGTGACTGTGGTGTGGTGGTGGACTTTTGATCGGGGACAGCTGGCACAGGGGAAATCGGCGTCGCCGTAATCTCGTCTGCGCTGCCGGATGCCGGCAGCAGACACAGCACGCACAGTGCGAAGGCTGCAAAGGTCAGCATTGGCAGCGAGCTTTGGCGATGAGTCATCATTCTGATCACTGCAGGTACTGGTAATTTGCCGGGTTATTCCGAGGGAGTCTCGGTGACCAGATTGAGGATCTGATCGACGCTTCGGGGATTGGATTTTTCGAACTGCCGCTGATGATAAATATGACATTCGACGCACTGAGTACCGGCACCGGTTCCCGCAGTGCTGCCTTCCAGCTGTGTGCTGTGGCAGCGACGGCAGGTTCCAATACCAGGCAGCAGGACGTCCCCGACAGAGGCTCCGGGGCCCTGCTTCAGGTTTTCTGTACCGCTGCCCGGTGCGGGCAGCTGATGACATTCACGACAGCCAGTCATACGGTGAGCATCATGACTGAAGACGGAGTGCACCAGCCAGCGATCGGGGATTTGCGGTGGAGTAATGGACCAGGTGGGCGGTTTTCGCAGATCTTCGATGGTGATTGCTGCGGAATTGCCTGTTTCAGGTGCATCGGCAATCTGGTGGCAGTATCCGCAGCCTCCGGATTTTCGCAGCCACTGCAGTGACTGAAAGTAGCCTGCGGCGTCATCTGCGGTGGTCGAGGAAAACTGTGACGATTTCACCAGTTGTTCGGCGCGGGCAGTTTGTGCGGCAGCGGCTGAGGCGACAGTCGGGTCGAGTGGTGGCGGTGAGGTTGGCGTATCGACACCGGGCAGGTTACGGCCCGGGCGGGCCAGGGGCCCGGAAACGTCGGCGGTCTGGCCGGCTGCCGTCAGTTGCCGCAGATAGACGCTGAGCAGAAATGCGCGTACCTGTTGTGGTGACTGATGTGGCACAACCGCCGGGGTCACGGTGTCCGGGTCAGCTGCAGAGAATTCGCGAATGCTGCCGTTGTCTGTTTGTGTCAGGAACGGGTCAAACACCAGCGGATGACAGCTGCTGCAGTGTCGCTCGTAGTTGACCGGCTGGTAATACTGTCGCTGGGCGTCAAGTTCATGGCAGGATGAGCAGTCGTGCTGCCATTGGCCCTGCAGGGCTTTGGGGAGTGACGATTCCGGCAGGTTCAGATGAGTATTGTGGCTGAATCGCAGCTTTGAACGATCCTGCCAGCGTGCTTTGGAATCACCCGGGCGGAGGAAGTTCTCAAGCAGCTCGCGAGCCGGGTGGCTGCGAGCGATTGAGTCTTCGTACTGGTCATCAGCAAGGAGTTGGCGGATCGCGAATTCCGGATGAGATTCAAAATCTGTAATCGCAGCGTTGCCGGAATTCTGTACGCTGATTGAGGCCAGTTCGGAACGTTCAGCGGACAGTGCGATCAAGTTCTGATGGCAGCCAACACAGGACTGTGAGGCAATGTTCTGCAGATCTTCGGCTCCTGCATGCTCGCGATGGCAGGAACCGCACGACTGGGACTCTTCCACCAGGTGTGCCGCAGTGGCTCGCTGGCTCCATGTTTCGCCCACGGCCGCGTTGAAGTAGTGTCCAGCTCCGGAGTGGCATTCCTGGCATTTCAGATTGCGTGCCTTACTGTGGGGCGCATCGCTGGTAAAGGCCAGCAGGCGTTCCAGCGGGCCTTCAAACGGTTCGTGACACACTTCGCAGCGACCGGAAAACATGCGATGTGGTGTGGACAGTTGACCGGCATGGTAGATCTCAGGGCTGCCCCAACGGGCGTTCCAGACCAGCCATGCAACAGCGGCAGCGCTGGCCAGCAGGCTGACAGTCCAGACGCTGCGGCGAAATGCATCGCCGCGGCGCTGATAGCCGATTTCGACTCGGCCGGAAAAGTCCCGGCTTAATCTGGAACGCTGCATCGAACTGCGTCATCCTGAGTGGAAATGGAACTGTGATCCGGATTTCAAATGAGAACGTTTTCAGAACCTGAACGGCACGACTCGCAGAGCCATCACAATATGTGCAAGGGTAAAGACAATCAGCAGGAGTGAAGCGGGGATATGCAGAGCGAGCCACCAGTGCATCCAGCGCAGAATTGTGCGCTGCTGTTCAATCTGGCGTCTGACGTTGCAGAAATGCTGTAATTCGTTGAGTAGTTCCTGGTGTGCGACCGGCAGGCTGGCCTGAACTTCGCGGAATTGGCGTCCGGCGTCCACGTCTGACATCAGTGGTGAGCGTCTGACAGTGGCTGCGCTTTGCGTTGTGGCCAGAAACGGTCTGACGGTCTGCGTGTAGAAGGTCCAGAGTATCTGACGGTCTTCGGGCGAAGGAGCCCGAGTGACTGATTTGGCTGGTGGAGCGGGGGTGGCGGAACCTGGTGGCAGCGGGGGTTTAGCAACAGGGGGAGTGCCTGGCTTTGCAACCGCGACCGGTGTTTTGACAGTGGCCGGTTGTGGCGTGAGGGTTGGTGGATCGTAGGATCCCGTGGTCGGAGTTACAGAGGCCTTTTCCGCAGCCTTTTGTTTCATGAGTTCGAGTGGTGACAGTTTTGGAGCGGGTGCTGAGGTGGCAGTGGTGGTGGCTTCTGGTGTGGGCTGAGCGGGTGCAGCGGGTGCATCTGGAGTGGTGGCTGGCGCGTCGTTTTTCGCGTTTGCCGTAGCGGCTGCGGCAGCTGCTCTTTCTGCCGCCTTTTGTTTCATGAGTTCCAGTGGCGACAGTTTTGGAGCAGGTGCTGTGGTGGCAGTGGTGATGGCTTCAGGTGTGGGCTGAGCGTGTGCAGCGGGTGCGTCTGGTGTGGTGGCTGTCGCGTCGTTTTTCGCGTTGGCCGCCGCGGCTGCAACAGCTGCTTTTTCTGCCGCCTTTTGTTTCATGAGTTCGAGTGGTGACAGTTTTGGAGCCGGTGCTGCGGTGGCAGCGGGAGTGGCTTCTGGTGTTGCCTTAGCGGGTGCAGCGGGTGCTTCTGGTGTAGTGGCGGGTGCGTCGTTTTTCGCGTTGGCCGCAGCGGCTGCGGCGGCTGCTTTTTCTGCAGCCTTTTGTTTCATGAGTTCGAGCGGTGACAGTTTTGGAGTGGGTGGTGTGGTGGCAGCGGGAGTGGTTTCTGGCGTTGCCTGAGCGGGTGCAGCGGGTGCTTCTGGTGTGGTGGCTGGCGCGTCATTTTTCGCGTTGGCGGCAGCGGCTGCTTTTTCTGCAGCCTTTTGTTTCATGAGTTCGAGTGGCGACAGCTTTGGAGCGGGTGCTGTGGTGGCAGCGGTCGTGGATTCTGGTGTTGCCTGAGCGTGTGCAACGGGTGCATCGGGTGTGGTGGCTGGCGCGTCCTTTGACGCGTTGGCTGCAGCAGCAGCGGCGGCTGCTTTTTCTGCCGCCTTTTGTTTCATGAGTTCGAGTGGTGACAGCTTTGGAGCAGGTGCTGCTGATGTGTCTGCAGTGGCGACTGGCTTTTCATTGCTGGTGCTGGCGGCTGCTGCAGCCTCTGCCTGCCGGCGTTTCATGATCTCAATCGGTGAAAGTCCGGCTGTACCTGCATCCGTTGTGCCTTTGTCGGTAACGGGTTGGGTGGAATTCGGTTGGGCCGGTGCTGACTGCGCCGTGGGCGGTGCGGTGGTCCGGGCGAGTGATGGTGCTGTTGGGCGTGTTTCGATGGCCGGGTTTGTGGGGCGTGGCGTTTCCGGTGCCGGTGCTGGTTTTTCCGGAGGGCCGACTGCAGCTTTCTGCGGCGGGATTTCGCGCAGGTTCTGATAGATCTTTGCAAGGACGTCCGGGAAGTCGCCTTCGAATGTGATTGCTTTGAGTTCGGCCTTGGAGAATTTGGCCATTGTCCAGAAGAAGTCGCGGTGATCGGCCGGTGTCAGCTGCTGCATCATCAGCAGTTTGCGAGCATTTTTTTCTCCGCGGGATTCGCTGGACGCTGAGATGTCGTCAAAGCGGCGAACCAGACTGCGGGCGGTCTGCAAAAGGTGGGGGCTGATTTCGGGCAGTGTGCGTTCACAGGCGGCTGTCGTGCGGATATCGGCGGTCAGTGTCATTCGGTCGCACAACCATGGTGATTGCGGTTCGAACGATTCAAGTGGCACATTGCGTGACAGAAGGCGGGGCAGGAACTGGTGGATGGCGAGGCCGAAGAATCCGGAGACAGCGACGAAGAACAGACAGAACCAGAGCAGTTGTTCGAGCAGTCCACCGAGCGCGAAGCTGGCATGGAACAGCAGGAAAGGGATACAGAGGGTCCCGAGCCAGAGGTGTCCTTTGAGCCAGAAGCTGGCACTGCCAAGGCGGCGGTGTCTGAGCGGTCGGCGGGCTCCGAGCAGGCCCGCAAAGAACATCATCAGTGTGCCGGCGATTCCGAACAGCAGTCCGGGGACACTGCCTCCGGAGTTCCCATTGGGGGCATTCCACGCGCAGGCGACCCACGCGGCGGAGCCGGCGGCCAGCAGCAGGCCGGAGAGTACGGCCCAGCGAGTGTGAGTGCGATCGAGCAGCACACGAATCCTTTCAGAGATTTTCGAAGAATTTCAGACCTTCGACGCGAATTGCAGCCTCGTGAGGGCAGGCATACACGCACGAAGGTTTCCCGGACGGAGTGGACTGGCACTGGTCACAGACAACGGCTTTTTCCTGTACGGATCTGAGCACGTAGCCGGGACCGAGCAGACTGGCAAGGTCGGCATCGGTTTCCTGAGCCGAGTCGAGGAGATCCATCTGGATGGAGCCATAGGGACATTGATCGGCGCATTTGCTGCAGCCAATGCAGTGATCGGCGATCCGAATTTCACCACCAGCACCGCGATTGATAGCGCCCACGGGGCAGCCGATCATGCAGACCGGGTCGAGGCATTGTCGGCAGCTGACGGGAATCAGATAGCGATTCTCGAAACGCGGTCCATCGAGATACAGTCGGGTGCGACCGTCATCGTGGGCGGAGACGCAGGCTTTTACGCATTCCTGGCAGCGCGTGCAGCGATCGAGGTCAATGACCATCAGGGACTGGCCCCAGGCAAGTCCGAGGGCTTCGAATTCCGGGGATTGGCTGGCGGCCTGTGCGGTCGCCGCGCTCTCGCGAGCAAGCTGATCACGTTCCCGACGAACTCGAATGGATTCATTGACGTGCTGGCGGAATGCGGCGGAGCGTTCGGTCAGTGCTTTCAGAGTTTCCGCACTGATGCGAACCGCTTCGACTCGCTGCGGAATCAGGTTTGCCTGAGTGGCGGTTTTCTGCCCGGATGACGGGTGCGTAAAGGCGAGGCAGGTGGCCGAGCGTTCTTCGCCACGGAGTACGGCGATTTCGCCGATCAGCTCGCCGCGTCCGGCATATGACAGAGTACGTCGCTGCTGGATTGCAGTATTGCGTCCGCGGAGTCCCTGGGGGCAGAGGTGATCGAGGACGATACGGTGAAAGATGCGGGCTTCGAGTTGCCACCAGTCGGCCGTTTTTTCCTGGAACTCTTCGAAGATGGTGGCGTGATCGGTCAATCCGGCACGGAGCAGCGCGTCGGTTGTGGTGTTGCCGAGCGATTTATGGAGGGTGGCGGACTGGATCCAGCGATTGAGCAAGTGCCTGAGGTTGTTCGCGAGCGTCTGTTCGTCCGTGCCCGGGGACGGAAGCTGTTCCAGCAGGGGTTGTAGTTGCTGGCTGACCAGAAGGGCGAGGGGTGATCCGTTGCTGAGTGTCTGCAGTTCATTCCTGAGAGCTGAGGCGCTGCGGATGTCATCCGGGCCCAGCAGGCATCCGAGGCCGCGAGAAACCTTGACGACACCGTTGCGAACGACGTAGCAGAAATCTGCTTTGGCGTCATGTTCGTCGAAGATCACATCGCCTGCGCTGAAGTCCACCAGCTCAAGTCGGGTGGACAGCCATTTGTAATCGTCGTCGCTGAGCATGCGAAACAGCGGCAGGCTGCGGACCTGTGTCTCCATGACTCGCGTTCGATAGATTTCGTCCATTCGTCGTCGATAGTCTGCGTTGCCGCGGAGCGCATCGAGTGAGTTGCGGACCATTTCGATCATGTAGACGGGTTCTTCGGGCGACCCCTCTGTGGCAATCACGGTGGCAGACCGTGGTGCCAGATTCATGCAGCTCATTTCGCCGAACAGATCACCTTCGAACATGGGTGCGCTGAGCGTTCCGATGCTGAGGTCCTGGGGGCCATCATTGGGAATGTAGTCGGGCAGGCGACTGGCCGTGCCTGGGCGATTTCCGAAGCCAGGCAGCAGGCTGAGGAGTCGTTTCAGCAGTCCGCGGCGATTACCGGGTGGTGAGACAAGCAGTCGCGCCTGTGCGACGATGCGAGCAGGGATGGGGGTTGGAGCAGCGGCGAGTGTGCTTTCGAGTTGGCGGATTTCCGCATCGAGCGTGGTGGCGCGCTGCTGTCGCTGAGTGATCTCGGCGGCGTTACGTCGTCGCAGACGTTCCAGTTCGTCGGCTGTGATTTCGGCTGTGACACCGGCGGCGATGGCATCCTGCAGGGCCTTGGCTTCGGTGTCGACGGCCCGGCGGAGGGCTTTCAGTACGTTGAGTGCATCGGGGCGGGCCAGAATCTGGAAGGCTGTGCGCCCGGGATCACCCTGATGACAGAGAACTCGCCCGCGGTACACGCGTCTGAGGATCATCGCGCCGGGGAAATTTTCCGGCCCGGGTTTCATGCCGTTGAAGGGCGCGACCGAACGGAATTCCTGGAGTTCATAGACGCCAAGGAGTTCGTCCTGTGGAGCGGGTTCTTCCGCCACTTCGCGAATGTCAATCGGGATATTGACAACGACCATTTTGCAGGCCCGTGGCTGGTGTGGAAGTTCCGTCAGGGATGCACTGATTGTGGAAGACCCTCAGGTGGTGAAGGTACCACTACGAATGTCGGCTGGCAAGTGGATCGGTCAATGGAACGTGAGGATCGCAGGATTGGTCGCGCGACGAAAGGGATTGGTAGCTTTGCAATACCCACGGATTTACTGCATGATGTGGCGGTAGGACGGCGTGTGCCGAGTGACAGTGGTCAGAGAGTTATCGTTGGGATGCCAGTTATGACGGATGTGACGCGTCGTTTGTTTATGCATGCTGCCAGTGTGGCGGCAGCGGCAGTGTCTTCGGGTGCAGCCGGGGCGGGGCCGGTGGTGAATGCCGCTGCTGGTCCGGTGCGTGTGATCGCATCGGGGAACGGGGCCAGTGCGACGCAGAAGGCGTGGGACCTGCTGCAGGAGGGGCTGGATCCGGTTGAAGCTGTCGTTGGTGGCGTGGCGTTGGTGGAAGACGACCCGCTGGACACGAGTGTTGGATATGGTGGTTTGCCGAACGAGCGAGGGATTGTGGAACTGGATGCAGCGGTCATGCATGGTCCGACTCATCGGGCTGGAGCAGTGGCATCGTTGCAGGGAATTCGTCACCCGGCACAGGTGGCACTGAAGGTGCTGCGTCGAACGGACCATGTGCTGCTGGTGGGGGCTGGGGCGCTGGACTTTGCGCGGGCGCATGGTTTTCAGGAAGAGAATCTTCTGACCGACCATGCTCGCAGGATCTGGCTGCGCTGGAAGGAAACGATGAGCGAGCGGGACGACTGGTTGCCGGATCCGGCCGAACCGGATGCCCCTGTGGCCGAATTCTATCGTCGCAATTCGGTGCTGGCGGATGACTCAGGACGTCTGCGTTTCCGTCGACCAACGGGTACGATTCACTGTTCTGCATTAAATGCGGCTGGAAGTATGTCTTGTACGACGACGACCAGTGGAATGGCCTTCAAGATTCCGGGGCGTGTTGGCGATTCGCCGATCATCGGTGCTGGATTGTATGTGGATAATACGGTGGGTTCGTGTGGCAGTACGGGTCGTGGGGAAGCCAATCTGCAGAACCTGTCCTCGTTTGCGGCCGTTGAACTGATGCGGAATGGGGCCAGTCCGGAGGAAGCGGGGATTGAGGTCCTGCGCAGGATTGCGAGGACCACGGAGCAGCGATTGCGTCGACCCGATGGCAAGCCGGACTTTGATATTTCGTTTTATGTGATGTCGAAGGACGGGCGTTATGCCGGGACCAGCATGTACAAGGGGCAGAAGTTTGCTGTGACTGATGAGAAGGGGACGAGGCTGGAGGACTGTCTGAGTCTTTATTGAGGGCGAGGACGGAAGTTGGTGTGGGAATCAGATGGTCCGGGACGAGGCCGGTCTTCTGCCGGGGAATCATCAGTTTTGGGTGGGGGATCGGGCTGGCTTGTCGTGACGCTGGCAGTTCGTGATAATGCAATCGTGTGGCTTGTGAATGACATTCCGTCAGGCTTGGGTGTTATCACAACGGCTGGCAGCATACTTACAACAGAAGGGTTTGCAGATGAATCTGTCGAGGCAGCTGAAGGCGGCGGGTGGGTTGGCTTCCAGGGCCGTTGTGGTGTGTGCGGCGGCATTGTCGTTGTCTGCCGCGGGGACGGCGGGTGACGTCACAGAGAAGTTTGTGTCAGAAGGTGTGACGGCGCGGGTGGGTGGTTACAGCCCGCAGCGTGCAGCGATGGATCAGGAAGCTTCGATCGTGACGAAGGCTCCGGACGGTCTGAAGGCACCGAAGTTCGGCTATATTACTCTGGGTGACAAAAAGTTTGCGTTTATTGCCGATGAGCCGGAAGGTGAAGAGGCCCGACTGTTTATTGACGCGAATGCCAACGGCGACCTGACTGATGATGCGGCAGTTGAGTGGAAAAGCCGTGAGCAGGGTGGTCTGAAGCAGTACTCGGGCAGCGGCAAGGTGCAGTTGACGGCTGATCGGACGGGGGCACTGGGTCTGTATCGTTTTGATCCCAAGGATCCGCGGCGGGCGCAGTTGGCGACGACGCTGATGTTTTACACCGACTTTGGCTCGGAGTATTCCTTTGAGCTGGACGGCAAGCCGTTTTCAACGTTTGTCTCAGGTTCTCTGGGGGCAAATTCGATGCTGCCGATCGATCGTGACGGCAATGGCAAGGTCAGTCGTCGCTTCGAAGCCGTGCGAATGGGGACACCTTTCAATTTCACGGGAACCACTTATGCGTTTGCATTGGTGGACGGTAAGCTGACTTTGGATACGTCCAAAGAGACGGTTGAGCAGCAGCCATTACCGCCGAATCTTGCTGTGGGTCAGAAGGCGCTGACTTTCACGGCAAAGACCATGAAGGGTGAAGACATTGAGTTTCCCGGTGCGTACAAGGGCCGGGTTGTGATGCTGGACTTCTGGGCCACGTGGTGCGGTCCCTGTATTGGCGAAATTCCGCATATGAAGGAAGCCTATGCAGCGTGGCATGATAAGGGATTTGACATTCTGGGAATCAGCTTTGACCAGGAGAACATGTCAGAGAAGGTCAATAGTTTCCTCGATGCGCAGCAGATTACCTGGAGTCAGGTCTATGAAGGTAAGGGCTGGGAGACGACGCTGGGTGGCATGCATGATGTGAGTGCGATTCCTTTTGTGTTGCTGGTTGACGGTGACACCGGGGAGATCCTTGCGGATGCTGCTGCTTTGCGTGGTCCTGGATTGAGTGAGTTTATTGGAAAAATTCTGGAAGCTCGTAAGGCCGGCGAGAAAACGGAGTGAGATGGTCCCGGTGACGGAGGACGGCGGGCGTGTTCGGCAGTGATGCCGAACACGCCTGCGGCCATATTTTTTCCAGTGAGTGGCCTTGCAACTGAGATTGCATGATGCTTTAATCCGCTTGGCAGAAGCCACGAGGGGTTCATCAGCCGGATAGCTGAGAGCTTCAGAAAAGCGAGAAGTCCTGAGGCCTACGGGAGCGGGATTTCAGAAAAGCGAGAAGTCGTGGGGCCTACGGGAGCTGGACTTCGGATACAGTTGAAACCCGCGTTGGATGACGCGGGTTTCTTTCGTTTGTGGGCTGAGTATTTTGGAGTCTGGCATGGCAGTGCTGCTGGATGTGGCCGGGCTGTGCAAAGCCTATGGAAGTCTGAAGGCGGTGGATGGCGTCAGCTTCCAGGTTGCTGGTGGCGAGGCCTTCGGGCTGCTGGGTCCCAACGGTGCCGGTAAGTCGACAACAATGATGATGATTGCCGGTCTGCTGGATGCGGATGCGGGGACGGTGCAGTTGAGGGGTCAAGCGATGTTGCGGCGACAGCCGTCTTCGCGACAGGAACTGGGCTTTGTGCCTCAGGATCTGGCAATTTATCCAGACCTTACAGCGCGTGAAAACCTGCAGTTTTTTGGGCGTCTGTATCAGCTGAGTGGAGCTCTGTTGCAGGAGCGTATCCAGGGGGCTCTTGAGCAAACGGGGCTCAGTGGGCGGGCGGACGACTATGCGGGGCATTTTTCCGGTGGAATGAAGCGACGTCTGAATTTTGCCGCTGCGATTCTGCACCAGCCGGCACTGCTGATTCTGGATGAACCGACGGTGGGTGTGGATCCCCAAAGTCGGGCTCACCTGCTGGATTGCGTGCGGCAGCTGCAGCAGTCAGGCACGGCGATCATCTATGTCAGCCATTATATGGAAGAGGTGCAGCAGTTGTGTTCGCGAGCTGCGATTATCGATCATGGCAGGTTGCTGGTGTGTGATACCATCCAGTCATTGCTGTGTCAGATCCCGCTGGAGGTTGAGCTGCGAATTGACGGTTCGACGTTCGATACGGGTGTTGTGCTGAATCCTGGCATTCAGCAGGAACGCCAGGGTGGTGACATCATGCTGCGACTTTTCAGTTCTGCGGTCGGTGATTCAGAGGTAGGGGCTGCTGTCACCGAAGTCATGCAGCAGCTGGTGTCTGCTGGAGCCGTACTGAAGTCGATCAGAACATATGATCCCAGTCTGGAGCGATTGTTTCTGAAGCTGACGGGTAACAGTTTACGGGACTGACTGTTGGGTTGTTTGCGACATGAAGTGCACATGCTTTTGCCGAGGGGCTGCGATGAGGGTTAACCTGGTGGGATGCAGTGCGAAGGGATTGACGCTGCAGTATTCAGGGGAATTGTATGCAGGTGCCACTCATGACAGGGCCCTGCCCTTGTCATGACGTTCCTGCGTCGTCCCAATGAAGATCGCAATGGTTGGGTGGCGGGTTTGTGTTGGCAAAGGGCGGCCGGGCAGGAATGACGCGAGGGACAAAAGTCGTAGTCTGGGCTTCAGCCCGGGCACGAACT
>CAIOKE010000004.1 GCA_903858815.1 uncultured Planctomycetaceae bacterium | reverse complement strand
GAAAACGATCAAAACTCTGCAACAGCGACTGCCGGTCACGCAGCTCCTCCAGCGTCACTCCCGACAAACGCATGTCCGCCATCCCCTGTCCCTCAGGCTGAAATGCCGCATGCGCTGTCCCCAGAAATCCAGGATAGCCGGGGTTGCTGTACGGGGCATGCCGAGTCCTGATGGTCAGACCCACGAATGGGGGCACCGATGGATCCACAGGCCCCTGCAGCCTGCTCACCGCCGATCCCAGCGACGGATGATTGTCCTGACGTCCACGACCACCGATCGGATACCCACTCAAACACAGATCCGATGCATGCTGGTCCGGACACCCATGCAGCGAACGAATAATCGCCACCCGATCCATCATCGTCGCCAGCCGCGGCAGATGCTCACAAATCTCAATCCCACTCACATTCGTGGCAATCGGTCGAAAGCTGCCACGAATCTCCGGCGGCGCCTCCATCTTCAGATCATACATGTCCTGATGCGACGGACCTCCGGACAGATAAATCATAATCACTGCCTTGTGCGGCAGCACACGCCCCCGCACTCCTCCCACAGACTGCTCCGCTGCCAGCAACTGCGGCAACGACGCGCCCCCCAACGCCAGTCCGCCAATCTGCAGAAAGTGCCTGCGAGTCCTGCCGTCACAGTGTGCTGACGGCCGTCGCCCGAATATTCGCAACATACACAGACCCCAATCCTGCTGAACCAGAAATGATGAATCAGGTCAGACCCGCAATCGGCTCACCATGATACACCTGATGCGGTCGCTCAAACGCATCCTTCCACACCAGCTCACGCGGTAATCCCAACGCCTGATAAATCGTCGCCGCCATGTTCTCGGGCGTCTGAGCATCCGCTTTCGGATAACCACCCGTCGCATCCGACTCACCCACCACCACTCCACCACGCACTCCACCACCCGCAAAAAACACCGTCTGCACCGCACCCCAGTGATCACGCCCCGGTAACTTCGTCTCAGCTCCCGGAAAGGTGAACACCTTCGGAGTCCTGCCGAATTCCCCAGCCATCACAATCAGCACGTCATCCAGCATGCCCCGCTCAGACAAATCCTCCACCAGCGCCGAAACCGCTCGATCCGTCGGCGGCAACAGATACTCCCGCAGATTCCGAAAGGCGGCCTCATGAGTATCCCAGGATTCGTCGTTCCCCAGATTCACCTGCACCAGACTGACACCAGCCTCCACCAACTGCCGCGCCATCAGCAGTGACCAGCCAAAGGAATTCCTGCCATACCGATCCTGCAGTCGGTCATCCGCCGTATGCACATCCAGTGCACGATGCACCTGCCCCTCCAGCAACATCGAGACTGCCGTCTCACGATGACGATCATACTGCAGCTGCTCTGCACCCTCATCCAGCAACGCTCGCTGCGATTCAATCGAACTCAGCAGCGATAAACGCGATTGAAACTGATCCCGCAGCAGACCACCCGAAATTTCCAGACGCGGAGCCTCATAACGGTATCCCGCCGGTACCTCACGACCACGCTGCCGCTGAAATCCATACTGCGGAAACGCTCCGTGCACATACGATGTGTCACGATACTGACTGGCCTCGATAAACCACGGCTCAGAACGATCACCCAGCTCACCCGCAAACTGACCGGGTATCGTACGACCAGTGACATGCACCAGCTTCTCTGGCAGTACTGCCGCCGGCGGCAGATTGTTCCGCGGTGGCACCAGCTTCGTCACCAGCGCCGCCAGCGAAGGATAATCCGACGATGTCGGACGATTCGGATTGAAACCGATGGGCGTCTGAGTCCGCCCGGTCAGCATCACATGATGACCTATCGAATGCTCGTTGTACGGATGAGTCAGCGAACGCACCATCGCCCACTGATCACTGCACGCTGCCAGCATCGGCAAATGCTCACAGATCTGCACGCCGGCAGTGCGAGTCGCTATCGGGGAAAACTCACCGCGAATGTCCGCCGGAGCATCCGGCTTCGGGTCGAAACTGTCATGCTGAGCCAAACCGCCCGAAAGAAAAATGTAGATCACAGACTTCGGACGCTGCGATTTCAGCGACCCGTCGCCACCCACCTCCGACGCCAGCGACCGCAAACCGGTCACATGGTTCATCCCCAATCCCAGCAACCCCACCGCACCCGCCTGAATCGCAGCCCGACGACCCGCCCGAGGATGGCGGAAATGAGACGTCCGGCCAGACATGGCAGAGTCCTTTCGGCGGCGAAAAATGGTGGGATGCGAGCAGGGCAGGAGGCAGACTTCACGTCTCTATCTCGTCAGCTTACAACCACCCTCCACACTGAGGCAAACCTGATTCCCGCGCTATCCCCAAAGAAACAAGGAGATTTGCTGGGTTTGCTGGCAAAAATCTGCGTTTCCGTGTTTTTTCCATTCAGCACCCCCGCCCTCGGTAGGCCGAGGCACCCGCCGAGCCGAAGTCACTTGTCCATCTTCAGCTCTCGTGGTTCGCCCACAACCGTAGCCCGGGCATTCCTGCCCGGCCGTCTCTTACCCACACAAACCCGCGCCGTAACGCCGTCACCGAGCTGTTGCCCGGTGCTCCCGGAGAATCTCCCCCTGGGAGGGCGAGGCTCCTGCCGAGCCGAAGGAAGTGGTCGGCCCACAACCGTAGCCCGGGCATTCCTGACGCGAGGGACAAAAGTCGGCTGAGGCCGCCAAACCGACTTCAGCTCATCGAAAAACATCGTTTTTTGCTGTACGGGGCCGAGCAGGAATGCTCGGGCTACCTTTTTGTCCTCGGCGCCATTCCCGCCCCGCCGTCTCTTACCCTACACAAAGCCACGAAGCCGCGCACGGTTCCCCATCGATCAGCCATTCCGTGGGCTGATAACCACACTGAAAAAGGGAATCGTAGTATCGGCTTCAGCCCGTGTCGTCTTCCGCACTGAAGCCCCCCCCCACCCACTCGCGAATCCGACTCTCACACTGCGCCGCACGCAGGTGCATCAGCGTAACAGAGAGACTCTTGTTTAATCCCGCTGGCAAACCCTTCACTGAATTTAAAGGGTGCTATCATTCACCACCACCACACAATGACTCATTACCACCCTCATCACAGTTAAGATCCGCACGGCTTTCGCACTTTCACCCGATTCCAGCCTCCATTCACTTGTGCATTCGCAGATTCCCTGAGTATTCCTGAAGTCACATCACAAGACCTACCCCCCACCCACCCGCTGACTCACATAACACAGGCTCAACCAACGCCATGACTGCATCTTCCGCTGAAACACACCTGACCGCCGTCCTGCACAAACTCGCCGGACCACACGCCACTCCCCGCAGCGATCAGCTCGATGCCGTCACCGCCATCCTGCAACCCGCGGCTCGCGTCCTTGTGGTACAGGCCACTGGCTGGGGCAAAAGCGCCGTTTACTGGGCCGCTACCACTGCGCTCCGACGGGCCCACAAGGGCACCACACTGGTCATCTCACCCCTGCTGGCTCTGATGCGCGATCAGGTGGCCGCCGCTGAAAAAGCCGGACTCAAAGCCGCCAGTGTTAACAGCACCAACATCGATGACTGGGACCCCATCTTCTACGCACTCGAACACGATCAGCTGGATGTCCTGCTCGTCTCACCCGAAAGACTGGGCAACCCCGCTTTTGCCGCCAGACTGCCGCAACTGCTCGAACGCACCGCACTCATCGTGATCGACGAAGCCCACTGCATCAGCGACTGGGGCTTCGACTTTCGCCCCGATTACCAGCGACTCGCACGCTCATTACTCGCCGCCCCCAACGCCGCCGTACTCGCCACCACCGCCACCGCCAATGACCGGGTCACAGAAGATGTACGTCTGCAGCTGGGGCCCAGCACGGCTGTCTTCCGCGGAACTCTGGCCCGCACGTCACTCACTCTCTCCGTCATCCCTGGACTGTCCGCCACAGAACGCTTTGCCTGGGTCGCTGCCGCCCTCAGGACACTGCCCGGGTCAGGCATCATCTATACACTCACGGTGCAGGAAGCCGAGCGACTGGCCAGCTTTCTGCAAAGCTGTGGCTACAACGTCCCCGCCTATACCGGACAGATGGAAACGGCCGATCGACTGCTGATCGAACAGCAATTGCGCAGCAATCAGCTGAAAGCCGTCGTCGCCACCTCCGCTCTGGGTATGGGCTACGACAAACCGGATCTTGGTTTCTGCCTGCATGTCGGATCTCCCTCCACACCCGTTGCCTACTACCAGCAGATTGGTCGAGCCGGCCGCGCACTCGAACACGCCGAAGCCATCCTGCTGCCCGCCAGCTCCGATGAACGCATCTGGGAATACTTCGCCACCGCCAACGTCCCGAATCAGGACATCGCCGATCGCACACTCAACGCGCTTTCCAGACAACCACTCAGTGTCATCGATCTGGAAGCCAGTACCTCCATCCGCCGTGGCAGACTGGAAGCCCTCCTCAGAATCCTCGCCGTCGATGACGCCGTTCGCAAAGACGGCAGTAAATGGGTCGCTACCGGCAAACCATGGATCTACGACAACCGCAAATGGGACGCCCTGATCAACGCACGTCAACAGGAAGCCACAATCATGCGGAATTACGCCCATGGTCGTGGCTGCCTCATGGCCTGGCTCCAGCAGGCACTCAGTGATCCCAATCCCGCACCCTGCGGAAAATGCTCTGTCTGCAGCGGACGCCTGCCTGAACCCGGACTGCAGGTCGACCCGCAGCTTGTGCAACAGGCGCAACAGTTTTTACGAGGCGTGGATGTGCCGGTAGAACCCCGCCTCCAATGGCCCAAAGGCTGCAGTCGCCGAGGCAAGATTCAGTCAGATCTTTCGATCCGCTCGGTCGCCTTCGCCGACGATCCCGGCTGGACCGAAGAACTGGCGAAGTTCGAACGCAACCAGGATCGCAGCATCCCTCAGGAATTGCTGGACGGTGCCGTGCAGCTGCTGAAACGCTGGAAATCAACCTGGCATCAACGCCCCGTAGCAGTCATCCCAGCTCCCGCACCAGCACACGATATGGTCGCCAATCGTCAGCTGGCTCAGCACATCGCCTCGGTCGGCAGACTTCCACTGCTGGATTGCCTCACATGGAACGGACCAGCCTGTCCCGAAAACCTGCCCAGTGCCCCCCACGTCCAGCACCTCGAACGCTGTATCCGCCTGCAGCCCGCCACGCAGCTGCCAGCCGGCCCCGTCCTGCTCTGCGCAGCAACAGCCCGCACCATGTGGACCCTGAATGTCACAGCCGCTCTGCTGGCCGAGTCCGGAACGGCAGGGGCCCTCGCCCTCGTCCTGCACCGCCTGCCCTGATCACCACAGACCGTCAACTCGGAATTCGAAAAAGCATCCTCCATGGTCTACCGGCCCCATGCCGTTGTCTCTCACGATTGTGCTTCGCAGAGTCATGACCCGGACTGAAGCCCAGGCAACGGGTTCAGTTGCACCCGCAATGCCACTCAGCAGTCCGTAGCCGCCCTTCACGACATCCGATTGATCAGAAACGTTGCAACATTCCCCAGAAAACTCCGCAACACACCCTGCACTTCCTCAGAAAAACCACACTCCCCTATCGCATTTTCCATCAACCGCATCCAGCGATCACGAGCCACCTCAGTGATCGCAAACGGCGCGTGCCGCATCCGCAGAGCCGGATGACCACGACGCTGCAGATAGTCCTGCGGACCACCAAATCGAAACACCAGAAACATCCGCAAACGCTCCTCAGCGCCCGCCAGATCTTCCGCCGGATACATCGGCCCCAGCAGATCATCAGCCGGTATCTGCCGATAGAACGCCGCTGTCAGTCGAGCAATTCCTTCAACGCCGATCACCGCTGCCAGATTATTCTCACTCAGCATAAATCACTCACGACGACGATAATTCGCTTTCAGACGATTCAACGCGGAAACTTCACGAATCGCAGACTCGCTGCTCGTACTGACAGATCGCAGGCGACCACCAGCGGCTCCATCAGCCTCAACCGCGGCCTCGCTCGGAAATTCAATCGCTGCCCCGTCCTCAGCCTCAGCGACCGGCTGCACAACACTTCCTCCACCAACAACTCGCTCCAGTGTCGCCAGAGTCTGCCGGTACTGCAGCTCCATCTGCAGCTGAGCCACGTGAAACTTCAACAGCTCACGCCACGTCGAAATCAGATCCGAAAATGCCGTGGCATCCACCTGATAACCGCGCAATGCTGCCCGCAGCGCCTGCTCCGTTTTCGGGATCACCGAATCCCGCAGCAACTCTGCCGAATCCCGCTGACTCACAGCCTGCGAAAACAGCTGCTTCACGTCCCGCTGTGTCTCAGCCTTCAGGCGATCATAATCCCGAGTCGCTGCGACAACACTGGCCTCGGCAGCCTGCACGGACGCCCGCAGCCGCTTGTGATTCACCGGCACATTCACCCCGAAACCCACACTCACATTGTCACGTCCCGACGCATGATGCACCATCGCATTGTCATCCGTCATCCGTCCCCATCCCAGACGCATCGAGACATCCGGGTAATAGTCCAGCCTCGCCCGCTCCGCCAGCTGCTGCTCCCGATTGATCTCTGCCAGCACGACCTGCAGCTCAGGTCGCTGCTGGATCGCACGCTCGTACAGATCCTCCAGCTCCAGTGGAGTTCCGGCAGCATCCAGTGTCTCTGTGGGCATCAACGGCGTCTCCGGAGAAATCTGCATCAGCCGTGCCAGC
Organism: uncultured Planctomycetaceae bacterium; assembly: GCA_903858815.1. Taxonomy (GTDB): domain Bacteria; phylum Planctomycetota; class Planctomycetia; order Planctomycetales; family Planctomycetaceae; genus SXXK01. The sequence continues at coordinate 15,911 of CAIOKE010000004.1, read as the reverse complement.
TCGGCCCGTGCAGACTGTTGCACCTGCTGCAGTCGCAGCAGCTCGGCCGACACCGTCGCCTGCTCAGCCTGCAGACGCAGCACTTCCTGCTGCCCCGCTCGACCCGTCTCGTACCGCGCTTCTGCAACCTGCAGCAGATTCTCAAGAACCTGCTGATCCTCACGCACCACATTCAGCATCTGTTGTGCATAAAACAGCTCATACCACGCCCGCTCAGCCTCTTCCCTCACCTGCAGCTGCAGAGCCTGCAACTCTGCTCGCGCCGCCTGCACCTCAGCCTGTGCTGCACACGCCTGACGGTCTCGCTTCCCATACCACGGCACCTGCTGTGACAACATCACTTCGTTCGTCATTCGCCCCATCTGATACTGCGGCGAACGCGCAACCTGAGGATAATTGTCGATCTCCAGCATCGGATCCTGCAGACTGCCGGCCACCGTCACCCGCCGCGATGCACTCTCCATTCGCTTTTGCGCCGCCTGCACTCCTCCATGCTGACGCAGCACCTCTGCCACCACCACATCGAGGGAAACCGGTCCCGCAAGCTCGGGCCGCACCGGAGTCACCACTCGCGAAACCGACGCCGGACGCACACCGGCAGTTTCAGCCGGTTCACTGATCACCAGTGACTGTGGCTCCACTGCCGTCCGCGCAGCCTGACAGCCGGACGCCAGCACAATCAGCAGAATCCACCCAGCTTCCCGGACCATCCGTGGCCACTCCAAAGCAGAAAATCCACCCGCTGAAACGATCGGCGAGCCCTCCCTTGCGAAACGCACTATCCCACGCCGGCAGCACAGTTGAAATCAATTGAATGCTGCCAGCCGATCCGATCGGCGTACCCGACACGGTCCACACATCCTTCGCAGATTCACACCGGAAATACAGGCACGGCACAGTCCCGGCCCGATACGCTCATGTCACTGATCCCGCCACAGCTGTCCGCTTCCGAATCCGACTTCAACACACCCAGCCCCAGCCACAGACGAAATTCCAGAAACGCACAATACACCACCGGAACCACGAATGAAGCAAACGGCTCCACCAGCATTCCTCCCAGCACCGGCCACGCCATCGCCCGCGCCACCTCCGCACCACGCCCTGTCGCCGTCAGCACCGGAATCAATGCAATCAGGGTCGTGGCAGTCGTCATCATGCACGGACGAATGCGTTTCAAACCAGCCTCCAGCACTGTTTGACGCAGCTGCTGGATCGTCGTCACTCGACGACGCCTCAGCAACTGACGGATGAAAGTCGCCATCACAACCCCATCGTCCTCCGCCAGACCCAGCGTGGCTATAAATCCGATCCACACCGCTGTGTTCAACTGCACGCCCGCAAGACCCACCATCAGCATCCCGCCTGCAAACGAAACCGGCAGCCCCGTAAACACAGCCAGCGTCACCGGCAGATCACGAAACTCCAGATAGATCAACAGAAAATTGATCAGCGCAACCAGCGGAATAATCCACATCAGACGCTGATTCGCCTCCAGCTGACTCTGAAAAGACCCCACCGGCTCAAGCTCAAAATCGCCCACTGGCATCTGCAGTTCCCCGCTGCGACGAGCGGCAGATAACCCCGTCATCACCGACTGGACTGTCTCCAGATCGCCCGCCTCACCTGTGGGTGAAAACATCACGTGCGCCACCAGTCGCGAATCCTCGCTGCTGATCATCCCCGGACCCCAGCTTGTTCGCACACTTGCCAGACGCTGCAATGGCACCACATCACCAGTCTCGGTCACAATCGGAATCTGTGACAGCTCACTGATGTTCTCTCGAATATCCCGGCTGAATCGAACCTGCACCGGATAACGCTCACGCCCCTCCACTGTCACCGCCGCATCCACACCACCCAACCCCGCGGAGACAATCTCGTTCACCATCGCCGCCGTCATCCCATACCGCGCTGCCTCTGTCCGATCCACGTCAAATTCCAGATAAGGTTTGCCCAGCACAATGTCCGGAGCCACCGTCTGACTGTTGACCAGTGGATGGCGCTTCAATCGTTCAGAGACTGCCACCGCCGCCTGCGACAAACCCACCAGACTGTCACCATAAATTCGCACAGCCATCGCTGCTTTGATGCCTGCCTGCAGCATCACGACCCGCCCCTCAATCGGCTGCAGTGGTGCAGCAGGAGTCACACCGGGCAGAGCTGCAGCGGCATTCACTGCATCCCAGATTCCTCGCTCCGTCATCCCCGGTCGCCAGTCCCGCCGCGGCTTCAGCATCACATACGTCTCAATCATCGAAGCCGGAGCCGGGTCCAGCGCCGACTGAGCACGACCGATCTTTCCCAGCACATTCTCCACCTCCGGAATCTCACGGATCAGTGCATCCTGCGCCTGCAATACCTCCATCGCCTGATTGAAACTGGCCGCCGGATACAGACTGGGCATGTAAAACCACGAACCTTCATCCAGCGCGATCCAGTCATCCGATTCCAGACCCGGTAACAACTCGCAGGCCCGCTGATACCCCGGCAGACCACGCAGATCAGCACCCAGCAGCGACGCGGCCTGCTCCAGTGGCCGCAGAACCCGACTCAGACCATAGTAAGATCCTGCTCCGAAAAAAATTACAAGCGTCGGCAACGTCAGCACCAGCAGCTTGTGCCGCAGAGCCAGACGCAGACGACCACCATAGATCCAGCGCAACAGCCAGCTCACCGGATTCTGTTCAATCGGCCGGATTCGCTCGCGACACAGCAACAGCACCAGCACTGCCGAAATCACACCGCAACAACCGACAAACAACGGACGACTCAATCCGGTACCACCACGCAGTGATTCTGCCGGTGCAGACATTCCGCCGACAGCACCCAGCAGCCCGAACAGCACACTCAGGACAAGACTGATACGCCACGAAATCCCTGCACTGCGCAACAGCACACGACACAACATCGGTACAACAACCACCGCCACGATCAGACTGGCAATCAACGCATACGTCTTGGTCCACGCCAGCGGAGCAAACAGACGATAGTCACGCCCCGTCAGGAAAAACACAGGCAGAAAACTGACGATCGTCGTCCCTACTGCCGTGATCACAGCCGGAGCCACCTCTTCGGCCGACTCACGAATCACCAGCAGACGCTGCCGAGAACCGCCCGGAGATCCCCGCTGCTCCCAGTCCGACAGGCCCGCATAAATGTTCTCCAGAATAATGATGGCCATGTCCACCATCGTGCCCACCGCAATCGCAATCCCGGCCAGCGACATAATGTTCGCATCAACCCCAAACACTCGCATCCCGATCCACGCCATCAGAACCGCCAGCGGCAGTGTCAGGGCAATCACCAGACTGGCCCGAAAATGCAGCAGAAATAAGACCGTCACCACAACCGTGATCAGCGTCTCCTGAGCTATGGACTGGGTCAGAGTCCGCACGGTTTCGTCGATCAGCAGAGTTCGATCATAAACCGGACGAATCCGTATGCCCTTCAGATCTCGTTCCAGTTCCGCAATCTTCGCCTGCACTCGCTGAATCACCGCACGCGGATTCTCACGATACCGCATCACCACAATACCACCCACCGCTTCACGTCCATTGAAATCCAGTGCGCCATCACGATAGGCCGGACCCGTCTGCACACGCGCCACATCACGAACACGCACCGGGATACCCCCACGTGCCAACACCACCGTCTCTTCCAGCTGGTCAATCGTCTGCTGCTCGGTCAGACCCGAACCCAGAAAACCACGCCCTCGCACCAGAAACTCCATCCCACCCGATTCCACCGTCCGCGCACCAACGTCCGCCCCGGAATCTCCAACGGCTGCAATCAGACGATTCAAGGACACCCCGTGAAATCGCAGGGCAGCAGGATCCGCCTCCACCTGATACTGCCGGACATAACCTCCCACCGACGCCACTTCCGCCACACCATCCACTGACTGCAGCGCATAACGCACCAGAAAATCCTGCTTCGATCGCAGCTCCGCCAGATCCCACTCCGCCGGACCTTCCAGCACATAATAAAAAATCTGACCGAGTGCCGTGGCGTCAGGCGCCAGAGTCGGCAGAACTCCCTCGGGCAGTACTTCACCCGCTGTCGTCAAACGCTCAGAGACGCGCGATCGAGCCCAGTAAAAGTCGACCGAATCATCAAACGTCACCTGCACAAAACTGAAGCCCGACATGCTGCGACCACGCACACTCCGCGCACCCGGAACCGCCTGCAACAGCACCGACAGCGGATAGGTCACCTGATCTTCCATGTCCCGCGGAGAACGACCGGCCCACTCCGCCAGCACAATCACCTGGTTCTCACCCACATTCGGAATCGCGTCCAGAGGCACGCTTTGCAGCGACATCCAGCCGGCAGCCGCAGCAGCCAGCATCGCCAGCAACACCAGCAGCCGTTCGCGAATACAGAAGCCCAGCAGCCCCCGCATCATGGTCGCGACTCCCCAGCCACCGATAACGGCTCACTCGGAACCAGATACTTCGCCGGATCACGCAGCAGTCTGCCGCGACAACCCTCGCAGCACAGATACACGACCTGACCCGCAACTTCCACCCGAACCGGTACACCCATCGATCCCAGCAGCATGCCGGCAACCGGACACACTCGCTGCTGCTCTGCTGCAGCACGATCCGCCCCACTCAACTGCCCCAATGCCTCTTCAATCTTCACCCGCTGCTCTACATCCGGTGGCGCCACATGTCGCTGGGGATCAATCAATGACGGGTTCCCCGACAGCTGCATCTGCGAGTCAATCAGGAAGTTTCCACGCACCGCCACCATCTCACCAGGACCCAATCCCTCCACAATCTCGGCTTCACCGCCCGAAATACGACCCACAACCACTCGCCGCAACTCAAACCGACCACGCTCGACCTCCACATAAACCACACTTCCCGAACCCGCCATCAGCAGGGCATCGCGAGGAATCACAGGAGTACCACGGACCTCCCCGGCCTCGTCCGTAAAGCCCAGCTCACGCCCCGAGACCAGATCCTCACCACAGATCGGACATAACCCCGGACCATCGGCCGTCATATGCGGATGACGCAGGCTGATCCACGAATTCGCCAGAACAGAATCATGAATCGCTCCGCCCGCACCCAACACCACCGGCTGCAGCTCAGCTCGCGCATAATCACCAATCCGCAGTTCACTCTCCGCATTCGGCAATACCACCCGTACACCAACAGTACGCGTCTCCGGGGTCACACGAGGAGCCACAAAAACGACCCGACCCTCAATCCTGCGACCAGGCAAAGACTGCACCTCCACCTGCACTCGCTGCCCATACCGCACACCCGCAGCCTCCTCCGGAAATAACTCCAGAATCAACCACACCGCAGACAGATCCGCCAGCTGGAAGACCGCCTCGCCCTCCTTCACATACTGACCCTCAACCGCCAGCTTCTCCACGACCGTACCACTGATCGGAGCCACCAGCTCCAGACGACTGCTCGCCTCGCCATCAACCTCCAGCTGCTCCACCTGCTGCTCTGTCATCCCCAGTTCCAGCAGACGACGACGAGAACTTTCGTAAAGACTGCCACGCACAGAACCCGCAGCAACTGACTCTGCAGCAGCACCACCTCCTCGAGCCAGCAGGAATTCCACCTGAGCCGCATACAACACCGGAGAATAAACAATCGCCAGACAATCGCCGGCCTGCACCACCACTCCAGTGTAGTCCGCAAACAACTTCTCAATCCGACCATCCACTCGCGCTGAAAGTGTCCGCCTCGTCCCCTCGTCATAGTCCAGACGACCCACAGCCTGCACCACTCGACCACCCGTCGCAAGACCCACAGGAACCGTCTGAATATTCGCCACTCGACGCGCCGCAGCATCAATCTGCACACTCCCCGAAACTGCCGCACCCCGAACAAACCCGGTCGCAGGCACCAGCTCCATCGCACACACCGGACATCGGCCAGCACGCTGCACTGCCGCCGTACACATCATCGGACAAATCCAGCCACCCGCCACCGCAGCCCTGCCCCCATGGCCACCACCACCGGAAATATCCGATACCGGAAACCAGCCACGCTGCTGAGCTACACCCAGCAGGAATATGGCACACACCAGAAAACCCAGCCAAACCAACGGCTGTAAACACACCAACAGTACACGACCACACACTTTCAAACCACGCCACCACAACGGAAATTCAGATCCACTTACAGTCGACTGACAAAACGTCGGCGCACACACCGACTGCGCACGCGACGGATGCAAATCACCCGTTGCGTCACAACTGGAATCACTCTGTGCCTCAGTCTGAGTTTCTTCGGGCACCGCCCGCCCCTGTCATGGAAAGCCACTTCACGCTTGTTGCAGACCCGACGCAACTCCCCCGCAAATCACGTGCGCAATTGACCGGCTTCAGAAAATGCACAGAAAACACGACTTTTCCCACGACTTTGAATAACTCACACCACATCGCAGGAAAACCGCATGCTGCCCAAACTCATCACTTGATGCCAAATCACCACATCGCTGACTTAGTCGCACCCACACCACACTCCCCCTGCCACCTACACTCACTCTCCTGAAAATGAGTCTGCCACAAATCCGCCCCGCGATAAGACTTCTTTACAAACTGTTCAATAGCCACTTAGCAGAGTTACACTTTTCGCACCACTAATTAACAAGTTGGCGCAAATAACACGTCGAATTTCATTGACAGCAGCACTCTGTGGTAAAAAGGACATTATAGTATTTAATTACCCGTAGTTACCGCCATGAAGCCAGTTATAAATTGGCACGCTATGAGTCACTGCGTCCTGCAATCCGACCCGATCACGGGTCAATCGCAGATTCAGTCCCAACTGACCACTTTCAGACCCTGAAGGCCCTTGTCCCATGCTGAACAACGCCACCAACAGCTTCGATCGCCGAACCCTGCTGCGAAACACCATCGCTGCAGCGGCTGGATCCGCCTTCTTTTCCTTTTCCTCGAAATCCGCTCGCGCTGCTGCGCTGCCGATGCCCATCGACACCAGCCTGCTGCCCAAATACGTGGACGCACTGCCAATTCCGGCCGTCGTTCGTCCCACTTCAAAGACCGCCACTGTACTCACCATGACGCAGTTTCAGACGCGAATGCACACCGCGCTGCCGCTGACCACCGTCTGGGGATACAACGGCCGCTACCCGGGTGTCACTATTGAAGCTCAAAGCGGAGTTGCGACGCGTGTTCGCTTCACCAACGCTCTGCCCACCAAACACCTGCTCCCGATCGATCCCACAATCGACGGCGCCTTCAACTACATGCTGAATACTCCCAATCCGGACGTTCGCACCATCACCCACCTGCACGGCGGACATTCTCGCCCTGAACACGATGGATATCCCGAACACTGGTACGTTCCCGGCAGCAGTCGTGATCACGTCTATGACAATACTCAACCCGCCTCAACCCTCTGGTATCACGACCATGCCATGGGGGCCACCAGACTCAACGTCTACGCGGGCCTCGCCGGCTTCTACTTCATCCGTGACAAAGTCGAAACGGCACTCAATCTGCCACGAGGCACCTTTGAGGTGCCACTCTGTATCCAGGACCGCTGCTTCAATGCCGATGGCAGCCTGTTCTATCCCACCTCCCGTGAATACTTCGATGGGTATGCTGGTCCCTACAGTACCGACCCCGTCACACCCTCCGACGTACCCCCGGTCTGGAACCCCGAATTCTTCGGGAACGCCATGGTCGTCAATGGAAAAGTCTGGCCCTTCCACAACGTCTTCAAAGCTCAGTATCGCTTTCGACTGCTGAATGGCTGCTGTGCCCGGACTTTGATCCTTATGCTTTCGAACGGCGGCGTTATCCATCAGATTGGTGGAGACAGTGGCTTCCTGCCAGTTGTCAACAAAGCTCCGCACATCATTCTGGCTCCGGGTGAACGAGCTGACGTAATCATCGACTTCTCTGCACTGCCCGTCGGCACAAAGGTCCAGTTGCTGAATATGGGACCCGATGCACCCTTTGGGGGCATGGCTGGAATGACTGCCGCTGATCCACTGACCACCGGACAGGTCATGGAATTCCGCGTTGCATGGGACCCGGCAGCCAAAACGGTCAAAACCCCAACAGCACCACCCGCTCCAACGACAACCGGCAGTACCGGAACAGCTGTCGCAAAGCTGAAACTGCCGGCAATCACCAAACTACCAGCCTCCACAGTCACCCGAAAAGTCTCGCTCAATGAAATGGGCTCCACATTCAGTCCGGCATTCGATGGGCCTGTTCAGGGACTGCTGGGAACCATGGCCTTCGATCCCGTAATGCAGATGGACATGCCTATGCCCATGCGGTGGATGCACCCCGCCACAGAGACCCCCGCACTCAATTCCGTGGAAACATGGGAGATTCACAACTTCACGATGGATGCTCACCCCATCCATCTGCATCAGGTGGCGTTCGAAGTCGTGGGACGCATTCCCGGAGGTGCTGCTGCGAATATGGCAGCCATGACCAATACCGCCGCTGCAGCGATCCCCATGCTGCCACCTGAACCCGGTGAAACAGGTCGCAAAGATACCGTCATCTGCTACCCCGGTGACATCACACTCATCAAGGCCAGATTCGATATCAAAGGCAACTTCGTCTGGCACTGTCATATCCTCGATCACGAGGACAATGAAATGATGCGGCCCCTGAATGTGATCTGAGATGGCGTACCCACGACTGGCCCTCCTTACAGAGGGCCGTCATGACAGTTGCTGGACACTGTTCAATGGACAGTCCGGTTGCTCACCACGCAAGACCTGCAGCAGATGAGTCACTGCCATCTCATACAGCCGATGATGCCCGGCCCACGTGTGACTGGCGATATGGTCCGTCAGTACAACATTCTCCAGATCCAGCAGCGGATTCCCCGACTCCGTTGGCTCACGCTCAAAGACGTCCAGCCCTGCCGCCGCCAGATGTCCACTTTTCAGCGCATCCGCCAGCGCTTGCTCGTCCACCAGCGCCCCCCGCGCCGTATTGATCAGAATCGCCCCAGGCTTCATCCATGCCAGCCGAGCACTGTTGATCAGATGCCGCGTCTCAGCCGTCGACGGCGCGTGCAGCGACACCACATCCGCTGCTGACAACAACAACTCCAGACTGCTCACCCACTCCAGACCTGCCTGTCCAGCCCGCTCCTCCGAGAGCCCCGGATCGTAGACCAGCACACGCATGCCCACCGCCTGCATCACCCGCGCAACCTCACTGCCAATCCGCCCGGCTCCCACCAGTCCCAGCACACGCCCTCGCAACTCCATCCCCTTCACTGTCCGAAACGCCCGATGCCAGCGCCCCGCACGCACGTCCCGATCCGCATAACACACCGTCTTCGCCGCTGCAAAAATCAACGCTATCGCATGCTCGGCTGTCGATATCGTCGGACCATGCGGAGTATAACACACCTGAATCCCACGCGCTGTCGCTGCCGCCACATCAATATTGTCGTAACCCACACCTATCCGCGAAATGACCTGCAGTCGCAACGCTCGATCCATCCGCGCTGCATCCCACCGCGCACCCGGATCCAGCGCCCCATCGCACACCGCTAACTCACGCAGATCCGCACCCGGACCCACGATCTCCGCCACTCCCGAGAACATCGGCAACACACTGTCCAGAGGCTGCTCGTCAACCCAGATCCGATACATCGCCAGACTCGCTTTCCTCAGACTGCCCGTAACTGATCCTGCCCCAGAGCCAATGCACCACAGACCCCCGCATCATCCCCCAGAACCGGCGGAACAAGATATCGCTCCAAACCCCGCTCCGACAACTCCGCCGCCCCAATATAGCCAGCCAGCAGCTCTCGCACACCCACTCGCACACGACCAAAAAATGCCTCCTCACCCAAACGGCCGGCCTTCCGCACACTGCCACCCAGCACAATCCTCCGCGGCGACAGAACACACGTCAGATTGACGATCGCCTGAGCCATACAGTCGATGGTCTTCGCCCAAGCATCAGAATCCGGAGCTAAATCCTCCACAGCACAACCCGCTCGCTTCGCGATCGCCGGCCCCGAACATAACCCCTCCCAGCACCGCCCATGAAATGGACAAACACCCGGAAAGTCATCCTCTGCCGTACCCGGCAACAGCATGTGACCCATCTCAGGATGCAGCAGACCATGCAGTAATTGACCGCCCGACATCCCGCCCCCGCCAATCCCCGTGCCCACCGTCACATACACAAAATCACTCAATCCCTGCGCAGCACCCCACCGCTGCTCACCCAGTGCAGCCCCATTCACGTCCGTATCCAGACCAAACGGAACCCCAGGAAACGCTCGCCGCAATGGACCCACAAGATCCGCCTGCTGCCAGCCACGCTTCGGAGTCGTTGTGATCCGACCCCACGTCGGGGAATCAACAGCCAGATCCACCGGTCCGAATGTCGCTACACCCAGCGCTCTCAATCGACCCAGCTCCGACTGCCGCTCCAGCAGCCAGCTCGTCACCTCCGACATCACTCGCGACGGATCATCACCCGTCGCAAACGTCTGACGAGCCAGCAACTCACTACCCCGGTCACGACCAATCGCACACACAAATTTTGTGCCACCAGCCTCAATCGCTCCCACCAGTCGACCACCCAAAGCACTCATTGCTTACTACCCCGCTGCCATGCTGAACCTAACTCATGCACCACCAGTGACTGCAGCTTTGCTGTGCCACCACGAGCCTCCACGTGCAGACTGCGATTCTGCGAACTCACATTGAACGGCAGCGGCACATAACACAAACCACCACTGGCAAATACCTCCAGACCCGTTCGATCACACAAAACCCGCAGACGCTGACGCCCGGCCTGCAAAGGAGCCGCCGCACGCTGGCCCGCTACCACCAGCTCCTGCCGCACAACGTCATACTCCACAGGTACACCCCGCACACTCAATGTCAGACTTCGCGCCGTGCCAGGAGCAAACTCCAGCTCCACATCCGCTAACTCACACTCCACCTCACGCAGCGGATTCTGCTGACCCGGGCTCAACTCCATCGACCCCAACTCTGTTGTACCACGCCGCAGCACCTGCAGTTCACGCACTGGTGCAAATGTCAGACGCGGACCCTCACCAGTCGATACAAGTCCCAGCTCCAGCGGAACCGTCATACTCTGATTGAATGGCATCTCTCGAGTCTCTGTCTGCCACCAGCCAATCAGAATGCGACGACCATCCGGAACATCACTGAAGGACTGAGCCGCATAAAAGCCCCGCCCACGATGACCAGACAACCGCTCCTGATCAGGCTGAAATCGCAGCCCGTCAAAGCCACCCAGACCATACTCACTGTTCGCCGCCAGCAATACCCACTTCCGTCGCGACACGTCACCATCCACCGCCAGCTCAAAAAAATCCGGACACTCAAACAGATAACGCCCACCCTGACGGTCACCCTCCACCACACTCGCCGGCTTCCACTCCAGCAGATTCGCCGACGTCAGAAAATGCACCGTGTGACGCCCCTCCAGCTCCACATACAGAACCATCACCCATTGCTTCGTTGCCGCATGCCAGAACACCTTCGGATCACGATTTCCACCTGTCACCTGACCCACAACCGGATTGCCCGCATACTTCACAAAGTTCCGACCGTCCGTACTGGATGCCACACACTGCACCGTCGGATTGCCAGCCGCCGTGTAAATCAGCACCAGCGGTGGCTTACCGTCCGCTCCCAGACCACTGGTATTATTCCAGTCCACTACTGCACTGCCACTGAACATCGGACCCAGCGAGTCCGGCTGCAGTACGTCACCCAGCTCTTCCCAATGCACCAGATCCCGACTGACCGCATGACCCCAGTGCATGTTGCCCCATGACCAGCCATATGGATTGTGCTGAAAAAACAAATGATACTCGCCGTTGTAATACACACAGCCATTCGGATCGTTGTTCCAGCCACGCCGCGGGGAAAAATGAAACTGCCCCCGCAATGGCTCCGCATACAGCGAATCATCACCCCGCAACTGATCCACTGCCTCAACATTCTGCAGCGCACCCGAATCCTCGTGCAGACGATCCACACGCAGCGTCACCTCCTGATCACGATAGCCGGAGATGTCCACAGATGCCCACCAGTCGGCAGCACCATCCGCCAGCTCCATGTCGTTCCGCACGACCTCACGCCCGGAAACCAGCAATGTTACCACTCGCTTCGCTGCACCGTTTCTGATCGGAATCTGCAGATATCGAGTCCGAGCGGACCACGTACGCTCAACATTCGTCAGATACCCCCGCGGACGCACATCCGTCTGCACAATCTGATCCACATTGATATGCCCCCAACTGCCCTGCTGCTCATCCACGATCCGCACAACCGCCCGTCGACCCGCCAGTTCCGTCACGTCAAATGACTCAGGCTGTAACTGCTCTGAACCACCCGGCACATCGTTCGAACCCGTCGCACTTCGCACGACCTGACCATCCACCAGCAGCTGCAGCGCTAATCGCTGACCGCGACCACCACCGATCAGAAATGACACGAAACGACGCTCAATCACAAATTCCGCCGATGTCAGCGTCCCAACCGCGTCATCACCACCCACAAACGAATTCACCAGCCCCTGCCCCAGAAATCCATCCACCTGCATCTGACCAGGCAACGCCCCACGCGCAGGCCCCGCACCAAATGCCTGACCCGTCACCTGCCAGCCCACGTACGTGTCGCCCTCGAAATCCGCAATCACAAGATCTTCAGCCACACTGCCAAAGACCGAGGACACACAACACATCGCCACCACAATCCATAACCGTCTGGCTGCACGCATTTCACCAATCTCGCTGCTGCACCTGCCCCACCGCCACCTGACAACATCAGTGGTTCACACCCCACCCATTCTCCCGATCCAGCTGAATGTGGCAAACCCACACTCACGGTTTTCCACGAACCTCACGAAATGTCAGATTCACTCGCTCCCCAACCGGACGCTTCGTCTTCGGGATACAGTGCTGCCAGTGTCGCTGCATCGCACCACCCATCACGATCAAAGTCCCGTGCCCCGCAGGAAATGTTCGGACTTCGCGAGTCAGATTGTGGCGGATTCGAAATCGACGCTCCGCACCAAACGACAGCGAGCCAATCGTCTCGCCCAACTCAGGCTCGTCATCCGCATGCCAGCCCATACTGTCCTGACCCGAACGATACAGATTGCACAAACAGTAATTGTACCGCCCGGCCACCGACTGCACCCGCTCACGCAGTTCCAGCAGCACCGCCGGCCACGCCTCCGCCTCATAATCACGCCCGGAATAACGATAACTCACTCCCGCATCGCCATAAGACGCAATCAGTCGCGGCTGCATATGCCCGAAAATCCCCGGCAATTGCGCCCAGCGACAAACCACTCGCAACTGCTGCAGATAAACGTCCGACTCTCTCCCACTGACAAACCCCGGTTCATACAACATCCAGCTGCCTTCCCCCAAGTCCAATCGCTGCAGTGATACCATCGCTTTTTCCTTCTGCCACACACTCTCTCAGCCCCAAAACTGCTGCAAATTCGCAACAAACGTCGCACACCCCGAAAATCTCACTGTTCACCGAAAAAATTCACGAGAATTCACATAAGATTTTCTCCGCTTTGCCGTTATGCTCCTGCTACAGTCCCACTTTCTGAATCTCTCCACCAACTCATTCCAGGACATCTGCTTATGTCATTCAGGAATCGCGCTCGCAACCGTCGTTTGGCCACTACTACACAGCTCGAAATCCAGTCGCTCGAATCTCGACTGCTCCTGTCTGCAGATGCTCAGCCACTGCCGGAACAGATCGCTCTGTTCTCGGCCGATCCCACCCCAAAGGATCTTGATGAACAAATAGTTATCATGCCCTACAACGCCCCGATCGTCGACGGTGGCACCGTTTCCATCACCACCTCCCGCGCCGGCGACATCACCCTGATCGGTGATGACAAACCAAATCAGGTCAACGTCGAAATCCGCGGCACAACACTGCTTATCGACGGCAATTCTGCCACTAAATTCCGACTGCCCGGACAAACCCCTCAGCCGGTCCTTGAAGTCCCGCTCCCAGCCAGCATCCGCAGCCTTACCATCAGTCTCAGCAGCGGCGCTGACAACCTGTCCCTGAAAGTGTTTTCGGACGTGACCGTCAGCCGCGACGTTGCGGTAAGCCTCGGATCCGGCGAAGATTCCCTCACTCTCCAGGTCACCAGCGCCGACCTCAAAGTCAACCAGAACATCACTGTCGATCTCGGCACCGACAACGACTCAGCTCACGCCTACACATCAGATTCCGCCAGTATTGTCGCTGGTCGCGACATGACCATGCGCGCGGGTTTCGGCAGTGACTCCGTCCTCGTCGGTGACGGTGACTTCGTGGATCTCGACAACCTCTACAGCGTCGAATACTTCCAGGGCCTCGAAAACAACTCCGAAATCCCACGGAACCAGCGCATTCGTGCTGGACGCGACTTCAACGTCGATCTGGGGGCCGGCAACGATCGACTGTCGCTGTTCAATGTCGAATCCGGACGGGATCTCAGCATCGCTGCCGCAGGTGGCTCAGACATCCTCATCGCCAGCAACCTTCGCTCCGGTCGTAATGCTGCCGTCACCGATGCCGAATCCACAGCACTCCAGAACTTCACCGCGGTCAACAACCTCAGCATCCGCGGCTCAGCAACGGCCGACAAAATCTGCCTCAATGCTGTCGACGTCAATCGGCTGCAGGCGGATCTCGGCGCCGGCGACGACCAGCTCAGCCTCAGCGAATCCGTCAACGTCAAAATAGCCAGCTCCGTCAATGGCGGCACCGGCACCAACGCAATCCACTCGGGCAAAACACAGCCCAAAATCACCGTCCGACGCACCACCCAGACCCTCACATCACAACAGTCGCTCGAACTGCTGATCAGCGTCCTCGATGACATGCTCGGCGAATCCGGTGGCATCATGCCCGCCCAGACAATCCTCGCTGAATAAATCCCGGACTGAGCAGCGACCACGAAAAACCACGCCAACTCCCCTCGTCCGCTCCGGACGAGGGGAATTTTTTGCTGCATGGCCACACCCGCAGCTCAGTAAACGCACACACACGCCGGATTCACGGCCCTCTCGTGGCTCAGCCCCCCCCCACCACCACCGACTGACAACCGAAAGGCCTTCTGTGTTCCACCGATCAAACCGCCGTCGCCACCCCCGCAATTCCGTTTGCCCCGCCTGCATCCAGTCGCTCGAATCCCGCCAGCTGCTCGCCGCAGCCATCGTCGCCGCCGAACAGCAGCCGGATCTCACTGCAGAAATCAACGCAACTGCAGTCCTTTCTGATCACAAACTCGACACACTCCCGGAAATCCAGCCGGCCGTCATGCCCACCGCCACCGGGATTGTCAGCGTGAACATTAATCGCGCTGGCGATCTCGCCATCGTTGGTGACTCAGGCAAGAACTTTGTCGCTGTCCAGTTCAGCATGGAGGGCGTCACCGTCAGCGGCTGGTCCACCGGCACTCTCATCCGTATCAACGGCCAGCAACCCTCTGACTCAATCTCTGTCCCCCTCAAAAATACCTCCACCATCCGCAGCGTCTCCATCAGCCTCGGTGGCGGAGATGACACACTGCGACTGCAGTTCAAATCCGACCTCACAATCTCCCGCGACCTCGCTGTCAATCTCGGTCCCGGAGCCGACTTCATCGACATCGGACTCGAACAAGCCAATCTCCGCATCAACCAGGACCTGCTGCTGGATCTGGCCGGAGGTCGCGACCGCGCCGTTATCAACACCTGGTCCACAAGCACCCTCGTAACCGGACGCGATATCAGTATTCGTGGCGGAGCCGGTGATGACTCGCTGCTCGTGCACGCCCACAACACCATCGCTGCCGATCAGCTCTCCAGCCCCGCGGTATTCCGCCAGCTCGTCAATAACACCTCCGAAGCACAGTCCCAGCCCGTTCAGGCACGACG
>CAIOKE010000003.1 GCA_903858815.1 uncultured Planctomycetaceae bacterium | reverse complement strand
TCACGGACCCGTTCGCGGGGGCCACCCACTGGTGGGCTTCGCGTTTGAGGGTGTGCCTGCCGAGACACGATTGCCGGTGCCTGCCGGGCGCACCGGATCGGTTGTCGTTGCGGGTGCCTTCCGGGGGACACACCGGTTCCATGGTTTTCCGGGAAGGAGGGGACACACCACACTGCGGGGACACACCACAGGGCGAGGGAGGCAGGGAAGGCGGGGACACACCACAGTGGTGGGCCGTGGTGGGGACAAACCATTACAGTCACTGTCCGCGGCGCGAACCTGCCTCGATGGGGGGACTGCTGTCTTTCCGCGACGACCGTTGCCTCATTGACCCGAATGCGGTGGCTTGGCGCTGGGGCCACCCACTGACGGCATTCGCCTTTGCGGTGCTGCAGCTCCTCCCACCCCTCAACGCGAGCGGCCGTGGGAGCGGCCGTGGGGACACACCTGTTCTACGGTGGCCGTGGGGACACACCACTCCCGCAATTGTCCCTGGCGCCCTGCACTTCGGCAGATGACGCTGTTGTTTTTCAACAATTGCATTTGTTGGATTGCTGCGAGACTCATTCCCATCCGACGTTGTCTCTCGGCAACGCTCTGTTGCAGTCAAATCAATCACTGTCGGGGCGTTCAGGCGATTTACCACCGCCGTTTTGCCTCGGTATTGCTTTGTCCCCCCCCCACCGCCGTTGTCCCCATGATGTTTTCAAAATCAATGGGCCGATCTGAATCACTGTGCTGACAGCGAGGACGCCCACGGTTAGGATCCGTCATAGCTGTCGCATTTCGGCAGCGTTGCGTGGCAACCCCGGGAATTCCTCCATGCCAATTCTCTCTACCACCCTCTCCGCGTTGTTGACTCATCCAGCCTCAGCCTGGGGCAGCGGCCGGGCCCATTTCAGGCGACCGCCATCCTCGCTCAAATTCTCGCTCCTGCATCCTCATCCAATTCGAATTTCAGGTCTGCTTTTGCAGCTGTTTCTTCTGCTGCTGACTGCGTTTATTCCAACCAGTGCTGCGGCATCCACAGACGAGGGTACAGAATTCTTCGAGAAACGGATCCGACCGATTTTTTCCCAGCGTTGTGAGTCCTGTCATTCCACAGCATCAGGAAAGGCGGGCGGCGGTCTGTTGCTGGATCACCGGGAAGGCTGGGT
Organism: uncultured Planctomycetaceae bacterium; assembly: GCA_903858815.1. Taxonomy (GTDB): domain Bacteria; phylum Planctomycetota; class Planctomycetia; order Planctomycetales; family Planctomycetaceae; genus SXXK01. The sequence continues at coordinate 3,099 of CAIOKE010000003.1, read as the reverse complement.
TCGAGGTGGTGACAGTGGTCCGGCGGTGATTCCCGGCGAGCCAGCTGCCAGTCTTTTAATGAAGGCCGTGCATTATGGGGACGATGGCCCGCAAATGCCTCCGCGGGATCAAGGGGGCAAACTTCCGGAACAGGAAATTCGACTGTTGGAAGAATGGGTCCGCATGGGGGCTCCCGATCCGCGCACCCAGGCAACTCGAATTGGCGGTATGACCCCCGAACAATCCCGTGCATGGTGGGCATTCCAGCCGCTGCCCTCACTGGCTGAGCGTTTACAGCCGGCAGATCTGGATCGAGCCCTGCAGCAACTTCGGGAACAGCAGGCGTTGGCAACGGCCGCACCCGCTGATGCTCGCACTTTGTTGCGGCGACTGCACTATGACCTGACAGGGCTGGCCCCCTCGATGCAGCAGGTCGACTCATTCGCTGCCGATCCCTCGGCAACCGCATGGCAGGCAGAAATTGAGCGACTGCTGCAGTCGCCGCAGTACGGTATTCACTGGGGGCGTCACTGGCTGGATGTGGTGCGTTATGCGGATACAGCCGGTGAGAATACCGATCGGCCGTTGCCGCATGCGTGGAGATTTCGGAACTGGGTCATGCAGTCGCTTAATCGCGATCTGCCGTTCGATCATTTCACTCGCATGCAGCTGGCCGGCGACCTGCTCGCGGAATCGCATGGGCAGACAAAGGCCGAAGGGATCGTCGCCACAGGTTATCTGGCGATCGCGCGTCGGTTCGGCCATGACATCGATAAAGACATCCATCTGATGTATGAGGATGTGATTGACAATCTGGGCCGAAATTTTCTGGGGCTGACCCTGGGATGTGCCCGCTGCCACGATCACAAGTACGACCCAATCACCTCCGCAGACTATTACGCGCTCTACGGAATCTTTGACAGCACGAAGTTTTCATTTCCGGGTTGCGAACCGAAGGGGCAACCTAAGGATCTGGTGCCGCTTGCAGATGCGGTCACAGTGGAGCAGGCTCAGCAGGCCTATCAGCAGCAACTGGCTGCGTTCGAGCAACGGCAGCAGCAGCGAGATGCCGGGCGTATTTCGATCCGAGATCTGGCAGGTCAGAGTTTTCGAGTGCTGGCGGCGGCGGCTGTTGGTGAGGGGAAATCTGTCGCCCTCGAATCCGCAGTGCCTGCAGCACAGGCCGGCAGTCTGGATCATGTGCAGCTGAAGCAGGGTGAGATCATCCAGCTGACGGTACTGCCGAACGGCAATTACGGCGCTGACACGACTCGCGTCCAACTGGAAATCGCCCGTTTGGCACAGCCGCAGTCTGACACATGGACTCTGCAGGATCTTGTGGCTGGCTTTGCGAAGGCCGGTCCCGTGATTCCCCAGCGGGGCGCTGCATGGTGTCTGCTGGAAGTGACGGACGGTCCGCAGTTTCTGACAGACAGCAAGCCGGCCATTGAGGGGCGGCAGGAATTGAGTGCGTGGGCACGGGGCGACAATCCGGCGGTTTTCGTCAATCATTCCAGTCAGCGGGTGGATGTCTGGACAAAGCTTCCGGCTCAAACGGTCTTCGTGCATCCCGGTCCGGATCGTCCGGTGGCGATTGCCTGGGTCTGTCCTGCAGACGGGGAATATCAGATTCGGGGATTGGTGGAGGATGCTCACCCGGCTGCACTGGACGGGGTGAGCTTTCGGCTGGAGCATTTTGCGAATCCACAACTGGGGCCAGCGTTGCTGGCGCTGGGCCAGTCAGGCGGGGGTGTTACGGAAATGCGACCGGCACCGCCCGTATTTCCTGTGGCTTACGCGGTCTTCGAATCAACTGCTAAAAATGCTCGTATCCAACTGCGTGGTGATCCTGAGCAGGCTGGAGTGGAAGTACCGCGTCGCTGGCTGACAACATTCGGTGGTGCGCTGCTGGCAGATGCACAGGCGGGCAGTGGCCGGCTGCAGCTGGCTGATGCTGTCGTGCGGCATCCACTGTTTGCGCGAGTGATTGTGAATCGGGTCTGGCAGTGGCATTTCGGTCGTGGACTGGTTGCTTCTGCCAATGACTTTGGTTCGCGTGGTGCAGCTCCAATGGACGCGCGACTGCTGGACCTGCTGGCGGCTGACTTCGCAGCGGGTGGGTACCGTCTGAAGGATCTGCACAGACTGATTCTGAAGACATCTGCATGGCGATTGAGCTCTGCAGCCCAGGATGTGGTCGAACGAGGCGACCCGGAAAATCACCACTTGACCCGATTCTCACGCCGTCGACTGACAGCAGAGGAATTGCGTGATGCTGTCTTGCAGGCAGCCGCAGGCCTGAATACGGAATTTCCTGAGGGACATCCATTTCCGCCCGAGTCCACATGGACATTTTCGCAGCATGCGCCGTTCAATGCAGTGTATGATAGCGTGCATCGCAGTGCGTTTCTGATGGTACAACGGCAGCGTCGACATCCTTATCTGGCTCTGTTCGACGGCGCCGATCCGAACTCCAGCACGGCCCAGCGTCAGACCACCACAGTCCCCACTCAGGCCCTGTACTTCCTCAACGATCCGTTCTTTCATCAGCAGGCACAGCGAATCGCGGAACGTTCTGACCTGCCGACAGACGATGCGGCGGCCGTTGTGCAGTTTTACGAATTGCTGCTGCAGCGACGACCGGATGCTGACGAACGGCAGATAGCGGCCGACTTTCTGGCAGGCTATCCTGGTTCGGTCGCAGAGCGTCGGGCAGCGTGGGTGCGAGTGATGATGTCATCCAGTGAATTTGTGTACGTGGACTGAAGTTTTCAGGAGAGACTGCCGTGACACATCTGAATCGACGAGCGAGTCTGCGTTCTGCGGCTGCCGGGTCCCTGCTGTTCTCGGGAATTATGAAGCAGTTGCTGGCCGATTCCGGGGATCCCCTGACTGCGCGGGAAGCACCGTTTCCGGTGCAAGCCAAACAGGTGATTTTTCTGTTCATGACGGGTGGTGTTTCGCATGTTGACACATTCGATCCAAAGCCCGCTTTGACTCGCGATCACGGAAAGGAAATTCGGGCCGATCATCCCGAGATCAAGGACCGTCCGGGTTACGAACGGATTTTTCTGAAGCGTCCGCAGTGGCGATTTCGTCCGCACGGGCAGTGTGGTACG
>CAIOKE010000002.1 GCA_903858815.1 uncultured Planctomycetaceae bacterium | reverse complement strand
CTTCGCCGTTTCGAGGGGGGGATGTTGCTTTGGATCACCGAGCAGCAGCGCGGTGGGGATGCAGAGGTGGTGATCAGTGCATGGAATGGGTGAGGGTCGGGTAAGCGTGGGGGGCGTTGTGGCTTTGTGGGTAAAGGGTGGCCGGGCAGGAATGCCCGGGCTACGGGTGTGTGTTCGGCTCGGCGGGAGCCTCGCCCTCCCGAAGGGGTGGTGGGGTGTTGGGAGGGGCGAATGGGTGTTGTCAGGATGGGCGTGTTGTGCGAGGATGCGCGAAGGATGTTTCGGGGTTGTTCCTGCAGGGAGGTTCAGGGATTGTGGCCACGTCGCTTCATCAGCAGCTGAAGCAGCAGTATGTCGCGGACGAGGGGCGTCATGAGCAGACGCTGGCGGGTTATCGCATCGATGCGATTGACGCACGCGGGCGATTGATTGAGGTGCAGTGTGCTTCGTTGTCTGCCATTCGCGACAAGATTCGTGTGCTGGTGGATGAGCACGATGTGATTGTGGTGAAGCCGCTGGTGTCGCGGCGGCAGCTGGTGACATTGAACCCGGTTGATCTGTCGCCCGTCAGGTCTCGCTACAGCCCGTTGCGGCAGACTGTGGCTCATGTGTTTCAGGAGCTGGTTCATTTTTCCGTTTTCCCGCATCCGCGTCTGCAGCTGGATGTGGTATTGACAGAGCAGCAGGAGCTGCGATTGCCACCGACGGAGCGTACGAGTTGGCGGCGGAAGTACAGTGTGCATGATCGCGTGCTGGTTTCGGTGGTGCGCAGGATTCGGTTGAAGACCGCTGCGGATCTCTGGCGGGCGCTGGAGGTGGATTTGTCGGGTGCATTTACGACAGCAGAGCTGGCAGCAGCGTGTGGTATGCCACGCTGGTTGGCGCAGAAGGCGGCGTGGTGTTTTCGCAGGATGGGGCATGTGGAGGTCTGTGGAAAACGTGGAAATTCGATTGAGTATCGGCTGAAGCGGAGTGTGCGTGGGCGTCGGCGGGCGGGCTGACGGAGTGTGTGATGTTGGCGGTGTGGTGGAGGAAATCGGCGAAACCTGCCGGGGGAGGGAGGCTTCGTGCGTGGCTGCGGCAGAAGCGGCAGCAGTCTGCTGAATCATCTGGCGGGCTGTGGGAATGATGATCTGTGCTGATGGAAAGCCGGCTTGAGGTCTGCAGTGATCGGTGCGTACAGTTTCGGGTCCTGCCGGTGGTATTTGCTGCGGGTTTGTTTTTGAAGACGGGGCCAGAGGATGTCGTCTGCATCGCGAGTATTTGTTTTCAGGTCGATGGTGATGGCCATGCTGGGTCTGACCAGTCTGCTGTCGGCTCTGATGTTTCTGGTGTCCGGTTGTAATACGGTTCCAATGACGGACCGTCGTCGCCTGCTGGTGGTTTCAGAGGCCAGTGAGAATGAGATGGGTGTGACGGCCTATCAGGATGTGTTGAAGGCGGAGCCGGTCTCGAAGAACGAGAAGTATCAGGAGCTGGTGAAGCGTGTTGGTCAGCGGATTGCTGCGGTGGCTGACCGTCCGGACTTCCAGTGGGAATTCAACGTCATTGAATCGAAGACGCAGAATGCGTTTTGTCTTCCGGGTGGCAAGGTGGCGGTGTATACGGGAATTCTGCCGGTGTGTCAGGACGAAGCAGGTCTGGCGGTGGTGATGTCGCATGAAGTCGCGCACGCAATTGCTCGACATGGCGGTGAGCGGATGACCTATCAGACGGCACAAAACCTGGGCAAGACGGCAGTGGGGATGGTGTTGCAGAAGCAGGAAGAGCAGAAGAAGCAGATCGTGCTGACGGCTTATGGAGCGGCTTCGCAGTATGGAGTGATTCTGCCGTACAGTCGTAAGCACGAGCTGGAGGCCGATCATATTGGCTTGTTGTTGATGGCGAAGGCTGGTTATGACCCATCGGTTGCTCCGGGATTCTGGGAGCGATTTGCGTCTTCAAAACAGGGTGAGGCACCGATGGAGTTTCTGTCGACGCATCCCAGCGACGCACATCGAGCGGCTGCCCTGCGTGAGCTCCTGCCGCAGGCGATGCAGAATTATGAAGCAGCAGCGGAGAAGCTGGGGATGGGCGAACAGATTCCGGAGTGAGTTTCGGGGTGAGTTGTCCGTGGTCCGTGGTCGGTGGTTCGTGGTCAGAGCCCGTGAAGTTCCCTTTTGGGAGGGCGAGGTTGCTGCCGAGCCGAAGGTGGGTGAATTTGAGTCACCGAGTTGTTGCCTCGTGGTCCGAGGCTGGCATGGGCGGGCGGTCGGCATCAGTCATCGGTTGTTGGTTGGGTGATATTTTTTTGCCGCGGAAGGCCGCGGAATGCCGCGGAAAAATTCGAGGGGGGGCCGGTGGGATTTGGAACCACGAATGACTCGAAGGACACGAATGGGTGTGATGTTGGGGTGAGTAGTGGTTCGTGGTCCGTGGTCCGTGGTTCGTGGTTCGTGG
>CAIOKE010000001.1 GCA_903858815.1 uncultured Planctomycetaceae bacterium | reverse complement strand
CTTCTGCCCCTGCGAGGTTGGGTCGATCGTCGAATAGTCCGCCGAAAAATTGTTCAAATCTCCTTTGAGTGTCGGCAGTTCACTTCCATACTTCTGCTCAATGTATTCGAAGAAGGTTGTCGGGCTGCCAATACGGATCTCGGGATAGAGAAACTGATTGTTCCATTCCGGCAGGGTCCGCGAATCAAAACGCGGTGTATCATGGTCGTTGTAATCAGGCACGATCAGCGCGTCATAAGGGTATGGCCCGAGCAACTTCCCTGATTCAACTGCCTCGAGGCTGTTCGTAACGTTTTCGGCCCCGAGGGTGTTGACGAGCGAGGTGCTGTAACCGCCAGCCTGCTGTCCGTACCAAAAGCCAAGGGCGTAATGTGTACGCCAGCCAAAGAGCACGCGATGCTCGCCATCAGGCGCCTGCCACCAGAAGAGTGCGGGAAGCTTTGTCGTCCCATAGTTATTGTTACCGCCCGTCCTCCATCCTTGTCCCCAGCGTGCGACATATTTGAAACCTGCCGCCGCCACGGCCTGACAACCAGCCCAGGAGAGGCTCGGATTGTCGACGATCATGAAAGTCTTCAGATCAAGCCCGAAACGGTCCTTCACTTCACGTCGTCCCGGGTAGGTCATGCGAGCAAGTTCTTCATAATCCATCCAGTGCGAATGGACGCCGCTCGGCGCACCCATCAGATGCATATATCCTGGCTTCACCTCTTTCTCGATGATCTCGCGCCAGGCGGCTTCCGAACGCTCTTCGATGTAATTACGCTGAAAGAGCAGCGACTCCATCGTGTAATGAAACTGATTACTCAGATCTCGTTCTGAATCAGCGACGTTCTCGCGTTTTGTGCTCAGTGCCCGCCCCATCTCGATATGGTTGGCAATACTGTGCTGTTTTTTGAAGATGTAGTCCTCGTAGCCGATATCTTCGTGCGAAGATTTGACGATGGTGATCTTCCAGTGGCGCTGTGGCTGCCAGGTCTGTTGATATTCAATGACGGAGCCGTCAGCCTCATTGCGAATGATCAGCTTCAGCCGTTGTGCAACTTTGATGTCAGGAATGGCAATGCGCTGCGTTGAGACGCCGGAAGGAATTTCAAGTGTGGAAACAACCGGGGCTTCCTTTTCAAGTTGCACCGTCACCACGCCGCGCAGTTTGTACGACGTGGTGTTGAGAAGTTGCAGCCTGGCAATCTGTCGCAATGGTTCAGCACGCGGAAAGAGGGGCGTTGGTTCCAGCTTCAGAATGCGCAACGACCTCTCCTGTGCGTGCAGAGTCCAGGGCGCTACGAACAGACAAATCAAAAGGCTCCCGATGGCATTCTTCATTCTGCTTCTCCGTTATGCCCCCGCATTGGATTGACGCCCAGGGGCTGATAAAGATCCGGTGTTTCGACTTCGCAGGTCCGACGCGCCTGTGCAGGTAACCGAGTATCCGGCTTGTATCCCAGCGGCCCGGGCTGCCGCTCATCGACCCTCTTCTGCCATTGTTACATCTGTTACGTCGATCTTCGAGGAAGTGATGGCAATGGCTCAATATCGGGAGTCATACCTCCGTAAACG